>JBNKQR010000017.1:0-51290 GCA_050295975.1 Thiohalomonadaceae bacterium
GTGCTAATGTCGCGAGCGCATGGATGCGCAGGAGCGACCTCTTTGGTTACTTTCTCTTGGCCGCGCAAGAGACCAATTCGCCGGGAGCGAATTGGGACAGCTTTAGCTGGCCCGTAGGGCGAAGTCCAGGGACGGACTTCGCAGAGGACCTGCTGCGGGTCAGCCACCCGCTTTCAAGATTCATTCATCGCGAAGCGATGCACCCCTGGATTCCGGCGTTCGCCGGAATGACAATAAACGTCGCGAAGCGACACTAAAGATACCTCTCCAATAACCCCCTAGTAAAAGAAGGCCGCAAATAATACCCCCTCGGATTGGTAACAATCCCCTCCCCATCTGCCCCCACCGTCTTACACCGCACTTTTGAATTCGCCGCCTTCGGCCGAATCTGCAACACACTCCCCATCCGTGCAGTGATCTGTTCCAGTTCGCCCATGCAGATCATCTCTGCCAGCTCTTCCCAGTCACGACGCAGCAACGCATCTTCCTCTGCACTGGGGCTCCACAGCAGTGCGGTGCCGACTCGTCTTTGTGCCAGGGGGATCTCCCGATCCGCTTCCACCGGCAGCCACAACACGCGTGAGAGTTTGCGTCGCGCCCAGCTCTGCTCCCAGGTTGGTTCCAGCCCCTCTTCCAAAGGTACGGTGCAGACGTAGGTCGATTCGCGGGGCAGACCGTTGTTATCCACCGGCAGGGTTTTGAGTTCGACGCCGATACCACGGAAGTCCGGCTCGGCGAGGGATTGGGCATCGGCGCCCAGGATCTGTTCCAGCAGTTGGCCGACCCAGCCTTTATGCCGCTGCAGGTTGTCGGGCACGGCCACACCTGCGCGTGTTGCCAGTTCCCCCAAGCTCACGCCGGCAATGGCGTGGCAGCGCTGGAGCAGTTCGGCTTCAGTGGCAGGCGGCGTGATGATCATACGACTATGATGGAGATAGCCCCCTAACCTGTCCAGCCAGATGTTCCAGGAGTTAATAATGAATAGATCGCCTCTGACAGATAGCGCAATGGATCAACTATTCCGTGAAGCACGCAGCTACAACAGCTGGAGCAGTCAGCCTGTAAGTGATGCGCTACTGCACGCGCTGTATGAATTGATGAAGTGGGGCCCTACCGCTGCCAACAGTTGTCCGGGCCGCATCGTCTTCGTTAAAAGCGAGGAGGCCAAACAGCGGCTCAAACCCTGCCTGGCTGAAGGTAATGTGGAGAAATCGATGAGCGCGCCGGTGGTGGCGATCATCGGCATGGACATGGAATTCTACGAGCAGCTACCGAAACTCTTTCCCCACACCGACGCCCGCTCCTGGTATGTGGGTAAACCGGCAGCCATTGAGGAGAACGCCATGCGCAACAGCACCCTGCAGGGTGCTTACCTGATGCTGGCAGCGCGCGCTCTGGGACTCGACTGCGGCCCGATGTCCGGCTTCGACAAGGCGGCTGTCGAAACGACCTTTTTCCCCGACGGCAAGGTGAAAGCCAATTTCATCTGCGCCCTCGGTCACGGCACCACGGAAAAACTCCATACTCGTGGACCGCGCCTAAGTTTCGCTGAGACCTGCCGCATCGAGTAGAAGCCATCTCAAAATTGTTCTCGCACTCTGATCCGGTGTTGCAAAGCCTGCTGTGGTGCGCATTTACTATCGGTAAACTGTGCTCCTCACAGGCTATGCGCCTTGTCTCCGAGCACGAGTCCAAATTTTGAAATGGCTCCTAGAAACAATACGCTGTGGTATGCTCTCGACAGAATTAAATCTGTTTGGGAGGGGGCGATGAAGAGGGTTGTTGTGCTGTCGGCGGGACTGTTGCTGGCGTCAGAACTGTGCGCCGCCCCCAGCTATTATCCGCCGTCCCAACCGGCCTACCCGCAGGCCTACTCTTCGCCCTACGCGCCCAACGACCTGGCCGAACCGGCGATGATTCTGCGCCGCGGCATCGATGTTCTCACCGGCTATCTGGATGACAACAAGGGCATACGCCCGGATCAACTGCGCCAGTTTCTGGAGCAGGAGATCGTTCCCTTTTTCGATTTCCAGCGGATGAGCTACTGGGCCGCTGGCACCCTCAACCGCTACTTCACCCCGCAGCAACGTACGCGCTTTACAACTGAATTACGGGAACGTTTTATCGGCGCCATGCTGCAACAACTGACCGGCTACACCCAGACTCGGCTGCAATACTTGCGTCCACGTGGTGACCTGCGTGCCGGCGATGTCAGTCTCGGGGTAAAGGTCTTTAGCGCCAACACCTATCCGGTGCAGCTCGATTTCCACTTTTATCGCAGCAAGGAAGGCTGGAAGGTTTACGACGTGGTGGCCAACGGCAACAGCGCGGTGAATCACTATCGCAATGAGTTCAGTCTGCTGGCACGCCAGTATGGGATTAACGGCATGCTTGATCACATGCAGGGAAAGAAGAACTAGCTCTCGCGTTGCCAGTGGCCGGACTTACCGCCCGCCTTCTCCAGCAGACGAACCCCTTCCATGGTCATGCCCCGGTCCACCGCCTTACACATGTCGTAGATGGTCAGCAGGGTCACCTGCACCGCCGTCAACGCCTCCATCTCCACCCCGGTCTGACCGGTGGTCTCCACCGTTGCGACACAGTGAACAGCGTTCTCTTTTTGCTGCGGTTCAAGATCGATCGCTACACGGCTCAGCATCAGTGGATGACAGAGCGGGATCAGGTCGGCGGTCTTTTTCGCCGCCATGATCCCGGCAATACGTGCGACGCCCAGCACATCACCCTTTTTTGACTCGCCCTTGAGGATCAGCGCCAGGGTCTCCGGCTGCATGGTGATCCTTCCCTCGGCCACGGCGACACGCCGTGTCGCTGACTTGTCACCGACGTCTACCATGTGGGCGTCGCCGCTGCTGTTGAAGTGGGTCAGTTTGCTCATATTCTTTACCTGTCGCGGCACTGCCGCCAATGGTCGCTATGGGGCAATCATGATAGGCTCAGGCCGATGATGGCGCAAACTACAGCGCGACTTTCGAGGACGATGCGATGACGGTCAGGGTTAAGTTTTTTGCCAGCCTCCGCGAACAGATGGGCTGCGATGGGGCCACGGTAGAGATCGGTGAGGTAGCCACCGCTGCCGACATCTGGCTCTCCGCTTCCGGGGGCAAGGCGATGCCGAACAATATTCTGATAGCGATTAACGAAGAGTATTGTGAGCCCAACTGTGAGGTCCACAGCGGCGATGAGGTGGCCTTCTTTCCGCCGGTGACCGGGGGCTAAGGTGAAGATCGAAATCACCGAGACCCCATTCAATCCCTGGGAGACACTGCAACACTACGAAGAGCATGTCGTGCGTAGTCACTCCAGAGGAAAGTTCGGCGCCAGCGCGGTGTTTGTGGGCACCATGCGCGACTTCAATCAGGGTGATACGGTGCAGGGCATGTCTCTCGAGCACTATCCGGGGATGACCGAAAAGGAGCTGGGGCGGATCGTCGCCGAAGCCCGCGAGAGCTGGGCTCTGCTGGATGAACTGGTAATACACCGTGTTGGTCCCCTGCAACCGGACGAACCGATCGTGCTGGTAGCGGTCTGGTCAGCCCACCGCAAGGAGGCCTTCGAGGCGTGCCGCCACATTATGGAAGCACTGAAATCCCGAGCCCCATTCTGGAAAAAAGAGAAACTGGCGGAAGGTGACCGTTGGGTCGACAATAATAGTGATGGATACTAAACGGATCTCACTATGAACCACCTGAACAAAAAACAGCTTTCCGAACTCTCCCAGACTCTGGAGGTACAGCGCCGCCAGTTGCGCCAGGATATCCGGGATGTGTTGTTACGCAGTGACCAGGAGCAGTACGGTGAACTGGTCGGTGAAACCCATGATAGTGGCGATGAGTCGGTAGCCGACCTGCTTAGCGACGTTAACAGCGCGGCACTCAGCCAGTCGATTCGTGCCCTGCGTGAGGTCGAAGCGGCGCAACAGCGACTTCAGGAAAACCACTACGGTCGATGCGAAGATTGCGACATCGAGATCCCATTCGAGCGACTCAAGGCCTATCCGGCAGCACGTCGCTGCCTTGAGGATCAACGGCGCTACGAAAAACTTCACGATCAGGACAAAGCCAGCCTCTGAACTGAACCAGACCGCAATAAAAAAAGCCGGGGCAATGCCCCGGCTTTTTTGTTGGCTAATGAGAAGCCTTACAGCTTATCGGCATTCTCAGCCAGGTAGGAGGCAACACCATCCGGAGTGGCCGTCATACCTTTATCTCCCTGAGTCCAGCCTGCTGGGCAGACTTCACCATGCTCTTCGGTGAATTGCAGGGCATCAATCATGCGCAGCATCTCGTCGACATTACGACCCAGTGGCAGGTCATTCACCACCTGGTGACGAACAACACCGTGGGTATCGATGAGGAAGGAGGCACGGAAGGCAACGCCCGCATCAGGATGCTCTACGTCATAGGCCTGGCAGATGGCGTGGTTGATATCAGCCACCAGCGGATAATTTACTGCGCCGATGCCGCCGTCTTTGATCGCGGTATTGCGCCAGGCGTTGTGAGTGAAGTGAGAATCGATGGAGACACCGATCACTTCCACATTACGCTTTTTGAACTCTTCCAGGCGGTGATCAAAGGCGATCAGCTCGGAGGGGCAGACAAAAGTGAAATCGAGCGGATAGAAAAAGATAACCGCAAACTTACCCTTGATGTTCTTCTTCAGGTTGAAGTCGGGAGTGATCTCGCCACTGCCAAGTACGGCATTGGCGGTAAAGTCAGGGGCCTCGCGGCCAACTAATACGCCCACAGTCCTATCTCCTTAATTATTGAGGGTGATAAATACCTAGTACCAAAGTCGGGTATAGTACGCCGACCACTACAAACGATCAATGGGGTTTCCCATAACAAATCCAACTGCATCCGACCTTCCCGGCCGGTGAGATTTTTAGTATGGATGCCAATTAGAGAAATGTCGTGCCATAAAAACAAAAACCCCGCCTTGCGGCAGGGTTTTTGGGGTCAGAAAAGACGAGCTAATTATTCGGCGACGCTGACCTGAGTCGCCTGAAGACCTTTGGGACCTTGTTCTACTTCAAAACTTACGTTCTGGCCTTCGTTAAGGGTACGGTAACCGTCCCCCTGAATGGCCGAGAAGTGAACAAAGACATCCTCCCCCCCTTCTGCTGGTGCAATAAAACCAAAGCCCTTAGTGTTATTGAACCATTTCACTGTACCTGTACGCATAAGCAAAACCTCAAACTATTTATAACAATTCCCTATGTGTCCACTCGTTCCAAACAGGGCAGAAATACCACACTGTTCTCCTCCGGAATCAAATGGATACACCCCAATTATAACGATAGTGGCCTGTAGAGACCACGGCTTTCTCCATTACTTTTTTATAATATTCCAATAACTTACGATACTTATCCACAGGCTGAAAGGCCCGTTTTTCCTACACATGACGCAGCTCCTGATAGACCTCCATCATTCTCGGCATGGCACGCTCCATTGCCTCTACCACCACCGGATCAAACTGCTGTCCTTCGTCCTCCCGGAACAGGAGCAGGGCCTGATCCACCGACCAGGCCTCCTTGTAGGGTCGCTTTGAAGTGAGGGCGTCGAACACATCGGCAGCAGTAACCACACGAGCACTAAGGGGAATATCCTCACCGGCAAGACCGCCAGGATATCCGGTGCCGTTAAAGTTCTCGTGGTGGCATTCGGCGATCTCAATGGCCACCTGGAACATGCTGTGACCCACCGCATTCATCTGCGATTCGCAGCGGCGCAACACCTCACCACCGATGCTCGGGTGGCGACGCATTTCATGCCACTCCTCGGAGCCCAGCTTGCCCGGCTTGAGCAGGATGCTGTCCGGGATCCCCACCTTGCCGATATCGTGCATGGGCGCGAAGCGGAAGATGTCGCGTACCAGATCGGTGTTAACCCGCTCCATATACGGCCCCTCCCGCGCCAGCTCCTCGGCAATCAACGCCGCATAACGGGACATGCGCAGCAGGTGATCCCCGGTATCCATATCACGGCTCTCTGCCAGCTTCGCCAGACCAGTCACCGCGGAGATAACCAGATTCTCCGTCACCACCGTCTTTTCAAATCCATGCGCCACCTGAATGGCGATGTTGCCCAGCAGTTCCAGGTGTTCCGGGGTATAGGCATCCTTAGCGCTCACCGCGAATGCCACCATTGCCGACCAGTCGCCCTCTACCGAGAGGGGGAAGAACAGCGCTGAGCGCCGTCCATCCTCGGCCAATCTTGCGGCAAATTCCGCATTCTCATCCTCTTCTGCCAACTGCTCCAGATCTGGCAGGTGCAGCGGCGTTTTTTCGTCCATCGCCTTACCCAACAGGGTGCCTGCGGCGAGGAAGCTATCCCCCTCGTTCAGTTTGGTTTCACCCTCGGTAAAGCGGTGCTGCAGTACGAAGCGCTCGCCCCGACCGTCCATCACCAGCATGCCGACCCAGTCCAGGGGCAGCAGGGTGCGAAACTCGTTAAATACGAAGCGCAGGGTTTCGCTCAGGGTGTTGGCCTGACTGATACTGTCGGTGAGCTGGAAAATGGAGTGGATGCGGCGAGAGAAGAGATTGAGTCTACCGACCATGTGACTCAGCTCGCGGCTACCCTGTTGCGGGATCTGAAAACCGAATTCGCCGTTGGCGATCCGTTCTACCCCTCGCATGGTCTGGCGCAGAGGGAAGATAAAACTGAAGTAGAGCATCAATAGCAGTACGATCACTGCCAGCAGGGAGAAGACCAGCGAAGCCTGGTTGAAGTCGCTGATCAGACGCATCTTGCCTTCCATCATCGCCTGAAAGGCACTGGTCAGATTGGCCGCCACAACGGTAAGCCAGCCTTCGTTATCCATGATGAAATTGGCCACCTGAATCATGGCTACCCTGTCGCCATCTGTGGTCATCCCTGCTGCAATGCCGTTACTAAACTCCTCCCAGGTACGGGCAGTTAGATCCAGCTGTGCAATTGCCTGATCATCCCAGGAGCAGACCAGCGGCTCGGCACGTCCGGTCAGCTCAGGTGGGAGAGAGCGCGCTTGCAGCGCGGTGATAATTTTTTCGAACTCCTGGGCCTGCTGGCTCAGGTTTTTGCGGTAGATGGTCGCTGCAGTATCAGACCCTGTGTGCTCCTGAAAATGGAGGCTTTCGCGCACCATTCCCTGAGCGAGGGCCCGAAGCTGCCCGGAGAGATTGAGAATGACGTAGTCATGCTTGCGCAGATCAAGTTCATAAAGCGTAAAGCCGACACTACCCGCTGCCGCGACAAACATTAGCAGCATGGCCAGGGTGATCTGCTGGGTCAACGGGCGACCCAACAACCAGCGCATGATCGGGTTGTCCATAGCTCTATGACTCTCTAACAAGAAAGGTTAGCAATGTTCAGTGGAAGCCGGTAATTACCATAAAAGAAGAAACGCAGTGTCGCGTTAAATAGATGCATCTATCGACACCTTTATTATTATCCTACCTTATTAGTGCACTATGCAGTGCCGCGCGGATAACTTCAAGCAAATGAAGATATATAAAGGTCAGAAGGGAGAATCAGGCCCGTTTATTACGCTGTCGTTCGTTGAACTGGCGGTTCAATACTGAGGAACTCTCCTCCTCGGTGCCGTTCGCCTGCTTTTTCAGTACGCTTAACAACGAGCTTTCACCACTGGTGGTATCGACGCCACTAGAGCCTATGCTGTCGCGTACCGCACAGACAATTCCGGCCTGGTCGAATTTTTCGGCCAAGCGCTGTGCCTCTACCGCAGTGGAAAAATGCTTGAGCATCTTCGGTTCTGGTTGAACCAGTTGTTCGGCTTTCGCTTCACTGATCCCGATCGAGAGAACCAGGTTACTTTTGACCGTTGCGGCATCCATTCCAGGCTTGAGCTTCCCTAAATAAACCAGCTTATACCTCTTGTCACTCATGACTCACTCTCTGGAATTTCAGGATGAAAAAAACCCGATCTACAAATTAACTTTGGGCCTGTAGCCCTCTTTTATCTGTGACAGAGTTTTCAATTCGACTAATGTCGAAACAGAATAACGTTTTAACACGGGTAAGCGGGATCAGAACTTGATGTGCATCAACTGACCAAACGATTGGCACAGGGCCTCAGGCGATTGGCGGCAGACGCTCCATCAGATAGCAGAGGCAGTCCTGACGAATCACCTCTTCGTTCAAGGTCAGCATCGACGGCATCAGCGGACGACGGGTTACCAGGCTGCCGTTATCCAGTGCAAAGAAGTCTGCTACCACCTCATCGCCCTCTTCACTCCATACTTCCAGCTCCCCTCCCGTACCCTTGATACGCGCCAACTCGGTCCCGGATGGCAGCTCACGGAAGTTGAGCCGGTCCAGATCCTCGGGGAACACCAGGTCCGCCTCTGTCTCGCCAAAGGAAAAACTGACCCCAGTTGGAACCTTGACCGTGGCAACGGTATGAAACAGTTCGTAGTCACTTGTTGCCAACGGCTGTTCAGGAAAATGATCCAGATGCAGCGCCGCCTCGACAAATGTCAGCGCGTGCTCAGTGTTGTGGCTCTGCCCACTCTTGCCGCACTCCACAGTCACCGCAGGGCAAAGTTCACTAAAGGCGCGGGACTGAACCGTATCCGGTGAAGTGAAATAGACCACGGTACGACTGAACAGGGTAGCGAGGTGGAGAAAGGGCTGTGCCAGGACATTGATACAGGCGTAGTGAGGGTTGAAGCCGGTATTGTTGTGAATATCGATACTGGCGAAGACCCGGCGCTGACGCATAGCCTCCAACACTTGCTGTGCCATGCTTGCCTCAGCACTATCACCACCCATCCAGACGCGATTGAAATCCTGCTGATTTTCAAGGTGGCGCACGCCCTCACGGGCCGCAGTGACGTTGCCAATAAACAAGGAGAGCGCCCGCGGCAATTCACGCCCCTGATACTTACTCAACAGGGCACGCATCGCCTCCCAGCCGGTGTCCTCGTTGCCATGTAAAAGCACCGAAACAAACAGTGGCTCCTGATGCCGCCCCGGCAGGTGGAACAGGGTCGGCCCAGGGAGCATTTCGTGTAGTCGTTCACAGGGAAGCTCCAGCAGACCTTCGGGAAGGGTGTCGCGTTCTGTCAGCATCGGTTCTCCATCGCTCAACTTATAGCTCCCAGGCATGCACCGGCCTGCCGCTCTCCTGCCGCTCAAGGTAGGCGGCAACCAGTTCGCACTGATCCCCACCGTGGCGATCCAGATAGGCCAGTTGCCAGGCGGCACCGGTCTGCCGGGTTTGCAGGCGCTGCTCAATGATTGAAAGGTAGTAGTCGCTTACTGACGCGGTACAACCGAGCCGCTCCAGCCCCTTTCGTGCCAGTGGAATCAATTGCGGTAGCAGATCGGTCATGCGCCCGCGCCAGCCGTCGAGCCAGAATGCCTGGGCCTGAATCCCGTAGCGTGCAGCGGCATAGAGATTGTCCCGGGCCTGGAAAAACTCCAGTTGCTGCTCCGGCGGGGTCTCCTGCTCCGCCAGGGTTGCGACCAGACCGTAGAAAAAGGCGGCGTTGGCAATGGTGTCGACCACACTAGGTCCCGCCGGGACCACCCGGTGTTCGATCCGCAGGTGCGGCCTGCCATCCTCATCGAACCCCACCAGCGGCCGGTTCCAGCGCCAGATGGTGCCGTTATGGAGTCGCAGATGGGGCAGCTTTGAAGGATCCTCATCAAGGGCTACCGGCAGCAACAGCGGATAGTGCTCGGCATTTTCCTGGAACAACTCCATCAGACTCTGGCGCGCGTAACCACTTCCGAACGAGACTCGCCGCAGTGGCCCAAAGGCGCCGCCGGCGATCCCTCCCACCGCTACCGCCTGCTCAAACAGTGGGATCCGTGTCTCCTGCCACAGTCGTTTGCCAAACAACAGCGGTGAGTTGGCGCTGATCGCCACCATCGGCGCAGAGACGATCTGTGCTGCGTTGAAATAACGCGCCGCCTTATCCTGATCGACCTGCAGGTGAATCTGGAAGGAGGTGGTGGCGGCCTCAAGCATCACGTCACCATGCACCGTTTGCAGATGCTCCTCGCCGACGATATCCAGTTCCAGTGGCTTACCACTACGCAGGCGCAACACCTGTTCATTAAGCGCCCGATAGCGCTCCATGCGAGACATATTTGCCACCGTGAGCATCGATTCACGCAGGGTCGGCAGGGTGCCGATCATCAGCAGATCCGCACCCAGTTCCTGGGCCACCTGCTGGCACCTTCCCCAGTTGGCCTGCAGCTCACGCTGCATCCGTTCCAGTGCATCGCCTTCGAGAGCTTGCGGTGAACTGTTGATTTCAATGTTAAAGCGGGAGAGTTCCGGGCTATAGAGGGCACTGTCGCCGAGCAGGGCAAGATACTCTTCATTGATAGGTGCCGGTTCGCCCTGTCGATCCACCAGCCACGCTTCCAGCTCAAAACCACCGACGGCGTGCCGCTCGGAAAAGCGATGCTGGTCAAACCACTGCTGCATCTGGGCCGTCTCCTCGGACAGGCGCTTGCCGAAGCGGATAAAATCCTGCTTATTGAAGCGTGCCGATTCGATCTCCTGCCCCACCGGCTACACCTCCTGCTGTAACAGTTCGTCCAGTTGCGCCAGCCGTTCAGGGGTACCGATATCGAACCAGCGGCCCTGGTATCGCTCACCGCTCACCTGTCCCGCCGCCATAGCACGACGCAGTATCGGTGCCAGGGGAAAAGCGCCTGGTTTGCAGCCGGCAAGGAGCTCAGGGCGGTAGATGCCAATCCCTGAGAAAGTGAGACGCTCACCTTCGGTTTCAGTCACCCGCCCCTCCTGCAGGGCAAAATCCCCCTTGGTGTGCTGCGGCGGATTATCCACCAGTACCAGATGGGCCAGCTGTAGTGGTTGAATTTTTAGCCGCTCGAAGGGGTAATCGGTCCAGACATCGCCATTAACCACCAAAAAGGGCTCGTCACCCAGCAGAGGCAGTGCGCGAAAGATCCCACCTCCGGTCTCCAGTGCGCTCCCCTCCGGAGAATAGATAATAGAAAGACCGTAGCGTGAACCGTCGCCCAGGGCTTGCTCTATCTGTTCACCAAGATGGGCATGGTTGATCACCACCGTCTCGAATCCTGCTTTGGCCAGAGCCCGCAGATGGTACTCGATCAGATACGCCCCGCCGACACGCAACAGTGGCTTTGGTGTGTTGTCAGTGAGTGGACGCATGCGTTCACCGCGCCCCGCCGCCAGAATCATCGCCTTCATTCAGTCCCTTCCCCTCTTTTACCCAACGATCATCATACGCGCTTATCGCCATATTGCCGCCGTTCAGCCGCCATTATCCATAAATGTCAGAATACCCCTCACCTTGGCGACGTAATTGCGCTAAATTTACACTGTTCTGTACTGCTCAGAGTACCAATATGTCTGTTTCCAATCCGGTATTAACCTATCTGCATCGAAATGATGTGGTGTTCAAGGCGATTGAGCACGAACCCACTGACTCCTTGCAGCAGGCGGTGCTACAGGCCGGTATTCGTCCCGAGATGGTCGCACGCGCCGTACTTCTTGGTGATGAGGAGGGTGTTCTACTTGCGGTACTGCCACTGGCCAACGCCCTCAACTTCTCCCAACTGTTTGAGCTGTTGCAGCGCCAACTGGAGCCAGTGGAGCGTGCTGCTGCCCACCACATTTTTCAAGGCTGCGAACTGGGTACCGTCCCACCACTGGCCATACCCTTCGGTATTCAGGCGGTCATTGACGAAACCCTGCTGGAACAGGAGATCGTCTACCTGGAACCGGGTAGTCATCATCTGCTGGTCCGCCTCAGCGGCGAGGATTTCCGCCACCTGCACCGCTATTCCAAGCATGGTGCCTTCTCTACCCCAGTCAGGCTGTTGAAGGGGGATGAACAGGAATTCCTCAATAGCGACAGCTTTGCCCGCCAGCACAACATCCACCAGTTGCGCCCGGTGGACGGGGTTAAGGAGCGGCTCAACTCCCTACACGAGTTGCCTGCCATCGGTAATCTTAGCGCCCAGTTACTACAGCTCTATCACAACCCAGACGCCACCATCGAGCAATTGTCGGAGGTGATCGAGACCGATCCCAGCCTCAGCGTGCAGCTACTGCGTCACGCCCGCTCCCCCTTCTATGGCCATCCGGGGGAGATCGAGACAGTCGATCAGGCTATTCGCCAGGTACTCGGCTTCGACAAGGCGATGAACACGGCACTCGGTATTAGTGCCCTGCGCCCTTTCGATATTCCCCGTGAAGGCCCGCTGGGACGCGACAGTCTGTGGCGCAGCGCGCTGCACTGCGCGACCCTTTGTCAGGCGCTCTGTACCCTGCTCCCCAAGCACATGGAGGTTAATCCTGGTCTTGCCTACCTGAGCGGCCTGCTACACAACTTCGGTTTTCTGGTACTCGGCCATCTACTCAAGCCCGAGTATTACATTCTTAACCGGGTGATCAATGCCAATCCGGAAGTCCCCTGGACCCTGATCGAAAAGCGCACCCTTGGGATCAATCACACCCAGATAGGTGCTGAACTGATGCAGGTCTGGCAGATGCCCGATGCGCTGCAGGTCACCCTGCGGGAGCATCACAACGAATCCTATCAAGGGGCCTGCTCCGCCTACCCGAACCTGGTGTTACTGGCCAACTGCCTGCTGAAATCCTACGGCATTGGTGATGGCGCCGACGATGTCCCACCCGCCAGTGTACTCAATGGCCTCGGCATCACCCTGGACCAGGCCAATCGTGTCATGGAAATCCATCTGCAGGGTATCGAGGATGTGGACGCCATCGCCCGGATTATGGCCGCCTGAGATCTAACCACCGCCGTGCCTTGAAATAGCCGCTCTGCCACTCCATCCTGTGGGTACATTCATCCCCCAGGAGCCCCACGATGCAGATCAATAACGACGATATGGACCTCAGCAGTGGCATCACCGCCTTTGAAGGCAAACACTTCGGCACCGCGATGCAGCTACTTTCCCCAATTGCCGAAGCCGGTAACCCGGAGGCCCAGTACCGGGTCGCCATCATGCATCAGAACGGTCTTATCGGTACCCAAAATCTAGCCGAGGCACTGAAGTTCATGCGTGCCGCCGCGGAACAGGGGCATGCCCTGGCACAGCACGGTATGGGCTTTATGCACCTGGAAGGTGAAGGGGTGGAAAAGAATATCGATGAAGCGATTAAGTGGTTTGAACAGGCCGCCGAAAAGGGGATGGTGGGTTCACTCACTACCCTTGGCATGATCTATCAGGAAGGGAACGGTGTCCCTCAGGACGAGGAGAAGGCCAAGGAATACTATCGTAAGGCCGGGTTCGATATGTAGACGTTATCTCAAACGCCCGGATTCTGGATGGCGGAGCTTGCCGCTTCTTCCAGCTCAGGCATCACATGCTCTTCCAGCAGATTCAGGAAGGGGTGTAACTCTGGATAGCGGGCACTTACTTCAACCACATAGCCCAATGTACGTGGGATATCCTTCAGGTAACCGGATTTTCCGTCACGGTGATTGAGACGAGCAAAGATACCACTGGCCTTGAGATGACGCTGCACCCCCATCAGGTCGAACCAGCGCAGAAAGCGTGCCTCCTGGCGTTCACTCAGGATGCCCTCCTCCACCGCCATGTCGTGATACCCCAGCACCCACGCCTCGACCCGTTCCCGCGGCCAGGCGATGTAACAATCTCGTAGTAGGGACGCCAGATCGTAGGTCACCGGACCATGCACCGCATCCTGAAAATCCAATATCCCCGGATTATTCTCACATACCATCAGATTGCGTGAGTGGTAATCCCGGTGCACGCAGACGGCTGGCTGTTCCAGCGCACTCTCCGCCAGCAGAGCGAAGGTTTCGTTGATGAGTAGAGCAGTACTGATATCCAGGGTTATGCCCAGATGCTTCTGCATGAGCCAGTCGGAGAACAGTGCCATCTCCTGCCACAACAATTGACGGTCATATGGGGGTAGTTCATCCGCCCCGGGGCCACGGGCCTGTAAAACGACCAGCGCGCCCATGGCATCGCCGTAGAGACGGTCCACGCTCTTGTCGTTAAGTTCATCCAGATATTGTCGCGAACCTAAATCACCCAGCAATAAAAAACCCTGGTCGAGATTCTCAGCCAGGATTTCCGGCACGTTGAGGCCAATGGCGTGTAATTGCCGCCCGATACGGACAAAGGGACGAATATCTTCCTTATCCGGCGGTGCATCCATGACGATGCTGCTCTTGCCATCGAAGGTAATGCGAAAATAGCGGCGGAAGCTGGCGTCGGCGGAGGCGGGTTCGATATCGAACCCGGCCATCCCCAACTCACCGTCCAGCCAGCGCCGCAGCAGTGCCAGGCGTTGCGCCATATCGCTTAGAAGCGGAAACCGAGTTTGGCGCTGGTAGTACTGCTATCGCCGGTTTTATCGGTCTCAAAGGCCAGGTTCAGCAAGCCCAGATTGACGTTAACCCCGACATAGGTCTTGGTTTGGGTGTAATCTTCACTGCTCAGACTGGTGCTACCAGCAGGGTTACTTTTAACCCAGTTCTGCCCGATACCGGCATAGGGGGTCACCATGGCGAAGCCCTTGGAGACACTTAGTTCCAGACCGGTAGTGTTCATATCCAGTTCGCTCACCCCGTCCAGCTTGGTGTAGGTAAGACGTGCCGCTACAGCGGGCATGGCCACTCCACCCTCAACAATGGCATAGCGGAACTCGGCACCGGTCAGCTTGATATTGCTGTTGGGTACCGTGGCCATCATCAGACCCACATCCATGCCTAAAGGCAGACCTTTGTGCAGGTGCAACTTGGGGATGTAGATCGTGTCGACGCCGCAGCCGCCGCAGGCCGCATCAAATTCGGTTTTATTGGCCAGGGAGGTGGCACTTGCCTCGACTCCTACATCGAAACCGAGTACACCCATCGACTCAGCCGGGATCAGTGCCTTGTAGCTGATTGCCGCAGAGAGATCCTCGGAGAAGGCTCGAAATGCTGTTTGGCCCATGCCAGCAATGGAATCGATGTTGTCCGCAGCATTTGCCTGGGTAGCCAAAAGAAGAAAAGGGGTAACCAAAAGAACCTTACGCATTTTTATAATCCTCGCTTGATGGTTTGCGCTCAGAGTATGCCAGATGGCGTTGCCAGACAATGCGAACCGCTCGGCAAGCCTCGTTTTTCGCCACTTTCCGGGAATCCCGTTGCCGGGTGGGGGAAACTGTGCGATTTTAGCCCACTTTGGACCCAGACCCTTAGCAGACGATTAAATTCCAGAAAGAGTTGCGTGAACAGAATATCGACATCCATCCTGGCTATTTTTATCCTTGCCCACCCTGCCTGGGCTGAGGAGATCGATACACGCTGGGTGCTATGTCCCGTACCCCAGGAGAGCGACAACCTTCAGAGTGACACCAACCTGGCCGATGGCGTCACCCGTGTTGATGCCGATGAGGCGTTTGCCGAGGCAGAAAGCATTACCCGCCTGCGAGGCAATGTGGTGGTGCAGCGTAGTGGCGCTACCCTGCTGGGTGATCGTGCGGAATACGATAAACGCAATAACCTGCTACATCTTGAGGGCCATGCCAGCTATCGCAACGATGGTATGCGTATCGATAGCGCCCGTGCAAAGATGGACCTGAAAAAAGAGAGTGGCTCCTTTGATGATGCCCACTTCTTCTTTTCAGACAACCACGGCTCTGGCAGAGCTGAGCGTATTGAGATTGCCGATCCACAACACGCCAACCTCTATGGCCTCCGTTACACCACCTGTCCCGGCGCTGCCCCGGACTGGCAATTGAAGGCGAGTGAGCTGTTACTTGATCGCAACAGTAATACCGGCGAGGCGTGGCACGCCACCCTCTCCTTTATGGGGGTGCCGTTTTTCTACAGCCCCTACCTCAATTTCCCGCTGGAGGGGCGTAAGAGTGGCATCCTGCCACCCACCTTCGGCACCTCGGATAGCAACGGTACCGATTTCAGCCTGCCCATCTACTGGAACATCGCCCCGAACCAGGATGCCACCATCACCCCAAGAAATATCACCGCCCGTGGTGGGATGGTGATGGGGGAGTACCGTTACCTCGGTTCGCAGAGTCGTGCCACCCTGCGCGGTAGTTTCCTTGGCAACGACAAGATTTTCCGAGACGACCGCAGCTATATCTCCCTCGACCACAGCACAAAGCTGGGCGATGGCTGGAACAGTGCGCTGCGCTATCGCGAGACCTCTGACAGCGACTTCTTCCACGACGACCTGGCCTTCAGCGATGAGGCCACCAGCCAGACACATCTGGAGCGTCGTGCGGACCTAACTTACAACAACACGGAGTGGCGCTTCCTCGCCCGTGCGCAGGAGTACCAGACTCTGAGCGGAACCTCACCCTACAAGCGGTTGCCCCAGCTACGCCTCGACAGCCGCATGCCGGAACGGCGCGATCAGTTCAATTTTAATCTCAGTAGTGAGAGCGTGCGTTTTGCCCACGACACCCGCACCCCCACCGGTGATCGCATCGACTTGAAACCCACCGCAACGCTACCACTGGAAGGCGCCGCCTGGTTCCTCACACCGAAAGTGGCCTGGCGCTACACCAGCTACCAGCTCAACGACTCAACAAGCGGTGATCATTTCGAGCGCTCCCTGCCCATTGCCACTCTGGACGGTGGGCTGTTCTTTGACCGCGAATTTCAACTGGGCGATAGCCCCTATACCCAGACCCTGGAGCCACGTCTTTTTTACCTAAATGTTCCCTATGAGGATCAGAGCGACCTGCCACTATTTGATACCGGGGTACGCGATTTCAGCTTCGGCCAACTCTTCAGCGATAACCGCTTCAACGGCGCCGACCGTCAGGCCGACGCCAATCAGTTGGCCACCACCCTGACCACCCGTTTCATTGACGAGAACAGCGGGAGCGAGCGATTCCGCGCCGCCATCGGTCAGATCCACTACTTTGAGGATCGCCGGGTTGGCCTGACCAGCTCGACACCGATAGAAACCGCCGGTACCTCCAACTACATTGGTGAACTGTCGATAAGCCCCAGTGACTCCCTCAGCCTCGGCGTTAGTGAGGAGTGGAATCCCCGTGACGAGCGGGAGGAGAGGCTGAGTACCCGCCTGCGCTACTCCCCGGGGGAGGGTAAAATTCTGGCGCTCAACTATCGCTATCACCGGCCAGACGCTATTCGTCAGGCGGACATGACCTTGCTCTGGCCACTCTCCCCTCGCTGGCGACTGCTCGCCAGTTATCGTTATGATCTGGAAAACGAAGGGGAACTGGAGAGCATTGGTGGGCTCGAATACGAAAGTTGTTGCTGGAACCTGCGTCTGACAGCTCAGGAGCGACGTGACAGCGTAAGCGAAGAGCTGGACCACAGCCTCTACCTCACCCTCGAACTGAAAGGCCTCGCCACACTCGGTCGCGGTCTCGAAGAGAGCCTGGGACGTGGTATCCTATCCGATTAATCCGAAAGCTGAAGAGCACTATGCGCACACTATTTTCCCTATTTATTATACTGACCCTCTCGGCACCGCTACACGCTGCCTCAAAGGAGATCAACGGTATCGCCGCAGTGGTGGATGATGATGTCATCACCCGCAACGAACTTGAACGACGCGTGGACACCCTGAGTAAGCAGCTCTCAGCCAAGGGCACCCGACTGCCACCACGAGAGATCCTGGAGCGCCAGCTACTGGAGCGCATGATCATCGAAAAACTACAACTGGACATGGCGCAAAAGCGCGGTATTCAGGTGGCCGACGAACAACTCAACAAGATCATTCAAGATATCGCCAAGCGCAACGGTCTAGGTATAAAACAGTTCCGCGCCGCGTTGAAAAAAGATGGTATAGCCTTCGCCGATTTCCGTGAGCAGATCCGTAACGAAGTGATCATCTCCCGCCTGAAGAGCAACATGGTCGACAGCCGGGTTAATGTCTCTGCTCAGGAGGTCGATGCCTTCCTTGCGGGACAGGTTGGACAGGTCAAAAACAACACCGAGTACCATCTACGCCACATTCTGGTCGCACTACCGAGCAACGCTTCGCCGGAGCAGATTCAGGAGAAAAAACGCAAGGCGGAGGGTTTGCTGAAGAGACTCCGTCAAGAGGAGGATTTTCGTCAGATCGCCATCTCCTTCTCCGATGGGCCACAGGCACTGGAGGGTGGTGACCTCGGCTGGCGCAAACTGGCGCAACTGCCAACCCTCTTCGCTGAGAAGGTCAGTAACATGAAAAAGGGCGCCGTCAGCCCACTGATCCGCAGTAGTGGCGGTTTTCACATCCTGCAGCTTGTCGGTGAGCGCGGTGAGAAAAAAGTGATGCTGCGCCAGGTCAAATCTCGCCATATTCTTATTGCCACCAATAAGCTGGTCTCCAGCGATGAAGCTCTTAAACGGGTAAAGCGCCTACGTCAGCGCATCATTAAAGGTGAGGATTTTGGCAAACTGGCTGAGGTCAATTCCGACGACAAAGGTTCCGGTGCCAAGGGCGGCGATCTCGGCTGGGCCGATCCCTCCATCTATGTGCCAGAGTTTCAGAAGGCACTCAAAGAGACCAAGGTAAAAACAATCAGTCAGCCGTTCAAAACCCAGTTTGGCTGGCACATCGTACAACCACTTGGCTGGCGCACTATCGACAATACCGACGAGGCCAAGCGCAACGAAGCTTTCGCCTCTCTGCGTCAGCGCAAAGCAGAAGAAGAGACCCAGAACTGGCTGCGGCAACTACGCGATCAGGCCTACGTGGAGTACCGCCTAGATCAATAGGGCGCCCATGACCGTCCCACGACTCGCAATTACACCCGGGGAACCGGCCGGCATCGGCCCGGATCTCTGCGTCCAGCTGGCACAGCAGGCACGGCCATGTGAACTCGTAGCCGTCGCCTCACCTGAACTACTGCAACAGCGTGCGACCCGGCTTGGTCTGCCGTTGCGACTGCGTCCCTATGATGCAGCGAAACCTGCAACGTCCAGTGCACCAGGCGAACTCTCTATCCTGCCCGTCGAACTGGGAACCACTGTTGAACCGGGCAGACTCGATCCGGCCAACGCCGAATATGTGTTGCACACTTTGCGCACTGCTGCCAACGGCTGCATCAAAGGAGAGTTCAACGCCCTGGTCACCGGCCCGGTACACAAAGGCGTGATCAACGACTCGGGGATCCCCTTCACCGGTCATACCGAATTTCTTGCAGAACTGAGCAATACTCCCCGAGTGGTGATGATGCTCGCCACCGAGGGACTGCGCGTCGCCCTCGCCACCACCCATCTGCCGTTGGCCGAAGTGAGTCGCGCCATCACCCGACCACTCCTGGAAGAGGTAATCCGCATTCTGCATCGGGATCTGCAACAGCGCTTCGCCATTGCCGCTCCACGTATTCTGGTATGCGGTCTGAATCCCCATGCGGGAGAGGGCGGCCATCTGGGGCTGGAGGAGATTGAGATCATCGAACCGCTGTTGCAACATCTGCGCAGTGAGGGGATGCAGCTACTCGGTCCGCTACCTGCAGATACCGCCTTCACCCCGCAGCATCTACAGCAGGCCGATGCAGTCCTGGCGATGTATCACGATCAGGGCCTGCCAGTACTCAAACATCTGGGCTTTGGTCACGCCGCCAACATAACCCTCGGACTGCCCTTTGTCCGTACCTCGGTAGACCACGGCACCGCGCTAGATCTCGCGGGCAGTGGCAAGGCGGAGATCGGCAGCCTGCAATACGCCATCGATACGGCACTGGAAATGATACGGCGATGAACCATCGACCACGCAAACGCTTCGGCCAGAACTTCCTCCACGATCAAAATGTGATCCGCGGTATCGTCGCCGCCATCCATCCGTTGCCGGGTGAGCGGCTGGTCGAGATCGGACCTGGACTCGGCGCCCTCACCACACCACTGCTCGCTGCCCTGGGAGAGATGGATGCGGTGGAACTGGATCGGGATCTGGTGCCCAAACTGGAACAACAATTTGCTACTGCAGGAACCCTGCGCATTCACAACGCCGACGCACTGAAATTCAATTTCTGCTCACTGGCAAAAAGTGACGAAGAAAAATTGCGCGTAGTGGGCAATCTCCCCTACAACATTTCCACCCCGTTGATCTTTCATCTACTGGATCAGTCACGTTGTATTGATGATATGCACTTCATGCTGCAAAAAGAGGTAGTCAATCGTCTTGCGGCGAATCCTGGCGGTGGTGATTATGGACGCCTCAGCATCATGGTGCAGTACCACTGCCGGGTAGAAAAGTTGTTTACCGTACCGCCCGGTGCCTTCAACCCACCACCCAAGGTTGACTCGGCCATTGTGCGCCTTACGCCCTATGCTCAACTGCCCTTCCCTGCCCGCGATGAAAAAATTCTCGCCCAGCTGGTCACCAAGGCCTTTAATCAGCGACGCAAAACCCTGCGCAATAACATGAAGGGATTGCTTGATGCAGCAGCAATTGAAACACTGGGGATCGACCCGGGCTGTCGCCCTGAAACCCTCGCCCTGGAACAGTTTGTCGCCTTGGCAAATAGCATTACTGACAAGTAGCTTTTTTGCACAGCCTGCCCGTCTGATTCAAGCGTCCTTCACGGGTCGCCGTTATACTTCTTACCATGTCCATCAATAAAGACGAGACGCTGCTCATCTTCCGCATTGCGGGGATCGGCTTTGCGGTGCCTGCGCAAAGCGTAGGCAGTATTCTCATGCCACCCTCACACATTACCCACACACCGGGTAGCAATCGCAGTACCCCTGGCATTTTTCATCATGCGAACCGCACCCACGCAATTATTGATCTCCATGAGCGCTTCGGTATCGACACACCACGCATGGGTAGGGGCAGGCTGCTACTGCATGAAGAAGGGAGCCGACACTTCGCCTTTTTGGTCGACAACGTGGTTGGGCTGGTGCGTAGTGAACAGGGAAGCTGGGCTAACCTGCCCCTCTACCTGCCGCAGGAGCTCTTCTCCATCGGCTTCCTCTATCAGAACGAGATCGTCCTCTGCAGTGAGCTGGCACATCTACGAACCATGCATGATGTAGAGCCGTTGCGTCGCCATTTCGAACAGCTGCAAAAACAAACGCAAAAGCAAAAGCAAAACGACAGCTATACAAGTAGTGACGTGGAAAAAGCACCGACAAAGAAACCAACAGACCAGGTAGATACCAAAGAGATAACACCTGAACCGTCACCCGTCCCGCTGACACAAACAGAACTAGCCGCTGCGCCACTTCCTCATACATCGGAACAACCTGTTGTAAGTGTTAAACAGACAACAGAACAGACCGCGTCGGCTTCAACCACAGCAGCGACTCAAACTGAGTCCAACACTCAACGAGTGACTCCATCAGCCACACCACAACCAGCCACGACATCACACATAGGCCCACCTAACACACGTACACCCTCTGCTGCAGCAGAGATGAGTTCGTCACCTCCGCACGCTCCGCGCAGCAAACCTGCTCCCCCCGGAGATGACAACTCACTACTCTGGCTGATTTTGTTTTTGCTGTTTCTTGGTGCGATTCCTCTCGGCTACTGGTTATGGCCGCAACCAGACCGCGAACGACTCATCCCATCAGTTGCCCTGAAGGAGCCATCACCCGTTACTGCGGTAGTGGAGACACCTGAGGAGGTTCCGCTACGGATCGAAAAGGATGGTGACGGCACGATCAATCTGATCATCGATCGCACAGCCATTGCGATCGGTCGCAAAACACCGGCAAAAGAAGCACCCCCTCTACCCGACGAGGAGCAGCAACCCAGTACAACTACTGAAGCGACATCCTTACCAGCAAAGAAAGAACCCGCAGAAGAAGAACTCGAACCAACAGCCGTAGTCCAACCAGAGGCGTGCGACTGCACCCACATCGTGGTGAAGGGTGACACCCTGTGGGATATCGCCGAACGCTACACCGGTAACGCCTTCAACTATCCTGAACTGGCAAAACGGAGTCGAATCAAAAACCCGCATCGCATCTATCCCGGCGACAGGGTGCGCATCATCATTCGCTGATTCTATTCGAGCCGGTTATCATGCACACCATGAACGACGTCATGCTATGTAGTGAAATTGACGGGACGGCCCTGGCCGATCTCCTTTCCCGTTTTGGCCTAACCCTTGAGTGGGTAGCCGATGGTGAACCGATCCCCGGTAGCTGGTTCGGCGATTCCGAGGCTGGAATCATCGCCCGCCGAGTGCTTGTACGTAGCGACACCCCGGTACACTCTGCGTTACACGAAAGTTGCCACCTGATCTGCATGGATCAACAGCGCCGTGCCAAGCTCCATACCGATGCGGGCGGTGACTATGACGAAGAGAATGCGGTCAACTATATGGAGATCACCCTGGCCGGTTATCTACCCGAAGTCGGTCGCGACCGAATCATGCAGGACATGGATCGCTGGGGCTACACATTTCGCCTCGGCTCCGCCCGCGCCTGGTTCGAGCAGGACGCCGAGGATGCCCACCAATGGCTGCGTGATCGACACCTGCTTAATGAGAACCAGGAACCCACCTGGAAACTGCGGATTTAATCCACTCCCGGGGCAAGTTGAATAAGCCCTACCCTGTGACTAAGCTCAAACGTACATCCCCGCCACAGAAGACGGTGGAAAACGTGGAGCGGTCATGAACTTCGAGTCCATACACAACTACTACGAAACTCTGGTTACAGAGTACATCCTCAATACCCTCGCCAAGGAGGAAGGGGTGGATCAGGATTTTCTCGAAGACGTCGCCTGCCTGGCACTAAATCAGTTACCGGCACGTTATGTCCGCCACGATGTCGACATGGCCTTTTTCCTGACCGCCAGGGAGAGGGAACGAATGCAGAACCACATTACTGAAGCGGTTCTTGATGCTAGCAGTCAGGTTCGCGAAAAACGCCACATGGATCAGGGATAGTTCTGCATCAATCTCAAAAAAAGGAGTCGCTGCAATGGCAGCACATCTTCACGTTTTCAAGGAACCTGAAACCCTTTACCGTCGTTGTGCGGAGCACATTCTGCAATTAATTGACGAGGTATTGCGTGAGCAGGAATGTTTCTATCTATCTCTCGCGGGCGGTGAAACACCGCGTGCGCTCTATCGTGAACTCAGCCGTCACGACATAAAATCTTTTCCCCAGTGGAAACGGGTGCGCTTCTATTTCGGCGATGAACGCAGCGTGCCGCGCGATCATGCAGAGAGCAACTTCCGCATGGTCGACGAAACCCTGTTCCAGCCGCTCGGGATAAGCCGCTCGGCCATCCATCGCATACGTGGTGAGTTAAAAACCGACACCGCAGTAGGACACTACCGCGACAAGCTGGCACAGTTACCGAAAGAGAATGACCTGCCCCGCTTTGATCTGGTGCTACTGGGCATGGGTGCCGATGGCCACATCGCCTCGTTGTTCCCTGAGACTCCTCTGCTAAAGGAGGAGCAGCATCACATCGGCGCCTGTTTCGTAGAGCGTCTCGACTGCTGGCGCTATAGTCTCACACTGCCGGTACTGAATAACGCCCGCCAGATTTTGCTGCTGGTGAGTGGGATCAAAAAGGCCGACGTGGTGCGACATGTTCTGCAAGGTACCGGACCGGCACAGCCATTGCCGGTAGAGTTGCTCAATCACGACAAGGTAGAGTGGTACCTTGATAGCGATGCCGCCAGTTTCATCCCGGTAGAGCATGAGGATGATGCGATTAATGAGTGACACGGCAACAACAGAAAAGCTGCTCCTGGCCGCAGATGTCGGCGGCACCAAAACCCTGCTCCAGCTCTACCGTCTCGACGCTACAGGTGCTCGCCATGAACTGGCGCAACAGCAGCTGCAAAGCAATGCCTTTCCGTCTCTGGAAAAACTGGCACTGCAATTCATTGAGGAGAGTGGTGAAGGAACCCCCGACAGCGCCTGCTTTGCCGTAGCCGGTCCGGTAGTGCATCACGGCGAACGACAAACTGCCCGCCTTACCAATCTACCCTGGCAGCTGGACAACATTCAGTTAGGCGAAGCCATAGGGATCGACAAGGTCACGCTGCTGAACGATTTCCAGGCCATCGGTTACAGCATGAATGACCTGACTGATGAGGCGTTAGTAACGCTACACCAGAGTGAGCACAGCACTAACGGTTTACGGCTGCTACTCGGTGCAGGCACCGGTCTTGGTGTCAGCCTCAATTTTCCACACCCAGGCGGTGATGTCACCCACCCATCCGAAGGCGGACACCTCGCCTTTGCCCCATGCGATGAAACCGAGCAAGCACTGTTGCAGTTCCTGTTACAGGAGCATCCTCGCATCTCCTATGAGCGCATCCTCTCCGGGCATGGCCTGGTAGACATCTACCGCTTTCTGTTACAGCGCGACGATGTAAACGATGAGCTACTGTTACAGGAACCCGACCCTGCAGCGGCCGTCGGCCAAGCAGGGCTCAATGACGAAAACCAGACCGCCAACGAAGCCGTCACTCTATTCTGCCGCATCCTTGGTGCCTTCGCGGGTGACCTGGCGTTGGCAACCCTGCCGAGTGGAGGGATCTACATTGCCGGAGGTATCGCGCCCAAACTGTTGCCACGACTTCAGGATGGCACCTTCATGAAAGCTTACTCAGACAAGGGACGAATGCGGGAACTCGTACGCAGCTTCCCGGTCAACGTAATTACTGATACCCGCTGTGGTCTACTTGGTGCAGCTGCCTACGCGGCAAGGCTGTAAAGGATTTGAGTACGATGCAATCTCACACAACTATCGACATCGATGTGGAAACCCACTATATCGAGGAGCAATCTCTTCCAGAACAGGACCGTTATGTCTTTGCCTATACCATCACGATTGCCAACACCGGCAAGCTTCCGGCAAAGCTGCTGCGCCGCCACTGGGTCATCACCGACAGCGACGGTAATGTCCAGGAGGTTCATGGTGAGGGGGTTATTGGCGAACAGCCGGATATCGCACCGGGCGACCACTTCCGTTACACCAGTGGCACCATTCTCGAGACCCCGGTAGGTACCATGCAAGGCAGTTACCTGATGCGCGGTGATGATGGACTGGAGTTTGATGCGGAGATCCCGGCCTTTACACTCGCCATCCCCCATATTCTCCATTAGAAGCGAAACACTTCATCCCCTTCACTAGTTCATGCTGTTAAGATAGCCGCACTTCATCGGCTAAATAAATTTCATGGCTACCTACGCAATTGGTGACATCCAGGGCTGCTACGACGAGTTGCAGCAGCTTCTGGAACTGATCAAATTTAATCCCAAAAAAGATCGGCTCTGGTTTGCTGGCGACCTAGTCAATCGTGGCCCCAAATCCCTGGAAACCCTACGCTTCGTCAAAGGGCTGGGAGACGCTGCGATCACTGTACTGGGGAACCATGACCTGCACCTGATCGCTTTGTGGAAGAATCGCCATCGTCACACCAAAGGTAACCGAGCCCTGCTCCCCATCTTCAAGGCTAAGGATGGCGATGAACTGCTCGACTGGCTTCGTCGCCAGCCACTAATGCACTACGACAAGAAATTCGACGTTGCCATGGTGCACGCGGGACTACCGCCACAGTGGAGCGTAGAGAAGGCGCTGAATCGGGCTGCCGAGGTGGAGAAGGTGTTACGCGGACCGAAGTTGCACGAATTTCTCGGTCACATGTACGGCAACAAGCCTAACCGCTGGTCGAAAAAATTGGGAGGCTGGGACCGACTGCGCTTCATCGTCAACTGCTTCACCCGTATGCGCTACTGCACCCCCAAGGGCGGGCTCGATTTCCTCTCCAAAGGTAAACCGAATTTCAACGATAAAAACAAACTCCCCTGGTTCACCGTTCCCAAACGCAAGAGCCAAGAGCAGACCATTATCTTCGGCCACTGGTCGACCCTGGGTCTCTACCAGGAGAACAATGTTCACGCCATCGACACCGGCTGTTTGTGGGGGGGAAGCCTCACCGCCCTGCGACTGGACGACATGAAAATCATCTCCCTTCCCTGCAAAGGCCACTCCACCCCCTGATATCTGGAAATTATGTTAAGACTCGTCTCTCTCGCCCTGCGTCGCGGCACGCGACTCCTCTTTGCTGACGCCAGCCTGACCGTCCACAACGGCGAGAAGGTCGGTGTTACCGGCGCCAATGGCTGTGGCAAATCGAGCCTGTTCGCCCTGATCCGTGGTGAGCTACACGCGGATGCGGGCGAACTACGCCTGCCCCCCAATCTGGTGATCGCACATGTGGCCCAGGAGATGCCGGCAACTCAACAGAGCGCCCTCAACTATGTTCTCGATGGCGATGAAGAGTTGCGCGAGATCGAACAGCAACTGGCGTTGGCGGAAAAGAACGACGACGGTCATCACCTCGGCGAACTGCATAGCCAGATGGAACATATCGATGGCTACACCGCGTCGGCCCGTGCAGCCCGACTGCTAAATGGGCTAGGCTTTGCCAACGATCAGATCGAACGACCAGTTGCCGAATTTTCCGGTGGCTGGCGCATGCGCCTCAATCTGGCGCAGGCATTGATGTGTCGCTCGGATCTACTGCTACTCGATGAACCGACCAACCACCTCGATCTCGACGCAGTGATCTGGTTACAGCAGTGGTTGCAGCGCTATCCCGGCACACTATTGCTGATCTCCCACGACCGTGATTTTCTCGACGAAGTGGCAGACCACATCCTGCATGCAGAACAGCAGCAACTGACCCTCTACAGCGGCAACTACAGTGCCTTCGAAAATCTGCGGGCGGAGAAACTGGCGCTGCAACAATCCGCCTTTGAGAGCCAGCAGCGCGAAATCCAGCACATGGAGGATTTCGTCCGCCGCTTCCGCGCCAAGGCGAGCAAGGCACGCCAGGCACAGAGCCGGATCAAGGCACTGGAGCGGATGGAGCGCATCGCCCCGGCACATGTCGACTCACCATTTCACTTCCGCTTTCTGCCTCCGCATAAACTCCCGGCGCCGTTACTGACCATTGATCAGGCCGCCGTCGGTTATGGTGACAAACCACTACTTCGCGGTCTTTCGCTATCACTGCAGGCCGGGGCGCGTATCGGTCTGCTGGGACACAACGGCGCCGGTAAATCGACCCTGATCAAGCTGATCGCCGGAGAGCTTCAACCACTGACTGGTGAGGTGGTACGTGCCCGGGATCTACGCCTCGGTTACTTTGCTCAGCATCAGCTGGAGCAACTCTCACCGGATGCCACGCCACTACTACATCTGCAGCGCCTCGATCCCAAAGCGAATGAACAGTCGTTGCGGAACTACCTCGGAGGCTTTGGCTTCAGTAACGAAATGGCCCTCTCCCCCGTTGCCCCTTTTTCCGGTGGTGAAAAGGCACGGCTGGTACTAGCACTGCTGATCTATCAGCGTCCTAACCTGCTGCTCTTAGACGAACCAACCAACCACCTTGATCTGGAGATGCGCCACGCCATGACCATGGCGCTTCAGGATTATGAGGGTGCTTTACTGGTGGTCTCCCATGACCGACACCTGATACGCAGCGTCTGCGACGAGCTAATGCTGGTTGACGGCGGCAAGGTAATTGAGTTCGACGGTGATCTGGAGGACTACCGAATTTGGCTCAACCGGGCAGATGAACCGATTACGACCACGAGTAGTGACGTGAGTGACAACAGCGCCGCTGGACGCAAGGAGCGCAAACGCAAGGAGGCGGAACAGCGCCAGCGCCGACAACCACTGCGCAAGGCCATCGGTTTGGTCGAGAAAGAGATGGCGGCGCTGCAACAAAAGCGCGACACCCTGGAGCAGCAACTGGCCCAACCCGATATTTACGATACGGCCAATAAGGAAAAACTGAAGTCCCTGTTGCAGGAGAAGAGCGATCTCGACAAAAAATATGCAGCCAGTGAAGAACGCTGGCTATCGCTTTCCGAAGAGCTGGAGCAGTAGCCACACTCAATGGGGGAAATCCTGTATTGCACAGCTAATCACCCCATAGAGGAAACTAGTATGTAACAAAATTTACAAATGGAGTGATTTTCACTATAAAGTAGGGGTTTATTTTCCAGGCGGGTAACCCCCCACTAAAAACTCCGGTGAGAACTGCACTGAAAAACACTCCGCTTAACCGCACACCAAACCGCTTCCGCAGCGGGAGCTGGGGCATCGTGATCGCCCTGTTCTGGTCCGCGACGGTTGCTATATCACTGATTTGGAACATCTTTCTTGTTAGGGACAACATCAACACCCAGGCCTACACTCAAGCCATCGCTGCCATTAACAAGGATATGGCCTACCGCCACCTGGTCTCATCCATTGGCGGCTTTTATGTCCCATTGGAACAGGGCATTCTCCCAAACCCCTATCTAAAGCACCTGCCACAACGAGACATCACCACCAGTAAGGGTAAGCACCTCACCCTGGTTAACTCCTCCTACTTTGTTCGTCTGGTACATGAACAGGAGCAGAACAGTTCTACCAGCGGCCTACGCAGCCACGTCACAGGCCTGCACCCGCTACGCCAGCAAAACCAGCCGGATGACTGGGAAAGGGGGGCACTGGAAAAATTTATCCGTGGCACTGAAGAGGTGAGCGAGATTGTGCGTATGGATGAGCTGCGCTTCCTCCGCCTGATGCGTCCGCGCATTGCAGAGAAGAGCTGCCTTGCCTGTCACAATCAGGATGGGGTTAATTTCAAAGCCGGTGATGTGCTGGGCGGCCTGAGCGTGGTGGTGCCATTACAGAAGCTCGATGCGACCGCGGATCACCACCTCTCGATTCTTGGCTTTGGTCACGCCGTGCTGTGGTTATTTGGTATCGGACTCGTTACCTACGGCTACCGGCGCATTTCGTTGCAGGAAACACATCTCATCCACAACGCCTACCACGATGAACTGACTGGCCTGCCAAATCGCACCCAGCTGGAAGACCAGCTGAATCAGGCGATGGCGCGCGCCCGTGATGAGGGCATACACGGTGCGGTACTCCTTGCCGATCTGGATCGGTTCAAAAATATCAACGACTCTCTCGGGCACCCGGTCGGCGACGCCCTGTTACAGGAGACCGCCCGCCGCATCCTCGAGGATGTAAAAAGAGATGCTACCGTGGCACGTCTTGGCGGTGATGAGTTTGCGATTTTGTTACCGGATCTGGGAGGGGATGCCGAAGTGGCTCTGGTCCGTTCACGCGCCATCGCCAAGCGCATCCAGCGCGCCCTTACTCGACTCTACAATGTCATGGGGTATGAATTGCACATCACCCCCAGCATCGGTATCGCTATCTTCCCGGAACAGGGTGACAGCGCCGATGAGATCCTCCGCCACACCGATGCCGCTATGTACCAGGCCAAATCGAGCGGCAGAAACAACATCGCCTTCTACCTGCCCAGCCTGCAAATGCAGGCGGATAACCGGCTGGAACTGGAGAAGGAGCTGCGCAAGGCACTTGAGGCAGGGCAGTTGGAGGTTTACTACCAGCCCCAGATTAACCACCTTGGAGAGATTGTCGGCATGGAGGCGTTGACCCGCTGGCCACATCCTCGCCGCGGTATGATCCCCCCAAGCGAGTTCATCCCCATCGCCGAAGAGAGTGGTCAAATCCAGGCCCTTGGCAAGTGGGTACTACAGACCGCAGCTTGTCAGGCTCAAGAATGGCTCCAGGCAGGAGTATTCCCCGTACGCGGTAGTGTGTCGATCAATGTCAGTGCACACCAGTTTCATCGCCATGAATTTGTCCCGCTGATCATTAACGCCCTGGACGAGACGGGGCTGCCCCCCTCCTGCCTCAAAGTGGAAATCACAGAGAGTGTCGTTATTGATGACATCACCGGTGCTATCGACAAGATGCGCCAGTTACAGGCGATGGGAATCCAGTTCTCCCTCGACGATTTCGGCACCGGTTACTCTTCACTCTCCTACCTGCGCCAGTTGCCGCTAAATCAGTTAAAGATCGACCGCAGCTTCGTCAACGACATCACCCGCGACAACATGAACACCTCCATCGTTGGCACCATAATCGGCATGGCCAAGAGCCTGGGGATGGAGATCATCGCCGAAGGGGTAGAGACCGAAGAGCAGTTGAAATACCTGATGGAGAAAGGCTGCCATGAGTATCAGGGATTCTATTTCCACCCAGCTCTTCCCGCCCATGAGCTGGAACAACTACTAAAACGCTACGCCCGAAAACCCGCCTGAAGCAACAGCGCGCTTTCCCTGTCGCGTGCTACAATCGCGGCCTCGAATCCCAACACTGTCATGCCCATGGAATCTCGCATCGAAGACCTGGAAATCCGTCTGACCCACATTGAGGCGGAGCAGGAACAACTCACCCTGACCCTGCTACAACAGCAGAAAGCGATGAATGAGATGACGACCCGCATCGACTACCTCGCCTCGCTGTTGAAAAACCTGAGCCCCTCTGCCGTCGCCTCCCGTGAGGATGAGACGCCGCCACCGCACTATTGATTAGCGATGAAGTTTTTTGCTACCGCTGCTCGCGGCCTGCCCCCCATCCTGGCTGCAGAACTCCATCAGCTCGGCGCACAGAAGATCCTCCCCGGTAACACCGGCGTCACCTTCGAGGGCGATCTGGAAACCGCCTACCGGGTCTGCCTCTGGTCGCGCACTGCCAGCCGAGTACTGCTACCCCTAACCACGGTCAAGGCCAATACCCCGGAGGAGCTCTATGCCGAAGCACGTATGATCCGCTGGGAAAAGCAGTTCCGCTCCGACGGCACCTTCGCCATCGATGTGCGCTCCAGCAACGCCAATATCCAGCACAGCAAATACGCCGCCCTGACCCTCAAGGATGCGGTAGTAGATCGCTTTCGCGAGCAGTACGACGAACGCCCTTCGGTGGATCTGGAGACCCCGGACATCCGCATCCACCTGCAACTGCTACGCGATCGGGCGCGCATCAGCCTCGACCTCTCCGGCAGCAGCCTGCATCGCCGTGGCTACCGCATAAGCGGCGTCACCGCCCCCCTGAAAGAGAATCTGGCCGCCGCGCTGCTGCTGGAAGCCGGCTGGCCCGGCATCGCCCGCAACGGCGGCGCACTGCTCGACCCTATGTGCGGTTCCGCCACCCTGCTCATCGAAGGGGCGCTGATCGCCGCCGACATCGCGCCAGGACTCTACCGTGATTATTTCGGCTTCCTTGGCTGGCGTCGCCACGATGCCGAGACCTGGGAACGGGTCAGGGCGGAGGCAGAGCAGCGCCGTGATGCTGGATTGGCCTCACTCCCACCCATCGTCGGCTACGACCGAGACAACGAAGCAATGCTGGCGGGAGAGGACAACATCTATCAGGCCGGGTTGCAGGATCACATCCAGGTCACCCAGCAGGATCTGGAGAAGCAGCTCCCGGCGGCACCGGCCCCCTACGGCCTGGTCGCCACCAACCCACCCTACGGTGAGCGCCTTGGCGAAGTGGAGGCACTGCAGACCCTCTACGCCCGTCTCGGTGAGGCCATGCGTACCACCCTGCACGGCTGGCAACTGGCGATGATTAGCGCCAACCCGGAACTGGCCGCGCAGTTACGAATGAATGGACGCAAACCGGTCACCTTCTTCAACGGCCCGATCGAGTGCCGCCTGTTCCGTTATGACGCGGTCGAGGAAGCACCGCAATCGGGCACGACCACCAGCACCGAGCTCAGCGAAGGCGCACAGATGTTCGCCAACCGCCTGCGCAAAAACCTGAAGAAGCTGGGCAAATGGGCCGAGCGAGAGGGCATTACCTGCTATCGGGCCTATGATGCGGATCTGCCGGAGTACGCTCTGGCGGTCGACCTCTATCGTGGCGACAAGCTCTGGGCCCATGTGCAGGAGTATCAGGCACCGAAGACGGTTGATCCGGATAAGGCGGCGCACCGCCTGCAGGAGGCGCTGACGGCTCTGCCCCAGACGCTGGGTATCCCTCAAGAGCAGATTTTCTTTAAGGTGCGGCGCAAACAGAAAGGGAGTGCCCAGTACGAAAAGCTGGCCGACACCCGCCGCTTCCACGAGATCCGTGAGGGCAGCTGCCGTCTATTGGTTAACTTTACCGACTATCTCGACACCGGCCTGTTCCTCGATCACCGCCCTACCCGGCAACTGCTGGAAGAGCAGGCGAAGGAGAAGCGTTTTCTCAACCTCTTCGCCTACACCGGCGCGGCCACGGTCCACGCTGCTATGGGTGGAGCCAAGGCCACCACCACCGTCGATATGTCCAACACCTACCTGGAGTGGGCGCGGCGCAACATGGCCCTGAACGGCTTCCGCGGCAACAAGCACCACTTCGTCCAGGCCGACTGCACCAGCTGGCTGGAGCAGGAATCAAAACGTTCCCATCCGCAGAAGTACGACCTGATCTTCCTCGACCCGCCCACCTTCTCCAGCTCCAAGCGAATGGAGGAGAGTTTCGATATCCAGCGTGATCATGTGGCGCTGATTCAGCATGCCGTCGCCCTGCTGGAAAACGGGGGTCTGCTGGTCTTCTCGAATAACTTCCGTCGCTTCAAAATGGACCTGGAGGCCCTGGCGGAGCTACAGATCGAGGAGATCTCCGCCAAAACCCTCCCTAAAGACTTCGAACGTAATCCCCATATCCATCGCTGCTGGCTGATCCAGCAGAAAAACCAGCAAAAATAACCCGCCGAAACCAGAAAAACCCCTAAGGCATTGAATCTATGGGGAAACTTTTTAGCGCATAATACTTGACTAATATACTCTGTTACCGCATTATATCCCTACGGAATTACTCAAGTATTACTTGGGTACCCACCCATATTTAATGCAATTGAGGACAGAACCATGCAACTGGAAATCGATGGTAAAACCGTTCAACTGAGCGAGGCAGGCTGGCTGGAGAATCTGGCTGAGTGGAATGAGAAGATCGCCGAAGGCATCGCCCAGAACGAAAAAGTGGAACTGAGCGAAGAGCACTGGGACATTATCAACACTGCCCGCGACTACTTCGAAGAGTACAGCACCGTGGCAGAACCACGCGTCTTCTCCAAACTGATGAAAAAGAAGTTTGGCGATGACCGCAGTTCACAACAGTACATCTACTCGCTGTTCCCCTACGGGCTGATCAAATCCGCTAACAAGATTGCAGGACTGCCGCGACCGAAGGGTTGTAGCTAAGACGAATAACCTCCCCCAGAAGGACCATTATGCAGGACCGAAAGGTCCTGCTTTTTTTTGCATTCAGGAGAGGAACAGGGGATAGACAGGATTATCACTCTCTTCCCAGTAGGGATACCCCAGCTTGTCGAGGAAAGCGACAAACTTGTCGTTCTCCTCCGGCGGCACCTGAATCCCGCACAGCACCCGACCATAGGCGGCACCGTGGTTGCGGTAGTGGAACAGACTGATGTTCCAGTGCTCACCCATGCGATTAAGAAAACGTAACAGGGCACCGGGACGCTCCGGAAACTCGAAACGCAACAGCCGCTCATTATCCGCAGTGGCCCTGCCACCGACCATGTAACGAATATGCAGTTTGGCCATTTCGTTATCACTCATGTCGAGCAGCGGATAGCCCTGCTGTTCAAGCTGCGAGACCAGTTCCTGCTTCTCCTTTTGCCCACGCCCAAGTTGTACGCCGACAAAGATGTGCGCGTCCTGGTTACCCGCATAGCGGTAGTTAAATTCCGTGATTGCCCGCTGACCCAGAGTCTCGCAAAACTGGCGGAAACTACCGGGACGCTCGGGGATGGTCACCGCCAGCAACGCTTCACGCCGTTCGCCCAGTTCGGCGCGCTCGGCCACGTGACGCAGACGATCAAAGTTGATATTGGCGCCGCTGTCGATGGCGACAAACTCTTTGCCACTACACCCTTCGCGCTCAACATATTTTTTTACCCCGGCCACGGCCAACGCACCGGCTGGTTCAGTGATAGAGCGGGTATCTTCAAAAATGTCTTTGATCGCGGCACAGATCTCGTCGGTGCTAACCAGGATCACCTCGTCGACACATTCACGAGCAATGCGAAACGGCTCCTCACCCACCTGCTTCACCGCCACGCCGTCGGCAAAAATGCCGACCTGCTCCAGTTCAACCCGCTTGCCTGCCTTCAGAGCTTCGTACATGCAGGCGGCCTCCTCAGGTTCAACACCGATGACCTTGATCTCGGGATGAAGATATTTGATGTAGGCAGAGACACCGGCGATCAAACCACCACCACCGACCGGCACAAATACCGCATCGGGTTTGCCGCGATACTGACGCAGGATCTCCATAGCGATAGTGCCCTGCCCTGCGATCACCTGCAGATCGTCATAGGGATGCACGAAGGTGCGACCCTGTTCTGCGGCCAGTTTCTTTGCGTGTTCTGCGGCATCGTTGTAGGTATTCCCGTGCAGGGCAATATGCGCGCCGCGGGAGGCGACCGACTTCACTTTAATCTCTGGTGTGGTTTTGGGCATGACGATCAATGCGTCGATACCAAGACGGGCCGCCGCCAGCGCCATCCCCTGTGCGTGGTTACCGGCTGAGGCAGCGATAACACCGCGGGCACGCTCTTCCTCACTGAGGTGGGCCATACGGTTATAGGCACCACGCAGTTTGAAGGAGAAGACCGGTTGTAGATCCTCACGCTTGAGCCAGACCTGATTGTTAAGCCGGATAGAAAGAGCCGGGGCGAATTCCAACGGGGTCTCGATGGCAACATCGTAGACCCGGGCAGTGAGGATGTTTTTTACGTATTCACTTAACATCCGCATAACATAAGCAGGTCGGCCTCAAGTTACAAGGAGAGACCGCTCCAGACGGGTGCAATGTCCGGACAAACTGGTAGAATCTTTGCCAAATAATCAAATAAGTATGTAGCGAGGGTAAACATTCAATGGCTATGACGCAGGACGAAATGAAGCAGGCAGTGGCACGTGCCGCTCTGGAACATGTGGTACCCGGCACCATCATCGGTATTGGCACCGGTTCCACCGCCAACTTTTTCATCGATTCTCTGGCCGAGATCAAACACACCATTAAGGGCACCGTGGCCAGCTCCGAGGCCAGCGCTAAGCGACTCGAGGGGCATGGTATTCCCGTGCTGGATCTCAACTCAGTCGATGAGATTTCGGTCTATGTCGACGGCGCAGATGAAACCAATCGCCAGGCCCATCTGGTAAAAGGCGGCGGCGGCGCATTGACCCGGGAGAAGATCGTCGCCGCGGTGGCGAAAAAATTCGTCTGCATCGTCGACAGCACCAAAGTGGTCGACCTGCTCGGCACCTTTCCCCTGCCAGTCGAGGTGATCCCGATGGCACGTAGCTATGTGGCGCGTGAACTGGTCAAGCTAGGTGGTGAACCGATTTACCGTGAAGGTTTCGTGACTGATAACAGCAATGTGATCCTTGACGTGCATGGGATGCAAATCTCAGACGCTTTAGAGCTAGAACAGAAGCTCAACAACATCACCGGCGTGGTCACCAACGGCCTGTTCGCACTGCGACCAGCCGATGTAGTATTGGTTGGTAGTGAAAACGGAGTTACCACCCTCTCCTGAAGTTGTTTTACCAACGCAAGGAAATGGCATGAGTACACAAGCGGAGCGGCGACAGAACTTTCGTGTCGAAGATACGATCTATCTGGAGTATCAACGCATCAGCGAAGGAACCGCTACCGGACAGGATAGCAGCAATCTCCCGTTGGATGATGTTTGCCTTGGCATGCGGCAAATCCGTGAACTGGATCTCCATGCCAGCCATGCCCTGGCCAACATCCGCAAACACCACAGCGACATCGCCCACTACCTATCTATCCTCGATCGCAAAATCGATACCCTGTCGCAGATGGTAGGTGCCATCGGTATGGGCGCTGATGTCCAGCCTACGACCCGAGTCAATATCGGTTCCGGCGGAATGGCCTTCGATACACAGGAAGCACTGAAAAAGGGGGAACAACTCCTGTTAAAAATGGTGCTCTTCCCTTCACACCAGTGCCTACAAATTATGGCGCGTGTTGCCTACAGCCACGGCGGTAACGGTGATGGCAATTATCTGACCGGACTTACATTTGAAGATATGCTAGAACAGCAGCAGGACGCCCTGATTCAACACCTGCTAGAAGTACAATCGGCACAACTACGCCGAGAGCGGGAATAAAAAAGCCGGGCAATGCCCGGCATTTTTTTACCCCTTATATGCTGGATCAAGCCAGCAGCGAGGCAGATTTTCTCCAGAAGGAAAAGTCAGCTCCTGCTTGGGAAATAGCGTCTCCTCCTGCATCTCCTCACCGGCATGGTAACGACCAACTATCTCTGCAAAGTTCGGATCAAACAGTGCTGCGCTATCCAGTACCTCGACCAGATCGCCGCTCGTCTTCTCTTTCAAATACATAAATCGCCTCCCTGATTTTTGTACACAACATTACTCAGAAGTCTGCCATCTCCAGATCGGCAATTACTGCGTCGATACCCGCTTTCGCACACTTTTCATCGGTCTCACCGGATGGTGCACCGCTTACGCCGACACCACCAAGGATGGTCCCGCCCGCGGTGATCGGCAGACCTCCGGCACTCATTACAAGACCATCAATCTTTGGTACCGCGTACATGGTGGTGAAGCGTTTCTCCAGCGCAGAGGTAGCACTATTGAATGACATTGCCGAATAGGCCTTCTGCCTTGAGATGTTCAGAGTCAGATCCATCGCCAGCACGTCACGTAGGACTACCTGGGGATGGCCGCCGCGGTCGATCACAGTTACACCGATCTGCACACCCTCCTTGCGGCACTGGGCAATAGCAGCCTGAGCGATCTTCAGTGCCGTCTCCAACTTGAGTCTTTTGATGGAGATGATAGGGGAATCCTCTTCGGCATGAAGGGGAGTAGCCGCTAGCAGGGCTGCGGCAAACAGGGATATTGCAAAACGTTTGATCATGGTCTCTCCTCCGGGGTGGTGTTTTTGTTTATCGTAGCCCAGATGGAGGAAAAAGGTGAAAGGTATTCGGTAAAAGGTGGAGAAGAATCACACTCTGCTTTTTTTACCTTTACCCTTCTAGAGAAGAACCCGCTCGATACCGCCCTGCTTTAGCTTGTCGATATAACGCTGCTGCCAGTTGTCTCCGAAAAGACGCTGTGCCAGTTCGACCACGATGTAGTCGCTCTGCAACCCGGTGGTATCGGAATAACGCGAGAGTCCCTGCTGACAGGCGGGACAGGAGGTCAACAGCTTCACTTTACCGTCACCGATCTCGGCAATCCCCTTAAGCAACTCCTCTTCCTTGCGATAGCGTACCTGGGTAGCAATATCGGGACGGGAGATGGCAAAGGTGCCTGCCTCGCCACAGCAGCGGTCTGACAAACGCACATCCTGCTTTAATAGACCTGAGGCAACCTTAAGCGGATTGTGGCTCTTCATCGGTGAGTGGCACGGGTCGTGGTAAAGATACTGGCGACCACTGTTGCTGCCGCAAAAGACGTTCTTCTCCAGCAAATATTCGTGAATATCGAGCAGGCGGCAGCCAGGGAAGATCGCCTCAAACTGGTACTTAAGCAACTGATCCATACAGGTACCACAGGAGACAACCACCGTCTTGATGTCCATGTAGTTCAGGGTGTTGGCGATGCGGTGGAACAGTACCTGATTCTCAACCGAAATCCGCTTCCCTTCTGCGTCGTTACCCGCCGAACTCTGCGGGTAGCCACAGCAAAGGTAACCGGGAGGCAACACGGTCTGCGCACCTGTTTCATAGAGCATGGCCAGAGTGGCGAGGCCGATCTGGCTGAAGAGCCGCTCGGAGCCGCAGCCGGGGAAGTAGAACACCGCTTCCGATGATTCGCTGGTGCGCGATGGGTCACGCAGGATCGGCACCACCTTGTCGTCCTCCAGACCGAGCATGGCACGGGTGGTCTGGCTCGGTAAACCGGCGGGCATCGGGCGCTTCATAAAATTGATCACCTGCTCCTGCAGGCCCATCTTTCCGGTGGTTCCGGCGGGCCGCTTTTTACTGCGACCGAGCAGGCCGATACCCTTGAAGATACGGTGTGCCAGGCGTTGTCCTGCGTAGCCCCATTCGATCAGGGTCTTGCGCATCAGCTTCACCGTCGCCGGGTCGCTAACGTTGAGGAAGGCCATGGAGAGACGAGTACCGATGCTGCTGCGCTTCTTGCCTTGACTGCAGAGAATATTGCGCATACGCACCGAGACATCACCGAAGTCGATGTTCACCGGACAGGGCTTGAGGCAGCGATGGCAGACGGTGCAGTGATCGGCCACGTCGTTCATTTCGTCGAAGTGGCGCACCGAGATACCACGGCGGGTCTGCTCCTCGTAGAGGAATGCCTCGATGATGAGACCGGTGGCGAGGATCTTGTTGCGCGGCGAATAGAGCAGGTTGGCCCGTGGCACATGGGTGGTACAGACTGGTTTGCATTTACCACAGCGCAGGCAGTCCTTGACCATGTTGTTCAGCTCGCCGAGCTCGCTCGCCTCCAGGATTAAGGCCTCCTGTTGCAACAGTCGCAACGAGGGAGTGTAGGCGTTATCCAGCCCTGAACCGGCCAGCAATTTGCCGCGGTTAAAGTGCTGCTGTGGATCGACCTTCTGTTTGTAGGCGGTAAAGGCCTCCACCACATCGGGGGCTAGGAACTGCATCTTGGTCAGGCCGATGCCGTGCTCACCAGAGATCACCCCACCGAGGGACTCGGCCAGGGTCATGATCCGCTCCACTACCCGCTCAGCCTCATGCAGCATGGCGTAGTCGTTAGAGTGGACCGGGATATTGGTGTGCACGTTGCCGTCACCCGCGTGCATATGGGTGGCAACAAACAGGCGGCGATTGCGCTCAGCCGCATGGATTGAATCGAGCCGTTCACGTACCGCTTCCAATTCACGGCCGCTGTAGATCTCCTTGAGCGGCTTCTCCACCTCACCGCGATAGGAGATGCGTAGGTCCTGACGCTGCATCAGCGAGAAAAGCGTATCACCAGACTCCATTTTTTCCACCACATCCGGCGTCCAGCCATCGGCAAACTCCTTCGCCGGGGTGTCGAGACCATTGAGCCACAACTGCCAGCGGGCCCGGGTGGTTTGCAGGTGATTAAGTGCAGCCTCACGCTTGGCCTCAAGGATCGCAGTGCTCTCCTCGCTGTCTTCGTAGTCGGCATCGCTGCGTCTTACCGGCAGCGGCCCGGCCAGGTACTCTGCCACCGCATCGATAATGGCGAGCTTGTTGACGATCGACTGTTCGATATTGATCCGCTCAATCCCTTCGCTGTAGTCGGCCAACCGCTCCAGCGGGATTACCACGTCTTCGTTGATCTTAAAGGCGTTGGTATGAGCGGCAATAGCCGCAGTACGTGCCCGGTCGGACCAGAAACGGTGGCGCGCCTCAGGACTCACCGCAACGAAACCCTCTGCGTCACGGGCATTAGCCATCCGCACCACGGTGGAGGCGGCTTCGGCTACCTGGGCTTCGTCATCACCGGCAATATCCGCCAGCAGCACCATCTTTGGCAGATCGGGGCGTGGCGCCTTGGTGCTGTAGTTGACCGCCTTGATGTAGCGGTCATCCAGATGCTCCAATCCCGCGAGCACCACACCAGGCAGCGCATCAAGATAATCTTTGGTCTCGACGATGGCGGGTACCGAACGGCGCAGGTCTGCGCCAAAGAATTCAAGGCAGACGGTGCGGGTAAAACCGGGCATACGATGCAGGATAAAGACCGCCGAGGTGATGATACCGTCGCAGCCCTCTTTCTGTACGCCAGGCAGACCACCGAGAAATTTGTTGGTGACATCCTTGCCCAGGCCACGCTTGCGCAGGTGCTCGCCAGGGATCTTCAGGATCTCTGGTTCGCCCTTGAGGCTATTCTCTTTGGCACTGAATCGGCTGACCCGAAACTCTGCAAACTCCACCTCATGGATCTTGCCCCGGTTGTGGTTGAGTCGCTCAACCTTCAGCCAGTCACCGTCCGGGCTCACCATATTCCAGGAAGCGAGATTATCCAGAGTGGTACCCCACATCACCGCCTTCTTGCCACCGGCATTCATGGCGATGTTACCGCCGATGCAGGAGGCGTCCTGGGAGGTGGGGTCAACGGCGAAGACAAATCCGGCCGCCTCGGCCCGCTCAGAGACGCGGCGCGTTACCACACCGGCGCCGACAGAAACCGTCGCCACCTTCTCCGCCACGCCGGGGAGAGGGTGCATCTCCACCGCACCGATGGCATCGAGCTTTTCGGTGTTAATCACCACGCTGTCAGGATGGAGCGGCACCGCACCACCGGTGTAACCGGTACCGCCGCCACGAGGAATAATGGTCAAACCCAGAGCGACGCATTCGCGTACGATTGCCGCAACCTCCTCCTCACTGTCAGGTGTGATCACCACAAAGGGATACTCCACCCGCCAGTCGGAGGCATCAGTAACGTGGGAGACGCGGGCCAGACCATCAAACTGAATGTTGTCCTTGCGGGTTACCCGCGCCAGACGTCGGCCGACCTCGGTGCGCTTATGTAACTCCTGAGAGAGCCACTGCTCAAATTCGTTGACCGCCTTGCGTGCGGCATCGGCCAGCGCTACGGCCTCATCGTTGCCGTCGGCCCGCGCTACGATCTGATCCAGCCGGTGGTGCAACGCATGCACCAGAGATCCCCAACGTTTGGGGTTTTCGATCAGATCGTCCTGGATGAAGGGGTTGCGCACAATAACCCACATATCCCCCAGCACCTCGAACAGCATCCGCGCCGAACGGCCAGTAACCCGCTCTTCGCGTAGGCGATTGAGACGCAACCACTGCTCCTCACCGAGGAAACGTATAACGATCTCCCGATCGGAGAAGGAGGTGTAGTTGTAGGGAATTTCGCGAATACGGGTGGATGTGGTGCTGGTCATTACGCGGTGGCAACCCGGCTGAAAAATGAGGGCGCTAGTTTAACACGGCAGAGAAGTGATTAAAGACGAAAACAGCAGAAACGAAAACGGGGCCAGAAGGCCCCGTTCCCTATCCAAGATTAATCTTTCGATTAACTTAGAAGCCTACACGCAGACCAATGGAGGTTACGTTTTCAGCTTTGGCTTCTGCCACACCGGTAACAACTCCAGCATCGTCGTAGCTAACAGAAGGCATGTTGCCCATATCAGTAGAACGATAACCAAGGGTTGCACTGGTGGTCTTGCTGAATGCGTGCTTCACACCAATAGCCATGTACTGGCTATCATCGAGACCACTAATATCCCATGAAGTGGTACCAGCACCAAGAGAGATGGTGTTCGCACCCATGGCATAAGAGGCTGTCAGATAGGTAACAGTAGGTTTGGTACCATCGAGATCCAGCATTTCATACTGACCAGCAACGGTAATCGGACCAGAAGTCCACTTCACACCAACTTTGCTAGCAGTCAGGGTAGGTAAGCCTGCAACGGATTGTTTGTCGCTAACACCTACAGTGAAACCAGGCTGGGAAAGTGTTGTGACATCGCTCAGAAGAGAAGCGGTGGAACCAAGGCCCAACCCACTAATGTCGCTGAACTTGCTGGCATCAACATAGGCAACGGCCACTTCAACCGGACCAACCGGAGCGTTGACAGAGATTGACTTGGCATGCTCACCTTTCAGCTTGGTGCCATCAGTCGGGTCAGTGCCTTCGTCTACTACCAGAGCCACAACAACAGTCGCCGGACCGAACTTGTTGGCATAAGCCAGGGCGTTGGAAGCATAGCCATTTTGTGCATCGGACATGCCGCCGTTACCACGAGCCTGCAGGGAGGTCATGACGAAGGGGTCCCACTTAACGGTAGAAGATTTGTACGGGGTTGAGAGGGTACCAGCTAGAACGGTACCGAAGCCACCAGTCAGGCCAACATAGGCGTCACGACCAGTGATACCACCAGCAGAACCAGTATCACCAACGTTGGCAACGCCGTTCCACATGGCCAGGGCTTTCATGCCGCCACCCAGATCTTCAGAGGCAGAGAACTTCAGGAAGCCGTAGCTACCGCCGCTCTCTTTGCCGTACTCACCGCCGTCAGCAGCGTACAGACCAGTCTGTTGACCACCGACTGCATCACCACCAACACTCACAACTTCAGCCTGCAGACCGCCAGAAACGGTTACAGCAGCCTGAGCCGCCATAGGTGCTGTCAATGCAGCGGCTACTGCCAGAGCAATTACATTCTTTTTCATCTGTTTCTCCTAAGTGGTTTTACACATGTTGTTCAAAGCAACTAATTCGAATTAATTGTGGCCCCCGGGGGGAACCGACACTGAGACTATCGAGTAGCCACCTTGTTTGCAAGCATTTTTTGCGGAAAAAACAACAAAACAGCATGTTGTTGCGTTTCTACAACATTGATAGAAATCAATAACTTAGCGAAATATATGAGTGATTTGCTCAATTAAGATAGATAACACACTGTAATTAAAGGGGGTTTCTGCATGTGAGGTAGTTCTCAAAACGTATATAACACAGTGTTTATAAGGCTATTTCAGCCACTGCACATCCCGTATCACAACTATTCGACTTCTTCTTCCACGCATCAGACGAAAAAAAGCCCGCATGAAGCGGGCTTTTCGTCTGCACACAATAGAGCGTGATTAACGCTTGGAGTATTGCGGGCGCTTGCGCGCTTTGTGCAGACCAATCTTCTTACGCTCAACCTCACGTGCATCACGGGTGAGGAAGCCAGCCTTACGCATGGTGCTGCGCAGCTCTTCATCGTGAGCCACCAGGGCGCGGGCGATGGCGTGGCGGATAGCACCGGCCTGGCCGTTGTTGCCACCACCTTTAACGGTGATGTTAACGTCAAACTGGCCCAGCATATCGACGGCTTCCAGCGGCTGGCGTACGACCATACGTGAGGTCTCGCGGCCGAAGTAGTTTTCGATGGTGCGCTTGTTGATGGTAATGGTGCCCTTACCGGGTACCAGGAAAGCTCGGGCGGCCGAGCTCTTGCGGCGGCCGGTACAAATGGTGTGTTTTTCTGCCATGTCTTTTCGTACCTTATACGATTAGATGTCCAGCGGCGTAGGCTGCTGGGCGCTATGGGTGTGTTCCGGGCCGGCGAAAATCTTCAGCTTGCGGAACATGGCGCGGCCCAGCGGATTCTTGGGCAGCATACCTTTAACCGCATGCTGGAGAACCTGGGGCGCATCCTTCTGAATCAACTTATCGAAGCTAATGGACTTCATACCACCGGGAAACCCGCTGTGCTTGTAGTACATCTTGTCGGTCGCCTTGCGGCCGGTCACACGGACCTTCTCAACGTTGATCACAACAATATAATCGCCGGTATCCACGTGCGGGGTATATTCCGGCTTGTGCTTACCGCGCAGACGCAGTGCGATCTCACTGGCCAAGCGGCCCAGCGTCTTGTCGGTAGCGTCCACCACGTACCAGTCGCGCTTGACGGTTTGCGGGGTGGCTGTAAATGTCTTGGTGCCAATCATCTTTCAAACACTCCAAATCGAGTGGGGTATCTCGTGAAAAGAGGCGGAATGATACAGAATGGATTGGCAAGATACAAGCACCGTATCGCACCATTTACCCACTCTTCACAAACGCTGAAAATAAAAAAGGCGCGGCGAAAGGGGGAGTGCCGCGCCTAAAAGTATCCACCAAAGGAGGATGGAGGAGTCATTCAACGAATCCGAAACACGGATACGCATAAGAGGTAACTAATATAGCAAAATACTGATTTAGATCAACCCCAGGCGATCCTTTTTTCCTACCGGCAACAACAGACCCGCCTCGCCGGATTTATCTTGTTGGATTTATTAAACTTTTTACGAAGTACCTGATATATCTTACTAACGGCCACAACATTTTTTGTACTTTCTGCCGCTACCACAGGGGCAGGGATCGTTGCGACCCGGCTTTAATGCAGCAAGCGGAGGCATAATTTCCCCATCCATATACACCCATTGCCCCTCCTCTTTCACGAAGCGACTCCTTTCATGTAGTTCCCCACCCTGATATTGGGCAACAAACTCCACCCAGTCCTTTCCATAGCTGAGGATCTTCAATCCCAGCCAGACGGTTTCGTCAGATGAAACATCTAATACAGCCGGACGAATGGATGGGTGCCAGGTAGCGTGGAGATAGCTAGAGAGCTTCAACACATAGGCGCTGTAGCGGGAACGCATCAGCTTTTCTGGTGTAGCGGGAATCTCTACACCTCTGTGGAACCTGCCACAGCACTCGGCATAGGGTTGGCCAGAACCACAGGGGCAATGTTCCACGCCGTTCATCTCAGCAGGAGCGCCATACCGCTACCCACCAGTAGCAGTCCGATGCCGCGCTGGAAATTCTGTTGACTGATGGTGGTGTGGACATGCCCACCCGCATACATGCCTATCACCATAATCGGCAGCGCCGCTGCCAGCAGGTACATGGTGTCGCCGCTATAGAAGCCGGAAAAGAGGTAGCCGACGATGCGACTACCACCATCGATCAGAAACAGGGTGGCGATAGTGGCGCGAAACGCGGTTTTATCCAGCTGGCGCAGACGGAAGTAGATCACGTAGAACGGCCCACCGGTCCCGAATAGAGTGCCGATCAATCCACCGAAAGCACCTGCCGGGATCGCCCACCAGCGCCGACCACGAAAACCGGGACCAGAACTGAACAGGGTGTAGAAGGCGTACAGCACGATAAAGGCGCCGAGCGCCTTGCGCAGTAGATCCCCGTCCAGTGTGTGAAAAAGGTAGAGCGCGGTGAGCACCCCGGCGAAGGTGAAGGGCAGCAGCGGCAGTAGATCACGCCAGATGATCGCCTGACGATGCTTCACCCCATGACTAGTGGAGGCAAGATAATCGAGAAGCCCAACCAGCGGTACCACCATGGAGAGTGGCAGCATCTGCGCCAGCAGTGGAATAGCGATTAACCCCGAGCCAAAACCTGCAATGCCGCGAACAAAGAAGGCGACAACGATGATCAGTGCTGCAAGACCCAGCTGAACGGGGGATAACGATTCAAGCATGATGCTTTTCGATCACCGTCTTAGAGGTAAATCCAGAACAGTACTGCGCCGAGCAGCAACCGATAGATCACAAACGGCAGCATACCGATGCGTTCCAGCATACTAAGAAAAAGGGTAATACAGAGGTATGCACTGACTGCAGAAAAGAGAACACCCAGAGCCAGTGCACTCCACTCCACGGGTACGGCGGACTGAATCAGTTCGATGGTATTTAATCCACCGGCCAGCACAATCACTGGAATCGAAAGTAGAAACGAGAAGCGAGCGGCTGCGGCACGAGTCAGCCCCATCATCAGTCCGGCAGTCATGGTGATACCGGAACGGGAAGTACCAGGAATGAGGGCCACGGCCTGGGCAACACCGATGACCAGCACATCGCGCCAGCCGATGGTATGTTCACTACGTAGCCGCTTACCCTGCGCATCGGCCCACCAGAGCAGCAGACCGAAAATAATCGTGGCCCAGGCGATCACCAATGGCGAGCGCAGCGAAGTCTCGACCACATCCTTAAACAGCAGACCGGCAATACCGACCGGGATAGTACCTAAACCGACTGCCCAGAAGAGATTGCTATCACCGACTTTCTTGCGGGATGCGAGGGAAGCAAAACCGTCGCGGACAATGACCACCAGATCGCGACGGAAGTACCAGACCACCGCGGTTAATGTGCCCACATGCACCGCCACATCGAAGGCCAGTCCCTGATCCGCCCAACCATTTAATTTGGGAAAGAGGATCAGGTGGGCGGAACTGGAGATGGGCAGAAATTCGGTGAGGCCCTGTGCCACCGCCAGCAAAATGATATGTAACAGTTCCATACTCTATAGTTGATCCCTAGCCGCGTTTCTCGGCAATGATATTGGCGTATCGTCCATCCCGCATCACCTTGCTATGCAGCACGGCAAAGCCGCACTGATTGAGCATGTAGATCAGGTCTTCACGACTAAAACGATTATGCTCGATGAAGTGGATGAACAGATCTTCCAGTTCATCGACCGGGGTGGCCCGATCAAAGACTCTCGCCTCTTCGGTCTGCGCACGGATGTAGACCTCCAGCGGCGCTCGCACCCAATCGAGAATATAGAGACGGCCACCCGGCTTGAGGCAACGCTGCAATTCCTGCAGCGCACGCAACGGCTGACTCATCTCATGCAGCACCACCGAGGCCATTGCCGCATCCACTGAGTTGTCGGGTAACGGCAGATTCGGGTCGTGCAAATCTTCGCTGATGATTTCGCATCCGGGAGGCAGGGTGACCGCTGCATCCAACATATAAGGAGCGCACTCCACGCCGATGGCGCGCATCCCAGGTGTCCGTTCGGCCACGGCACGCACAAACATACCGGGGCCGGCGCCCAGGTCCAGCACCACAGGTTCGTCAGCGTAGACCGGCTTAATCCAGCGATCCCACTCGCCCCAGAATTCGTCGTTAAAGCGATCCGCAAAGCCCTGCTTCATCATTTCAGCAAAACGCTCACCATCGCGGTGGTGTTTGGCCAGCATGGCCTGAGTCTTTTCTACACGTTCAGACATGGTTACCTCGTTCATTGTCTTCACATAGGCGCGTAATGATAACGCGTTCAAAGCCCGACGGGCAGTTCCAAAATCTTCATAGCACTGTCACACAGCTGTCATCATGTGTGACTACTCTGATTCGACAAACAGAGATCAAAATAAAAGTAAGAGGACAGAACAATGCAGGAGATAATCCAGCACTACACCAGGGCACTGCCGCAGCGGGACCATAGTCATGCCCGCCTGCTGGAAGAGATCGCCTATCTTGAGGCACGCCTGATCGCTATCGGTCAGACTGGCGATTGCGCTTACGAAAAATCCCTCGCCCGCAGTTACTCCGAACTACTGCGCGCCCGCCGTCGAGAACTGGCCGAGTTCTAACTTTAAAGGTTTACCCTGTCATCGCGCAGGCTGAACCCATTCAATCCACCCTCCCATCCCCGACTCAACGCCATCACCTTGAACAGCTCCCCCATCTCACCCGGCATGGTCAACCGTTTGACCTGGGCCGAAAGGGTCAGTTGTAGTTTCATGTCGCCCTCCGCCTGTGACAGCAGCTCGGTCAGACCGTTGGCAATCAAAAAAGCGGCCTGATTGGTATAACCGCGTACAGCCAGTCCAGCCTCCAGTGCCGCCTCACCGACAGCGGTAAAATCCACATGGGTGGTGATGTCCTGCAAGCCGACCCAGAGCAGTGCGTTATCGTGGGCGCGGTGGCGGTAGTGACACATCAGGGTCCCCTCACTGCGTTGAGGGTGATAGAACTCGCGACGCGGAAAACCGTAGTCGATCAACAACGCGACACCCTGCTTCAGAAATCCAGCGAGACTGCGCACCCACTCCTCAGCGCGCAGGTTGATCTCCGAGGCGTACCCTTCATCCAGGGCGTATTCCTCCTGCAACTGTTTCACCCGCCCGAAGAGCGCAGCGTCGGCCGGGCCCTCCTGCAGTTCAAAGGCCTTGCCGTCCCACACCACATGCAGCTCATGCGGCTCACCCTCGTGGATCCGGAAGCGATGTACCGGCATCGCATCCAGCACCTCATTGGCCAGCACCACCCCGCAAAAACCAGCTTCAGGCAAGGCATCAAGCCAACTCACCCGCTCAAGCAACTGCGGTACCTTTGCCTCGATCATCTGTTGCTGACGCTGACGCAGGTCGGCGCTCACTTCAAGGATGTAATAGTGCTCAGGAAGGCAATCCAGGCGTTGCAGTTCTGCCAGGATATCCGCCGCCATCACTCCGCTGCCTGCACCAAACTCGAGGATATCGCCGCCGATACTCCCCAACACCTCCGCGCACTGGCTGGCCAGACATTGGGAAAAGAGTGTTGATAACTCGGGCGCAGTGACAAAATCCCCCGCCTCACCAAACTTGTGACTACCAGCGCTGTAGTAGCCCAATCCCGGTGCATAGAGCGCCAGTTCCATAAAACGGTCGAAACCGATATGGCCACCATGTTCAGCGATCTCTTCGATGATTAGCGCCTGCAAACGCAGGCTGTGCTCCAGCACCTCGGCAGAAGGCGGCGGCAGCTCATGGGGAGCAGTGGGTGTTTTGCTGGAATCCATCATTGGGTCCGGTTTACGTTAGAATGTGACTATCTTTTTACCACAGAGACACTCCAGTGAGCGAAAACCGTACTCTCGAAGGCAAGGTGGTTCTTATTACGGGTGCGGCCCATCGTATCGGCGCAGCAACCGCACGACTGCTGCACAGTGTCGGGGCCAACATCGTGCTGCACTATCGCAGTTCGGGCAGTGGTGCCGAAACCCTGGCCGCTGAACTCAACGCCCTGCGCGCCGATTCGGTCCGTCTGCTACAGGGTGATCTGCTCGACATTGCAGCACTACCAAAACTGGTTTCCCAGGCCCATGCAGCCTGGGGTCGACTGGATGTGCTGATCAATAACGCCTCTACCTTCTACCCCACACCTATTGGCAGTGTTGGCGAGGAGCAGTGGAACGATCTGATGGGTACTAACCTCAAGGCGCCCTTTTTCCTCTCCCAGGCAGCCGCACCACATCTGCAGCGGGAACGCGGCTGCATCGTCAACATCGTCGATATCCATGCGGATCAGCCGCTAAGAGAGCACCCGGTATACTCCATGGCCAAGGCGGGACTGGTGATGATGACCAAATCACTGGCGGCTGAGCTGGGGCCAGATATACGGGTCAACGGCATTGCCCCCGGGGCGATCCTCTGGCCTGAAAACGACATGGACGATGCGATTAAGACCAAAATCATGGAGCGCACCTTCCTCAAGCGCCAGGGCAATCCGCAGGACATCGCCCGCGCCGCACTCTTCCTGATCCGCGACGCCGACTACACCACCGGTGGTATTCTCAAGGTCGATGGTGGCCGTTCGTTAAACAGCTAGTCAGGGCATCAGGAATACAACGGTCACTGCGACAACAACAATTAGTAGCACCTTGGTGATAATCAGCTTCTTGATGAATGATGAGGAATCATTCTCAGCCATCGTTTTTTCTCCCGGCTAACGCAAAACACTATTCTGTCCAAAAATTGTGTGACTTACGGCTCTACTGAAAATCAACAGACACCGGCCACAGTGGCTGCTTCTGCTTGTCAAAGGCCTGCCACAGTTCGGAGTAATTCTGCTCCAGTACAGGGTGTCGCAACTCCGGCACCAGCTCGGCCATGGGGCGAAGGACAAAGGCATTTTTAGTGATCTCATCCCGCGGCAGTTCCAGCTTTCCCTGTTGCAAAACCAGATCGCCATAAAGCAAAAGATCAATATCAAGGGTACGGGAGGAGAAGCGCGGCCCTTCACGGGTTCGGCCGTGGGCATCTTCGATTTCGTGCAAGGCTTTGGTGATCGCCTCAACACCTTCATCGCTATCGAAGGCAGCAACCATATTGTAGAAATTGTTGCCGTCAAAGCCGACCGCCTCACTTTCGTAGACGGTGGAAAGGGACAGTTCACCAAAACGACGACGTAGGTCGGCTACCCCACCACGGATATTTTTTTCCCGCTCAATGTTGCTGCCGATACCGACAAAGACCTGCGGCATCAGGGGCGCACTCCTCTCTCTATCACGATCCCCACCGCAGCGGCATGACGTAGTGCACCGCTCTTGTTCAGGCGCAGGCGTACCCAGGGAACATGAAATTCGTTGATAACAATCGCGACAACCTTCTCGGCCATAGTCTCCACCAGCTGGAACTGGCTCTCGCCGACAAACTCGATCAGCCGTTTGGAGACCGCCTTGTAGTCGAGGGTATCTTCAATACTGTCGCTGCTTGCCGCTTTGCTGATATCGGTCGCCATCTCCAGGTCGAAACTGACCGTCTGTTTGATGCGCCGCTCCCAGTCATAGATACCGATTACGGTATCGATTCGCAGGTCACTGATATAAATGATGTCCATCGGCTATCCACCTGGCCGGAAAGGTGCCCACTATACCGAAGGCATCCGGGCTACGTCACGCTCGAAGCGATGACAACAAGGCCGTATAATCGGCCGAATCAACCAACAATAAAGAATCCACATGACCCCTTTAGAGATCACCCTTATCGTCGTTGCCTACCTGCTGGGCTCCATCTCCGCCGCGATTATCACCTGCAAACTGATGGGCCTACCCGACCCACGTAGCGAGGGCTCAAAAAATCCCGGCGCCACCAACGTGCTACGCATAGGTAACAAAAAGGCGGCGGCACTGACCCTGTTCGGTGATTTTCTCAAGGGACTGATTCCGGTGTTGATTGGTCGTGCGCTGGAGATCGAACCGCAGGAGCTGGCACTGATCGCCATGGCCGCCTTCCTTGGTCATCTCTACCCGATCTTCTTCGGCTTTCAGGGTGGCAAAGGGGTCGCCACAGCATTTGGTGTGATCCTCGGGCTCTCCTGGCAGGTGGCGCTGGCGGCCATCCTCACCTGGCTGATTGTTGCCAAGGTGTTCAAGATATCGTCCCTTGCCGCATTGATCGCCGCGGTACTCACCCCGCTCTACTGCTGGCTGCTGGCACCGCAGATCGAATTCATGATCATGCTGGCCGTGTTAAGCCTGATGCTGATCTGGCGTCACCGTAGCAACATCCGCAATCTACTCAAGGGCAGCGAAGGAAAGATCGGTTAGGTTAAACCGCTTTAAGGGTGTCCAGGGGCCAGCGCGGTGTGGCACTGAAGGTCAGCGCTTCTGTCTGCCCCGCCAGCAGCCGCTGGTGCCCGGCGTAGGCGATCATGGCGCCGTTGTCGGTGCAGAATTCCGGGCGTGGGTAGTACACTGCCGCCCCCAGGCTCTGCCCCATCTGCGACAGCCTCTCCCGCAATCCTTTGTTAGCACTCACTCCGCCGGCGATCACCAGCCGCTTCAGGCCGGTCTGCTCCAACGCCCGTTTGCACTTAATCGCCAGGGTGTCGACCACCGCATCCTGGAAGGCACGGGCAACGTTGGCCTTGTCCTGTTCAGACTGACCACTCTTTTGCCAGGTGGTGAGAGTGAAGGTCTTGAGGCCGGAAAAGCTGAAATCGAGACCGGGACGGTCGGTCATCGGCCGAGGGAAGCGATAGACCTCCGAGTTGCCCTGCTCCGCCAGCTTCGCCAGTGCAGGACCACCCGGGTAACCTAGCCCCAGCAGTTTGGCGGTCTTGTCGAAGGCCTCGCCAGCGGCATCATCCAGCGACTCCCCGAGAATGGTGTAGCGGCCTACCCCATCAACCTGCACCAGCATGGTGTGGCCGCCGGAGACCAGCAGCGCAACAAAGGGAAATTCGGGCGGGTTGGGCTCCAGCATCGGCGCCAGCAGATGTCCTTCCATATGGTGTACCGCCACCGCCGGGATGCCCAGACCCCAGGCCATACTTCTTCCTACCGCAGCACCGACCAGCAGCGCACCTATCAGCCCCGGCCCGGCGGTATAGGCGATACCATTAAGATCACTCCGTGCCACCCCGGCCTCTCTCAGCACCTCTTCCACCAGCGGCAGTAGCTTGCGCACATGATCGCGGGAGGCAAGCTCCGGCACCACGCCGCCATA
>JBNKQR010000018.1:0-51116 GCA_050295975.1 Thiohalomonadaceae bacterium
GCAAGCAGAATGGCCCTGGGTGGGTGTAAACAATGTCTGGTTTTTTAAGCGGCCAGCAGATTGGGAGATGGGGGAATCCTGGTATTACTTCCGCATGATGGAGCCGGATTTTACACCACTGCCGGTGTTTGATGCAGTGGCTGCGTATGGGGAAGGAGCAGGGGCTGGAGATCCGTTTCCGCCATTTGCCCGAGCAACTGCTGGCGATCGCCCGGGCCAGCGACCTGGAACGTCTTATCCCGCTGGAGGGTTAGGCGGGGCAAGGCTTACATATTCACGCCCCAAACGGTATCATTTCCGATTCATTTCTCCGTGGTGCGACCATGCAAGTAGAAGAGGTCAAGGCGATGATCGAGGCGGGACTCCCCGCCGACGAGGTGAAGGTATCGGGTGACGGCAGTCATTTCGACGTCATCGTCGTGAGTAAAGAGTTTGAAGGCAAATCGATGGTGGAGGAACAGCGGATGGTCTTCGCCACGCTGGGGGACAAAATTACCTCCGGCGAGATCCATGCCATTAACATCAAGGCCTACACACCGGATGAGTGGAAGACTGCCAGTCAGTTGCAGATTTCCTGAGGCGCCAGACCGACACCGTCCGTAGCCGGGCGGTGGCGAGATAATAAAATTGCGAGGAATATGGACAAACTAATTATTACCGGCGGAACCACCCTGAATGGTGAGATCCGTATTTCCGGCGCTAAAAACTCCGCTCTGCCGATCCTGGCCGCGACTCTGGTATGTGACGAGCCGGTGACCATCTGCAACGTGCCGCACCTGCACGACATCACCACCACCATGGAGCTGCTGGGCAACATGGGTGTGGAGCTGGTGATCGACGAGAAGCTCAACATTGAGGTACACGCATCTACCATTAAGGAGCTTTACGCTCCTTATGAACTGGTACGTACCATGCGTGCTTCCATCCTGGTGCTCGGCCCGCTACTGGCGCGTCATGGTGAAGCGGAGGTCTCTCTACCCGGTGGCTGCGCCATCGGTTCGCGCCCGGTCAATATCCACATCGAAGGTCTGCGCGCCATGGGTGCCGACATCAAGGTGGAGAACGGCTACATCAAGGCCACCACCCACGGTGGTCGACTGAAGGGTGCTGTGCTGGAGCCTGAAGTGGTCACCGTGACCGGTACCGAGAACCTGATGATTGCTGCGAGTCTCGCCGATGGGACCACAGTGATTAAAAACGCCGCGCGCGAACCCGAGGTAGTGGACCTGGCGGACTTCCTCAACAGCATCGGTGCGAAGATCTCTGGTGCAGGTACCGACACCCTTACCATCGAAGGGGTGGAGCGGCTGCACGGTGGTACCTATAACGTCCTGCCCGATCGTATTGAAACCGGTACCTATCTGGTGGCCGCGGCGATCACCGGTGGCAGGGTCAAACTCAAGGATACCCGTCCCGACCTGCTCGATTCAGTGCTGGATAAGCTGCGCGAGGCGGGAGCCGACATCGAGTGTGGTAAAGACTGGATTAGCCTCGACATGCACGGCAAACGACCCAAGGCCGTTGACCTAGAGACTGCCCCCTATCCCGATTTCCCTACCGACATGCAGGCGCAGTTCACCGCATTGAACTGTATCGCTGAAGGCAGTGGGCGAATCATTGAGACCGTATTTGAAAACCGCTTTATGCATGTGCAGGAGTTGCAGCGCATGGGGGCGAAGATCGAGCTCGACGGTAACACTGCCACCACCACCGGTATTGAGCGCCTGACCGGTGCGCCCGTAATGGCCACCGACCTGCGCGCCTCCGCCAGCCTGGTACTGGCTGGCCTGGTGGCCGAGGGTGAGACCGTAGTGGATCGGATCTACCACATCGACCGTGGTTACGAATGTATTGAAGAGAAACTGGCCCAACTGGGTGCGCGCATTCGCCGTGTGCCGGAGATTCACTACGAAGGGCCAGTGCTGCTGGATGTGATGCCGTGAGTGAGACGTTGACCATCGCCCTATCCAAGGGGCGTATCTTTAAAGACACCCTGCCGCTGCTGGCCCACGCCGGGATCGTGCCAAAAGACGACCCCGAGACCAGCCGCAAGCTGATTCTCGATACTAATCAGGACGACGTAAAGCTGGTAGTAATCCGTGCCACCGACGTGCCGACATTTGTTGAGTACGGTGCCGCCGACCTCGGCGTGGCGGGCAAGGATGTGCTGCTGGAACATGGTGGTGAAGGACTCTACGAACCACTGGATCTGAAGATCGCCCGCTGTCGCCTGATGGTGGCCGGGCCGAAGGATGGCGCCGAGCCGAGTGGACGGTTGCGCATCGCTACCAAATTCGTCAACTCCACCCGTCGCTACTACGCGGCCCAGGGCAAGCAGGTTGAGATCATTAAACTCTACGGCTCGATGGAACTGGCACCACTGGTGGGGCTGGCGGATCGCATCGTCGATCTGGTCGATACCGGCAACACCCTCAAGGCCAATGGTCTGGCACCGCTGGAGCATATCGCCGACATCAGCTCACGGCTGATCGTCAACAAGGCCTCACTGAAGATCAAACATGATCGGGTGCAGACATTTATCGATCGCATTGCTGAAGCGGTGGCGAAACAACAGAAATAGCTTTTCGCTGTAGGTTTCGCCCATCTCGGGCTAAAATTCCCATCCTCTGTATGTTCTGAAATCTGGAAAAAAATCATGGCTGACATCACCCGCCTCGACAGTACGAGTAACGACTTCTGGCCCTCCCTGGAAAAACGGCTGGCATGGGAAGGGGTTTCCGACGACAAGGTCAACACCATCGTGCGAGAGATCCTCACTGCGGTACGTGAACGTGGCGACGCGGCGGTACTGGAGTACACCAATCGCTTTGATCGCATGAGCGCCACTTCTATGGGCGATCTGGAGATCTCTCAGGAGCGTCTGCAGCAGGCGCTGAAGAACATTCCTGCTGAGCAGCGCGAGGCGCTGGAGAAATCGGCCGAGCGGGTAACCCTGTACCACGAAAAACAGAAGCAGGAGTCCTGGTCTTACACCGAGGCCGATGGAACCCTGTTGGGTCAGCAGGTGACACCGCTGGATCGCGCCGGTCTCTACGTTCCCGGTGGCAAGGCTGCCTACCCCTCGTCGGTATTGATGAATGCACTGCCCGCAAAAGTAGCGGGTGTGCAGGAGTTGATCATGGTGGTGCCGACCCCGGACGGTGAGGTTAACGAACTGGTGCTGGCAGCAGCAGCGGTCTGTGGCGTCGACAAAGTCTTCGCCATCGGTGGTGCCCAGGCAGTCGCTGCACTGGCCTATGGTACCGAGACCGTACCCAAGGTGGACAAGGTTGTCGGTCCCGGTAACATCTTCGTTGCTACTGCCAAAGGCATGGTGTTCGGTACCGTAGGTATCGACATGATCGCTGGGCCTTCCGAGATTTTGGTGGTCTGTGATGGTAAGACCGATCCTGACTGGATCGCCATGGACCTCTTCTCCCAGGCGGAGCACGACGAGGACGCACAGTCGATTCTGGTCTCTCCCGATGGCACTTTCCTCGACAAGGTGGCGGCAAGCATCGATAAACTGCTGCCGACCATGGAGCGCAACGAGATTATCGCCAGCTCTCTGCGTGACCGCGGCGCACTGATTAAAGTGAAACATATGGACGAGGCGGTGGACGTGGCCAACTTCATCGCCCCGGAGCACCTGGAGTTGTCTGTTGAGGAACCACTGGAGATGGCGGCGAAGATCCGTCACGCCGGGGCGATCTTCATGGGCCGTTACACCGCTGAGGCGCTGGGCGATTACTGCGCCGGTCCCAACCACGTGCTGCCCACCTCGCGCACCGCGCGTTTCAGTTCACCACTGGGAGTCTATGACTTCCAGAAACGTTCCAGCCTGATTATGTGCTCCGCCGATGGTGCATCGGAGCTAGGTAAAACCGCTTCCACTATCGCTCGTGGTGAGGGTCTGACCGCACACGCCCGTTCCGCCGAATACCGGATCAAGTAAAACTGTATGGGCGCCATATGAGTCGATTTTGGAGTCCAGTGGTCCACCGGCTCTCACCCTATGTTCCGGGTGAGCAACCGAAGATCAACAATCTGATCAAGCTCAACACCAACGAAAACCCCTACGGCCCATCTCCGAAGGCGTTGGCGGCGATGGCTGCTGAGGTCAATGATGACCTGCGTCTCTACTCCGATCCGACCTCCGCAAAACTGTGTCAGGCGATTGCCGACTACTACAGTCTGAACACGGAACAGGTCTTTGTTGGTAACGGTTCCGATGAAGTGCTGGCGCACATCTTCCACGGGCTGTTTCAGCATCCGGGGAAGCTGTTGTTTCCGGACATCACCTACAGTTTTTATCCGGTCTACTGCGCACTGTTTGGGATTGAGTACGAAGCTGTTCCACTAGCCGAAAACTTTGAACTGTGCGTTGACGATTATGAGCAACCCAATGCCGGGATCATCTTTCCCAATCCTAACGCGCCGACTGGTATGTTGTTACCGCTTGCCGATATTGAATCGCTGTTAAAGCGCAACACCGATTCAGTGGTTGTTGTTGATGAAGCCTATATCGATTTCGGTGGTGAAAGCGCCGTGAAGCTTATCAATAGGTATCCAAACCTGTTGGTAACACAAACCTTCTCAAAATCCCGATCACTTGCCGGACTGCGTGTCGGTTTTGCTATGGGGCACCCAGAATTGATTCAGGCATTGATTAGGGTGAAAGACAGTTTTAACTCCTATCCGCTGGACAGGCTTGCCATTGTCGGTGCTACAGCGGCGGTAGAAGATAGCGAACACTTTGAACAGACCCGCAATTCGGTAATCATGGCACGCGTGAGTTTGACCCAGGGGATGCAGAAACTCGGTTTTCGAATTCTTCCTTCATCAGCCAACTTTATCTTCGCCATGCATCCGGAATTTGATGCAGCAAAACTTGCTGCAAGACTGCGCGAACGCAACATCATCGTACGTCACTTCCGCGCCCCGCGTATTGATCAATACCTTCGAATTACCATCGGTAAGCCAAATGAAAACGCCGCACTAATGGCGGCGTTTAACGAGATATTTGGTTAACAACGGTAATTGGGTAAAACGATTTTTGTTCTGATTCCGAATATGTAGTTTAAATATGTTGTCTGCTATGAAAAAGAGTAGTAATTAGTTTTCTACACAGACTCTTAATATCAGAGCATCATGTCCGCCCACTACGCATCGATCATTATTTGCGCATCGCAAATGATGAGTATTCCGAATGACTGCAAAGAGCAACCGTGTGAATCGATAAATCCCGGGGCGGCCACTCTATCCTCAAATATCCAAAAAAACGCGGCACTTCAGGTCAGTACCGCGCTTTGATGGCCATGAACAGAGTGTCAGGTCTGCCGCAGGTATATCTCCACACGGCGATTCTGCGCACGACCACTCGCAGTGGCATTACTCGCACGTGGTTCTGCTTCACCCAGACCATCGGTTGTGATTTGTTTCGATGAAACACCCTGACTAATTAGGTAGCTGGCGGTTGCCTCAGCGCGGCGTTTGGATAGCAGTAGGTTGTAGGTTTCACTGCCAATGTTATCGGTGAAGCCGACAATTGTAATCAGTACCTTGGGGTCGTCCCGGAGAACGCTAGCCACTTTGTTGAGGGTTGGTTTGAATTCAGGCTTCAGTGCAGAACGGTTGAAATCGAACGATGCCTCCGAAGAGACGCTCACTCGCAGCAGGTCTTCGCGTAACCGTTTTACCTCCATTGCCTTGGCATCACGCTCAGAGGCAATCGCGCGTATCTTGCGTTCTTTTTCATCCATCGAGTTGCCGATGGCACCGCCAATGGCAGCGCCAGCCAGGATACCTGCGGCCGCTTTGCCAGTGGATTGTTCGCCAGAATTGTTGGCAATAATTGCGCCGACGATGCCACCGAGAATCGCACCTGTTGCGGTATTATTACTTTCTCCTGTCGCGCCAGGTTCGTTAGTTGAAGCGCAGCCAGCCAGACCAAATGCTACGATGAAAGGGACTATCATTAAACGTTTCATGCAATCATTCTCCAGATGAATTTCAGGACACTCTTTACGACTTCATCAGATACGAAAGGTGCTCTGTAACGTAGGATTATTGTTTCCGCACGCGGGTAGTTCTATTCATGTTTCTGTGACTAATATTTCTGGCCCTAACGTCCTTGCGTATTGTTCTGTTGCTGTGGTCGTTCCGCCACAGTCACTTTAATATCTAACGGTTTACTGTTGCGAATACCGTTGACGGTAAGTGCTTCACCCGGTTGAGTTTGCGCAATCGCATTAAGTGCGGCGTGGACACTTTCCATCTCCTTGCCGTTGATCTGTTTGATCACGTCACCGGGTTCGAGTCCAGCCTTGTCGGCGGGGCCACTACGCAACACACCTGAGATGATCACCCCTTTCTCACCCTTGAGGCCGAAGGATTCGGCCAGATCTGGGGTCAGTTCCTGAATTTCAATTCCCAACCAGCCGCGACTGACGTAACCCTTCTCCACGATCTGCGCCATGCTGATCTTGGCAAGGCTCACCGGGATCGCGAAGCCGATCCCTTCGGAGCCACCAGATTGACTGAAGATGGCGGTGTTGATGCCGATGAGTTCGCCGTGGGCAGTGATCAGTGCGCCGCCGGAGTTTCCGGGATTGATCGCCGCGTCCGTTTGAATGAAGTTTTCGAATGTGTTGATCCCCAGTTCACTGCGCCCGGTGGCACTAACGATTCCCTGAGTGACTGTCTGACCCACGCCGAAGGGGTTGCCGATTGCAAGTACCACATCTCCTACGCGTAAAGCGTCCGATTTTCCCAGAGTGATCACCGGCAGCTTATCCAGGTCTACCTTGAGTACAGCCAGATCGGCTTCGGTGTCCTTGCCGATAACCTTGGCCTCGGTGGTTCGGCCATCGCGCAGGGTGACGCGGATCTCTTCGGCACCATCAATGACGTGGTTGTTAGTAAGAATGAAGCCGTGTTCATTGACGATAACGCCGGAACCGAGCGAGGTCTCTTCGCGTTTTTGCGGCGTGCCCAGTTGGTCACCGAAGAAGCGGCGGAAGAACGGGTCGTCGAGCAGGGGACTGGATTGAATGACGGTTTTTCGGCTGTGGATGTTGACCACTGCTGGGGCTGCAATGTCCACCGCCTCGGCGTAGGATACAGGGCCAGTTTGATAAACGCGTGAGTTGGTATTATCACTTTCGACGAAGGTGACCACGTTTTTGTTTTTGTCGACCTCCAACAGTTCCGGATGCCATACCAGCACCAGAAAGGCGATGGCGAGGCCGACCGTGATCGACTGAAACAAAAATCTGGCGGTTTTGGATAGACTCATTTCTAGCGGCCCTGGATATATATAGGTGTCGAAAAGAGCATATTACCTGATGGGAGAGATTAGCGCATGGTGGCCCTAAGTGAACTGGTGCAGTACTGCGATACCCTTCTAGATGTGGGGGCATATCAGGACTATTGCCCCAATGGTTTACAGATTGAGGGGAAAGATGAGGTCCGCTCCATTGTTGCCGGGGTGAGTGCTTCCCAGGCGTTAATCGACGCGGCGCTGGAGCAGGAGGCCGATCTGCTGCTGGTTCACCACGGCTATTTCTGGAAAGGGGAGGCGGGGCCGATTACCGGGATCAAGCGTAACCGGATCAGGGCACTGCTGGCGAACGACATCTCCCTGCTGGCCTACCATCTGCCTCTGGATGGGCACCCGGAACTGGGTAATAACGCTCAGCTGGGTAAGCTCTGGGGTATCGAGTGTGAGGGACGTTTTGGTAATGGTCCGAACGGCGGACTGGGAATGTTCGGTAGCCTGCCACAGACGATGCCACTGTCAGAGCTTGTACAGTTCATTGGTGGGTCGTTGCAGCGTGAACCGTTGGTGATTGAGGGGGGAGATCATCCGATTCGACGAGTTGGTTGGTGCAGTGGGGCAGCCCAGGATTACATCGAGGCGGCAGCAGAACAGGGACTGGATGCCTTCATCAGCGGCGAAATTTCGGAACCGACTGTACATGCTGCACGGGAGCTGGGGATCCACTACCTTTCTGCCGGACATCATGCCACCGAGCGTCTCGGTGTGCAGGCCTTGGGAGTACAAATATCCGACTATTTTTCTCTGAAATATCAGTTCGTTGAAATCACAAATCCGGTGTAATTCTGATACCTCGCTGCTTGACCGTGACGCATGGTTTATATGAAACTAGGCGGCTAAATACCTAGGTTAATAAGAAACTTCTTATTTACTGAATTGATTTTCGTGCATGTGGGCCCCCAGCACTATCGGCGGGAACGTTTTTATGCGCGTTTTTACGGTTTTAAAAACCATTTTTAGTTGGGAGAGGCTTAATGAGCACAGAAGGCGTAGATAAGGGTCGCCGTCGCTTCCTCACCGCCGCCACCAGTGTTGTCGGTGCCGTGGGTGCGGGTTTTGCGGTTGCCCCGTTTGTGTTGTCCATGATGCCGAGCGAACGCGCACAGGCAGCAGGGGCGCCGGTTGAGGCTGATGTCAGTAAGCTCGAACCGGGTCAGTTGATGACCGTCGAGTGGCGCGGCAAGCCGGTATGGATTGTTCGTCGTAGCGAGCAGAATCTGAAGGACCTGCCGAGCATCGAAGGTGTACTCCTTGATCCGCAGAGCACTTCAGACCAGCAGCCGGAATATGCGAAAAACGTATTTCGCGCCCGCGAGGACCACAAGGAATACGCCGTAATCGTCGGTATCTGTACTCACCTTGGCTGTTCTCCCACCTACCGTCCCGATATCGCACCTGCCGATCTTGGTCCAGACTGGAAGGGCGGTTTCTTCTGCCCTTGCCACGGTTCGCGCTTCGACCTTTCTGGTCGTGTGTTTGCCGGTGTTCCGGCACCGAAGAACCTGGCGATTCCGCCCTACAAATTCCTGAGCAGCACCCAGATCATCGTGGGTGACGACGGAGGTGCCGCATAATGAATGCCATGTTGACCCAACTATTGGGCTGGGTGGATGCCCGCTTCCCGCTGACCAAGATGTGGAAGGAACACCTCTCCGAATACTACGCACCGAAGAACTTCAACTTCTGGTACTTCTTCGGTTCCCTGGCACTGCTGGTGCTGGTTATCCAGATCGTTACCGGTATCTGGCTCACCATGAACTACAAGCCGGACGCCACCCTGGCGTTTGCTTCGGTTGAGTACATCATGCGTGACGTCGACTGGGGTTGGTTGATTCGCTATACCCACTCCACCGGTGCCTCTGCCTTCTTCGCTGTGGTCTATCTGCACATGTTCCGCGGCCTGATGTACGGCTCCTACAAGGCGCCACGTGAACTGATCTGGATCTTCGGCTGCCTGATTTACCTGGCACTGATGGCCGAGGCCTTCTTCGGTTATCTGCTGCCCTGGGGCCAGATGTCCTATTGGGGCGCCCAGGTTATCGTTAACCTGTTCAGCGCGGTTCCGTTCGTCGGCGATGATCTGTCACTGTGGATTCGTGGTGACTTCGTTGTTTCCGATGCAACCCTGAACCGCTTCTTTGCCTTCCACGTGGCCGCTGTACCGCTGGTACTGATTGGCCTGGTTGTGGCGCACATCATCGCGCTGCACGAAGTGGGCTCCAATAACCCGGACGGCGTTGAGATCAAGAAGAACAAGGACCCAGTGACCCACATCCCGCTGGATGGTATTCCGTTCCACCCTTACTACACCGTGAAGGATATTGCGGGCGTGGTGGTGTTCCTGATGGTCTTCTTTGCCATCGTCTTCTTTGCACCGGAGATGGGCGGTTACTTCCTGGAGCATCCGAACTTCGAACCTGCTAACCCGCTGAAGACTCCGGCACACATTGCGCCGGTCTGGTACTTCACCCCGTTCTACGCCATTCTGCGCGCCGTGCCCTCCATGGCCGGTTCTGCGTTCCCTGGCGTACTGACCATGGGTGCTGCGGTGGTAATTCTGTTCTTCCTGCCCTGGCTCGACCGTCAGCCGGTCAAATCGATCCGTTACCGCGGTCTCTGCTTCAAGGTACTGCTGTTCGTGTTCGTCGCCGACTTCATCATGCTGGGTTACCTCGGTATGCAGCCGACCACCGACCTGTACAAGTTCCTGGCCCAGGTTGGCACGATCTACTACTTCGTGTTCTTCGCAGCTCTGTGGTTTATCCCCAAGTTTGAGAAGACCAAGCCGGTACCGGAGAGGGTGACAAAATGAAGAAACTGATTACTGCACTGCTGCTCGCGCTTCCGGTTGCCGTGATGGCCTCCGGTGCGGGTCCGCACATGGAAAAAGCCAATATCGATATGAGCAACAAGGAGTCGCTGCGTAACGGCGCCAAGTTGTTCGTCAACTACTGCCTGAGCTGTCACTCAGCTGAATCCCAGCGCTATAGCCGCATGGGACGGGATCTGGGTCTGACCGATGAGCAGGTGAAAAACAACCTGATGCTGGCATCGGAAAAGATCGGTTCCACCATGACCGTGGCGATGCCCAAGGCCGATGCCAAGCGCTGGTTCGGCAATCCTCCGCCGGATCTGAGTGTGATGGCCCGTGCCCGGGGTGTGGATTACATCTACAACTACCTCACCACCTTCTACATCGATGAGAAACGTCCGTTCGGTGTGAATAACCTGATGTTCCCGGATGTGGGCATGCCCCATGTACTGTGGGAACTGCAGGGGATGCAGAAGGCAATCAAAGAGACCCATACCGATGCCGAAGGCAACGAAACCAGCGTTATCACCGGTTTCGAGATTGTTCAGCCTGGCAGCATGAGCAAGGAAGAGTATGACCAGGCCGCCCGCGACCTGACCGCCTTCCTGGTTTATGTCGGTGAACCCATCCAGCTCAAGCGCACCAAGATTGGTATCTGGGTACTGCTATTCCTGGGTGTTCTGTTCGTCTTTGCCTATGCTCTGAAGAAGGAATACTGGAAAGACGTACATTGAAATCCTGAAGGCGTTTCGGATGTGGTAGAATAGCCATCCGGCCAATGCCAGAAGCCGACAGAATAATGTCGGACAGGATTTTCGAAGGGGGGCCATGTGCCCCCCTTCTTTGTTTGTAACATGTAATTCAGGAGAATGAGATGGGTGTGGTTGCCAACCGCCGCTCTGTAATGACGCTTTTTTCCGGCGATACCGATGTATATAGCCACCGTGTTCGTATTGTCCTTGCCGAGAAGGGGATCAATGTCGATATCGTACCTGTAGACTACAGTAATCTGCCGGAAGACCTGATCGACCTTAACCCCTATAACTCCGTCCCCACTCTAGTGGATCGTGACCTGGTGCTATATGACTCCCAGGTGATCATGGAGTACCTGGATGAGCGTTTCCCCCATCCGCCGTTGATGCCGGTCGATCCGGTCTCGCGCGCCACTAATCGTCTGATGCTGCACCGTATTGAGCAGGACCTCTACACCCACTTCAACATCGCCTGGGGTAGCAACGACAAGGCTGCGACCAAGGCGAAGAAAGAGATCCGTGACAATCTGATGATGGTGAGCCCGATCTTCGAGCAGAAACCCTATTTCCTCAGCGACGAGTTCTCTCTGGTAGATTGTGCCCTGGCTCCGCTGTTGTGGCGTTTGCCGGCGATGAATATCACCCTGCCCAAACAGGCGGCTCCCTTGCTGGCCTATGCGGATCGACTGTTTGCCCTCGAGTCGTTCCAGACCAGCCTGAGCATGCTTGAGCGGGAGATGCGCGACTAGCCGGAGTGCAATCCGGGAGGAGCGAAGCAGCACTATGCCTGAAGCATCCATGACGCCAAGTCGTCCCTATCTGATCCGTGCCCTGTACGACTGGATTGTCGATAACGGTATGACTCCGTACATGCTGGTCAATGCTGACGATGACGATGTGGTGGTACCGCGGCAGTTTGTCGAAGGCGGAAAGATCGTCCTCAACATCAACCCCAGCGCGGTCCAGAATCTGCAACTGGGCAATGCGCTGGTTGAGATGGATGCCCGTTTCAGTGGTTCCCCAATGCACATCAGTGTACCGGTGATGTCAGTGCTAGCAATCTACGCCCGGGAAAACGGTAAGGGAATGGTCTTCACTGAAGAGGACAATAACAACGAGCCGCCGACCGGTAATGGTTCGGATGGCGACAGTAAGAAGCGTCCCAAGTTACGAGTAGTAAAATAGTCAGAAGCTGTTCTTCCGCTTGTCGGAGGCCGCATGATTGAACTCCAACAGGGTGACATCACCCTTCTGCAAGTTGATGCCATCGTCAACGCCGCCAATCAGAGTCTGTTGGGGGGTGGTGGTGTGGATGGCGCCATCCATCGTGCCGCCGGTCCGCAACTTCGCCAATTCAACACCACTTTGGGCGGATGTCAGACCGGTGAGGCCAAACTCAGTCCCGGCTTCAATCTTCCTGCGCAGCATGTGATTAGTACTGTTGGTCCGGTGTGGCACGGCGGCAATCAGAGGGAGGCTGAACAGCTTGCCGACTGTTATCGCAATGCTCTCGAACTGGCCCTGTCCTATAACCTCCACAGCATCGCCTTCCCTGCCATCAGTACGGGTGTTTACGGTTATCCGAAAGAGCAGGCGGCGCGGATTGCCCTCGGCGTGCTACGGCAATACCAGGCGCAATTCGAGCGTCTTATCGTCGTCACCCATGGAGACGAAGATACGGCCATTTATCGGGAACTGCTGCAAAAGAACTAAAAGCACTACCACGAAGCTCACGAAGGACACGAATTTATTACGGGGTTTCCTTCGTGATCTTTGTGTACTTCGTGGTTCAATCTTTTTTTAGATTCCAGGCAGAGCCTTGCCTGGATTGAGCAGATTGTGGGGGTCGAGCTGCTGTTTGATCTGTTGCATCAGCTTGAGTGCTACCGGGTCCAGCTCGCGAGCAACAAATTCCCGTTTGACCACACCGATACCGTGTTCGCCGGAGAGGGTACCGTCGAGTCCTAGCACCAGATCGAATAGTTGGGCCAGACAGACCTCGGCACGGGCCATCTCCGCCGGGTCATCGGGATTAACCAGCAGGTTGACGTGAATGTTGCCGTTACCCGCATGGCCAAAGTTCACGATGGTGATGCCATGTTGCTGTGATAACTGCGCAATACCGTCGATCAGCTCGGGCATACGCGAAACCGGCACCACCACATCCTCATTGATCTTCTTTGGCGCCACGTTGCGCAGGGCAGGGGAGAGCGCCTTGCGCAGCGTCCACAGGGCCGTTACCTCTTCCTTGCTGTCTGCAAGTATGACTTCAAGGCAGCCCTCGACATTCGCGGCAGCCTCTATCGCACGGGCGTCGGCCTCAACTGCAGCAGCACTGCCATCCACCTCGATCATCAACAGTGCCCCCGCCTCTTCCGGCAGATTGTTGTCGCTGTAGTCACGGATCATGGCCAGCGCCTGACCATCCATGAATTCCAGGGTGCAGGGGGTCACCGCCGAGGCCATGATCTGTGAGACGGCGCGAGCGGCGCAGCCCATGTCACGGTAGATGGCGCGCAGGGTGCGTTTGTTTTCAGCTAGTGGGGTGAGCTTGAGGGTCGCCTCGGTGATCACCGCCAGAGTCCCCTCAGCACCAATCAGCAGGCGGGTCAGGTCGTAGCCGACCACCCCCTTGGAAGTGTAGGTGCCGGTTTTCAGCAGCTCGCCGTCGATAGTAACGGCGCGGAGTCCTAGGGTGTTCTCCCGAGGTGTGCCGTATTTCACTGCACGCGGCCCCGCTGCGTTACAGGCAAGATTGCCGCCGATGGTACAGATCGCTGTGCTGGTGGGGTCGGGTGGCCAGAAGAAACCATGATCTGCCGCGACCTGTTGCACCTGTTCATTGGTGACACCGGGCTGCACTACCATCACCCGGTTGTCCGGGTCGACCTTGACGATGCGGTTCAGGCGCTCGCAGGAGAGGACGACGCCGTGTTGCAGGGGCACCGCGGCCCCAGCTGTGCCAGTGCCGCTTCCACGGGCAGTGACAGCAACACGGTGCTCGCTGCAGAGTTTTAGCAATGCAACGACCTGGGCCTCGTTCTCCGGTTTAACCACCACATCGGGCAGGCTGTGCAGGCGGCTGTTGTCATAGCCGTAGGTCCAGCGCTCCGCCTCATCAAGAGAGAGTGACTCCGCAGGAAAGGTGTTTTGCAGGGCGGCAAGAAATGCCTGGGGCAGGGCGGTGGGCGCGTTCATCCCGTGTATTCGAATACCTTGACGATACGAACCACGCCGGGGGTGCGACGTGCCACTTGGACCACACGTTCCGCCTCTTCGCGGCTGAGCATGCCCATCAGGTAGACGGTGGCGTTTTCACTGACCACCTTGACGTTGGTCGATTCAATGTTCTCCGCATCAAACAGACGCGAGAGCACCCGGCTGGTTAGTACCGTGTCATTGCGACGGCTCTCAGTGCCACTGGCTGGGGCGATACGCAGTGCGTTGCGGATTTCACGTACGCCGTGTTCTTCGCGTACCAGTTTTTCCACCTGGGTTTTGTACATCGGCAGTAGCACTTCGCCGGTGATCAGGACCACACCATTGTAACTGGTGATGTTAATGTGGCTGTTGGCCAGCAGTTCAGCGTCGGCGGTAATGTGCTCCTGCGCGCTAATCTCGATGCGCTCGTCATTAAGCATTATTTCGGGACTGCGATTGTCTTTGGCGATCATCACGCCTGCTGCTGCACCGCCGGCGATGACTAACGGTGCGGCACATCCTGAGAGCAGAGCGAGAAGCGTAAGCAGGGCGCCGAGACGCAATGGCATGGTCAGGCCTCTTCGCCGAACAGTTGCAGGTCGATAAGATCGCAGAGGCAGTGAATGATCAACAGGTGAACCTCTTGAATTCGTGCTGTTGATTCGGAGGGGACACGCAGTTCGATGTCACCATCAGCTAGTTTCATCGCCATTGTTCCACCCTCTTTGCCGGTCAGGGCAACCACAGGCATGCCACGGTCGTGAGCCGCTTCTATCGCCTGGACCACATTGGCCGAATTGCCACTGGTGGAGATGGCCAACAGGATATCTCCCTCCTGTCCCAGGGCGCGCACCTGTTTGGAGAATATTTCGTTGTAGTTGTAGTCGTTAGCGATAGAGGTCAGGGTCGAGGTGTCGGTGGATAGCGCTACCGCGGGCAGGCCCGGACGCTCGCGTTCAAAACGGTTGAGCATCTCTGAGGAGAAGTGTTGTGCGTCGCCGGCGGAGCCGCCGTTGCCACAACTCAACACTTTGTTGCCCGCCAGTAATTGCCGGGCAATCAATTCCGCGGCAGCGGCAATAACGGGTGTCAGTTGCTCCATTGCTGCAAGCTTCAGCTTGGCACTGGCTTCAAAATGGAGTTTGATTCGGTCTTCAATTTGCATCTGTATTTAACTCGTTTCGATTGCGTTGCTAATCCACTCTACTGCGTTTTGTCCATCAGTGCCGGGAGAAATTGCGACCACATCAAAGCGGCATGGTTTGTTTTCGGCCCGGCTGTGTTGCAGATAGTGCCGGGCTGCCAGTAGCAGACGTTGCTGCTTGCGTTGGTCGACACTTGCCGCAGCACCACCAAACATCTGATGCTTGCGGTAACGTACCTCGACGAACACCAGTGTCCCGTTCTCCGTCATAATCAGATCGATCTCACCACCACGGCAACGATAGTTACGTTGCAGTAGCATGAGGCCATGTTGATTCAGGTAAGTTTCGGCAAGTTGTTCAGCGTGCTTGCCGATCGCCTGCCGGGTTTTTCCACTCGCCATTGACTTCCACCACACGCTCTTCCTGGAGTCGGGGTATTCCACGGGTAAATTGGGCCCACAACAACTGGCGCTCGATACGGCCATTAGCACCGACCGACAGTTTGCCGGTTTCACCGCGATAGTGCTCAAAAGGGTGACTCTCAAGCATCGGCAGCAGTGGTACCAGTCGGTAGGCGTCGACCCCCAGCGCCACCAGACGCTGGAGTTCGCCACGGTGTTTTTTGAACTCCTTGGCATTACTACGGCGGAACTCCTGTAGCGAACTCGGCGCATCCAGGGTCCATGGCATGTCGCAGAAGGTGACGTCATCCATGTCACGATCCGCGGTGCGATTGATCTCACCCTGGTAGAGATGTGAGGTGGCGAGGATCGGCAGATCCGCGGCGTGATGGAACTTCAGCTGCGGACGGATCAGCCGTGCCTGACGCGGGAAGGCAGCGAGGAATATGAAGTCGATATCCTGACGACGGCGCGGAGTGAACTCTACCTTACCAGCGATCAACTGGTTCACCCGCCGTTTGCGGAACTCACTGTCATTAATTTTGAGCAGATTTTTGATCGGATTCGAGAAGTCGTTGTTGCTCCCATCATATCTGACTTCACTGCCAATACTTCCGCCTAACTCGGCCCAGCGAGCTTTGAAGGCTTCTGACAGTCGATCACCAAGACTACTTTGAGGCAGCAGCAGTGCAGCGTGGGTGTGCCCCTCCTGCCAGGCGCGATCCGCAACCTCACGCGCCTCATCTTCGGGTGCCAGACTGAATTGATAGAGTTGGTCACTGGAGGCGGGTTGTGCATAGTTCAGTGCCAGGGTTGGTACCGGCAGGCTACTGCGCTCAGCAAGTCGTGCCGTGGCACCCTTGTCCAGGGGACCGATAATGAATTCTGCACCCTCATTGACTGCCAGTTCATAGGCACTCTCCACTTCCTCCGGTCGGTCGCCGATGTCGTAGATGTGCAGTGTAATGGAGTCGTGCTGCGGGTCCTGATAATAGGCAGCAAACAGCCCCTCCTGGATCGCTTTACCGGCAGCGCTAAAGCGACCGCTGAGTGGCAACAGCAGTCCAATGCTGCCTGGGCGTTGTGCCAGTTCGCGGCTGCGCTCGATCAGCATCTGTAGTACTGGCTCACCAGCGGGGTGGCCGCGATAACGCTGACGCCATTTGGCAATGCGCTTCTGTACCTGTCGAGGGGTCAGGTTGTAGTCTTTGGAGATCTCCACCAGTTCCATCCAGCCGCTCAGTGCGTCCGGTGGTGGTTGTACGCGCAGCTGACGCAGCGCCTGGGGAGTGAGCAGCGAAAGTGATTGCCAGATCGCCATCTGTACGTTCTGGATCTGTGTTTCGTCACTGAGATAGAGCTCGTGAATGATGTATTCACGTGCAGTCTCCAGATGGTTACCGACGCGGGCGAAGGCTCGGGCACGCAGTTGGTGGTATTGGGAGTGGAGCGTGCCACCATCCCGCAGCAGGTTTTCAGGTACCGCTGGGGCATTCAGGATGGCGAGCGCCAGATCCGGATCGCGCTTTAGCGGGATCTCGGCGCGTAGCAGTTGTGCCTTCATCCGAAGTTCCAGCGACAAACTCTTTTCCGGCAGAAGTTGTAGCTGTTCACTGGCCTGATTCAACAGTCCGGCCTGGAACATCGCCTGTGCAGCGAGATAACCGTATTCGTAGCCTCTGGGAGGGGGAACGCTCGCAGCGAGTTGGCTATAGAGCGAGGCGGCCAGTTGGTAGTCGCCACTCTGTATCGCATCGGCGGCAGCGGCCGGTTTCTCTTCCGGAGAGTAGACCTTACGTGAGGGACCACCGGCACAACCAATCAGGGTTGCAACGAGGAGTAAAACCAATAGTTTCTTCAGCTTCTGCATGGGATGATATGTTCCGCTATCTTGTGCCCGGAAACTGCCGGGTGTTCTGCAAATTGGACAGTATCTTGGTGAGGTGACGAAGTGTCAATTGAAGTGGGCGTTCTTTACATCGTCGCGACACCTATTGGAAACCTGGGCGACCTCTCACCGCGTGCCGTGGAGGTACTGCATCAGGTCGATCGTATTGCCGCTGAGGACACTCGTCATAGCGCTGGACTGCTGCGCCATTTTTCCATCACCACGCCACTCTTTTCCCTGCATGAGCACAATGAACGGGAAAAGAGTGCGGCACTGATTGAGCGTCTCTCTGGCGGTGAATCAATCGCCCTGATCTCCGATGCGGGCACGCCCCTAATCAGTGATCCGGGCTACATACTGGTGCGCGATGCGCAACAGGCCGGGCTACGCGTGGTGCCGATCCCCGGTCCCAGTGCGCTGATCACGGCCCTCTCCGCCAGTGGCCTCCCTACAGACCGCTTCTGTTTCGAGGGGTTCCTCCCGGCCAAATCGGGCCCGAGGCGCAAGCTGCTGGAAGCCATGCGTGACGAACCGCGTACTCTGATGTTCTACGAGTCGCCCCATCGCATCCTCGATTGCCTGGCGGATATGTCGGCCGTTTTTGGTAATGAACGTGAGGCGGTGCTGGCGCGGGAGCTGACCAAGACCTTTGAGACCATCCGCCACGCCAGCCTGGGTGAGTTGCAGGAGTGGGTGCTGCAGGATGCCAACCAGCAGAAGGGCGAGTTCGTGCTGCTACTGCACGGTGCCGTTGAGGTCGAAGAGGATGAGGAGCGGGAGGGGCAGCGTATTGCCGAGGTACTGGCGGAGGAGCTGCCTCTGAAGCAGGCAGCGGCACTGGCGGCCCGGCTGAGTGGTGGAAGGAAAAACAGCCTTTATCAGCATCTTCTACAAAAAAAAGAGGCATAACAGCCACTTATTCATTGAATCTTTCCCGTTAAAGGGTATCTTATGCGCGGGAGTCGGCCGGGCAGTCGCTGTATCTTCGGATATGGAGGAAAGTCCGGGCTCCATAGGGCAGGGTGCCAGGTAACGCCTGGGCGGTGAGAGCCGACGGAAAGTGCAGCAGAAAATATACCGCCGATGGCTTCTTCGGGAGCACAGGTAAGGTTGAAATGGTGCGGTAAGAGCGCACCGCGCGACTGGCAACAGTTCGTGGCATGGAAAACCCCACCCGGAGCAAGACCAAATAGGGGAACAATGGCGCGGCCCGCGCTGTTCCCGGGTAGGTCGCTTCAGGTGTCCGGTGACGGGCATCGCAGATGAATGACTGTTCTCGACAGAACCCGGCTTACAGGCCGACTCCCACCTTTTTTTCTACTCAATCTTGAGACTTTACATTAAGTTTGAGCCCCAACTTTCTGATCAGAAAAACCTCTTCTAAAACACCTCTCCTCAGGTGCGCTCCCACCAGGCGCCACTTTTCGTAAGTTATTGTGAAATAAGCAGGAATTACGAGATCTCGTCCCGTAATTTACTTGACAATTCGGCTTTCCGCTTCTTATAGTGTACAAATGTGGGAGAAAGTGGATCAAAGTGGAGTAAGGCTTCACTAACTAGGAGAGCCACCAGGTGTTGTTTCGGGGAGTGACAGAGCTCAATTTGGATGCCAAGGGTCGCATGGCGATGCCGACGCGTTATCGCGAGCGCTTGAATGAGCGCAGCGAAGGCCGTCTGGTGATCACCATCGATACCGACGAGCGCTGCCTGCTCCTCTACCCACTGCCCGAGTGGGAAGCGATCGAACAGAAATTAGACTCCCTGCCTAGCTTCAATCCCCAGGCTCGCCGTGTGCAGCGCCTGCTGATGGGCCACGCCACCGACGTGGATATGGATGGCAATGGCCGCTTACTGCTTCCGCCACCGTTACGTCAGTACGCCAATCTGGATAAGCAGGTGGTCCTCATTGGTCAGGGTAAAAAGTTCGAGCTGTGGGATGCCGCACTGTGGAATGCACAGCGTGACGACTGGTTGGCGGACGAGACCGTCGTCGACGGCCAACTGCCGCCGGAACTCCAGAATCTCTCCCTTTAAACCATGGGGAAAGAACTGGAACACCGCCCGGTACTGTTTGATGAGGTACTGGAGGCGCTAAATATTCGCCCGGAGGGGATCTACCTCGATGGAACCTTTGGCCGAGGTGGTCATAGCGCGGCCATATTGCAGCGCCTGAATGATAAAGGCCGTTTGCTGGGAATGGATAAGGACCCGCAGGCGGTTGAGGTTGCCCGGCAGCGTTTTGCCGGGGACCCGCGGTTTGAGATTGTGCAGGGGAGCTTCACCATGCTCGGACGGGAAGCAGAACAGCGCGGTTGGATGGGCAAGGTCGACGGTATTCTGCTCGACCTGGGGGTCTCATCTCCCCAACTGGACGACCCGGAGCGCGGTTTCAGCTTCAGCCATGACGGTCCGCTGGATATGCGTATGGACCCGCAGAGCGGACTCAGCGCCGCCGCATGGCTGGCGCAGGCAAAGGAGGCCGAGATCGCAGATGTATTGAAGGTGTATGGCGAAGAGCGTTTCGCCAAACGCATCGCCCGCGCCATCGTGCAGCAGCGTGAGCAGAACCCTATCACCACCACTGCGCGACTGGCGAAGATCGTCGCCGAGGCCAACCCGAAATGGGAAAAAGACAAAAATCCGGCCACGCGCAGTTTTCAGGCAATTCGCATTTTCATCAATTCGGAGCTGGATGAGTTGGAACAGGTGCTGACACAGTCGGTAGAGATGCTCGCACCGGGCGGCCGCCTGGCAGTGATCAGTTTCCACTCGCTGGAGGATCGCCGGGTCAAACGCTTCATTCGTGACGAGGCCCGTGGCGGTGAGTTTCCGCCAGATCTGCCGGTGACCGATGCGCATTTCAATCGTCGCCTGCGTTTGGTCGGGCGGGATATTCGTGCAGGAAAAGAGGAATTATCAATCAATCCGCGAGCACGTAGCGCCGTGCTGCGGGTCGCAGAGAGGTTAGGAGAATGATGCGCTCAATGCTTAGCGGTCTGGCCGCACTGGTTTTTGCCACCGCCCTGGCGGTGGTGTTCAGCACCCACACCTCGCGCAAGCTGTTTGTCGAGATGGAGGAGTTGTTGCAGGTACGCGATGACCTGAACGCGGAGTGGGGTCGCCTGCAACTGGAGCAGAGCACCTGGGCGACCCATGGTCGCATCGAACAGGCAGCCAGCGACAAACTGGATATGGTTATCCCCTCACCGGGGGCAGTGGTGATAGTACGCCCATGAAAAATACCGCCTACAACGCCGGTTATCCGCAACGACAGCGCTTCGTTAAAGTGCTGTTGTTGCTGGGCGTTGTGGCGTTGCTATGGCGCATGGGTGATCTCAATCTGAATCAGCGTGAGTTCCTGCAGGGACAGGGTGATGCCCGTTACCTGCGGGTGGTTTCGATCCCGGCACATCGCGGCATGATTACTGATCGGAACGGCGAGCCGCTGGCCATGAGTACGCCGGTGGCGTCGGTCTGGGCCAACCCCCAGGAACTGGCCGCCGCACGCGACCGCTGGCCAGAACTGAACAAACAGCTGGAGCTGCCATCCGGTTTTCTGGAAAAGCTGCTCGCCAGCCGGATGGAGAAAGAGTTCGTCTACCTGCGTCGCCATGTCAATCCTGAACTGGCTGAAAGGGTGATCGCGCTGGGTGTACCGGGTGTTTCGACCCAGCCGGAGTATCGCCGCTATTACCCGATGGGTGAGGTGGCAGCACACGTGGTTGGTTTTACCAACGTCGACGACAGCGGCCAGGAAGGCATTGAGCTGATGATGGACGAGACCCTGCGTGGTACGCCGGGTAGCAAACGGGTGATTAAGGATCGTCTTGGCCGTGTAGTGGAGAACGTGGAGAGTCTGAGTGACCCGCGTCATGGTGAAGACCTGCAACTGAGTATTGATCAGCGCATCCAGTATCTGGCCTACCGCGAACTGAAGAGTGCAGTAACTCGTCACAATGCCCGTGCCGGTTCACTGGTGCTGCTCGACGTCACCACTGGTGAGGTGCTGGCGATGGTCAATCAGCCTGCCTATAACCCAAACAACCGTAGTGATCTCGATAGTGCCCGTTTCCGCAATCGCGCGGTGACCGACCTGTTCGAGCCCGGTTCCACCATGAAGCCTTTTACCATCGCCGCGGCGCTGGAGAGTGGCAAGTATCGTCCTAACACCACCATTAATACCCACCCCGGGAAGCTCAAACTGGGTAGCTTCACCATTCGCGATCACAGGGATTACGGCCTCATCGACGTGGCCACGGTGATTCAGAAATCGAGCAATGTCGGCGCCAGTCGCATCGCCCTGTCACTCAAACCCCAGCGTCTGTGGGACGCCTTTGTACGTTTTGGATTCGGCTATGACACCGGTAGCGGTTTCCCCGGTGAAGCGGCCGGTCTGTTGAATGCCTATCAGGACTGGGGGCAGGCGGAGCGTGCCACGGTCTCTTATGGCTACGGTCTTTCGGTAACCAGCCTGCAACTCTGTAACGCCTACGCAACGCTGGCCAACGACGGTAAGCAGCGTCCCATCAGCTTCCTCAAGCGCAGTCGTGACCAGTTGCCGGAAGCGCGCAAGGTGATCGCCCCCGAAGTGGCGCGCCAGGTGCGCAAAATGCTCGAAGCAGTAGTAAAAAAAGGTGGCACCGGCACCCGTGCCCAGGTAGCAGGCTACCGTATCGCTGGCAAGACCGGCACAGTGCGTAAGGCCAGCGGTGGTGGTTACAACGAAGACAACTATTACGCCATCTTTGCCGGGCTGGCGCCGGTGAGTAAGCCACGTCTGGCGATGGTGGTGGTGGTCGACACCCCGGACGATGGTGAGTACTACGGTGGCGTGATCTCTGCACCGGTCTTTGGTCGGGTGATGGAGGGCGCGCTGCGCCTGCTTGATGTGCCGCCGGATGATCTGGAACCTTACAAGGGGGTCAAGATAGCGGCCCTGACGGGGGACTCGCGATGATGAGCGCCCTGCGTCACGACTCCAACGGTATGGACCTGCAAACGCTGTTTGCAGGTTTTGTCGATCTGGAACAGGTACCACAACTCAGTGTCAGCGGCCTCGCCCTGAACAGTCGTCAACTGCAGCCGGGTGAGCTGTTCCTGGCCTGTGCCGGCACGGTTCAGCATGGGGTGGAATACATCGACGATGCCATTGAGCGCGGTGCGGTTGCGGTGGCGTTGGAGCCGGGTGAAGAGACCCGCGGACTCGACCTGAACCGTTTTGCTGTACCGGTGTTCGAGGTCGAGAAACTACATTGGCAGGCCAGTGCTCTGGCTGCCCGATTCTACGCAGACCCCTCGGTGCAGATGCAGCTGGTCGGTATTACCGGCACTAACGGCAAGACCACGGTGAGTCAGTTCATCGCCCGGGCAATTGGGCACGATACCCCCTGCGGCGTGATCGGTACTCTGGGTAGCGGCCTCTATGGACAACTAGCCGATACAGGCCACACCACTCCCGATGCGGTGAGCCTGCAACAACAACTGGCCGAGATGGCCGATGCCGGTGCCCGTCACGTGGCGATGGAGGTCTCCTCCCACGCCCTCGACCAGGGGCGGGTTAATGGCGTTCACTTTGATGTGGCGGTATTTACCAACCTGAGCCACGAACATCTCGACTACCACGGTGACATGAGCCGTTACGCCGAGGCCAAGCGTCGTCTGCTCGAATTCTCCGGGGTGAAAAAGGCGGTGATTAACGCCGACGATCAGGTCGGTCGCGACTGGCTGGCGAACATGCCCCAGGGCATTGAGGCGATCAGCTTCGGCTTGAGCGGTGAGCCGCAACTGCGAGGCGACAATCTACAACTGGACGGTAACGGCCTGCGCATGACGGTGAGCTACCGGGGTCAGAGCAGCGACCTCCAGACCTGCCTGCTCGGCCGCTTCAACGCTGCCAATCTGCTGGCGGCCATCGGTGCCTTGCTGGCACTGGGATACGAATTCAACGATGTCATGGCACGGCTGACCAAGGTAACGACGGTGCCGGGTCGGATGGAGGCCTTTGGCGGCGGCAAAAAACCGCTGGTGGTGGTCGATTACGCCCATACCCCCGATGCGCTGGAGAACGCCCTGTTGGCCCTGCGTGAACACACTGCGGGTCGCCTCTGGTGCATCTTCGGTTGCGGTGGTGAACGGGATAAAGAGAAGCGTCCACTGATGGGTCGCATCGCCGAACAGCAGGCGGACAGTGTGGTGGTGACCGACGACAATCCTCGCCACGAAGATCCCTACACCATCATCGAACAGATCATCGCCGGGATCATGGAACCGGATGCGGTCTACATCTGCCGTGACCGTCACGAGGCTATCGCCCACGCCATTGAACTTTCCCACCGCGGTGATGTGATCCTGGTGGCGGGCAAGGGCCACGAAATCGAACAGAAGATTGGCGACAGGCTGATCCCCTATAGCGACCGGGTCGAAGTGGCGCGCCTGCTGGGTGAGGAGGTGCGCAATGGCTGAAGGCATTCGTACCACCCTCGGCCAGGCTGCCCAGTGGCTTGGTGCTGAACTGCGCGGTAGCGATGTGGAATTCCACGGCGTCAGCAGCGACACCCGGAGCATCGAGAGGGGGATGCTGTTCATCGCCCTCAAGGGGCCCAATCACGATGGCCACGACCATCTGCAGGCCGCGCTTAAAGCCGGTGCTGCCGCTGCGCTGGTAGAGCGGCCGCTGGATCTCGATATTCCACAACTGCTGGTGAGTGATACCCGTAAGGCGCTGGGGCAACTGGCCGCCGCCTGGCGCCAGCATCTCGGTACCCATCTACTGGCGATCACCGGTAGCAACGGCAAAACCACCACCAAAGAGATGTGCGCCGCGGTCCTTGGCAAGGCGGGCAAGACCCTGGCGACCCAAGGAAACCTGAACAACGACATCGGCGTGCCGCTGACCCTGCTGCGACTGACCCCGGAACACGACTACGGGGTGATCGAAATGGGCGCCAACCATGTCGGCGAAATCGAATATCTTACCGGCCTGACCCGACCGCAGGTCGCGATTATTACCAACGCCGCCGCTGCCCATCTGGAGGGCTTCGGCACTCTGGAGGATGTGGCACAGGCCAAGGGCGAGATCTATCGCGGGTTGGCAGCTGAAGGGGTGGCGATCATCAATGCGGACGATCCCTTCGCCGGTCTCTGGGCCGAGCTGAGCGCTGGTCACCGTACCCTCACCTTCGGACTGCAAAACCGGGCCGACATCGGCGTTCGCGGCATGGGCGACATCAACGGTAGCGAACTGGAGGTTCTGAGTCCGCTGGGTGAGTTCCACCTTAGCCTGCCGCTGCCGGGAAAACACAACATTTTGAATGCCCTGGCGGCGGTCTCCGCCGGGATCGCGCTGGGTATCGATCTGGAGCTGATTGGTGAGGGTCTGAATCACATGGCTCCGGTCTCTGGTCGGCTACACAAGCGTCACGGGATCAACGGTGCCACCGTGCTCGATGACAGCTACAACGCCAATCCCGCCTCCATGCGTGCCGGGCTGGAGGTGCTGGCCGGTTGCGGAGGTACCCGCCTCTTCGCCATGGGTGACATGGGCGAACTGGGTGCCGAGGCGAGCGAGTTGCATCGTCAGGTGGGGTTGGATGCGCAGGCGCTGGGGATTGATCGCCTCTATGCCACTGGCGAACTAAGTCGTGCTGCAAGCGAGGCCTTTGGTGAAAACGGTTTTTTCTTTAAACAACAACAACAACTTATTGATGCGCTGCTACCACAGATGAACAGGGATATTACGGTGCTGGTTAAGGGTTCACGCAGTAGCCATATGGAACGTGTCGTCGAGGCGCTCACTTCCGGGGAGGAAGGCTGACATGTTGCTCTATCTGACCGATTATCTGAGCCAGTACTACAGTGCGTTCAACGTATTTCAGTATCTGACACTGCGCGCCATTCTTGGCGCACTCAGCGCACTGGCGATTTCACTGTTGTTGGGGCCTTACATCATCCGCAAACTGAGTCACCACCAGGTGGGGCAGTTTGTACGTGACGATGGTCCGCAGAGTCACCTCTCCAAGGCGGGTACTCCGACCATGGGTGGCGCGCTGATCCTCGCCGCCATTGCTGTCAGTACCCTGTTGTGGGCCGATCTCTCCAACCGCTACATCTGGGTGGTGCTGGCGGTGACCCTGCTGTTCGGTGCTATCGGCTGGATGGATGACTACAAAAAGTTGATCAAAAAGCAGTCGCAGGGGCTGCGCGCCAAACACAAATATCTGCTGCAAACGATTGTCGGCCTCGGTGCCGCCTTGTTCCTTTTCTATACTGCCAAGGTTCCGGCAGAGCTGGAGCTGATCGTTCCCTTCTTTAAAACTGTTGTGCTGCCCATGGGTGGGATGTTCGTGGTGCTGGCCTATTTCGTCATCGTCGGTTCCAGCAACGCCGTTAACCTTACCGACGGCCTCGACGGTCTGGCGATCCTGCCCACGGTGATGGTCGGCGGCGCGCTGGGACTCTTCGCCTACCTCACCGGTAACGTGAACTTTGCCGGTTATCTCGGTATTCCCTACATCCCCGGCGTCGGCGAGGTGGTGATCTTCTGCGGCGCCATCGTCGGCGCCGGGCTCGGTTTCCTCTGGTTCAACACCTATCCGGCACAGGTCTTTATGGGTGACGTGGGCGCGCTGGGTCTCGGTGCGGCACTGGGCGTGATTGCGGTGGTGGTGCGTCAGGAACTGGTGCTGCTGATCATGGGTGGCGTCTTCGTCATGGAGACCGTCTCGGTGATTTTGCAGGTCGCCTCGTTCAAGTTGACCGGACGGCGCATCTTCCGCATGGCGCCACTGCATCACCACTTTGAATTGAAGGGCTGGCCCGAACCTCGGGTCATCGTCCGTTTCTGGATCATCACCGTCATTCTGGTGCTGATCGGACTTTCCACTTTAAAGCTTCGTTGAGGCGAGATGACGCTGGCGATGAACATGGCAACGGAAAACGCGGCAGAGGGGTTAACCCTGGTGGTCGGTCTGGGTCAGACCGGGCTCACCTGCGCCCGTTTCCTTGCCGCCCGCGGCGAACCGTTTGCCGTGGTCGACAACCGTTCTCATCCGCCGGGACTGGAAGAGTTGCGCCGTGAATTCCCGCAGGTATCGGTCTGGCTCGGTGAGTTCGACGATGAACTCTTTCGTCATGCTGCGCGGCTACTGCTCAGCCCAGGCGTTGCGCCACAGGAAGTGGCTGTGAGTGCCGCCGCTGCGGATGGTATCGAGGTGCTGGGTGATATCGAACTGTTCGCCCGCGAGGCCAAGGCACCAGTGCTGGCGATCACCGGCTCCAACGGCAAGAGCACAGTGACCGCGCTGCTGGGCGAGATGGCGCGTGCGGCAGGCAAGCAGGTGCTGGTCGGCGGCAATATCGGCACCCCGGCGCTGGAACTGCTGAATGAAGAGACACCGGACCTCTATGTCCTCGAACTCTCCAGCTTCCAACTGGAGGTGACTCGCTCACTCAATTGCCGTGCTGCGGTGGTGCTGAATCTAAGTGACGACCATCTGGATCGCCACCTGACCATGGAGAACTACGCCGCGATCAAATCCGGAATCTATGCCGGTGACGGACTGATGGTGATCAACGCGGATGACCCGCTGGTCGCAGCAATGACACAAGATAATCGCGAGATCGTTCGCTTTGGTCTGGGCGAGCCGGTGGGAGAGAACGACTTTGGTCTGCGCCAGCTCGACGGTGTCGACTGGCTGGTTCGAGGTAAAGAAGCCCTGATGGCGGTGAGCGAAATGCGTATGCCCGGTCGTCACAACCAGGCTAATGCTCTGGCGGCGCTGGCCCTCGGTTCCGCTGCTGGCCTGGAGATGACGGCCATGCTGCAGACCCTGCGTGAATTCCCAGGACTGCCACACCGCTGCCAGTGGGTCGCCGAGATCGACGGAGTCAATTACTACGAGGATTCCAAGGGCACCAACGTCGGTGCCACCCTGGCAGCACTGGCCGGGATGCCAGGTGAGAAGGTGGTGCTGATCGCCGGCGGGCAGGGCAAGGGACAGGATTTCAGCCCGCTGCGCGAGGCGGTGGCAGAACGGGCCCGCACCGTGGTGCTGATGGGTGAGGATGCACCGCAGTTGCAGCAGGCCCTCGAAGGTGCTGCCCCTATCGAACACGCCAAAGACATGAAGCAGGCGGTAAAACGCGCAGCGAAAGCTGCCCAATCCGGTGATAGCGTGCTGCTCTCTCCCGCCTGTGCCAGTTTCGATATGTTCAGTAACTATGTAGCCCGGGGCGATGCCTTTGTGGCTGCCGTGAAGAGGAGGATGGCATGAGCTGGGCCGCGATCCTGCCAGTCATAAATGAAGCGAAGCGCAGCCAGAACCGCTACGTCGACTGGCCGCTGCTGCTCTCCGCGCTCACCCTGTTGGCGCTGGGTCTGGTGATGATCGCCTCCGCCTCGGTAAGCATTGCCGATAGCCGTGTCGGCGACCCGACCTATTTCATTGTGCGCCAGGGTCTCTATGCGGGACTCGGTATCGCTCTTGCCCTGATTACCTGGCAACTGCCGCTGCAGTTCTGGGAGCGCAGCGGTCCGGTGTTGCTACTGGCGGCCATTGTGCTGCTGCTGGCGGTACTGCTGCCGGGTATCGGTCGCACGGTTAACGGTAGTACCCGCTGGCTGGCACTGGGTCCGTTCACCCTGCAGGTTTCCGAAGTGGCCAAGCTGGCGATGATTATCTATCTCGCCGGTTATCTGGTGCGTCGTGGAGACGAGGTGCGTAGCAGCGTCGCCGGTTTCCTTAAGCCGATGTCGTTGGTCGCATTACTCGGTATTTTATTGCTGGCTGAGCCTGATTTCGGTACCGCAGTGATCCTGGGTGCCACAGTGATGGGAATGATGTTCCTCGGCGGGGTGCAGCTCTGGTTGTTCGGGGTGTTAATCCTGATGTCGGCCGGTTCGGTGGCACTACTGGCAGTGGCCGCCCCCTATCGTATGGAGCGTCTCACCGCTTTCCTCAATCCCTGGGCCGACCCGTTCAATAGTGGCTTCCAGTTGACTCAGGCGTTGATCGCCTTCGGTCGTGGCGAGTGGTTTGGTGTCGGTCTTGGCGGCAGCGTGCAGAAACTGTTTTATCTGCCGGAGGCGCACACCGACTTCGTCTACGCCGTGTTGGTGGAAGAGCTGGGCATGGTGGGCGGCAGCCTGGTGGTGTTCCTATTCGTTGTCTTGGTCAACCGCATTTTCTCCATCGCCCGTAGGGCGAGCGAGGCGGGGATGAGCTTCGCCGGCTACCTCTGCTATGGCATCGGTCTCTGGTTCGCCCTGCAGGCCTTTATCAACATGGGTGTAAACATGGGCCTGCTACCGACCAAGGGCCTGACCCTGCCACTGATGAGTTACGGCGGCAGCAGCATGCTGGTGATGTGTGTGTCGCTGGCGCTGGTGCAGCGAGTGGCGCTGGAGATCCCACAGCACACCGGTGCGGTGAGGAGGGTGCGCGCATGAGTAGCCTACGCATCGTGATTATGGCGGGCGGTACCGGCGGGCACGTTTTCCCTGCGCTGGCGGTGGCTCGTGAACTGCGTGAGCGCGGTCATCAGGTGAGCTGGCTTGGTACCCAACGCGGTCTTGAGGCGGAGCTGGTGCCCCAGGCCGGTTTTCCTATCGATTTTATTTCTATCTCTGGTCTGCGCGGAAAGGGGCTGGCCGGTTGGTTGCTTGCACCGTGGCGCCTGAGTGTAGCCCTGCTGCAGGCACTGTCAGTCCTGCGTCGTCGCCGTCCTGCAATGGTGCTGGGTATGGGGGGGTTCGTGACCGGTCCCGGTGGCGTTGCAGCAAAACTTAGCGGACGACCGCTGGTGATCCATGAACAGAACGCCATCGCCGGGCTGACCAATCGCCTGCTGTCGTATCTGGCGGTGACCGTGCTGGAAGCCTTCCCCGCCACCTTCAGCGGTGGTCATGTGCGTTTTACTGGCAACCCGGTGCGCAGCGACATCATGCAGGTGGCTGCGCCGGATGTGCGCTACGCCAAACATTCCGGACCGATTCGGCTGTTTGTACTCGGTGGCTCGCTGGGGGCGATGGTTTTCAACCAGACCCTACCGAAGGCGCTGGCACTGTTGCCGGAGGCCATTCGTCCGCAGGTGCGCCACCAGACTGGCAAGAAACATCTGCAGGTGACCGAGGCGAGCTACGCCGAGGCAGGGGTGAACGCAGAGCTATTGCCCTTTATCGATGACATGGCAGCGATGTACGAGTGGGCCGATCTGGTGTTGTGCCGCTCTGGCGCCTTGACCGTAAGCGAGCTGGCGATGGCTGGCGTGCCTGCCGTGCTGGTGCCGTTTCCCTTTGCGGTGGACGACCACCAGAGTGCCAACGGCCGCTACCTGGCCGACGAGGGTGCGGCGCAGCTGGTGCAACAGAACACACTGGATGAAGAAAAACTGGCCGGGATGCTGCGCGAGTTCTGCGCTGAACCGCAACAGGGGCGTATGAAACTCTGCGAAATGGCCAAACGGGCACGTAATCTGGCCCGTCCCGAAGCAACTAACGATGTAGTGGTGGCCTGTCTTGAGGCGGCTATTGAGGAGAGAGCGGCATGATCAAAGGTACCCCGGTGGAGCAGAACGGTAACAACGTCATGGGGCGTATCCGCCATATCCATATGGTCGGGATCGGCGGCTCCGGCATGGGCGGTATCGCCGAGGTGCTACTCAATCTTGGTTACACGGTAAGCGGTTCCGATCTGAAACAGAATCCGGTAACCCGCCATCTGGAGGCAGCCGGTGCCGCGGTGCACATTGGCCATGCTGCGTCGAACATTGCCGATTGCGACGTAGTGGTGACCTCGTCTGCAGTAAACGAAGCGAACCCGGAAGTGCAGGCGGCACGCGAAGCGCGGATCCCCGTAGTGCCCCGTGCCGAGATGCTGGCAGAGCTGATGCGCTTCCGTCACGGCATCGCCGTTGCCGGTACTCACGGCAAGACCACTACCACCAGTCTCATCGCCAGCCTGATGGCGGAAGGCGGTATGGACCCGACCTTTGTGATTGGTGGTCGACTCAACAGCGCGGGCACTAACGCCCGTCTCGGTGCCGGTCACTTCCTGGTGGCAGAAGCGGACGAGAGCGACGCCTCCTTCCTGCATCTGCAGCCGATGAGCGCGGTGGTGACCAATATCGATGCGGACCATATGGCGACCTACGGGGGTGACTTCTCCCGCCTGCGCCAGACCTTTATCGAATTTCTGCACAATCTGCCCTTCTACGGACTGGCGGTGCTCTGTCTCGACGATGAAGAGGTGCGCAATATTTTGCCCAGTGTCACTCGTCGGGTGATGACTTACGGCATCAGCGAAGAAGCGGATGTCCGCGCTACCGACATTCACTACGAAGGTCTGCGCACCCGCTTCACAGTTTCCCGTAACGGCTATGAGAACAGTTTGCAGGTGACCCTCAACATGCCGGGAAATCACAACGTCTTAAATGCTTTGGCCGCGATTGCTGTAGCCAGCGATCTGGGTGTGACTGATGAGGCTATCGTTGCGGCACTGGATAAGTTCCAGGGTATCGGCCGTCGCTTCCAGCTTGGTGGCGAGGTGCAGATCAGCAATGGCAAGGTACAGCTGGTCGACGATTACGGTCATCACCCCCGTGAGGTGGCGGCCACCCTGGCTGCAGCGCGGGGTGCCTGGCCGGATCGCCGTCTGGTAGTGCTGTTTCAACCGCACCGCTATAGCCGTACCCGTGACCTGTTCGAGGACTTTACCGAAGTGCTCTCCGAGCCGGATGCATTGCTGGTACTAGAGGTCTACGCCGCTGGTGAAGAGCCTGTACCCGGTGCCGATAGCCGCACTCTGTGTCGGGCGATTCGCGCACGTGGCAAGGTTGATCCGGTCTTTGTCAGTGAACAGGCGGAGCTGGTGCAGACACTCCGTGATGTGCTGCAGGACGGCGATGTGCTGATGACCATGGGTGCCGGTGATATCGGCGCGATCTCCCAGCGACTCGCAGCCGATCTGGAGGGCATCGCATGATGAGTGCACGCAAAACACAAACGCTGCGTGGCGAGTTGCGCGAAAACGAACCGATGTCGCGCCACACCACCTGGCGCGTGGGTGGCCCGGCGAAGCGTTACTACCGTCCGGCAGATCTTGATGATTTGGTGGAATTTATTCGCCGCCTTCCAGAAGACGAACCACTCTACTGGATCGGTCTCGGCAGCAACCTGCTGGTGCGCGACGGTGGTGTCGGCGGCACGGTGATCGCCACCAGTGGCATGTTGAACGAAATGACACGCCTGGAGGATAACCGGGTACGGGTGGAGAGCGGTGTCTCCTGTGCCCTGGTGGCCCGCTTTTGTGCCCGCGAAGGGTTGGCCGGTGCCGAATTTCTCAGCGGTATCCCCGGCACCATGGGTGGCGCAATACGCATGAATGCAGGGTGCTTTGGTGGCGAAACCTGGCAGTTGATAGAAAAGGTCGAGACTGTCGATCACATGGGTGTACTGCGTACCCGCATGCCGAGCGAATACCGCGTCGGTTATCGCCATGTCGAAGCGCCGCTGGGTGAATGGTTTGTCGCCGCACATCTGAGACTGGAGCGGGGGGAAACGGTGCAATTGCAGAACCGTATCCGTGAGTTGCTTGATCTTCGTGGCTCCAGTCAGCCGACCCGCCTGCCCAACGCCGGTTCAGTATTCCGTAATCCTGAGGGTGATTACGCGGCAAGATTGATCGATGCCGCCGAATTGAAGGGACGTTGCATCGGTGGTGCCTGCGTTTCAGATAAGCATGCCAATTTCATCGTCAATAACGGCGGCGCCACAGCAACAGAAATTGAGATGCTGATCGAACTGGTTCAGAACGAAGTGGAATTGAAGCACGGTATTCGTTTGCAACGGGAAGTTCACATCATCGGTGAAAGAAAGGGGAGCGCTGTATGAGTTTTGCCAGCACTGGCCCGGCGCAATTCGGCAAGGTGGCCCTGCTAATGGGTGGTACCTCGGCCGAGCGTGATGTGTCGCTGAAGAGCGGGGCGACGGTGCTGGCTGCGTTGCAGGCACGAGGCGTGGATGTCCATGCCATCGACGTGAGTGCGGATGTATTGCCGCAGTTACAGGCGGGTGGATTCGATCGCTGTTTCGTTATGTTGCATGGCCGTGGCGGTGAAGACGGCACCATGCAGGGTGCATTGGAATGGTTGGGCCTGCCCTACACCGGTAGCGGTGTCCTGGCCTCAGCTCTGGCTATGGATAAGTGGCGCAGCAAGCTGTTGTGGCAGGCGCTGGGATTGCCAGTGCCTGCCTGTGTCGTACTGGATGAAAAAAGTGATTTTGCCGCAGTGGAGAAGCAGTTGGGTTTACCGCTGTTTGTTAAACCGGCGCGGGAGGGTTCCAGCGTTGGTATCAGCAAGGTAACAAAAAGTGGTGAATTGGCAGCGGCCTATGCAGCGGCAGTGAAACACGATGCGTTGGTGCTGGCCGAGCAGTATCTCGGTGGTGGTGAATATACCGTAGCGATCCTCAATGGCGAGGCGCTGCCGGTGGTGAAGATCGTGCCCAGGGCGGAGTTCTACGACTACGAGGCAAAGTATCTAAGTGATGACACCGAATATCTCTGTCCTGCTGATCTGGCAGTTGGGAAGGAACAGGCGCTACAGCAACTTGCACTCAAGGCCTTCGCCGCATTGGGTTGCAGTGGCTGGGGACGGATCGACATTTTGCTTGATGAGTCCGGCGAGGCCTATCTACTGGAGGCCAATACTCTGCCGGGGATGACTGACCACAGTTTGGTGCCGATGGCGGCTAAAGCGGCGGGTATCGAAATCGACGAACTGGTGTGGCGAATTCTTGAGGGGAGTGTGGCTGATGGCCAGACAGCCTAAAGGCGCATCGCGCAACGGAATGGAGACGCGCAAGCCACTACCACGCTGGCCGTTGTTGTTACTGCCTGTTATTGCACTGTTACTGGCCGGGGATTGGCTGGTCGACAGAATGGTTGATCCGGCGACCTTGCCGTTGACCACCATTCGCATCGAGAGCCCGCTGAAGGAGTTGAGTCAGGATGATATCCGCAATGCGGTACGGCCCTACGTTAAAGAAGGGTTTATGGCGGTGGATGTGGATGAAATTAGCAAACAGCTCGAAGCGTTGCCGTGGGTTGTAAGTGCTTCGGTTAGACGCGAGTGGCCTGACCTGCTGGTAGTGAAGGTTGAGGAGCAGAAAGCGGTAGCGCGCTGGAGCAATGGTGGTTTGCTAAATGCGAAAGGAGAGGTTTTCGTGCCAACGGATATGCTGCCGTTGGCGGCCCTGCCGCTCCTGCGTGGACCGACAGGTAGCGAAAAAGAAGTGATGAAGGAGTACCAGACGATGCAGGGAATGCTGGCTCCGTTGGGGTTACGGATATCGCATCTGACCATGAATGAACGGCGGGCCTGGAGTTTGAATCTGGAAGGCGGCCAGCAACTGCGTTTGGGTCGCAGCGATTTACATACGCGTCTGCTGCGTTTTGTGCGTGTGTTTGCACAGACACTAAAGCCGCAACTGAAAAAGATTGATAGCGTCGATTTGCGTTACACCAACGGTTTTGCTGTCCGCTGGCGTGAAGGAAGCCAGCCGGCTTAGCCGGGAGGGAAAGAGGAAATGTCGAAGAAACTGGAAAAAAGATTAATCGTCGCCCTGGATATCGGTACTTCCAAGGTCGTTGCGATCGTTGGCGAGATCAATAACGAAGATGGTGTCGACATCATCGGTATCGGTTCCCATCCTTCTCGTGGTTTGAAGAAGGGGGTGGTGGTCAATATCGAGTCGACGGTGCAATCAATTCAACGTGCGGTGGAAGAGGCTGAGCTGATGGCCGGATGCCAGATTCACTCAGTCTATGCCGGTATTGCCGGTAGTCATATCAAGAGCCTCAACTCCCACGGCATCGTTGCCATACGCGAGAAAGAGGTGACTCACGGCGATGTGGACAGGGTCATCGACGCAGCGCGCGCTGTGGCGATTCCGGCGGATCAGCAGATCCTCCATGTGTTGCCGCAGGAGTTCATCATCGATAACCAGGAGGGTATTCGAGAGCCGGTAGGTATGTCTGGTGTGCGCCTCGAGGCGAAAGTGCATCTGGTGACCGGCGCGGTTAGCGCGGCGCAGAACATCATCAAGTGCGTCCGCCGCTGTGGCCTGGACGTGGATGACATCATTCTTGAGCAGTTGGCCTCGAGCTACGCGGTGCTCAGTGAAGACGAAAAAGAGTTGGGTGTCTGTCTGGTCGATATCGGTGGTGGTACTACCGACATCGCGGTATTCAGTGAAGGGGCTATTCGTCACACCGCGGTGATCCCTATCGCCGGGGATCAGGTGACTAACGATATCGCTGTGGCGATGCGTACCCCGACCCAGAATGCTGAAGACATCAAGATCAAATACGCCTGCGCTCTGACCCAGTTGGCCAATGCGGACGAGACCATCGAAGTGCCCAGTGTGGGCGAACGTCCACCGCGCCGTCTGGCCCGTCAGACGCTGGCCGAGGTTGTCGAGCCCCGTTACGAGGAGCTGTTCACCCTGGTACAGGCGGAGTTACGCCGCAGCGGCTTCGAAGATATCTGCGCCGCAGGCATTGTGCTCACTGGTGGTACATCAAAGATGGAGGGCGCTGTCGACCTGGCTGAAGAGATCTTCCACATGCCGGTGCGTCTCGGTGTGCCCCAGGGTGTCAGTGGTCTGGTAGATGTGGTGCGTAATCCGATTTATGCCACCGGGGTCGGTCTGTTGCTCTTTGGTCAGCACAATCGCGGCCAGGGTTTGAGCGAACTTGGTGGGCAGGGCGGAATGAAAAGCGTGATGCAACGAATGAAGAGCTGGTTTCAAGGGAATTTTTAATAACTTTTGTAGGCGGGGCGACCTGTCGAAGCGAGGAGGTGCTGTATGTTTGAATTAATGGATAGCAAAAGCCAGAGTGCGGTAATCAAGGTGGTCGGCGTCGGCGGCGGAGGTGGTAACGCCGTTGAGCATATGGTCTGTGCGTCGATTGAAGGTGTCGACTTTATCTGTGCCAATACCGATGCCCAGGCGTTGGAGCGGGCAAATAGCAAGACCGTGATCCAGATCGGTACCCATATCACCAAGGGGCTCGGCGCAGGCGCTAACCCTGATATCGGTCGTCAGGCTGCGATGGAGGACCGGGATCGTATCGAAGAGGCGCTTGCCGGTGCGGACATGGTCTTCATCACCGCCGGTATGGGTGGCGGTACCGGTACCGGTGGTGCGCCTATCGTCGCTCAGGTGGCCAAGGAGATGGGGATTCTGACCGTCGCAGTGGTAACCAAACCATTCCCCTTCGAGGGCAACAAGCGGATGAACATTGCGGATGACGGGATCGCCGAATTGAAGAAATATGTCGATTCGCTCATCACCATTCCCAATGAGAAGCTGCTGACCGTGCTGGGTAAGCAGGTGACCCTGCTGGATGCCTTCAAAGCGGCCAATAACGTCCTGCTGGGTGCTGTACAGGGTATTGCTGAGCTGATCACCCGTCCTGGTTTGATTAACGTTGACTTTGCCGATGTACGTACCGTTATGTCTGAAATGGGCATGGCGATGATGGGGACAGGGATCGCATCCGGTGAAGATCGGGCACGTGAAGCGGCAGAAAGTGCTGTTGCAAGCCCTCTGCTGGAAGATGTAGACCTTTCAGGCGCCCGAGGCATCCTGGTCAACGTCACCGCAGGTCTTGATATGGCTATCGGGGAGTTCGAGGAGGTGGGTAACACCATCAAGCAATTCGCTTCTGAGAATGCCACGGTAGTTGTAGGTACCGTAATCGACCCAGAGATGCACGATGAGCTGCGCGTCACAGTTGTGGCCACAGGTCTTGGTCGGGGTGCGGAGTCGGTCTCAGAACAGCCGGTCAAATTGGTAGTTAATAAACAGAAGCAGGACGTGGACTATGATCGCCCGACTGTTTTACGGAACAAGGCGGGTAGTGATGAGGTCACAAACAAGGGGTCGGAGAATAGTATGGAATATCTTGATATTCCGGCATTTTTGCGACGCCAAGCTGACTAACCCGCCGTTGGGCGGGATTGTCAAGAATTGTGAATCCATTCACTAGGCAGGGGTAATCCCTCTGTGGTACTATTCTCGTCCGATTGTGGGGCAGTGTGCCTGAAAATTCAGGGGTTTAGGGGTCAAAATGATTCGCCAACGTACGCTTAAAAACGTTATCCGTGCGACCGGGGTCGGTCTGCATACCGGTGAAAAGGTCTACCTGACCTTACGGCCTGCGCCCGTGGATGCTGGAATTATCTTCCGTCGCATCGATCTGGATCCGGTAGTTGAGGTTCAGGCTAAGGCTGAAAACGTTGGTGAAACCACGCTCTCCTCAACCCTTTCAGATGGTGACGTCCGTATCTCCACTGTTGAGCACCTGCTTTCTGCTATGGCTGGTCTCGGTATCGACAATGCCTATGTCGATTTGAGCGCAGCTGAAGTACCGATTATGGATGGCAGTGCTGGTCCTTTTGTATTCCTGATTCAGTCTGCTGGCATCGTTGAGCAAAATGCACCCAAGCGTTTTATCCGTATCAAGAAGACTGTCAGGGTAGAAGATGGCGACAAATGGGTACAGTTTGAGCCCTTCGGTGGTTTTAAAGTCTCCCTCTCCATCGATTTCGATAATCCGGTCTTTACCTGCCGTAGTCAGGTGGCGGAAATTGATTTCTCCACCATCTCTTTCGTCAAGGAAGTTAGTCGCGCTCGGACCTTTGGCTTTATGAGCCAACTGGAATCCCTCAGGGCTCGTAACCTGGCTCTTGGCGGCAGCCTGGATAACGCCGTCGTCGTAGACGATTACCGTATTCTAAACGAGGACGGTCTGCGCTACGAAGATGAGTTCGTTAAGCACAAGGTGCTGGATGCCATCGGCGATCTCTATCTGCTTGGACACAGCTTGATCGGTGCTTTTAGTGGGCACAAATCTGGCCATGCCATGAACAACCAACTGTTAAGAACCCTGCTGGCTAACGAGGATGCTTGGGAACTGGTGACCTTCGACGATCCGAAGGAAGCACCGATCTCGTACATGCAGCCGGTAGCTGCAGGGTAGGATTTTCGTAACGGTCAGGTAGTTTTTACCTGGCCGTTTTACGTTTTGCCAGATGCCGTAGAGCGGTGCTGAGGTTTTTATCATCAATACCTTCAGCGCACTGACTAAGGCATTCTGAGGCTGCTTCCGACATGGAGGCGTGCCGGGTTGAGTGGGAGGTGCTAGCGGCCTGCGATGTAGGTGATGTGATCCTAACATGGATGGTATCGATGCTGCGTAAACGCTCTTCACACTTGATTTTTTGTAGTAATTGTGGGCTCTGATAGCGCACGCGGGTAGCCCAGGCTGTTGAGCTGGCCGCGACAACAAGGGTATTGCCCCGGATGTTTGCCAGATGGCAATGTGCCGCCAGTTCAGGTCCTAATATCTCGCCGAGCAGGACACCCAGTCCATGGAGTTGCCGGCCACGACGAATAACGCCGCTGAGGGCAGTGTTGTCCTGATCGGTAAGTAACTCAGGTAGTTTGCGTGGTTTATTGATCGGCATGCGGCTATGGTACAAACTATTGTTATACAAAACAAAATAATGGGCAGAGTATAAATGAACGTACTACTGGTATCCAAACGTCTAGGTGGCTCCGGTTGCCTGACCCTCGATAGAAGCAAGATCATTGCGATTGCTGCTGTGGTCTTTCTCGCCCTGCCGGCTATAACTCTCTACGGTGGTTACCAGCTTGGTCGTCAGGATGCACCGGTAGATCCTTTGGCTCTGGCTGATGCTGTCAACGCAGAATTGGATAGACAGCGCGCTGACATTAGTGAGGCCAAGCGAGTTGCAGATGAGAATCTTAATGCCTTAACTCTACGTTTGGGCAAAATGCAGGCCCATGTAATTCGACTCGATGCATTAGGCCAGCGCCTGACCCGCAGTGCGGGTCTGGACAGCGGTGAATTTGATTTCACCACGGCACCTGCCCAAGGTGGACCGGAGGAGGTTGGTTCTGCAGTTAGCACAATTAAGGTTGCCGATTTTATGGCACAGCTTAACGACCTCTCTCAGCAACTTGATGATCGTGACAAGCAGTTGAATGTGCTTGAGTCGATGATCATGAACCGCAACCTGCAGGCGGAAGTCTTGCCCGCTGGGCGACCTATCGCGAAAGGTTGGCAGTCTTCTAACTATGGTATCCGTAACGATCCGTTTACCGGTAAGCCTGAATTCCATAAGGGTGTCGATCTTGCAGGTAAGGATGGCACTGACATCATGTCTGTTGCGGCCGGGGTTGTTACCTGGTCGGGCAAGCGCTATGGCTACGGTAATATGGTTGAAATCAATCATGGTAATGGTTACGTGACACGTTATGGTCACTGCAAAGAGACGCTGGTTAAAGTCGGCGATACCGTCAAGAAGTCACAGTTGATTGCCAAGATGGGTTCCACTGGACGCTCCACGGGCCCTCATGTCCATTTTGAAGTTTGGGTAAATGGCCGAACCGTTGATCCTGGTAAGTATCTATACGCCTCGAACTAACCATCTATGTCGGTTAATCAGGCACAACTCCCGGTGAGGGGTTCTCGGGCCGCATCGTAATGATGCGGCTTTGTTGTTTAATAAGCGCTGTATCTTAGTGAGAATGTGAACAGAATGTCATCCAGAAAGTCTACTTTTAGTAGCGATCACAGAAGAACTTTCTCGGGTAGTCGCTATTCGGCACGCGGTGTTGCTCTGTGCCTCTCTTTCGTTCTCGCAGCCTGTTCCAATAATCCAGTACATGATGACCTGACAGACAATCGTACCGACACGCTAGAGACTCTTCGTGTTGCAGCAGTTGGTGACATCATGCTGGGTAGCGATTATCCCGATGATCGTCTTCCTGCAGAAAATGTACGTTTGTTGGAAGCGATGACTGCAGAACTGCGCCAGGCCGACATTACCATTGGTAATCTTGAAGGAACCATACTGGATGGCGGAGAGCCTGTAAAACAGTGTTCTTCCCCGACAAGTTGTTATCTGTTCCGGAGCCCAGGAAGGTTTGTTGCTCAGTTAAAAAGTGCGGGATTTGATGTTCTTGGACTGGCCAATAATCATGCGCGTGATTTTGGCGAGATTGGTCGTGAAAGTAGCATGGCACTACTGGCTGATGCCGGTATTGCACACACTGGAAGGGATGGTGATGTTGCTTTTCTTGAGGTGAAAGGGCATCAAGTTGCAGTGATTGCATATGCACCATTCAAGGGTGCAAACGATATGCTGGACCTTGATAAGGCGAGAAAGCAGATTCAACTGCTTTCGCAGAATTATAATATCGTCCTCGTCTCTTTCCATGGTGGTGCAGAAGGCGAAGATAGAATGCGAATTCCTTTTGCCCACGAGTTTTTTTATGGGGAAGATCGTGGTGACGTCGTAGAATTCGCACATATGGCAGTGGATGCCGGAGCCGATATTGTCATCGGCCATGGTCCACATGTGCCACGAGCCATTGAACTCTACAAGGAGCGTCTGGTTGCTTATAGCCTTGGGAATTTTGCTACCCATTGGGGAATCAATATCCGTGGGAAAAACGGTATTGCTCCGCTTCTACAGGCAGAGATTGATTCACGTGGACGCTTCCTTGGCGGTAAAATCATCTCTGCGAAGCAGCAGAGGGAAATTGGCACACTACCAGATAGCTCATTCACAGCAGCCAAACTTATTGCTGAACTGACCAAGGCTGATTTTCCACAAACACCACTCTTGATTGACAAGCGTGGCGTCATAAGTATTACCTCACCTTCGATTGCATCTGGTTCTCCGCCCGAGAGTATACCTGCAAAAGGAATAGCTCCTCTTGCCAAAGCTGACTAATAGCTGGAATTAGCAGTTGCTTTGTTTTTAATTTGTTAAATCTCGGGAATGCAAAAAAATGATCACAAACTTTCTAAGTAAAATCTTCGGTAGTCGAAACGATCGTATCGTCAAGCGCATGCGCAAAATGGTTGATGCTATCAACGTACTGGAATCCGCACATGAGACATTGAGTGATACGGAGCTTCAGGCAAAAACGAATGAGTTTAGAGATAGAATCAGGAATGGTGAGACACTTGATGCGTTATTGCCCGAGGCTTTTGCCGTTGTTCGCGAAGCGAGCAAGCGCGTTTTCGGAATGCGCCACTATGATGTGCAGATGATTGGTGGCATGGCCTTACACCAGGGGAAAATCGCAGAGATGCGTACAGGTGAAGGTAAAACGTTGATGGCGACGCTCCCAGCGTATCTAAATGCATTATCTGGTAAGGGTGTTCATGTTATTACAGTGAATGACTATCTTGCACAGCGTGACGCTGAGTGGATGGGCAAATTGTATTCATTCCTGGGTATGACGACAGGTGTGATTATAGGTGGTATAGCCCAAGATGAGCGACAAAAAGCATACTCTTGTGACATTGTCTACGGAACAAACAATGAATTTGGTTTTGACTACCTGCGCGACAACATGGCTTTTAGTCTTGAGGAAAGAGCTCAGCGTGATCTGAATTTTGCTATCGTTGATGAAGTTGACTCAATATTAATTGATGAAGCACGTACGCCACTAATTATTTCAGGGCAGGCTGAAGATAGCTCCAATCTTTACGTTAGCATCAATAAACTTGTGCCTAAATTGGTGAAGGTTGAAGTGGAAGATGGCCCTGGAGACTATAGCGTTGATGAAAAATCCAAACAAATACATCTAACAGAAGATGGGCATGAGCATATAGAAGATTTGCTTCTTAAGGATGGGTTGTTAGCGGAAGGCGACTCCCTTTACGATGCAGCTAACATTAATCTTATGCACCATGTTAATGCAGCACTACGCGCTCACGTACTGTTTCACAAGGACGTTGATTATATCGTCAATAATAATGAAATAGTGATTGTCGATGAGTTTACAGGAAGAACCATGCCAGGACGTCGTTGGTCTGATGGTTTACATCAGGCTATTGAGGCAAAGGAAGGGGTTAATATCCAGAATGAAAACCAGACATTGGCATCTATAACCTTCCAAAATTATTTTCGTCTTTATAATAAGCTTTCTGGTATGACGGGTACTGCAGATACCGAAGCTTATGAGTTTCAGCAAATTTATAATCTTGAAGTACTTGTTATTCCTACGCATCGACCAATGATCCGCAACGATATGGGCGATCTAATTTATCTCACTGCGCGGGAAAAATATGATGCCATTATTGAAGATATAATAGATTGTAATAAGAGAAGTCAGCCGGTTCTGGTCGGTACAACTTCGATAGAAACGTCTGAGTATCTATCTGCTCTATTAAAGAAGGCCGGTATAAATCATGAGGTACTTAATGCGAAACAGCATGAGAGGGAAGCTGAAATTGTAGCCCACTCAGGACGTCCTGGCGCAGTTACAATTGCTACCAATATGGCCGGCCGCGGAACTGATATTGTTTTAGGCGGAAATTTGGATGTTGCAATTGGCGAGATAGGGAATGACCTTAGCACAGATGTGATTTCCGCTGAAAAACTCGCATGGCAAGATCGTCATCAGCAAGTCCTTAATGCCGGCGGTTTGCACATCATCGGTACTGAACGGCATGAGTCACGCCGAATTGACAATCAGTTGCGCGGACGCTCAGGTCGTCAGGGTGATCCAGGATCAAGTCGCTTTTATCTCTCTTTAGAAGATAATTTAATGCGGATCTTTGCGTCTGAACGGGTATCAGCAATTATGCAGAAACTTGGGATGCAGGAAGGAGAAGCGATTGAGCACCCATGGGTGTCGCGAGCAATTGAAAATGCTCAACGTAAAGTTGAGGGACATAACTTTGATATCCGAAAGAATCTACTTGAGTACGATGACGTTGCAAACGATCAGCGTAAAGTTATCTATGAGCAACGTACTGATCTAATGTCTCAGGAAGATGTGTCTGGAACTATACAAACAATCCGAGAGGATGTTATTTCCGGTGTTATTGATGAGTATATTCCTCCGCAAAGTATTGAGGAACAATGGGATGTTGCTGGGCTAGAAACGAGGCTTGTTGATGATTTCTCTGCCAAATTAGATATTCGTGGTTGGTTAGATAGTGAAAGTTCGTTACATGAGGATTCACTTCGCGAAAAAATTATTAGTGAAATAGAAAGTCTTTATAATAATAAAGAACAACAAGCCGGTAGTGAAGTTATTAGACACTTCGAGAAAGCGATTATGCTCCAGGTGCTTGATACATTATGGAAAGAGCACCTTTCTGCTATGGATTACCTTCGTCAAGGAATCCATCTTCGTGGCTATGCACAAAAGAATCCAAAGCAGGAGTATAAGAGAGAGGCATTTGAACTTTTCACTCAACTCCTTGAGAGAATTAAATACGATGTGATTAAAATAGTTTCAAAGGTTGAAGTGAAGGCAGAGGATGATGTGACGGCAGTTGAGGAACAGCGCCGCAATAATCTTGAGATGCAATACGAGCATGAAGAAGTAAGCACCTTTACTTCTGAAGAGGTGAATGGTGAGCAGGAGGATAATGCACAACCATTTGTACGTGAAGGAAAAAAAATTGGTCGAAATGAACCCTGCCCATGCGGTTCAGGTAAAAAATATAAGCAGTGTCATGGTAAGGTTGCCTGAATATATTGAGGTGTGATGTGGCAATTGCATTTAACGGTTTGTCTTCATTAGCGGCTATTGATGGTGTAAGACTTTCTTCTGTCTCAGCAGGGATAAAGAAACCCGGACGACAGGATTTAGTCTTATTCGAAATATCTGAAACATCATCTGTTGCAGCAACTTTCACGCGTAACCAGTTTTGCGCAGCACCTGTATTACTGGCTAAGCAGCATCTTAACGCTGAAACACCGCGATACTTATTGATCAATACTGGGAATGCTAATGCTGGCACAGGTACACAAGGATACAATGATGCTGTTGCCTGTTGTGATGCAGTAGCGAAAAGTGTTGGTTGTAAAGTTACTGAAGTATTACCGTTCTCAACAGGAGTTATCGGTGAACCACTACCAGTAAAGCAGATTACAAGTGCAATACCTGATGTCATTAAGGGGCTCAATTCAACTAATTGGAAGGATTGTGCTACTGCAATTTTGACAACTGATACTGTTCCAAAAGGAGACAGTTGTTCAGTAAAGCTCTCTGGCGGAGAAGTAACCATAACTGGTATTGCGAAAGGCTCAGGTATGATACGGCCTGACATGGGAACTATGTTGGCCTTCATCGCTACAGATGCGGTAATTGAATCTGAGCTATTGAGAGTTTTGCTAGGTAATGCTGTAGATAGCTCATTTAATCGAATTACGGTTGACGGTGATACTTCAACAAATGATGCCTGTGTGTTAATCGCCAGTGGAGCTTCAGGTATAGATGTAAACTCAAGTCATGAGGACTTTAAACAATTTTCGAGTGCGCTCAACCATATTATGGTTAGTCTTGCCAAGCAGATTGTTAAAGATGGAGAGGGTGCGACAAAATTCGTCACTATCGATATTGCTAGCGCGAAGGATGATGAAGAAGGAAATAAGATTGCCTTTACAATTGCGCACTCGCCACTCGTAAAAACTGCCCTTTTTGCTTCTGATCCTAACTGGGGTAGAATTCTTGCCGCAGTGGGTCGTGCTGGCGTTGATGATTTAGATTTACATAAAATTGATATTTACTTAGGTAATGTGCGTATAGTTCGCGCTGGTGAGCCAGATCCTATGTATACAGAGGAAAAAGGTATACAGGCTATGTCTGGCGAAGAAATTGTAATTCGCGTCGAATTAGGTAGAGGCGATAAATTGGTGACTATTTGGACATGCGACTTTTCTTACGACTATGTAAAGATTAATGCAGAATATCGCACCTAGTATAATGTGGATTAGTGTCTGAATGCTTTCTAATGAAAGACAACATGTCGCAGTAGGAGTAATACGGAATGACCGTAATGATTTTCTTCTAGCAAAGCGAAACCAAGATGTACACCAAGGAGGATTGTGGGAGTTTCCAGGTGGCAAGCTAGAGTCAGGTGAGACTGTGAGAGAGGCTCTTGTAAGAGAGTTGCATGAAGAACTTCAGATAACAGTAACAGGATCTCGACCTCTAATTACAATTCCCTATGATTACCCAGAACATTCTGTTCTTTTATATGTATGGGTAATAACTGACTATGACGGTGTGCCCATTGGAGCCGAGGGACAACAGATCGATTGGGTAAACAGCGCTCTCCTTCTTGAGCGCGAAATGCCCGCTGCTAATTATGCAATAGTAAATGCTTGCATCCTTCCGGAGAAATATCTCATTACTCCAGAGCCAGGATCTTCAAAAAGTGAATGGAAAGGCTTTCTGTCTAGCCTTAATGAAAGTGTCAAGAATGACATTCACATGCTACAGTTTAGAGCGAAAACATTATCAAGTGGCAAATACGATGAGCTTGCAAGGTCGGTAATTGAGATTTGTCGCGAGCACAAATGCAAGATCATACTTAACACTAAATTTAATAGTACTCTAGTTGAGGAGGCAGATGGTATCCATCTCTCTTCATCTCAATTAAGTATGATAAACGAACTGGGAATCCAGAAGCCACCTCTTGTATCAGCTTCATGCCATACGTTTAGCGATATACATCATGCGAATAATATTGGCTGTGATTTTATTGTTCTTGGTCCAGTTAATCGAACTGCCTCACATCCAGGGGTGTCACCAATTGGTTGGGAGATATTCTCAAAAATGTGCTTAGAGTCAAAAATACCAGTTTATGCATTAGGAGGCATGACTCCCATGAATATGCAAGATGCATGGCTAAATGGTGCCCAAGGCATATCAGGCATAAGTGCCTTCTGGGTAAATACACGAGTGTGACAATATGCTTAGTCGCAAAATTCTATGTATTATATTGAGTGGCTTAACCCAATTCTCATGTAGTGAAAATGATCTTCCGGTGAATCTTGGGATTGCACAGTCATGTGATGCCGCAATTTCGGTTTGTGAAATTAATGTTGGGGGTTATTCGCTTGCATTAGAGCTCGGGCCGGATGTTAAGCCATTACAGCCATTCAACACAGTTCTTAAATTACATTCTAGTAGTAAAAATGTTCAAAACGTTGTTGTTGATTTTCGTATGATTGATATGGATATGGGTATGAACCGCTATAGATTGTCCAACAACGGTAATTTTTGGTCCGGTAGTTCAACACTACCTATGTGTATCGCGTCAAGGACGGACTGGCTTGCAGTGGTAGAATTTGATGATGAAGGGAAAAGGTATACTGCTAGTTTTCCTTTCCATACAGATGCGAATTAGGATCGAATTCTTCACCATCTAAAGTATGAGATATTTCCTTACCGGGTATTGCATTCCTTCCGCTAGCCCAGTCACCTAAGTCGATCATTTTACAACGCTCACTACAGAAAGGCCGCCATGGATTGTCATCCCATGTGGCTGATTTTCTACAAGTTGGACATTTTATTTCTCTATTCATAGTCGGCATAAGGATAAATGAAAAGTAACAGAATGTGTTAGTGCGCTACTATTCCCATTTTCTGCAGGCTCAAGAAAGCGGATTGAAAATCGATGTTTACTGCCGCTGATTTCCGCATAGTAATTCACTGAACTGGGTAGCCGTACTCTAACCATTTGATATGGTAATGACTTCTCTAGTTGTTCAGTGTAGTTTCCAGATGTTGTACTCATTTCCAGAAACTCGGAACTGCCACGAATCATTTTAAGGAGTAATTCAATTGTTTGTCTTATTGGATCAAGTGTTGAAAACCATCGTTTCTGGTCAATGATTCGTTTAGTGTAATTGTTATGTAGCCAAAGATTGAAACGCGGTAGATCAAAATCGCATGTTCCACCAGGGATGGTACTGCGCTGGCGTATCGTAGTGAGAAGTTCATCATTTTTTAGTTCAGTACCGGGGGTAGTCGTCATAGAATGAATATTATCGATGAGATGTTCTAGTGCACGCAATATAGAACCAAGTCGTTCATGGTCAACATTTGGGTAACTCATAAGATTTCCGAGGTTTTCTGTTGAACGATCGAGTTCCTTAAGCAATTCAGTCCTTATATCTCCGCGTGAAAAAAGCTCCAAGATATTGAGTAATGATGATACAAACATGCGACTACCCCATACATCTTCCTGCGCAATGAAGTATGTACTCTGGCGGAAGAGATGCTCAAGTTTCAACATCATTCGTATCCGCTCATTGAGAGGGTGTTCGTATATTGTATAGTCCTGCATTACTTGTCACAGCCTTCGAAAGAATATAAGAAATTATTTCATTGAGACAAGTTGAGTATAGTACAGGTGGAGCTTGTTAACCTGCATCTGAAGTTCAGATAGATCTGAATTATTACAGATAATATCATCGGCATTATTTAATCTTTCTTCCCGACTTACCTGGGTATCTATAATGCGTTGAATGGCTTGTTTACTATCACCGTCACGAATATGTGTACGGTTTAACTGTGACTCAATTGAGCAATCAACTACAAGTATACGATCAATATATTCATTCCACTTTTTCTCTATCAAAAGTGGAATTGCGATAACTACATATGGAGATTTGAGAATACTAAGTTGTTGAGCCAATAATTTGCGTATTTCTGGATGAATGATTGACTCAAGTTTAATGCGAATGTCTGGATCTGAAAATACTAGCTCACGCAATTTAGTGCGATTGAGATTCCCGTCTGGTAGTAGTATTGATTCACCAATGTTAGATACGAGCTTTTCTAGCGTCGTACTTCCCTTTGCAACAGCTTCACGTGCCAGAATATCTGTGTCAATTATGGGAGTTCCGAGTTGGGCAAATATACTACAAATGGTAGATTTGCCACAGCCTATTCCTCCAGTCAGGCCAACTTTCAACATATTTAATGTGCCAAGAATGCAAGGTAGGCAGTGTTAATTTCGTCCCCCCACATCATTGCGATCCAGCCAGCAATTGCAAGGTAGGGGCCAAATGGGATAGGTATTTGACGATCACGGCCCATGAATACAATCATGCTAATACCTATGATGGCGCCAACTAATGATGAGAGTAGTATAGTAAGAGGGAGAATTTGCCAGCCAAACCATGCGCCAAACAAGGCTAAAAGCTTAAAGTCACCATAACCCATCCCTTCTTTTCCAGTAATATATTTAAATATCTTATATACAAGCCAGAGAGATAGATATCCTACCATTGCACCGACAATTGATGAGTGCATATCTGTAAAAATGCCGAAGAGACTTAAACCAAGACCTAGCCATAAAAAAGGAAGTGTAATGTTATCTGGAAGAAGCTGATGGTCGATGTCGATGAATGTAAGTGAAATGAGTGACCAAGTGAGAAGTAAGGCGAATAGTGTTTCCAGGCCAAAGCCATAGTGCCATGCAATAATACCCGAAAGTACTGCTGTGAGTAATTCAATAAGAGGGTAACGTAGTGATATCTTTGTTTGGCAGTGACGACAGCGGCCACGCTGAATCAAGAAGCTTATTACAGGAATATTCTCTAGTGCAGTTATTAGGTGTTTACAGTGTGGGCAACGAGATCTGGGTACAATCAGGTTGAAGGCTTCTTTAGATTGGGATGAGGGCTGTTCTAGAAGTTCTCTGCATTGTTTCTGCCAATCACTCTGTAACATGACAGGTAGTCGGAAGATAACAACATTTAGAAAACTACCTATAAATAAACCAAATACTGATACGTAAATAATAAAGAAGAGCGGGTGCTCTTGAGAATAATGAATAAGGGAGTTCAGCACTTGCAATGGGTTATACAACCGAGCCCATTTTGAATATGGGAAGGTACATAGCAACAACAAGACCACCAACAACCACGCCGAGGAAAGCCATAATAAGAGGTTCCAGAAGACTGCTCAATGCATCTACTGCATCATCCACTTCTTGCTCGTAAAAATCAGCGACCTTACCAAGCATATGGTCTAATGAGCCCGCTTCTTCGCCAATTGAAGACATCTGCACAACCATATTTGGAAATACGTTAGAATTTTCCATTGCTGAAGTTACTGATGTGCCAGTCGATACTTCACCTCGCATTTGGAGTACAGCATTTCTGTATTTTGCATTGCCAACAGCTCCTGCTACAGATTCAAGTGCTTCGACAAGTGGAACACCTGCAGCAAACATAGTTGCAAGTGTTCTAGAAAAACGAGCTATAGCCGCCTTGTTAAGAATAACGCCAACGACAGGGATATGAAGTGACATACGTTCGACATTGTCACTGAATGTTTTAGAGCGTTGCTTGGCTTGGATAAAGGAATATATGAGTATTCCTATAGAACCGAAAATTAAATACCAGTACGCTTGAAAAAATTCAGAAATTGAAATGACAAATAAGGTGGGTGCAGGTAGGTCAGCACCAAATCCCGAGAAAAGATCCTTAAACTGTGGGATAACAAATATTAGCATTATGGCTGTGATGATAAATGCTACAATAACAACAGCTGTAGGATAAAAGAGTGCTTTTTTAATTTTAGATTTAAGGGCTTCAGTTTTTTCCTTATAAGTTGCAATCTTATCAAGTAGACTCTCTAAGATCCCTGCTTGCTCACCTGCATTGACCAAATTGCACATTAGGTCATCGAAGTATTTTGGTTGACGGCGAAATGCGTCGGCTAGAGTTGTACCGCCTTCAACATCATTCTTGACGGTATTTATTAAGTTGCGGAGGTTAGGATTATCAGCGCTTTTAGCCATGATTTCGAATGACTGAACTAGCGGCACACCTGAAGACATCATGGTTGCTAACTGACGGGCAAATATTGAAATATCTTTTGCTTGAACCTTTTTTCCTTTAGGGCCACTACCTCCTAAGAGGTTCTTCGGTTTGCGTTTTACTTTTGTGGGATTGACACCTTGACGACGCAGGTCGGCTTTGGCAAGAATCATATTATTGGCAACGATTTCGCCTTTTTTCTTGGCACCCTTGCGATCAATACCTTCCCACACGAAGGTATCTATTTTTGCTGGTTTTGCCTTTGCCTTTGCTTTAGCAGCTTGAGCCATAACAGTGCTTAATCCTTGGTCACGCGGTTAACTTCTTCGAGGCTGGTAACGCCTTCCCTTACCTTTTTAAGTGCAGAATCCCGTAGATCTGGGATGCCCTCTTTCTTTGCCTGATCAGCCATTTCATAGGCTGATGCTGCCTTCATGATCAATTTACCCATATCTTCAGATATTGGAAGAACCTGATAAATACCTACACGTCCCTTATATCCATCAGTGCATTGATCGCAACCAACAGCTTTGAATAGTTTTAGCTTAGGTATTTCCTCTGCTTTGAAACCCTCTTCAATCAGAGCCTCTTTAGGTACATCTTCTACCGTTTTGCAATGGTTGCAAAGTCGGCGTGCAAGACGCTGAGCAATGATCAGGTTCAATGCAGAGGCGATGTTGTAGGGTGGCACGCCGATATTCATCAAGCGGGCAATGGTCTGTGGTGCATCATTGGTGTGCAGAGTCGACATAACCATGTGACCAGTCTGTGCGGCTTTGATCGCGATCTCCGCAGTTTCAAGGTCACGAATCTCACCCACCATGATGATGTCTGGATCCTGACGTAGAAAGGCCTTTAGCGCCGCGGCAAATGTTAGACCGACTTTGGGGTTGACGTTAACCTGATTGATACCTTCCAGGTTAATCTCTGCCGGGTCTTCCGCAGTGGAGATGTTGACGCTGGAAGTATTAAGAATATTCAGGCCGGTATAGAGCGAAACCGTTTTACCAGAACCGGTTGGGCCGGTTACCAGAATCATGCCGTAAGGTTTGGCAAGGTTGTCCATGTAGAGCTGCTTCTGTTCAGGCTCATAACCTAATGCATCAATACCGAGCTTGGCGCTGGAAGGATCGAGAATACGCATAACGATCTTCTCACCGAACAGCGTAGGACAGGTACTAACACGAAAATCGATAGCTTTGTTTTTCGACAGTGTCAGTTTGATCCGGCCATCCTGCGGGACGCGTCTCTCAGAGATATCCAGACGTGACATAACCTTAATACGGGCAGAAATCTTACCCGCCAACTGAATCGGCGGGTTTGCCATCTCATAGAGCATACCGTCCTGACGGAAGCGTACCCGGTAGCGTTTCTCATAGGGCTCAAAGTGAATATCCGATGCACCTTTATTGATTGCATCGAGAAGAATTTTGTTTACAAAGCGGACAACCGGGGCATCATCGATCTCTTGATCGTTACTGGTATCGTTGTCCTGCTCGTCATCCTCGGCGGAAATGTCCAGGTCATCCAGACTGGCATCGTCGCCAAGATCGCCCATTGAGGTGTCATGGGCCTCCATCGCCTTGTCGATCATGCCGCTGAGTTTATTCTCCTCCACCAGCACCGCTTCAGTATGGGCGCTAACATGGAAGCGAATCTCATCCAGCGCAACCAGATTGGTGGGGTCAGAGACGGCGACAAACATACGGTTGCCGCGCTTGAAGAGTGGGAGTGCGTGATGAGTGCGGACCAGCTTCTCGCTGACCATTTTGGTGACGTCACTGTCCAGCTCCATGGCATCCAGGTCGAAGACCGGCACACCAAACTCCTGGGAGGCTGCCATGGCAAGGTCTCGTGCACCTATCTTGTTTTTGCTGACAACATAGGTGACA
>JBNKQR010000019.1:0-50592 GCA_050295975.1 Thiohalomonadaceae bacterium
AGCTCGTCGCGTGTCATGGCGCCAGTGGTGTCCTGGGACCCAACGCTGGCCATACGAGGCTCGCAGTAGGTACCTGGACGAATCCCCTCCACCCCGCAGGCGCGCCCGACCATCTTCTGCGCCAGAGTAAATCCCTTGTCGCTTTCAACGGGACTCACCGGGCGATTGAAGAGTGTGGACGGTTTCATACCCAGCGCTTCGCGGGTTTTATCAGTGAGGGAACGACCGATGATAAGCGGTATACGCCCACCGGCGCGTACTTCATCAAAAATGGTGGCGGGCTTTAACTGGAATTCGCTTAATACCACTCCCTCTTCGTTGAGGATCCAACCATCGTAGGGCAGCAGGGTGATCACATCACCCATCTTCAACTTCGAAACGTCGCACTCAATCGGCAACGCGCCTGAATCTTCGGCGGTATTAAAGAAGATCGGCGCGATCTTGCCACCCAGGATCACCCCACCCTGGTGCTTGTTGGGTACATAGGGTAGCTCGTTACCCATGTGCCAGAGCACAGAGTTGATTGCCGACTTCCGTGAGGAACCAGTACCAACCACATCACCCACATAGGCCAGGGGATGGCCCTTCTGTTTCAATTCTGCGATACGCGCCATCGCATCGGGCATTTTGCTTACTAGCATCGCCTTGGCGTGCAGCGGAATATCGGGACGACTCCACGCCTCGGATGCGGGAGAGAGATCGTCTGTATTGGTTTCGCCATCGACCTTGAACACTGTCAGGGTGATGCGCTCTGGTAACGGCTCACGTGAACTGAACCACTCGCCATTGGCCCAGGAATCGACCACCACCTTGGCCCAGCTATTGCTCTTGGCCTTGTGGATCATGTCGTGATAGGCATCGAAAACCAGCAGAGTTTTAGAAAGACCACGGGCGGCAATGGGTGCCAACTCCTCCTCGTCCAGCAGCTCGATAAGCGGCGCGATGTTATAGCCGCCGAGCATGGTACCCAGCAGTCCCGTCGCATGCCGCTTGTTAATCAACGGGGTTTTGAAAGTGCCCTTGGCGACATCTGCAAGGAATGCCGCTTTGACATAGGCCGCCTCATCGACACCCGGCGGCACGCGATGGGTTAGCAGTTCGAGCAGGAAATCCCCCTCACCGGTCGGCGGCTGCTTGAGCAGCTCAACTAACTCTGCAGTCTGCTCCACATTCAGTGGCAGCGGAGGTAGACCTTCTGCGGCGCGAGCAGTGACGTGTTGGCGATATTCATTAATCATGAGATCTATTCCTGGGGGTTACAGCTGCTGCAACATCTGACGCAGTGCGACGCGCCAATGTAAGGGTTTCAAATCGAGATGCGTCCAGCTGGAGGTTTTATCAAGCACACTGTATTGGGGACGCATGGCGGGAGTGGGATAATCGCTGGTACGTATCGGTTTGATTGAGATCGCCTTCTCAAGCTTTCCGGCCGAAACACCCTCTTCCATTATTGCCACAGCAAAGTCGTACCAACTGGCCACTCCGGCGTCGCTCCAGTGATAGATGCCAGTGGTAAACGACTCCTCAGCAAACTGCCAGATAGCCTGCGCCAATCCTGCTGCATGGGTCGGCGTACCGATTTGATCAGCCACCACACCAAGCTCATCGCGCTCGGCCATCAAACGCAACATGGTTTTAACAAAGTTCTGGCCAAAGCGGGAATAGAGCCAACCTACACGGATGATCAGTGAGCCATCTGGATAGTGCGTCAGTACATTGCGCTCCCCTTCCAGCTTGCTGGCGCCATAGACACCGAGCGGATTGGCCTCGTCTTCAGCCATATAGGGAGTGGACTTTTTTCCGTCGAAGATAAAATCGGTTGAAACATGAATTAAGCGTGCGCCATGTTCGCTGCAAGCTGTCGCAAGATTACGTGGTCCATCGGCATTCACCGCAAAGGCGAGGGTTTGTTCCTGCTCCGCCTCGTCCACCGCGGTATAGGCGGCAGCATTGATCACAAATTCGGGTTTAACTTGATCAAACAGGGCATGCACCGTGAGATTATCGGTGATATCGAGCCCTTCTCGATCAAACGCAGATATCTCTACACCGTCTGGTGCAGCATGGCATAACTCCTGCCCTAGCTGTCCGTTAACGCCGGTGATCAATACACGCATCACAGCGACCTAAGGGAATAGCAGTGCATCGGCAAAGTTGCCTGCCACTGCATCTTTTTGCGAAAGACTAGGGTCAAACTCAAGCGGCCATTCGATAGCCAATTGCGAATCGTTCCAGATGATGGCCTGTTCGTGTTGCGGTGCGTAGAAGTCGGTGGTTTTGTAGAGAAACTCCGCCATTTCACTCAGCACAAGAAACCCGTGAGCAAAACCTTCCGGAATCCACATCTGCTTTTTATTTTCTTCACTAAGAACGACACCCACCCACTGACCAAATGACGGTGAGCTTTTGCGAATATCCACCGCTACGTCAAACACCTCACCCCGTGTACAACGCACCAGCTTCCCTTGAGCCTGCTGGATTTGATAGTGCAGGCCGCGCAATACCCCTTTCTGTGAGCGGGAGTGGTTATCCTGGACAAAGGTGACTTCACGTCCTATCGCTTTTACGAAAGCCTTCTGATTGTAGCTCTCAAAGAAAAATCCGCGCTCATCACCAAACACCTTTGGTTCGATGATTTTTACATCAGGGATTGCTGTCTCGATCACCTTCATTCGAATACCCGTTCATCGATGATACGTTGCAGGTATTGACCATAGGCATTCTTCTTTAAAGGCTCAATCAACGCCTCAAGATGCTCACGCCCGATAAATCCTTTGTGATAGGCAATCTCTTCGGGACAGGCGATCTTCAGTCCCTGTCGTTTCTCGATAGTTTCGATGAAGGTTGCCGCTTCAAGCAGCGATTCATGGGTGCCTGTATCAAGCCATGCGGTTCCACGCCCCATGTTTTCCACCGTCAGATCACCTTTGGCCAGGTAGATGGAGTTGATGTCGGTGATCTCCAGTTCGCCTCGAGCAGAGGGTTTGATCTGCTCAGCGTACTCCACCACCTTGTTGTCGTAGAAATAGAGACCGGTCACTGCATAGCGGGATTTCGGTTTAGCCGGTTTCTCTTCGAGGGAGATGGCATTACCCTGCTCGTCGAACTCGACTACACCGTAACGTTCAGGGTCATTAACCGGATAGGCAAAGACCGTTGCCCCACTCTCTTTTTGCGCGGCTCGTTGTAGAGATGTTGCTAGATCGTGTCCATAGAAGATGTTGTCACCCAAAACCAGGGCACAACTATCCTCACCGATAAACTCCTTACCGATGATGAAAGCCTGTGCCAGACCATCGGGGGAAGGCTGTACTGCGTATTGAATGCTAATACCCCATTGGGAACCATCACCGAGTAGTTGTTCAAATCGCGGTGTATCCTGAGGTGTAGAGATCAGCAAAATTTCACGAATGTTCGCCAGCATCAGCACCGAGAGTGGATAGTAGACCATCGGCTTGTCATAGATCGGCAGCAGTTGCTTGGAGACTGCATGGGTTACGGGGTAAAGACGAGTACCTGAGCCACCAGCGAGTATGATTCCCTTCATCCCTTGCCTCCCATCACGCCAAGTCGCTCACCCTGATAACTGCCATCTTTGACATGCTTGCACCAGGTATTATTGGTCAGATACCACTCCACAGTCTTTCTGATTCCAGTTTCGAAGGTCTCGGCAGGTGTCCAGCCGAGTTCCCGCTCGATCTTACCCGCATCGATAGCGTAGCGTTGATCATGACCTGGCCTGTCAGTGACATAGGTGATCAGATCTTCGTAACAAGAAATCCCATTGGGGTGATTCGGTGCCAATTCATCGAGAATGGCGCATATTGTCTTCACCACCTCGATATTCTGCTTCTCGTTGTGGCCGCCAATATTGTAGACCTCGCCTGGTACCCCTTTTTCCAGCACCAGGCGCAGGGCACGGGCGTGATCCGCCACATGCAGCCAGTCACGTACCTGCTCACCCTTACCGTAGATCGGCAAAGATTTACCCTCTAGCGCATTGAGCGTTACCAGCGGGATGAGCTTCTCTGGAAACTGGTAATGACCGTAGTTGTTTGAGCAGTTGGTGGTGACCACCGGCAGACCATAGGTGTGGAACCAGGCACGCACCAAATGGTCGGAGGAGGCCTTGCTGGCTGAATAGGGGGAGTTGGGCGCGTAGGGGGTCTCTTCAGTGAACATCCCCTCCTCACCCAGGCTACCGTACACCTCGTCGGTGGAGATGTGGTGGAAACGGAAGACCAGTTTGGCCTCACTGGTCAGCCCATTCCAGTAACTACGGGCCGCTTCCAGCAGGGTGTAGGTGCCAATGATATTTGCATTGATGAACTCGGCAGGGCCATCGATGGAGCGATCCACATGGGACTCTGCGGCCAGATGCATAATGGCATCGGGCTGGTACTGCTCGAACAGACGTTTCACTTCAGCGGCATCGCAGATATCGACCTGCTCGAAGTGATAGCGGGAGTTATCCGCCACCGACTGAAGCGACTCCAGATTCCCGGCATAGGTCAGTTTGTCGACATTCACCACGGTGACATCGGTTTCAGAGATGTATTGCCGTACAACTTCTGAACCGATAAATCCTGCACCGCCTGTGATCAATATTGTTCTCATACGTCCCTAATCCATTTTGTGTGGTTGTTTTTAACAAGGCCGCTGATTCTAGCATCCGCCCTGCCAATGCCCAAGGCACATGCCTTATAACGATACTGGTGGCAAAGTGGTGTATCATATGCCGCACTTTTCCCCGATGACACCAGCACGACACCGGAGCAGGCATGGAACTCAACGCATTGACCGCCGTTTCCCCCATCGACGGCCGCTATGGCAGTAAAACAGAAGCACTTCGTCCTATCTTCAGCGAATATGGGCTGATCCGCCACCGGGTAATGGTCGAGGTCCGCTGGCTTCAGATGCTGGCACAGACCGCCGGCATCCCCGAGGTCCCAGCCTTTGGAGAACACGCTGCCAACCTGCTCGACAACATCGTCACCAAATTCAGCCTGGAAGATGCTCAGCGGGTCAAGAATATCGAGAAGACCACCAACCACGACGTTAAGGCGGTGGAGTACTTCCTTAAGGAGAAGATCCAGGGCAATCAGGAACTGGAAGCGGTAAGCGAGTTCATCCACTTCGCCTGCACCTCCGAGGACATCAACAACCTGGCCTATGCCCTGATGCTGCGCGAGGCGCGCACCCAGGTGATCCTGCCGAGTATGGACCAACTCATCGACGCCATCGCCGGACTGGGGCGTGAACATGCGGAGGCGCCGATGCTCTCCCACACCCACGGCCAGCCCGCCTCCACCACCACCCTGGGCAAGGAGATGGCCAACGTCGCCCACCGCCTGAGGCGCCAGCGTGATCAACTCATGACCGTGCCGATGCTGGGCAAGATTAACGGTGCTGTGGGTAACTACAACGCCCATCTGGCTGCCTACCCGGAACTGGATTGGCAAGCGATGGCTGAGCAGTTCGTCACCGGCCTGGGGCTGGATTGGAATCCCTACACCACCCAGATCGAGCCCCACGACTACGTGGCTGAATTCTTCGATAACGTGGCCCGCTTCAACACCATCCTTATCGATTTCGACCGGGATATCTGGGCCTACATCTCCAATAACTACTTCAAGCAGCGCACCGTCGAGGGGGAGGTGGGCTCCTCCACCATGCCGCACAAGGTTAATCCCATCGACTTTGAGAACTCCGAGGGCAATCTGGGACTGGCCAACGCGGTCTTTGGTCACCTGGCAGCCAAACTGCCCATCTCCCGCTGGCAGCGCGACCTGACCGACTCCACCGTACTGCGCAACCTCGGTGTCGGCGTCGGCTACTCACTGATCGCTTACTCATCCACCATGCGTGGTATCAGCAAGCTGGAGCTCAACGCGGCCAAACTGCTGGAAGATCTGGATGGCAACTGGGAAGTGTTGGCCGAACCTATCCAGACCGTGATGCGTCGCTACGGCATCGAAAAACCCTACGAAAAGCTCAAGGCCCTCACACGTGGCAAGCGGGTCGACGCCGCCGGTATGGCCGAGTTCATCGACACCCTGGAACTGCCCGATGCGGTCAAGACCGAGATGAAGAAGTGGACCCCGGCCAACTACATCGGTAACGCCGTGGACCAGGCAAAGAAAATCTGATCTTGCCCTCCCCATTTAACGGCATCACCTCAGAAGCCTTTCTGCGCGACTACTGGCAGAAGAAACCGCTCTGCCTGCGCAACGCCCTGCCCGACTTCAGCTGTCCGATCACTGCCGAGGAGCTGGCCGGACTGGCCTGTGAGTCGGAGGTGGAGTCACGGTTGATACAGGAGCATGGCGAAACGCCATGGCAGGTGCGCAACGGCCCGTTCAGTGAAGAGGATTTCCTCGCCCTCCCTGACTCCCACTGGACGGTACTTGTGCAGGAGATCAACAAACACGTCCCTGAGTTTGCTCTGCTGCAGGAGCGCTTCAACTTTATCCCCAACTGGCGTCTGGACGATGTGATGGTGAGCTACGCCCCGGATCAGGGCACCGTCGGCCCTCACGCCGATAACTACGACGTCTTCCTCATTCAGGGACCAGGACGCCGCCGCTGGCAACTCAGCTATCAAAATGCCGGGGCGGAACAACTCATCCCCGACCTGCCGCTACGTATCCTCAAGGATTTCCAGCCCGAAGAGGAGTACATCCTCGAAGAGGGTGACCTGCTCTATCTTCCCCCCGGCGTGATCCACCACGGCGTCGCTCTGGACGACTGCATCACCATCTCGGTCGGCTTCCGCGCCCCAGCGAAACTGGAACTACTCGGTGGCTACCTCGCCGACGCCCTGGCGCAGATGGATCCGGAGGCCTTCTACGCCGATCCCGATCTACAACCCCAGCCCAACCCCGGCCTGCTCAGCTTAGATGCGCGTGAGAAGGTACGTGCCATCATCCGCTCCCTGCCGCTGGACGACAATGGCATCGACCACTGGTTCGGTAGCTTCACCACCGACGTCCGTCCCGGTCACTACCTTCCTGAACCGGAGCAGGCGTTGTCTACCACTGAGCTGCTCGCCAGTCTGCAACAACAGGGGCAACTGTGGCGCAGCGAATACGCCCGCTTCGCCTACATTGACGGTGAACCGACCCGACTCTATGTGGCAGGTGAAGAGTTCGAACTCGACAACGACCTCGCCTTCGCCGCACCGATACTCTGCGGGCAGCGGGTCTATAGCCTTAGTGAACTTGAGCCACATCTTGGCAATTCCGGTTTTGTTGCATTGCTCCGTGAGCTGTACAACCTCGGCGCGTTGTACTTCCCGGAAAAATGACTCTGGATTCCGGCCTGCGCGGAAGAGCATCGATGCAGACATCAACCTCCTCCTTCACTATCCGCACAGCCTCCTGGGAACAGGACAACGCCGCCCTGCGCCTGATTCGCGAGCAGGTCTTCATGCAGGAACAAAACGTCCCGGATGAACTGGAGTGGGATGGTGAGGACGAATCCGCCTTCCATCTGTTGACTGAGGATGCACAAGGCAATCCCATCGGCACCGCAAGGATGCTGGCAGATGGTCATATTGGCCGCGTCGCGGTAGTGGCTCCCTGGCGCGGTCGTGGCGTTGGTACTGCTCTGATGCGACAAATGCTGGAAACGGCAAGAGAGCGTAATTACAGGGAAATCTTTCTCGATGCCCAGGTCGACGCTATCGATTTCTACCGCAAACTGGGTTTTGAATGCGAAGGAAAAACCTTTCTCGATGCCGGGATACCCCATCGCCATATGGTCCGCGACATGTATACTTGAGACAGCACCCACAACGACAGGCAGCCTTCAGTATGAACAACTCCTGCGATTTCCACTACGACAACATTCTGGGCCAAAGCGATACACTCTATAGTCTTGAATCGGCAGAGCAGAACCTTTGTGTCGCGATGGACCTGGTCAATCAGGCACAACGGGAAGTCTACGTACTGACCCATGATCTGGACCCACCGATATTCGGTCACCAGGACTTTGTAGAGGCCCTCTCTGCCTTTGCCAGAAGCAGCCGCTACTCAGAGGCCCGGTTTCTGGTAAGAAGTTCGGACAAGGCGGTTAAGTACGGCCATCGGATCATTCCATTGGCACAACGCCTGAGTAGTAGCATATTCCTGCGTACCCCAAGCGACGACTTTCAGGACTTTGTTGAGGCCTTCATGATTGTCGATGGCGTCGGTTACATCCGTCGTAAAGACGCACTGCGTTTTGATGGCGAGGCCTGTTTCCGGGATCGACGGATAGTCCGTGGCATGCGTGAATCCTTTATCGAAATGTGGGAACAGTCGATGCCCGATCCAAAACTGCGCCGCCTGCAACTATGAGGGGATTCACCCTCATTACACTACTGCTTGTCAGTACCCTGCTCCCGGCCTCGGAACTCAGGACCTGGGACCTGCACCACCGCAGTGCTGCGGAAATGATCCCATTACTCAAACCAATGCTTGATAGCAACGATGCGATCAGCGGTAGTGGCTATACCTTGATCGTGCGTAGTAGTAAGGAGAACCTGGCACAGCTCGATACACTCATCGCCCACCTGGACACGGCGCCACAGATGTTGCTCATTTCTGTCTCGCATAACGCCGATGAGCAGCGAGAGAAAAGCGGGGCCTCGCTCAGCGGCAGCACTACCGACCCCAAACTAAAAGTCTATCGTTCCTATCGAAACAGTGATGATGCTGGGAGCCAGCAGGTTAAGGTTCTGGAAGGACACTGGGCGACCATTCGCAGCGGACAGGCCATCCCTCAGGTAATGCAACAGACCCAGCAGGGACCGAACGGCAGCACTGTCACCCAGAGTATCGAATATCGCAATGTAGAGAGTGGCTTCGAGGTTCGCCCCAATCTGGTTGGTGACCGGATCCAACTCGACATCCGTCCCTTCCGCGCCAAACTCTCATCCCAGGGTGGTGGCGTGATCGAACAGCAGGAGATCGTCACCACCGTAAGTGGTCGAACGGGAGAGTGGATCGAATTGGGTGGTGTCGGAGAAGAGCAAAACCGCAAGGGAACAGGTATTATCTACAGCACACGTACACGCGGACAGCAGACCAGCAACGTCCGTCTTAAGGTCGAGATCATCAAACCCTAACCTCAGGCACTACGCACTTCCATGGGCAATACCAGTATCGTTCACTATCACATCCGTCCTGCTCATCCAGAGGCCCACCTTTTCCAGATATCGCTGACCATCACTGCCCCTGATCCTGAAGGACAGGTAGTCTCCCTGCCCGCCTGGCTTCCCGGAAGCTACATGATCCGCGACTTCGCCAAGAACATTGTCACCATTGCCGCGGCATGTGAGGGCAAACCGATCGCGCTGGAGAAACTGGATAAATCCACCTGGCGCTGCGCCCCCTGCGCTGAGGCGTTAACTCTCGATTACACCGTCTATGCCTGGGACCTCTCGGTACGTACCGCCCATCTCGATACCAGCCACGGTTACTTCAATGGCAGCAGTGTCTTCCTGCGGGTGCACGGTCAGGATGATCAACCCTGCAGTGTCGACATCGATGCACCGGCGGGAAGTAATTTTGAAAACTGGCGAATTGCGACGACTCTGCCATCAGACAATGCGAACTACGCCTTCGGCCGCTTCCATGCAGCCGATTACGACGAGCTAATCGACCACCCGGTCGAGATGGGCGATTTCACCCTGCTTGAATTTGAAGCCCACGGCATTCCCCACGCCATGGTGCTTACTGGTCGTCACTATGCGGATACCAAAAGGTTGGCCAGTGACCTGAAACGGATCTGTGAAACCCAAATTGATCTCTTCGGCGAAGCACCGTTTGCTCGCTACCTGTTCCAGACCATGGTCGTTGGCAGTGGTTACGGCGGACTGGAGCATCGTAGTTCTACCAGCCTGCTCTGTAGTCGCGATGACCTGCCAGTTGTCGGTGAAGAAAAAATCAGCGAAAGCTACCGCAGCTTCCTCGGCCTCTGCAGCCATGAGTATTTCCATAGCTGGAACATCAAACGAATCAAGCCCGATGTTTTTGTTCCCTATGACCTGAGTAGCGAAAGTTATACCCCGTTACTCTGGGCCTTCGAGGGCTTTACCTCCTACTACGATGATCTTGCCCTGTTACGTTGTGGCCTGATTGATAAAGAGAGCTATCTCGAGTTGCTAGGCCAGACCATTACCCGGGTGATTCGTGGTAGCGGCAGACTGAAGCAGTCGGTTAGCGACTCCAGCTTCGACGCCTGGAGCAAGTTCTATAAACAGGATGAAAATGCCCCTAACGCCATCGTCAGCTACTACACCAAAGGCAGCCTGATCGCCCTGGTACTCGACCTGACAATCCGAGGTAACAGCAATGGTGAACGATCACTGGATGATGTGATGCGTACCCTGTGGCACGACTATGGCAAACCCCATGTCGGTATCTCACCTCAACAGATGGAAGAACTGATACAGCAAGTGGCCGGTGAGGATATTTCCGCACTGCTGGAAAATGCCCTGCGCGGTACCGACGATCTTGCACTTTCTGAACTTCTGTCGCGTTTCGGCGTGAGCTTGCAACTGCGTCAGGCAAGTAACAATACCGACAGGGGTGGCAAGCCAAGCAAGAATGGCCTCCGAGAACCGCTGGCATTAGGGGTACGCTACGGAAGTGATCCTTTGGGCGCCAGGCTACTAAGCATATTCGATGGTGGCGCAGCACAGCAGGCTGGACTGGCCGCTGGCGATATTATCGTCGCTGTTGATGGCCTGCGTACTACTCAGGAAAATATAGAAAAACTGCTCAACTATCAGCGTGGTAAGAAACAGATCGTTCTGCACGCATTCCGCCGCGATGAGCTGATACAGTTTAACGTACCGCTACAAACCGCGCCGCTCGACACCTGTTATCTCCTGGCGGATGACACTGTAGACGAAACAACACGCCATCTACGTGATGACTGGCTACGAAAATAATTTCCATCAGGCATAAAAAAACGGCGCTGATAACAGCGCCGTTTGTCTTAAGGGAAACCCTTACATATCAAACATATTATCCATTCGTTCCAGATCATTGATCACGCGCCAGGTTCCGCCACCCGCCTCAACCTTCTTCTTCCACTCATCCAGACGAGTCATATATTCGCGTGGGTCGATATTGTCGCTACGCAGCTTGGTAACATTCAACGCCACCACTTCAAAGCCGTTTAGTTGCAGTGGAATATCGCGAATAAACCCCTTACTCAGCTCCTCTTTCAGATCAGAGAAGATAAGGATGGTTTTGTTTGCCGAACCTTTCTCGTTCAGAAACTCGGTAGCCTGCAGGATGCCACCAGTAATGTCGGTATAGGAACTCGACTTTACTGTTTTAACGAACTGGTTAATGGTGTCGCGAAAGGCCAGCTTCTGTTGGTTCGCATTGCTTGGCTTAGAATCGAAAGTGATCTTGGCAATGATATCCTTCTCACTAAAGCTACCAGTATCGACACGCGCCACAGCGAAAGTGTCATTCGATTGCAGCTTGGCAAGAATATAGTTGATGATGTGTTGCGCCTTCTCCAGCTCCTGGGTATAGGTGCCAGAGGTATCCATCAACATATAGACACCGCGGGTGTGCGAGCTCTCCTCACTACACCCGCTAAGACCAAGCAGGAGTGAAAGACCAAGTACCTGTGCGATACGCTTCATTCTCATGATCCCGTCCCCGTCATTGAGCTACCAAGGCTGACTGCCGATCGATTGGCGTCTTGCTTGCCTTTAAATTTCTGTTTCTTAATCTTACTTGCACCATTATCGTCGTGCTTATGCACCATATCTTCAATCCATAGTGGTGCAAAAATGAACAGGTCGTAAATACTGGTCAGGGCATTTCCTGAGTAATTAATCATGCTGCCTAACAGGCGGAATAGCATCGCGAGACCGCGCAAACCGGCAACGGCCAACGTGCCCAATACGGTACGCGAGGACTGCACGAAGGATTCCAGTGGAATGGCGACGAAGGTCAGGGCAAAAGGTAGAATAAAGCCCATACCCATCTGTGCTGCCGTTGTTATCCATCGCCCATCATTGGAGTAAACCAAATCGGTGTTATTGAGTAGACCTGCAACCAGCGCGGCGTCGTCCTGGGACAACAGTTCACGCATGTAGGCCAAGCCTGCCTCAATGCTAGCCAGCAGGAAGAGGAAGATGAAACTGGCATAAATCATCCGTGTGCGGATTTTGTCATCCAGCGCGCCGATGGTGGGGAACAGTCGGGTAATACGTAGCGACTCCATCAGGAACAGTCCCATCGCCACCTCTACCAGAATGATCACCAGGGCAGCGATATTGGCAGTGCGGAAACCCATAATGTAGCTGCTACCACCAACCATCTCCTGCATCGGTCGTGCGATCAGGTTGAAGTTAATCACCGCACCACCGATGGCCACCGCCAGTACGAAACCGGCGATAAAGAACTGGGTCAACGATGAGGAGGAGAGGGTACGCTGCGCCTTGTCAGTCCCCTTGAGGATCTCCTCATAGGTATTAATGTGCCGGTCGATGGCACGGGAACGATCTAGCAGACGTGTCACCCGCTTGTCCATCTGGTCCATCGAAGATTGAACCTTGCGCCAGTAGGGCAGCATCACCTTGAGTAGCTTGTGTCGTCCGTGGGATTGCTCACGATATTCATGGATCGCATTCTCATGCGCCTTAACCAGTGCATCCTTGATACCGCGCAGGATCTCCACCACCATCGGATCGTCTGATGAGGGAATACTGGCCACCGCGGCAATAGCCTGGGTCCAGCCCGGCGGTGACGGAGGGACATCAGTGCTCTGCTGATAATCCTCTTCAATCTTGGTCAACGACTCGGTCAACTTCCGCTGCAGAGCAGGATACTCGGCCATGTCACGTCGCAGAGTGGCGTCCACCCGCTCGAATTCGCGCTCGATAATGTGCTCGGTCGCCTCTCGGCCCTGAGCAAGCAGCACCTCACGATTACGCACGATAAGACGTTTTTCAGTTTGCAATACGGCACGTGAGGCTATTCGCAGGCCGTTATTGAGTGCTCGGGCCAGAGAGAGAATCAAGCTGTGTGCGGGTCTACGGGCAAAGTAGAGCACCAGAACCAGAAGCAGTGCCAGCACAATTGCTGAAAGTACTGGTTGGCCTGGAATAAATTGAAGAAAATCAGCCATTAACGACCTCCTTAGAGCGGTCTTCAACGCAGAAGACACCCATTAATTATTATTCGCTGACCTGAGCTTACATTACAGCACAAGCCACAAACTGTCGTTCAGTTCACAATTGCTACCAAGCTACTACAGAGGATAGGCCTTGCAGGGCGCTGTGGGAAGGAGACCAGGCAAAGAGTTCGGATGGTATACTTGAGCGCAATCAAGTTGAGTATCGTCATGACGGAAAATCTACTCTATCTCTGTCCAGTGGACATCCATGCAGTTCCCCCTGATCTTCAGGCCATGTTGGTGGGACTGCTCAGTGCTGAATTTATTGCTGAGCCGATCGAATTTGGCGGAGAGAGCCACTACCGCCCAGGTAGTCGGTTCATCTCCTACATCACTTTCCTGGGCTGCTCACCGGTAATATCCACACAGGATAATGGTGACGCTGGCGAAGGATTCAGCCACATTGCCATCGAGGGACCATTGCCCTCCCCCCGTTTTGTTGGCGGCGACAACCTCAAAACTCCGCGTTGTCCTAGTTGTGGACATCGTTTTGAGGAATGGTCATCGATTGTAGAAAAACCCGTTTCGCACAGTTTTAACTGTCCGGAATGCGATCGATCGCTGACAGCACCACAACTCCGCTGGCGCAAGTGTGCCGGTTTCGGTCGTATATTTATGAAAGTGTGGGGTATCTTCGAGAGTGAAGCGGTACCCAGCCCTGAATTTCTGGCGCTACTTGAGCAGCTCAGCGGCTGTCGCTGGCAACATTTCTACGTGAGGTACCTGGATTAAATCCGCGCTCTTACCAGAGCCGCGATCTCATCATCGGTCAATTTGATGGGATTGCTCTTCATACTGTTGTTATGTGAATTGGCCACGATGAGCGGAATGTCGGCTTCACTGATCCCGTAATCGCCAAGAGTTGGCAACGACATCGTCTCCCGCCACCCCTCCAGAACCTGTACCAGTCTTCGGTATGCCCGCTCTCCACTCAACTCCTCTTCACCACTGAGGAGTCGTCCAACCCTGGCATATTTTTCCAGTGTCGGACTTTGTGGCTGACGTTGGCACAAGGCATCGATGTTTGCCTGCGTGGCCGCTGCCACCATGGTACCGCAGGCGATGCCGTGTGGCAGGGGAAAGAGTGAACCGAGCGGCTGGGCCAGACCGTGAACAGAACCGAGTCCCACCTGCGCCAGAGTGATACCGGAAATCAGTGCGGCGTACGCCATCGCTGCCCTACCCTCTGCCTTACCGTCGTAGGCCGCCAGGAACCCCTCGTGTACCGCTTCCAGCCCGCTCCACGCCAGGGCATCGGTGTAGGGGTTGGCGCGCAGGGAGACGTAGGACTCCAGCAGTTGAGTAAAGGCATCCATTCCCTGTGCCGCGATCAATTCGGGTGGGCAGGCTTCCAGCAACAGCGGATCGATCAATGCGATGCGGGCTACCAGTGAGTCGTGACGAAATGACTTTTTATAGCCGTTGGCACCGTGTTCGCTGAGTACCGCATTGCGGGTCGCCTCACTGCCGGTTCCGGCAGTGGTGGGTACAGCGATGAAGGGCAGTGCAGGACCATGGTAAGGCAGACCGCGTCCCACATCCTCCAGGTGATCCAGTACCGAATTACCGAATGGCAGCAGCCCGGCGACCGCCTTGGCCGCATCGAGAACGCTTCCGCCCCCTATTCCGACCACGGCAACAATATCCCGATTGAAATGGGCAGTGACCAGTTCATCCACCCGTTGCGGTGATGGCTCGCCGCTAATCGATTCATGGACGATTTCTATACCGGCTTCGTTCAACCCCTCTTGCAGCGGTGACCAGAAGCGACTTTGTATGAATGATTGACCGCCGGTCAGCAGCAATATCCGCTTGCCGAAAGGGGAAAGTAGTTGCGGTAGTTCTACCAGACTCCCTTCACCAAAACGGATACGGGGAATAGTCGCGGTGGCGAAGGCTGAAAGATTCAACATGGGTAATTCAACGATACTGACGCAGGTACCACCACTCGAAGAAGCGCTTGGCCCAGTGCCAGAATTTGTTAGCGGGCAGGACAATACTGAATTTCGGTGTACGTGCCACCAATATGCCCTTATCCAGACTATCGATAATGCACATCAGTTCGACGCGGAAGGTCTTCCAGGCCTCTTCACCCTCCAGTTCTGCGAGCAGATTGATCGCTGCCGCCCTGGCCTGCAGGGCTGCCATGTGAGCCTGCTTAGGCATCCACTCAGGCCCGGGGAAGCTACCGGAATCTCCGGCGATGTAGACCTTCTCCATCCCCTCAACTCGGCAATACTCGTCAGCTTTTACCAATCCACCCGGGGAGCGTGGCAACTCACTGTTATCGAACCAGACATTGCCGGTCATGCCCGGCATAAAGAGGATTAGATCAGCATCAAATTCTCCCCCTTCGGTAACCACCCTGTCCTGTTCAAAACGTACCATCTTGTGTCCCAAATGGGTTTCGATGCCACGCTTCTGCATATTCTTCAGCAAGCCAGAGACCGCCTTATTACCAAGCCGCTTGCCAGGCTCCGCGGCGGGACTAAAGAAGATCAGTTTGAATTTGTCGCGACGACTCTGCTTGCGTAATTGGCTGTCGATACCAAAGAGAAACTCAAACATCGGCCCACCACGCATTGCCGAGGGTTCCTGGGGATTTCCTGCAAAACCTATCGCAATTGTGCCACCGTCCATTCGAGCCAGCCTGTCACGTATCGCAATAGCCGAGGGTATCCCCTCACACGGAGTAATGGCGTGTTCGATACCCGGCAGCTTTTTAAGAAAACGTCCACCGGATGCGATCAGTAACGCGTCATTTTTCACCTCACCCTGATCAGTGATCACGGTACGCCCACCATCCTTAAGCCCGGTCACCTCCGCCTGCAAATGGGTAACCCGAATGTGGCGAAAGAACCTGTCGAGTGGTATGCGTAACTGCTCTGGGGTGCGCCGCCCGGAGGGGATCCAGATCAGGCTCGGCAGATAGACGAACTCTTTTGTCGGACTGATGATAGTAATGTCAGTGGCATTGTTGCGACGACGTAGCTCTTTTGCGGCATTCAGGGCCGCAAAGCCGCTACCGATGATGGTGATCTGTTGCTTTCGCATGATTCTCCTGGGGGGATACGTCAAAAAGATTCAGGTATGACAGAGCGGACGGTTATCCGGGTTCTGCACCCCTTCGGCAATAGTCTGCGCAAGATCACGCAGCTCTTCCATGGAGATACAATTCAATAAACGTGCGACCAGATCCGGGTTGAGACGAATGGTACAGGGGGTGCCATCTTCCAATGCCACCATGACGCCCATGACGTTTTTCTCGAAGGCGCCTTCACCCTCCTCCATAAGCTCTGCAGTCTCCTGCAGTAGTTTTTCATAGAGGTAATCCACCTCATCGGCCAGTTTGTCGTCCAGATCCTCTGGCACCTCGGCGATACATCCGTCTTCATCTGTAGTGGAAACCGTTACGCCCTTGGCAGCCAGCTCTTCGACAAACTTATCGCGTATTCCTTCATCAAAAAAGACATATTCCAGCATAGTAACCTTCCTGATATTTCGTGCTCTGTTTCGAGGCGCCTACCCTACCATCGGGCGGCATTTAGAAAAAGTTCTATCCTGCGCTACTGCGTGCATCGACCATGATCTGTTTCATCTCCGCCACCGCACCGCGCAGCCCGCCAAAAACAGCCTGCGCGATGATGGCGTGACCGATATTCAGTTCTCGAATAGCGGGGATCGCCGCGATGGCCGCTGTGTTCTGGTAGTGCAGGCCGTGCCCCGCATTCACCTGCAGACCAAGTTCGATACCAAGTGCGACTCCAGCGGTAATGCGCTGCAATTCAGCCTGCTGTGTAGCTGCATCGGATGCATCGGCATAGTGGCCGGTGTGGATCTCAATGACCGGTGCACCGCACTCGGCTGCCGCCTCGATCTGCACAGGGTCTGCATCGATAAATAGAGAGACCCTGATCCCGGCATCGGCAAGGCGTGCACAGGCATCACGAATACGCCCCTTCTGACCCGCCACGTCGAGACCACCCTCGGTGGTCAGTTCTTCGCGCTTCTCTGGTACTAGACAGCAGTCCTGTGGGCGATACTTCTCCGCCATACCGAGCATCTCCTCGGTGACCGCCATCTCCAGATTCATATGGGTTTTCAGCATTTCACGCAGCTGACGAACATCCTCTTCCTGTATGTGGCGACGGTCTTCACGCAGATGCAGGGTAATACTGTCGGCCCCCGACTGTTCGGCTTCAATAGCTGCCTGGACTGGATCAGGGTATCGGGTACCACGCGCCTGGCGCAGAGTGGCCACATGGTCGATATTGACCCCTAGTAGAATTGGCTGAGTACTACTCACTCATCACTCCTTATTGCTCTCGCTCTTCTGTGGTTTGTTATGTCCGTATTGTGCACGGAACAGTTCCCGGCTGGCCAGTGGGCGATTGCCCAGATAGGGTTGCAGGATAGTACGCATCAGCCGTTTGGCCTCGTTCCGACACTCTGCCCCACCATTCTCACCACTGTCGAGGGCCAGTAACGTGCAACCGTGAACGAGCAGACAGTCGGTTTGGTCGTTCAGCGCAGGTATCGGGCCATGCTCAGGGTGATAACAGTAACTGCTATTTGGCTCCAGTACTTCTCCGTCAACAGTATGAGTTAATTGCAGCCCGTAACCCAGTTCCTGCAACAGATCACGCTCGAACAGGCGCAAAGGCCAGTCACATTCACTACCTTCACGCAGTTTGGTCAGGGTTCGTTGATAGCTGGTGTAGAGCTCATCATGGGGATCGTGGCGATGAAGCAGACGCATCAGAATCTCATTAAGGTAGAAGCCGCTCAACAATGCTTCTCCGCTAAACATTGGTGCCACACCATCGGATTCGGCACTGGTCAGGGTCTGTAATTCACCACGACCACTCCATGAGAGGAGTAGCGGCTGGAAGGGTTGCAGCAATGCTTTGAGACTAGAACGTTTGCCCTGAGCGCCTCTGGCTACCAGACCGATACGTCCATGGTTTTGGGTGAAGACTTCCAGCAGCAGACTGGTATCGCGATAGGGTTTGCGGTGCAGAATGTAAGCAGGTTGCAGGGCAACACGCCGTTCGTTACTCATCCCGGTATCCGAGTGAATTCAAAATTCGCTCGTTGTCAGACCAGCCCTCCTTGACCTTAACCCAGAGCTGTAGAAAGACCTTGGCACCGAACAGCTTTTCCATATCGAGCCGCGCCTGCTTGCCGATCGCCTTGAGCTGCTCACCGCCCTTACCGATAACAATCCTCTTCTGACTATCACGCTCTACCCAGATCAAACCATGGATACGCAGTAAACCATTATCATCCTTGAACTGCTCAATCTCGACGGCAGTAGAATAGGGTAACTCTTGCCCCATGCTCCGCATCAGTTTTTCGCGAATAATTTCTGCGGCGAGAAAACGTTCACTGCGATCGGTGACGTACTCTTCTGGATAGATCGGTGTCGACTCTGGTAATACTCGTAACACCTCCTTCTCCAGACTCTCTACATTTTGCCCTTTAAGTGCAGAGAGTGGCAGCACAGCAAAGAACTCCATTTTACTGGAGAGCTGTTGCAACAGCGGCAGCAACTGCTCTTTGTCTTTGAGGTAGTCGATCTTGTTTACCACCAGTACCACAGGAATAGATTGTGACTGCAATTTCTGCAGCACGCTTTCATCTTCTTCGGTCCACCTCTCTGCCTCAACGACAAACAGAATCATATCCACATCTGCCAGGCTACTGCTGGCGGCACGATTCATATAGCGATTCATCGCCTTCTTGGCGTTGAGATGCAAGCCAGGTGTATCCACGTAAACAGCCTGAAACGCTTCGGTGGTTTTGATACCAAGAATACGGTGACGAGTGGTCTGGGGTTTATTGGAGGTAATGCTTATCTTCTGCCCGAGGATGCGGTTCATCAGGGTAGATTTACCCACATTCGGACGACCGACGATCGCCACATAACCGCTACGAAATTTCATTCTATTCACATCCCAATCGGAGTAATGCCTGTTGTGCTGCGGCCTGCTCTGCTTTTCGCCGACTACCACCCTGAGCGACAACAGGCTCACCGATGGTGGCTACCGTGCAGGTCACGGTGAAGCGTTGCTCGTGGTCTTTTCCTTGAACGTCCGTGATTTCATATTCTGGCAGGGCCAGATTACGAGACTGGAGAAATTCCTGCAGGCGTGTTTTTGGATCTTTAAGTGCCGCGGAAGGATCGACATTATTCAATCTATCTTGATAGAGAGACAGGATCACCTGCTTTACTGAAGTGATATCGGAATCGAGAAAGATGGCACCGAAGATCGCTTCCAGTGTATCGGCCAGGATCGAACCACGCCGGAATCCACCACTCTTTAATTCACCCGGCCCTAATTGGAGGTAGTCCCCCAATTCAAGTCCACGGGCTAATACAGCCAAGGTATCCCCTTTCACCAACGAGGCACGCAGTCGACTCAGTGTGCCTTCATCAATACTGTCGAAACGGCAGTAGAGTTCTGTTGAAATAACGAAGCTAAGAATGGAATCGCCAAGAAATTCAAGACGTTCATTATTCTCACGCGCTGCACTACGATGAGTTAGTGCCTGCTGCAACAGAGTTGGGTCATTAAAACTATAACCCAGTGTGCGACAGAGTTTGTTATTGCTACTGCTAGACACTGGCCCTGACAACGGCGCTGTGTTCAAAACGAAGTATTAATGAGATATTGCCAATAAAAGGCACTTCCACCTCATAATCCACATCAATCAGGTACTCCTGATTATCGCGAATGATACTGATATTCTCTTTACTAACGCGGGTAACGTTATTCATCTCAAACCGCTTAGTTAGTGCAGTTCGCACACTCAATGCTCCACGAAACTCATCTGAGTCACTCTCAAGTGATGTTACTGATTTACCTATTGAAAGATCTTCCATGTAAATAGGAAAAAGTTTAAGTGTTACAAATACGGCAAACCCAATAAGAAACAGGTTGAAACTAAAAGACCAGATACTCAGACCGTTTTGATGTTTTTGTAACCGCATAATTCCCCCCTCAATTGATGGAGTTACCCAACCGCTTCCAGTCGACAAAGTGGTCAGTTTCCCAGTCCCAGTTCATCCAGATCATAAAGGCTTTACCCACCAGATTCTCTTCAGGCACGGTGCCCCAGGCACGACTGTCACGGCTGTTATCCCGATTATCCCCCATGGCGAAGTACTTTCCTTCTGGCACAACATACTCAAAATCTCCACCGAAGACGTTGCGCTCAGGCATCACCAGAATATCGTGCTTAGTTCCTAATAGATCTTCATTGAGGTGACGAGCACCAGTCGAACTGCCGCCACTTCCTTTACCTACATAGGTATCGAGATATTCCTGGGGGGCTGGCTGCCCATTAATGGTGAGTTTTTTATTACGATAAACGATGTGATCACCGGGCACACCGATCACCCGCTTGATGTAATCGACATGTGGGTTCTCCGGATAGCGAAAGACAAATACCTCGCCACGCTTCGGCTCACCAATGTCCAGAATTCGAGTATTCAGCACCGGCAGACGAAGACCGTAGGCAAACTTATTCACCAGAATAAAGTCTCCCACTAGCAGGGTCGGCATCATTGAGCCGGAGGGGATTCGAAATGGTTCAACAACGAAAGAACGTACCATCAATACCAACAGAATGATGGGAAAAAAGGTACGTGACATCTCCACCAACCACGGCTCGTTGGTCGCCTCGGTACGCATCTCTTCTGAAGCACCACCCGACACCGTATCCATATCAGCCAAGGTATTCAGACGGCGCGGCGCCAGTAAAAATATATCCAGCAGCCAGACAACACCTGTAAAGAGGGTCAACAAAACCAACAGTAAAGGGAAATCCAGAGTCATTATTTTTTACCTACATGTAAAACGGCGAAGAACGCCTCCTGCGGGATCTCCACAGAACCTACCTGTTTCATCCGCTTCTTGCCAGCTTTCTGTTTTTCAAGCAGTTTTCGCTTGCGACTGACGTCACCACCGTAACATTTAGCCGTAACATTTTTACGCAGTGCCTTGACGTTGGTGCGAGCGATGATCTGATTACCAATAGCAGCCTGTACTGCCACATCAAACATCTGCCGCGGGATCAATTCCTTCATCTTCTCTGCCAGTTCACGACCTCGCGATAGCGACTGTTCACGGTGCACAATCATCGCCAGCGCATCGACCACCTCACCATTAATCATAATATCCAGACGCACTAAATCGGCCGCTTCAAAGCGTAGGAAATGGTAGTCCAGCGAGGCAAAACCACGACTAACTGATTTTAGCCGATCAAAGAAATCGAGCACTACCTCGCTCAGTGGTATCTCATAGGTCAGGGCAACCTGCTTGCCCAGATACTGCATGTTCTTCTGCACACCACGTTTCTCAATGCAGAGCGAGATCACATTACCGACATAATCCTGCGGTACCAGAATATTGGCCTGAATGATTGGCTCACGAATCTCATCGATAGTATTCCAATCGGGTAGTTTAGAGGGGTTGTCGATCATCAGGGTTTCACCCTGAGTAGTGAACACCTCATAAATTACCGTAGGAGCGGTGGTGATCAGGTCCAGATCATACTCACGTTCCAGGCGCTCCTGGATGATCTCCATGTGTAGCATGCCGAGAAAACCACAGCGGAAACCGAAGCCCAGGGCCTGGGATGTCTCCGGTTCATAGAATAGCGAGGCGTCATTAAGGCGTAGTTTCGACAGGGCATCACGCAGATCTTCGTAGTCATCACTGCTTACCGTAAACAGGCCAGCAAAGACTCGAGGTTGGGCCGGCTGGAAATCAGGTAGAGGCTCTTCTGCTGGACGGTCTGTCAGGGTCAGGGTATCCCCAACCGGCGCCCCATCGATATCCTTGATCCCTGAGATCAGATAACCCACCTCGCCCGCAGCAAGCCCCGGCAGGTCCCTCATCTTTGGGGAGAATATTCCTACCCGGTCTACCTGATGGCTACGCCCGGTGGACATCACGGTGAACTTCTGCTTTGGCTTCATGCTGCCATTGACCACTCGCACCAGACAGACCACGCCCAGATAGTTATCAAACCAGGAGTCGATTATCAGGGCCTGCAGTGGTGCCTCACGATCGCCCCCCGGTGGAGGAATGCGCTCCACCAGTTGCTCCAGCAGGCTATCAATACCGATACCGGTCTTGGCACTGACCATGACCGCGTCATGGGCATCGATACCGATGATCTCCTCGATCTCGTTGATCACCCGCTCGGGCTCAGCCGAGGGAAGGTCGATCTTGTTCAGTACCGGTACCACCTCTAGGTCCTGCTCGATGGCGGTGTAACAGTTGGCCACAGTCTGTGCCTCGACCCCCTGCGCGGCATCCACCACCAGCAGCGCCCCTTCACAGGCTGCCAACGAACGGGATACCTCATAGGAGAAGTCGACGTGCCCTGGGGTATCGATAAAATTGAGGAGATAGGTCTGACCATCACGTGCGGTGTAGTTGAGCGAGACGCTCTGTGCCTTGATGGTGATCCCGCGCTCCCGCTCCAGATCCATCGAGTCGAGTACCTGTTCGGCCATCTCACGCTCGGCTAAACCGCCGCAGACCTGAATGAAACGATCAGAGATTGTGGATTTGCCGTGGTCGATATGGGCAATGATGGAGAAATTGCGAATGTGTTGCTGATCGGTCACGTGGTGTTTCTTCCGGGCCTTGAACAGGAATGGTGCGTACCGCGGGAAGTCTCATTCGACATCACCCCGCGAACAATTTCGTAAAGCGCGGAATTCTACAGTAGATCAATGCGTTGCGAAATAGCCTTGCAGCGCCTGGTGATCGAGGAAATAGTGGCAAATCTCCTCATCATCGGCATCGGTAAGTACCGGCACCTTGTGGTTATAGCGCTCTATCAACGCCTCACTGCTGTCGATATCCAGCACTTCGAGTTCGAAGGAGAAAGCTGTAGCGGCAGCCAGCAGTTCCCTGTGCATCTCATCGCACAGGGAACAACCCGCCCGGGTATAAAAGCGCAGCCGTTGGCTCAATCCTTTGGCACTCGAAGTGCCAGGAACAGGGGATTACCATGGCGCACTACCAGTACCGGGACAGAATCACCGCTTTTAAGGCCCTTAACCAACTTGTTGTAGTGGGCCACACCCTCAACAGTTTTGCCGCCGAGTTTTACGATCACATCACCGCGGGCAATACCGGCGGCACTTGCAGCACCACTCTCTACCTGCTCCACCAACACCCCGGAACTGATCTCCAGCTCCTTGCGCTGTGCGGAGCTAAGGCCACTTATCTGAAGACCCAGACGGTCACTCTTGTGCTGCGGCTGCTGTGGCGACTCATCTTTGGCCTTCTCTTCTTCTGGCAGTTCACCAATATGCACCACCAGAGTACGTATCTTGCCATCACGCAGAACCTTAACCTTGGCATCACTACCTACACGGGTGCGGCCAACCATAGGAGGCAGATCCGAGGAGTAGGCCACCTCTTCCCCATTAAATTCGGTAATGATGTCGCCGACCTGGATGCCACCTTTCCCACCAGGGGAACCGTCCATCACCTGTGCAACCAGCGCACCATGAGGCCGTTTCATGCCGAAAGACTCGGCCAGCTCTCGGGTAACATCCTGGATCAGCACACCCAGCCAACCACGGGAAACATGCCCCCGGTCCTTGAGCTGGCTGACCACATCCATCGCCACATCGATGGGTATGGCAAACGATAGGCCCATAAAACCACCAGTACGGCTATAGATCTGCGAGTTAATACCGACCACCTCACCGTCCAGGTTGAACAGCGGTCCGCCAGAGTTACCCGGATTGATCGCCACATCGGTCTGAATGAATGGCACGTAGTTCTCGCTGGGCAGGCTACGACCCAAGGCACTGACCACACCCGCAGAGACAGAGTGATCGAAACCGAAGGGTGAACCGATGGCCATGACCCACTCACCGACCTTGAGATCCTTGCTGTTCCCCAGTTTTACCTGCGGCAGATCGGTCGCATCGATTTTGAGCAGGGCGATGTCGCTACGTTTGTCTGCACCGATCAGCTCCGCCACCACCTCGCGACGGTCACTTAGACGCACGATGATCTCATCGGCGCCATCAACCACATGGTTGTTGGTAAGAATGAAGCCCTTGCTATCGATAATGAAGCCGGAGCCGAGTGAGCGCGCCTCGTGCTCAGGAGGCATTTGACCACCACCCTTTCCGCCTTCACCGAAGAAACGGCGCAGCAGATCGTCCCAGGGGGTACCCTGGGGAAAATCAGGCATCTCCATCCCTGGAGGCAGGCCGGTCATATTATTGCGCACGGTCTGTTTGGTACTGATATTCACTACTGTTGGCGCGTACTGCTCGACCAGGCGGGTGAACTCGGGCAGCTCACGCGCCTGAGCATTTTGCATCAGCAGGGCTAGAGCAAAGAATGAGTAAACAACGAAGTGTGGGATACGGGAGATCAAAAACTGTTTCATAGACAACCTGTTTTCGGAAGTAATTTGATTCAGGGATTAAATGAGATATTCGTAACTGATATATCCGGGGAACATCTGCGCAGGATGACAGCGGTATAACGGGGGTCGTTTTCAACACTGCGATTGAAACGTCTCAACCATAGCAGTCCTCCCCCGAGACCAAGTAGCCCAAACAACAGACTCATGCCTTCACCACTACTCCCCCACTGCGGCGCAATGGTTTCACCGAACAAACCACCCGCCAACATCAGCAGCAGGGGCAAGATGTAAACGAAGAGGGAACCCTTCAGGAAGATGGCCTCGTCGATACCAACGATTACCGCATCGCCCGTTGTGGCGTTAATCGGATTGTGAACCTTAATCTGTTGAGTCTTTGCCCCAAGCACCTTGCTCAGCGCGCCGGTGCCGCATCCTTTGGCAGAGCAACTACTACAGCTACTACGCCGCTCGGTCTCAACCCAGGCGTGTTCGCCCTCAATTGAGACAACCAGTGCGCTCTCCTCAATCATAAACAGTGATTACTCTGCTGCCTGACGATGCCCGACAATGCGAACATAAGGCACCATGCCGTTAACCCCTGAACTGACCGAGTACTCATGCTGGTCGACCAGATAGGGTTCCAGCTGTTTACTATTGTCTTTTTCTGCCGTCACGGTGACCGGCTGTATCTCACGACGCACAAAATTCTGCGGCTGTGTCACCTCGGCCATGGTCGCCGTCGGTGCGCCGGATTCCACCACATTCATCTGCTGAAAACCGATCACGGCAACACCACTGACTGATGCCGCCACCGCAAGACTGGCCACATGGCGTAGCCACGGGCGTTGCTTACGTTTCTGTGGTGCCAAAATGGTCGGTTCATTCTCCAACGCCATGCTGACACGCTCACGCAGATCCAGCGCAACATTTGATTCCAGGTTGCTGTGCAGTGCATCGCTAATCAGATGGTAGCGACTCCAGCTTGCCTGTAGCTCCGGATCATTGCGCAGTGAATCCAGGGCACTAGCCAGTTCACTACCTGCCAGTTCGCCATCGGCCAGCGCCGAAACCCACTCTTTTCTTTTATCTGTCATAGGTGATACTCCACTCCTCGCCCCTTATGGGACATGGAATCCCGCTTAAGGTTCCAGCAGGGGTTTCAAATTATTCTCTATCGCCTCACGGGCACGGAATATCCGTGAGCGCACGGTTCCGATGGGACACTCCATGGTCTGGGCAATCTCTTCATAACTCAGACCTTCCATTTCACGTAAGACGATAGCGGTGCGTAGATCTTCCGGCAATGAATCGATGGTGTCGTAGATCACCTTCTCCACTTCGTCGCGATGGGCCAGCTTCTCCGGATCGTCGTAGTTGCGCAGACGAGCGCCCGGTTCATATTGCACGGCATCTTCCGCATCGATATCGCTGGTAGGAGGACGACGTCCCTGGGAGACCAGCTGGTTCTTCGCCGTGTTAATGGCGATGCGGTAGAGCCAGGTATAGAAGGCGCTGTCGCCACGGAAATTGGGGAGTGCTCGGTAGGCCTTGATGAAGGTCTCCTGGGCCACGTCGAGGGCCTCATCCTGGTCCCGTACATACCGGGTAATGAGTTTAACGATTTTCTGCTGGTACTTTAGTACCAGAACATCGAAGGCCTTCTTGTCACCGAGCTGGACTCGCTGAACCAGTTCCTGATCGACAATATTCTCGCCCATCAGGGCCATCCCCTATGATTTTTGTTAGTCGCGTTCCCGCAGAACACCTCCGCGGTATGACAATACTTTGCTTTCAGGGTTCGCCAACGCATGAACTTTTTCGTATATTCCACTCTTGGTGCCGGTACAGCCGACCCTGAAGAGGCATTAAGCCCCGAAGGGCAACAATATAACTGAACTCACGGGACAAAAGCCATTTCACGCCCAACATCTCCCCAGCACGATACCGACGTGTTAATTATCGGCAGCGGTGCCGCCGGTTTGACCCTGGCGCTACACCTGGCCGACAACGCCCGCGTACGGATACTCTCCAAGGCACGCATGGAGGATGGCTGTACTCTGCATGCCCAAGGTGGCGTCGCAGCGGTGCTGGATCCACACGATTCAGTTGATGCCCATGTGGCGGATACGATCGGTGCTGGTGGTGGCCTCTGTAATGCCGACGTCGTTCGCTTCGTGGCCGAGCGCGGTCGAGCCGCGATTGAGTCGTTGATTAAAGCGGGGGTTGAATTCAGTCGTGACAACGGCGATGGCGGCTACCACCTCACCCGCGAAGGGGGACACAGTCAGCGCCGAGTAATCCATGCTGCCGATGCTACCGGCAGCGCAATCGAAAAGACCCTACTGGAGCGCGCCAGAGAACACCCCAACATCACCCTGCACGAAAGCCACCTGGCGATAGACCTGATTACCTCTGCCCGCCTGGGTGAAGCCGGTAATCGCATACTGGGGGCCTACGTCTTCAACCGTGAAGCCGAGCATGTAGAGGTGATCCGTGCCCGCTTTGTGGTACTCGCCAGTGGAGGTGCCAGTAAAGTCTATCTCTACACCAGCAACCCGGACCTCTCTACCGGTGACGGTATCGCGATGGCCTGGCGTGCTGGTTGTCGTGTGGCCAACCTTGAGTTCAACCAGTTCCACCCCACCTGCCTCTACCATCCCAAGGCGAAATCGTTCCTCCTCTCCGAGGCGTTGCGTGGTGAAGGTGGCAAGCTTCTGCTACGTGACGGCAGCCGTTTCATGCAGCGCTTTGATGAGCGTGGCGAACTGGCACCACGGGATATCGTTGCCCGCGCCATCGACCATGAAATGAAACGGCTAGGTGAAGAGTGCGTCTACCTCGACATCAGCCACAAACCAGTCGAATTCATCAAGGAACACTTCCCCACCATCTACAACCGCTGCCTGGAATATGGCTATGACATGAGCAGGGAACCGATTCCGGTGGTTCCGGCGGCACACTATACCTGCGGTGGGGTGATGACCGACGCCAACGGCGCCACTGACATTCCCGGCCTCTACGCCGTCGGTGAAGTGAGCTTTACCGGCCTGCACGGGGCCAACCGTCTCGCCAGTAACTCCCTGCTGGAGTGCCTGGTCTTCGCCGATGCTGCTGCACAACACATCAATGCACAACTCACCTCAGTGGAAATGCCCCCCGTCCTGCCCGCCTGGGACGAGAGCCGGGTCACCGACTCCGATGAGGAGGTGGTGGTCTCCCACAACTGGGAGGAGCTGCGACGCTTTATGTGGGACTACGTTGGTATCGTTCGTACCAATAAGCGGCTGCAGCGGGCCAAGCGGCGGGTGGATCTGTTGAGTGCAGAAATTGAGGAGTACTACGGCAACTTCCGTGTCACCAACGACCTGCTGGAACTGCGTAATCTTGTGGCGGTGGCCGACCTGATCATCCAGTCAGCGATGGCGCGTAAAGAGAGCCGCGGATTGCACTACAACCTCGACTATCCGCACACAAACGAAACCGGTGTGAATACGATTCTCACTCCGGAGAACACGCCTGTGGCGTGATCTGGAATCTCACCCTCATGCGGCGAAAGCTCTCCTCCCCCAGCGCGGCGGGGGTCAGCACCACCGCGCTGCGGCGACCCGATTCGGTAAACAGAAAATTGAGTACCACCAGGCGTGATGTCAGGTAACTATCTCCCTGGAGTTGTGCCACCCTCTCTCTTCCCTGCTGGCTCCACCACCACTGCTGCTCTCCATCCCAGACCAACTGTACCTGTGAGCCGCCTAGTTCGGCACGCTGCTTCCAAACACGCCACACGGCGTAGAGCAGCCCCGCAACGCCGATCAGCCTTGCGATGAAAGGAAGTGGCAGGGAAATCATGGCAATGGTCGCCGCCAGAGCCATGATGAGATAGAGGCGTCGTAACAGCGGATTGCTACTAACCTCAAGCCGTAGCGGCGTGGCGTATCCTTTCGATGACATCAACGAACTCCTTCTCTTTAATCTCCGCCATACCCAGCAGATACTCCTGCAGGGTTTGATCCTGCAGTTCAAGCAGACGGCTGAAACTCTCCTTTTGCGCCGCATCCAGCTGCGCGTAACCCTTTTCTAGAAAGCCCTGCAGCAGCAGGTCCAGTTCCAGCATGCCACGGCGACAGCGCCAGCGTAGCCGCTCCATATCCCCCATCGTTACACCTGCCGTTTGAGTAACAGTTGTCGGATCAGACCGATGGCACGGGTCGGATTCAGCCCCTTGGGGCAGGCCTCGACGCAGCTCATAATGGTGTGACAGCGGAACAGCTTGTAGGGGCCGTCCAGCTCCTGCAGACGGGTGGCGGTGTCCTGGTCACGGCTGTCGAAAAGAAAACGTGCTGCTTGCAACAGTGCCGCCGGGCCTCGGAACTTGTCCGGGTTCCACCAGAATGAGGGGCAGGCGGTGGTGCAGCAGCCGCAGAGGATACACTCGTAAAGGCCGTCCAGTTGCTCCCGCTCCTCTGGGCTCTGTAGAAACTCGGTCTCAGGCTCCGGATCGTGGACAATGAGATAGGGACGCACCGCCTTGTAGTGGTAAAAGAATCCGCTCATATCCACCACCAGATCACGGATCACCGGACGCCCCGGTAACGGACGTAGAGTGACTGGTTCACTCAACGAATCGAGTGGTGTAATGCAGGCCAGCCCGTTGCTGCCATTGATATTGATCGCATCGGAGCCACACACCCCTTCGCCACAGGAGTGCCGGAATCCCAATGACTCGTCCTGCTCGGCCTTAAGCCGCAACAGGGCATCACGCAGCATCATTCCCGGCTCCACATCGGCCAGCTCGAAGCTCTGCATACGCGGTGCCTGATCGGTCTCGGGGTTATAGCGGTAGATGCTGAATTTCATCCCTAGTAGACCCTCGGCTTCGGTGGGAAGGAGTCAACACTCAGCGGTTTCATGCGCACCGGCTTGTAGTCCATACATCCATCACGGTAGAACAGAGAGTGCTTCAACCAGCGCTCGTCATCCCGCTCAGGAAAGTCGATCCGCGAGTGAGCACCGCGACTCTCTTCCCGATGCAGCGCCGAAGTAACGGTGGCGAGGGCAAGGTCTACCAGATTCTCCAGCTCGAAGGCCTCAATGCGGGCGGTATTAAAGATACGACTCTGATCGCGCAGGGTGACATTCTCCAGGCGATGGGCAATCGCCTTTACCTTTTCCACCCCTTCGGCCAACACCTCCCTACTACGAAAGACCCCACAGTACTCCTCCATGGTCTTCTGCAATTCGTTGCGCAGTTCCGCTACCGACTCCCCTTCGCCCTGCTTCTCCCAGCGCGCCAGGTGCGCCAGTGCCTGATCTACGCTCTCCTGGGCCAGGGGTTGATGAAAACGGTTCTCTTTCAGGTAGTCGATGATGTGGTTACCTGCAGCACGGCCGAAGACCACGATATCAAGCAGCGAGTTACCCCCAAGACGGTTGGCACCGTGTACCGAGACACAGGCGCACTCGCCCACCGCGTAGAGACCGGGTACCGGCTCCTCGCCCTCGCCTACCGGGGCCACCACCTGACCGTGACGGTTAGTGGGGATGCCGCCCATGGTGTAGTGGGCAGTGGGATAGACCGGTACCGGGGCTTTTGCCATGTCGATACCGGTAAAGGTGAGTGCCATCTGCCGGATAGCGGGTAGACGCTTGGCCACCACCTCTTCGCCCAGATGGTCCACCTTGAGCAACACGTGATCCTTGTTGGGGCCGCAGCCGCGTCCTTCTTTCACTTCAAGGTAGATAGCGCGGCTCACCACATCACGGCTGGCCAGGTCCAGCGCATGGGGTGCGTAGCGCTGCATGAAGCGCTCGCCCTCGCTGTTGATCAGATAGCCGCCCTCACCGCGCGCACCCTCGGTGAGCAGCATCCCCTTGCCGGCGATCCCGGTGGGGTGAAACTGAAAGAACTCCATATCCTGCAACGGAATGCCCGCACGCAGCGCCATTGCCATGCCATCGCCGGTGTTGATGTGGGCGTTGGTGTTGGTGCGGAAGAGTTGTCCGGCACCACCGGTGGCCAGCAGGGTGGTTTTGGCTTCAATCAGCAGCGGTTCGCCGCTCTCGATATCCAGCACCAGTGCGCCGAGGATCGCCCCCTGCTCGTCCTGGATCAGGTCGATGGCAAAGTATTCGTCAAAAAACTGGGTGCGGGCGTGCAGGTTCTGCTGGTAGAGGCTGTGCAGGATGGCGTGGCCGGTACGGTCGGCAGCGGCACAGGTGCGAGCCGCCTGCTCCCCGCCGAAGTTCTGACTCTGACCGCCGAAGGGGCGTTGGTAGATATGGCCACTTTCGAGTCGAGAGAACGGCACCCCCGCATGCTCCAGTTCGTAAACCAGATGGGCGGCGGCTCGACACATATATTCGATGGCGTCCTGATCACCCAGATAGTCACTACCCTTGATGGTGTCGTACATGTGCCAGTGCCAGTTATCGGACATGACGTTACCCAGTGCGGCATTGATCCCACCCTGAGCCGCCACCGTATGGGAGCGGGTGGGAAAGACCTTGGAGACCACTGCCACCTTGGCATTCCCATGGGCCAGTTGCAGCGCCGCACGCAGACCACCGCCACCCGCACCAATCACCAGGCTATCGAACTTGCGCCGCGCCAGGGTCATGACAGCACTCCCTCAAGTAGAATGGCGGCACTCCAGATGCCGAGGGCAATCAACCATGCGCCTAACAGGGCCAGCAGGGTCAGGCGTAGCGCAGCAAAGTGCCCGGCATAGTCGAGGATGACATCGCGTACACCGACCCAGATGTGCATCAGCAGCGCCAGGATGAACATGGCCGTCGCGATGGCCACCAGTGGCTGGGCAAACAGTGCATGCCAGAGTGGGAATGATATCGTTGGTGTATTAATTAGCCAGACAAGCCCCTGCAGGGTGTAGAGCAACAGATAGATTGCACTCAATCGCTGCACCAGCCAGGCGGAAAGTCCACTCAGAACATTGCTCATAACCACCACCATCCACCCGCAACAAGCAGCAGAGCATCAAGCAGCAGCAGACCAATAGCACTCCCTCGTGCCACCTTCAGGCTGGCACCGATCTCCATATCCAGCAACAGAAAACGGATCCCGGCAAAGAGGTGGTGCAGAAACCACCAGAGCATCAGCAGCAGTAAAAGACGCAATGGCCAGGCCTCGAGCCAATGACCTACCTGGGCGAAATCGGCAACACTGTTGAGCGACTGCTGCCATAGCCAGAGTGGAAGTGGTAACAACAGGAACAGCATCACCCCAGTCAGGCGATGTGCGATAGAGACCCAGCCCATGAGGGGGAGACGAATTTGCAGCAGATTGAGAAAAACCGGTCGTTTTGGGTTTGGCATGTTGATTTGCTGGCCTGCAACCTTTATTTCATGCATGACATTTATCATAGCCTAACGATTCCGCTATGATTTGCGAAGACTATTTTGCGAGGCGATCCAATGAACAGTGAATGGCTGGGCTTTCTTGAACAGCACGGCGCACAAATCGGTGAAGATGGTGTGAAGGACTATGGCGATGCTGCCTCCGAACTCCAGGCTGCCGCAAACGGCACCACCCTCTGTGATCTCTCTCATGAAGGGTTGATCCGTGTACATGGAGAAGAGAGTGAAACCTTTCTTCAGGGTCAACTAACCAACGATATTCGAAACGTTGACGAAAACACCCATCAACTCTCTGGCTATTGCAGTCCCAAGGGGCGATTGCTGGCGCTATTTAGGCTGTTCAGACGTCAGGACGGATACTATCTTCAGTTTCCCCATCCACTGCTCGATAGCTCATTGAAACGCCTGCGCATGTTTGTGCTGCGCTCCAAAGTGACTCTGGATGACGTCAGTGATGAACTGGTTCGCTTTGCCCTCACCGGAACGGATGCAGAAAAACTGCTTGGTGAGCAGCTAACAGAATTACCCAGCGGCGATTTCGAGACTGTCACAACAAATGGCATCACTGCACTACGCCTCACTGGCCCCATACCACGCTTCATTCTCTGTGGTGAAAGCAGCGCCATGCAGCCTCTGTGGCAATCATTACACGCTGCAGGAGCTACCCCGGCAGGTAACGCTGTCTGGCACTGGTTACAGATCCAGGTCGGTGAACCTGAGGTCGTCACCGAAACCGTCGAAGCTTTTGTGCCACAGATGCTCAATCTGCAACTGATTAACGGTGTTAGTTTCAAGAAGGGTTGTTACACCGGACAGGAGGTGGTGGCACGAATGCAGTACCTGGGTAAACTCAAGCGTCGTATGTATCTGGCACACAGTGATTCAACCCAGAAGCCCAACATCGGTGATGAGCTCTATTCACCAGGAAGCAGTAGCGGACAGGGAGCGGGAAAAATCGTCTCAGTGGCCCCTGCGCCACAAGGCGGCTACGATATGCTTACGGTTTTGGAGACCAGTGGTGTAGAACGCGATGTTTTCTACCTTGATGAAGCACAGCAGATCGCACTTTCCATCCAACAGCCTCCATACGGATTTGAACTGGCAGAGGATGCATCGCCCCAGGTGACTGGCTAACTAAAAACGTACCTACGCGCAGGGAACACACAACTAATGGCAACGGATGCCCGATAACAACAGCAAGGAAATAAGAGATGTCGAATGAAATCGCAAAGCAGTTCCTGGAAAGCCTGATCAGCGATCTGAAAAGCAATAAACTGGTTTTACCTACCCTGCCCGAAGTCGCGCTAAAAGTACGCGAGGCGGTCAATGATGATGAAGCATCCATAGGTGCCATCGCCAAAGTGATCGCGACCGATGCCGCACTCAGCGCACGCATCATACAGGTCTCTAATAGTCCTCTGCTGCGTGCCAGTAATGCGATCCAGACTCTGGACATGGCGGTCAATCGTCTCGGCATGAAACTGGTACGTGACATGGTCACCAGCATGGTGATGGAGCAAATGTTTCAAGCCACCACCGACCTGACCGACAAAAAACTACGTCAGGTCTGGGAACACAGTGTCACCGTGGCAGCGATCAGCCATGCCCTGGCGGCACAATTCACCAAACTTAACCCGGAACTGGCAATGCTCGCGGGGCTGGTACATGACATCGGCGTGCTGCCAGTGATCACCCACGCAGAAGATTATCCGGAGTTGCTCAATAACGAAGCCGCACTTAACGCTGTACTCCGTGCTGTGCATGGAAAGATCGGTACCGCGATCCTCAAAGCATGGAACTTCTCTGATGAACTGGTGGCCGTCGCCTCAGAACACGAAAATCTGACACGAAATTCGCCACAGGTGGACTACGTCGACATCGTTACCGTTGCTAATCTGCAAAGTTATATGGGAACAGATCACCCGTTGGCGCAAGAGGACTGGAGCAAGATCCCGGCGTTCGCCAAACTGGGACTCAGCCATGAGGTAAATGTGATCGAAATGGAAGAGACGGCTGAGGATATCAAGGAAGTACAGCGATTACTGGCGGTCTAATCGATTTAGGCAACGGTAAGAAGATTCCTGCCTTCTTCTTTAGAACGGTAGAGTGCATTATCGGCGCGCTTGAGGAAGTGATCGGCACCCTCGCCTGGCAGGTGTACCGCCACACCAAAACTGGCGGTAATGGTAACACCACCTGGACAGTCACACTCTTCAAATGCCTTGCGTAGCTTTTCTGCCACTTCCAATGCCCCATCCAGTTCAGTTTGCGGCATTAGCACGCAAAACTCTTCACCACCCATGCGGGAGAAAATATCCACCTTACGTATCACCCCTTCTGCCTCCTTGCTAATCAGGCGCAACACTTCGTCGCCCACGTGGTGGCCAAACTGATCGTTAATCTCCTTGAATTTATCTAGATCAAACCAGATCAGTGAAAGCGACGATCCGTAACGTTGGCTACGTAGTATCTCGGTCTCAAATTTCTCCATAAAACCACGACGATTCAGTATGCCTGTGAGGTAATCGGTGATGACCTGCTGCTGCAACTCTTCGTGAAGCTGTTGATGATAGCGATTCCAACGATAGAGACCGAAAACCACCGCTGGATAACCCAGTAATTGCGGCAGGTCTTCAAACAGTGTGGTAATCCAGAAGGGTTGCAGCAAAAACTCGTCGAGCAGGTCGGTAATACCGGAAACCAGTAATGCAGAAAAACCGAAGATTAATGGTATATAAAGAAAGCGCTGAGCATTGAGCTTATCGCTCAGTATCAGCGCCAACATAATGATCAGGGTAACAAATCCCTCAGAGAAGACGCTGTACCAGTCTACCTGTGCAATGCGCGGATAGAACAGCAGCTGGTAGGGGACATAGATCAACAGCAATAACGGAAAGATACTTCCGATGCGGATGTTATCTAACAGTGCCTTCCTGGCATTCTCCATATCCTTCTCCCATATGCGATTGGTTGATCTCGTATTACTTAATTGCCATGTGCGCGCATATGTGGAAACAGTAGCACATCCCGAATCGACGGTGCGTCTGTCAACAGCATGACCAGGCGGTCAATACCAATCCCCTCTCCAGCGGTTGGAGGCAGTCCATGCTCAAGAGCAGTGATGTAGTCCGCATCAAAGTGCATCGCCTCTTCATCACCGGCATCCTTATCCTCGACCTGTTTACGGAAACGTTCAGCCTGATCTTCAGCGTCGTTCAACTCAGAGAAGCCGTTGGCAATCTCGCGACCACCAACAAAGAATTCGAAACGATCTGTAACGAAGGGGTCATTGTCATTACGTCGCGCCAGGGGAGAGACCTCAGTAGGATAAGCGGTGATGAAGGTAGGGTCCTTGAGACGATGCTCTACCGTCTTCTCAAAGATCTCGATCTGCACCTTGCCGAGACCATAGGAATCTTTCAGCGGAATTCCCAGTTTTTCTGCCACGGCGCGCGCCTGCTGCAAATCATCAATCTGCTCGGCCTTGAGATCAGGATTGAAGTGGAGGATCGACTCTTTTACTGACATGCGGCAGAAAGGCTTGCCGAAGTCGTAGTTATCACCCTGATAGGCGATGCTGGTCGTACCCAGTACCGTCTGGGTCAGACCACGCAACAACTCCTCAGTCAGATCCATCAGGTCATTGTAATCGGCGTAAGCCTGATAGAACTCCATCATGGTAAATTCTGGGTTATGCCGGGTAGAGAGTCCTTCATTACGGAAATTGCGGTTAATCTCGAAGACCCGCTCAAAACCACCCACAACCAGTCTTTTCAGATAGAGCTCAGGCGCGATGCGCAGGAACAGTTCCATATCGAGTGCGTTGTGAAAAGTCACAAAGGGTTTTGCCGCGGCACCACCGGGGATCGCCTGCATCATTGGCGTTTCTACTTCAAGGAAGTCGCGCTCAACCATGAAGTCACGGATGTAGTGGATCACTTTTGAACGGATCTTGAAGGTGTCACGGGTTACGTCGTTGACGATCAGGTCCAGATAGCGCTGACGGTATTTGGTCTCCTGATCGGTCAGGCCGTGCCACTTCTCAGGCAATGGGCGCAACGCCTTGGTTAGTAGTCGGATATTGTCGACCTTGACCGACAGTTCACCTTTGTTGGTCTTGAATATCACACCTTCGGCACCGACGATATCGCCAATGTCCCAGGTCTTAAACTGCTCGTAGGTCTCTTCGCCTACCTGAGCACCTTGTACATAGACCTGAATCGCACCGGACATATCTTTGAGTTGAGCAAAGCTCGCCTTACCCATGATGCGCTGGCCCATCATCCGTCCGGCAATGGCAACACGCACACCCTCTGCTTCCAACTGTTCCTTCTCCATCTCGCCGTATTTGGCATGCAGCTCACCTGCCACCACATTGCGACGGAAATCACTGGGAAAGGCGATGCCGTTTTCCCTCAGGGTTGCCAGTTTGGCACGGCGTTCAGCGATTAATTTGTTTTCGTCGCGGGATTCGATGCTGTTTTCTTCGCTCATGGTTACCATCTTTGCGTTACAGCCCGCTTTTCAGGCTGGCTTCAATAAATTGATCCAAATCGCCGTCCAGTACCGCTTGGGTATTGCTGGTTTCGACATTGGTGCGCAAGTCTTTAATTCGAGATTGATCCAGTACATAAGAGCGGATCTGTGAGCCCCAACCAATATCAGACTTGGTATCCTCCAGCGCCTGCTGGTCGGCATTGCGCTTCTGCATCTCCAGCTCATACAACTTGGCCTTGAGCTGCTTCATCGCCTGGTCTTTGTTTTTGTGCTGGGAGCGATCATTCTGGCACTGTACCACGACCCCAGTAGGGTTATGGGTAATCCGCACTGCTGACTCTGTCTTGTTAACATGCTGGCCACCGGCGCCGGAGGCCCGATAGACGTCGATACGCAGATCGGCCGGATTGATTTCGATCTCCACACTGTCATCGATCTCAGGTGAGACAAAGACCGAGGCAAAGGAGGTATGACGGCGATTGCCAGAATCGAAGGGAGACTTTCGTACCAGACGGTGTACGCCAATTTCGGTACGCAGCCAGCCGAAGGCATACTCACCCTCGAAACGGATGGTGGCACTCTTAATTCCGGCCACCTCGCCGTCAGAGACCTCCATCAACTCGGTCTTGAAGCCGCTGCGCTCACCCCAGCGCAGGTACATGCGCAGCAGCATACTGGCCCAATCCTGCGCTTCGGTGCCGCCAGAACCTGCCTGGATATCAAGGTAAGCACTGTTGGGGTCCATCTCGCCGGAGAACATGCGACGGAACTCAAGCTCCTGCAGACGCTTTTCCGCACCGTCCATATCCGCTTCAATAGCGGAGATCGTCTCCTGGTCATCCTCTTCCGCTGCCATCTGCACCAGGTCACCGGCGTCGCCAAGGATGTTGTTGAGGGAATCGATGGTTTCGACCACCTTCTCCAGCGCGACCCGCTCACGCCCCAGCTCCTGGGCATACTCTGGCTTATTCCAGATTGCAGGGTCTTCTAGTTCGCGCTTGACCTCGGTTAGACGTTCGCTCTTGATTTCGTAGTCAAAGATACCCCCTAAGGGCATCGACACGCCCCTGCATATCCTTGATGTGCGACAGGATAGGATTGACTTCCAACATCGTTTTAACGCCTTTGAGGTGGGTGTAGAAAGCGCGTGATCATACTACACGGGAGGGATGGGGTGAAACCGGGGGAAGAAAGAAATGGACACAGAATACACGTCCGTGTGTTCGTGGCATTTAGTCTTTAAGCGACAAAACATCCTGCATATCGAACAGGCCGTTCTGCTTGCCTGCCAGCCAAGCGGCAGCGCGTACCGCCCCCTTAGCAAAGGTCATGCGGCTGGAGGCCTTGTGGGTGATCTCCACTCGCTCACCAAGACCAGCAAACATCACGGTGTGCTCACCGACGATGTCACCGGCACGGATGGTCTCAAAACCGATAGTCTTGCGTTCGCGCTCACCGGTGCGGCCCTCACGCCCGTAAACGGCGCACTCCTTCAGATCACGGCCAAGAGTTTCAGCAACGACCTCCCCCATTGCCAGGGCAGTGCCAGAGGGGGCATCGATCTTGTGACGATGGTGCGCTTCGATGATTTCGATATCTACCTCATCACCCAACACTTTGGCTGCCATCTGCAACAGCTTGAGAGTGAGGTTAACGCCGACACTCATGTTGGGAGCAAACACCAGAGCCACATCTTTCGCTGCATCGCTGAGTGTTGCTTTTTGTGCATCACTGAGACCGGTGGTACCAATTACCATCTGTTTGCCGTTAGCACGACAGAAGGCGAGATTCTTTTCCGTCGACTCTGGCAGGGTAAAGTCGATGAGCACATCAAAATGATCGCAGGCGGCTTCCAGTGAATCAACGATCTGCACACCAAGCGGACCGACACCAGCCATCTCACCCGCATCTGCACCTATCAGGGATGAGCCGGGACGTACGATGGCTGCACCGAGGGTGACACCCTCTGCCTGGTGTACCGCTTCGATCAAATTCCTGCCCATGCGCCCAGATGCGCCGATGACTGCGATGCGTGTCATTTCGTCTTCCTGTTTTGATTACCAGCTAATGTAGCTGTAGCCCTGTTCCTGTAACTCCATCAGATCAGAAGCACCGACTTCCACCACGGTGGCAAAGTCGACGATGTCCTTCTCTGTCCATTTCAGGCTCTTCATGGTGTTCCCACATGCGTGAAATTCGACCCCGTAGTGTGACAGCGAAGAGATCCGCTGACGTAGTTCCTCTTTGACCTCACGGCCAGGGTGTTTACCTAGAATGTGAATACCCTCGGCAAAGGCGACTACGACCACTTTGATGTTATCGCCGTATTTACGCACCATTTCGCCGACGGAGAAAATGACATGATCCTGATAACCCAATTCGGCCTTATTGAACTGATAGACCACTTTATGCTCTGGCTCGTCACCGGGGAAATGGAGATCGTCTACACTGTTCTGTGCCTCGGCAGTTCTGGCACCCAGTACAGCGGCACCTGCGCCTGCTGCGGTCGCTGCCAATAGACGACGACGCTGCCCATCAATCGTTTTCTCTGTCATAACACTTCCCTTTCGCATTGCGCCAGTCAGCGCATGTACAACTTTATACCGCGTTACAACTTCATGTCGTCAAAAAACTTCTTCACACCATCGAACCACGAGCTGGCGCGAGGACTGTGTTTGCCATTTCCTTGCAAGGAGGCTTCAAATTCCTGAAGCAGCTCTTTCTGCTTGGCTGAGAGATTGATCGGTGTCTCTACCATAATTTTACATAGCAGGTCACCGACGTGGCCACCGCGCACCGACTTCACCCCTTTGCCGCGCAGGCGGAACAGTTTGCCAGTCTGGCTCTCTGCTGGAACCTTGAGTTTTACCTTGCCACTCAGGGTCGGCACTTCCAGTTCACCACCCAGTGCAGCGGTGGCAAAACTGACCGGCATCTCACAGAAGAGGTCGCTGCCGTCGCGCTTGAAGATAGCGTGTTCACGTACCGAAATCTGTACATAGAGATCCCCCGGTGGGCCGCCGTTCTCACCGGCCTCGCCTTCACCAGAGAGACGGATACGATCGCCATTATCGACACCAGCAGGGACTTTAACTGAGAGGGTTTTCTGTTTCTGCACCCGCCCTTCGCCGTGACAAACCTGGCAGGGATCGGTGATGATTTTTCCGCTGCCGTGACAACGTGGGCAGGCCTGCTGCAGCGAGAAGAAGCCCTGCTGCATACGTACCTGGCCCTGACCGTGGCAGGTGGTACAGGTAGTGGCGCTGGTGCCCTTCTTCGCGCCGCTACCGCTACACTCCTGACAGGTCACCAGGGTGGGAACGCGAATTTTCACCGAGGTTCCTGCAACCGCCTCTTCCAGACTCAGCTCCAGGTTGTAGCGCAGGTCAGCGCCCTGATACACGCGCTGACCACCGCGACCGCCACCACCGAAGATGTCGCCGAAGACATCACCGAAAATGTCGGAGAAGGAGGCGCCACCAGCACCACCCGGTCCGCCGCCCATGCCACCCTGCACCGCATCATGACCAAACTGGTCGTAGGCAGCACGCTTTTTGGCGTCGGAGAGAATGTCGTAGGCCTCTTTGGCCTCCTTGAATTTCTCTTCGGACTCCTTGTTATCCGGGTTGCGATCCGGATGGTGTTTCATCGCCAGCTTTTTGAAGGCCTTCTTGATCTCGGCCTCGGTAGCGTTGCGCTGAACACCCAGAACTTCGTAATAATCGCGTTTCGACATAGTGCTTTTTTGTATTATCCAATTGCCGTCAGTGAGAAACCATCAACCACCCATACAGGCACAACGCCAGGCAGGTACTCCTGACTGGCGTCGTCGAGTGGTTAGTGCAACACCCGTTTATTTCTTGTTGTCGTCGACCTCTTCAAACTCGGCGTCGACAACATCATCTGCACCACCAGCCTGTTCGGCTTCGGCACCACCCGCTTCAGCAGCCTGCTGCTCCTGATTCTGGGCATAGAGTTTCTCGGCCATCTTACCAGATGCTTCGGTCAATGCCTTGGTCTTGGCCTCGATGGCCTCGACGTCTTCGCCCTGCAGCACCTCTTCCAGTTCTTTGATTGCGGCTTCGATGGACTCCTTCTCGCCTGCTTCCAGCTTGTCACCCAGCTCATCCATAGACTTGCGGGTGGCGTGGATCATGCCGTCGCCGGTATTGCGCGCACTGACCAGTTCCTGGAACTTCTTGTCATCGGCGGCGTGTGCCTCGGCATCCTTGATCATGCGATCAACCTCTTCATCCGAGAGACCGGAAGAAGCCTTAATCACAATGTTCTGCTCTTTACCGGTACCCTTGTCCTTGGCGGAAACATTAAGGATACCATTGGCGTCGATGTCGAAACTTACCTCTACCTGCGGTACACCACGCGGAGCCGGCGGGATATCGGAAAGATCAAAGCGACCCAGCGACTTGTTGGCGCTGGCCATCTCACGCTCACCCTGCAGCACGTGTACTGTCACTGCTGTCTGATTATCCTCAGCGGTGGAGAAGATCTGCGATGCCTTGGTCGGGATAGTGGTGTTCTTCTCGATCAATTTGGTCATCACACCGCCCATGGTCTCAATACCCAGTGACAGGGGAGTAACATCCAGTAGCAGTACATCTTTTACGTCGCCGCCGAGTACACCACCCTGAATCGCAGCACCTACAGCGACTGCTTCGTCCGGGTTAACGTCACGGCGGGGTTCCTTACCGAAGAAGGCCTGTACCGCTTCCTGTACCTTGGGCATACGGGTCATACCGCCAACCAGGATCACGTCGTCGATCTCAGAGGCGGAAACCCCGGCATCCTTCATTGCGATCTTGCATGGCTCGATAGAGCGAGTGATCAGCTCATCCACCAGTGATTCCAGCTTGGCACGACTCAGTTTCATGTTGAGGTGCTTCGGACCGGAGGCATCGGCAGTGATGTACGGCAGGTTAACCTCGGTCTGCTGACTGGAGGAGAGTTCGATCTTGGCCTTCTCTGCCGCCTCTTTCAGCCGTTGCAGGGCCAGCGGATCATTGTGCACGTCAATGCCCTGATCCTTTTTGAACTCCGCAGCCAGATATTCGATAACGCGCAGGTCAAAGTCTTCACCACCGAGGAAGGTGTCACCGTTGGTGGAGAGCACCTCGAACTGATGTTCGCCATCAATGTCGTTGATCTCGATAATGGAGATATCGAAAGTACCACCGCCCAGGTCGTAGACAGCGATCTTGCGATCACCGGTTTGCTTATCCATGCCGAAGGCAAGGGCCGCAGCGGTCGGCTCGTTAATAATACGTTTAACATCGAGGCCAGCGATCTTGCCTGCATCTTTGGTCGCCTGACGCTGTGAGTCATTGAAGTAGGCCGGTACGGTAATGACCGCTTCAGTCACCGGCTCGCCAAGATAATCCTCGGCGGTCTTCTTCATCTTTTGCAGCACCTTGGCGGAGATCTCCTGGGCTGCCATCTTCTTGCCCTTTACCTCGACCCAGGCGTCACCGTTGTCGGCCTTGACGATCTTGTAGGGCACCATCTTGATGTCCTTCTGTACTTCCGCATCTTCGAAGCGACGCCCGATTAGACGCTTGATGGCGAACAGGGTGTTGGTAGGATTGGTGACAGCCTGACGCTTGGCCGACTGGCCAACCAGGATCTCTTCATCGTCCTTGCTGTAGGCGATAATGGAAGGGGTGGTGCGATCACCTTCGCTGTTTTCGATTACGCGGGGTTTACCACCCTCCATCACTGCTACGCAGGAGTTGGTGGTACCCAGGTCGATGCCAATAATTTTGCCCATTGTTTAATACTCCAGATTCTGTTTTGCCCCGCTCCGCGGGGATTAAAAATAGCTATGCAGTTAATGTGGTCTTTACGACTAAATTCAACCCTGTTCATCCACCGCTTCTGCGGCAGGGCCCTTACTCACGATTACCATGGCAGGGCGTAGCAAACGGTCATTGATCAGGTAGCCCTTTTGCATCACCGCCATCACCGTATTTGCTTCGTGCTCGGCGGATTCCTGCATGGCCATCGCCTGGTGTTGCTCGGCACTAAATGGTTGTCCCTGCGGGTCAACTTCCTTTATGCCGAATTTTTCCAGTGCGGATGAGAGCATCTTCAGGGTCAGTTCGGTGCCCTCACGCAGTTTGAGAAACGCCTCGTGTTCGTTCTCATCCACTGCGGCCAGACCCAGTTCCAGGCTGTCCTTAACCGGCAGCAGTTCCTGGGCAAATTTTTCCAAACCGTATTTGTGTGCGTTCTCTAACTCACGCTGGGCACGACGCTGACTGTTCTCCATCTCGGCCTGCAGCCGCAACAGCTTGTCCCAGTTCTCGTCAGCCTTGGCCTTTGCCTCTTCCAGCAGGCGGCCCATATCTACCTCGGCCTCTTCTGCGGCAACGACCGCCTCTTCTTCGGCTTCGGTTTCAGGCGAGACCTTCTTTTTACTCATTCCAGTACTCCGTTTTCGTCACTTTTACTGCATTGCCACCGGCCGGTAGCAACCCACACCCCCACAAAGTCGGGGCTTATTTAATCTGATTCAAGGAGGCACCTAACAATTGGGCAGTAACGTCGACGATCGGTATCACCCGGTCGTAGGCCATCCGGGTCGGCCCGATAACGCCCAACACCCCCAGCACCTCCCCATCCACCTTGTAAGGGGTGGCCACCACACTACATTCGTCCAGCACCTCGTAGCCGGACTCGTTACCGATGAAGATCTGTACCCCATCGGCCTGCAACGCGTGGTCCAGCAGCTGCAGGATGTCGCGCTTCTGATTGAATGCGTCGAACAGCTTGCGCAGCTTGTCCACGTTGGACATCTCTTCGTAGGACATCAGGTTGGTCTGCCCCTGAAGCAGGTAGTCCCCATCCTGCTCCTCGGTAGCAAAAACCGCCTGGGCCATCTGCACCGCGTCAGCCATTAGCTGGTTCATGTGGCTGCGAGCATCATCCATCTCCCTCAGCAGTGCGGTACGCGCCTGACGTAGGTCCTGCCCAGCACAGACCTGGTTCAAATAGTTGGCGATCTGCTGCAACTCAGCGGCGCTATAGTTGCGCTCGGTGTGGATGATCCGGTTCTGCACCTCGCGTTCATTGATCACCAGAATAGCCAGTACCCTGTTGTGTGACAGAGGCAGAAACTCCACCTGACGTAGCGCCACCAGCTTCCGCTTGGGGATCATTACCACCCCGGCCATCGAAGTCACATCAGAGAGCTGCTGTGAAGCGATGGAGAGCAGATGGTCCGGGTCGGTACTATTCCCCATCTGCTGCTGCATCTGGCTAACCTGGACCGTGTCCAACTGCTGAACGGTCAACAAACTATCGACAAACAGTCGATATCCTCTGGTTGTCGGTATCCGCCCGGCTGAGGTATGTGGCGCATGGATAAGTCCATACTCTTCCAGATCTGCCATTACGTTGCGGATGGTCGCCGCACTCAGTTCCAGCCCGGTCTCCCGGGAAAGGGTACGCGAGCCGATAGGCTGGCCGTCGCGGATGTAGCGCTCCACCAGATTCTTCAGCAACAGCTGGGCACGATCATTCAATTCTGGGCCGGACATCATCCTCATCCATGTTCAAATCGACTCTAGTAGCCGACTATTAGCACTCGTCGCAGGTGAGTGCTAAACGCGAATTATCCATGTAACCGGGGCAGTGTCAAGGTGTGAGCGACTAGTCGGAAGCCCGCTAACATGGTAAGTTTCGTGCAATTTTGCAGGGGAGTCAGAATGGACGGTTTCAAGCGGATTGGCATCATCGGTAAGTTCGAGGACAAGAGTGTCAGCGATACCCTGAACGCGCTACGCGACTACCTTCTGACCAAAGACGTTGAGTTGATGCTCGACGCCGCCACCTCAGGCTTCTGGCCCGATCACAACCTGCCTCTCGCCAAACGCGACCAATTGGGTCGTGAATGCGACATGATCATCGTCACCGGTGGTGACGGCACCTTCCTCAGCGCCGCCCGCAGTCTGGCCGGCTACGACCCCGCCCTGCTCGGCCTCAACCTGGGGCATCTCGGTTTTCTAACTGACATCTCTCCCAGTGAGATGAAGGAGCGGCTCGACGAGATCCTTGCGGGAAAATACATCGTAGAGGAACGATTCCTGCTCCACTGCCGCATCATCCGTGACGGTGAGCAGATCAGTGAAGCCGATGCCCTGAACGATGTGGTGGTGCACAAGTGGGACGTGGCACGGATGATCGAGCTCGACACCTACGTCAATGGTGTCTTCGTCAATAAGACCCGCTCCGATGGCCTGATTGTCTCCACCCCCACAGGTTCCACCGCCTATGCCCTCTCCGGTGGTGGCCCGATCCTGCACCCGGAGCTGGACGCGGTGGTACTGGTACCGATCTGTCCCCACACCATGAGTTATCGCCCTATTGTGGTCGACGCCTCGAATCAACTACAGATGGTGGTCCGCGGCCAAGGTGAGAGCCATGCCCAGGTCAGCTGCGACGGCCAGGTTAACCTGAGCCTGGTGGAAGGTGACCATATTCTGATCAGCAAAAAAGAGCATAAGGTCCGCCTGATTCATCCACTGGTCCACGACCACTATCAGATCCTTCGCGCCAAGCTGAAGTGGGGCGGCTAAGGTATGCTGCGTCATCTGCATATCCGCAACTTTGCCATTGTGGATTCACTGGAGATCGACTTTCGTCCCGGCATGAGCGTACTCAGCGGCGAGACCGGCGCCGGTAAATCGATCCTGCTTGACGCCCTCGGTCTGACCCTCGGTGACCGCGCCGACAGCAGCGTACTTAGGCACGGCACGGAGCGCACCGAAATCGGTGCTGAATTCGATATCAGCAATCTATCCGAGGTCACCACCTGGCTGGAGGAACATGAGCTGGCCAGCGATGGCGAATGCCTGCTGCGCCGCACCATCGGTGCCGACGGTCGCTCACGAGGCTTCATTAACGGCCAGCCTGTGCCCATCCAGTCTCTCAAGGAGCTGGGGGAGCAACTGGTCGATATCCACGGCCAGCACGCCCACCAGTCCCTGCTTAAGCGCGATATCCAGCGCCGCCTGCTCGATGCCTATGCGGGGCAACTTGAGTTGGCCAAATCGGTAGCCAGCCAATACCGCCAGTGGCAACAGCTACAGCAGGAGTACGACAGCCTGAGCAAGGCCGCCAGTGAACGGGATTCACGGCTGGAACTGCTCCGCTTCCAGGTCGATGAGCTGGAGGCGCTGAAGCCTGCCCCCGGTGAACTGGTCGAGCTCGATCAGGAGCATAGCCGCCTGAGCAATGCCAACCGCCTGCTCGAAGGGGCACAGACAGCCGTTAATCTGCTTGATGCCGAAGAGGGCCAGAGTGCCAGCAGTGTACTGGAACAGAGCCTGCGCCTGCTCCAGGAGCTACAGGCAGTCGACACGAGCCTCGACAATCCCCTGCAACTTCTCAACGACGCCACCATTCAACTTAAAGAAGCGGTTTCTGAGCTACGCCACTACGCCGATGGTATGGAGCTCGATCCGGAGAGGTTGTCACAACTGGAACAGCGTATTGCTGATCTGCACAACCTGGGACGCAAACACCGAGTTGCCCCAGAAGAGCTACCGGAACTGCTGCAACAACTGCAGAAGGAGCTAGATGAGCTGAACGCCTCGGACAGTCGCCTGCAAGGGATGCAGGCGGAGATCGAAAAGAGCCGCGCCCACTACGAAAAACTGGCCGTTCAACTGAGCGAAGCACGGGCTGATGCAGCAAAGAGGCTGGCCGCTGCGGTCTGCGCCAACATGCAGGAACTGGGCATGGGTGGCGGACGATTCGACATTGTTCTAAATCCGCTGGATAAAGGGCCTTCAGCCAACGGTCTGGAGAGCGTTGAACTGCTGGTCAGTGCCAACCCGGGGCAACCGCTTCAGCCATTGAACAAGGTTGCCTCCGGGGGTGAACTGTCGCGTATCAGTCTTGCGATTCAGGTGATTACTGCCAGTCAGGAGGGAATCCCGACCCTGATCTTCGACGAGGTAGATGTGGGGATCGGTGGCGGTGTCGCCGAGATGGTGGGCCGCCAGCTACGCAAATTGGGTGAGAACCGCCAGGTGCTCTGTGTCACCCATCAACCACAGGTCGCCTCCCAGGGCCATCACCACTTCCGCATCAGCAAGGAGAGTGACGGCAAGGAGACCCGCACCCTGGTGCAGCCGATCGACGGTGATGTGCGTGTGGAAGAGGTGGCAAGGATGTCGGGTGGGGTCAACATCACCGAGCAGACCCTGGAGCATGCCAGGCAGCTGATCAATCAGGCGCAAAAGTAGTATCAAGCCTTCTTCTTGCGGCAGGCCGCGCAGATCCCCTGAATGATCAGACTATGGTCGGTGATGGTAAAACCGAGTTTATCGGCAATAACCTGCTGCCGCTGTTCAATGGTCTCGTCGATGAACTCTTCCACCCTGCCGCACTCTATGCAGAGGATGTGATCGTGGTGGGAGCCTTCATTGAGTTCGAACACCGAGTGCTCACCCTCAAACTTGTGGCGTGCGACCAGTCCGGCACCTTCAAACTGGGTCAGTACACGATAGATGGTAGCAATCGGGACATCTTCACCAGACTCCAGCAATCCCCGGTAGATATCCTCGGCACTCATGTGACGAGCTGAACTACTCTCCAGCATTTGCAGGATCTTCAGTCGCGGCAGGGTCGCCTTGAGTCCCGCCTGTTTCAGTTCCTTGCTACCTAGTCCACTCATGTCGCTCGCAGCCAGTTCAACCATTGTGTATTATGCGCACCATTATTAGTCGGGCTAAATCGAAATGCAAAAGAGTCTCATTTACCTTCTAGCAGTAGTGGCACTGACCGCCTGCGCACATAAAATCGATATCCAGCAGGGAAACGTGGTGACCGAGGAGCAGTTGGCCCAGGTGAAAACCGGTATGGATGCGCAGAAGGTGCGCACGATTCTGGGAACCCCTCTGCTCACAGACCCGCTTCATCAGAATCGCTGGGACTACTTCTTTAGCATGGGCAAGGGCAATTCCGTTAGGGAACGTTATCGGGTGACCCTGTTTTTCAAGGGGAGTCGACTCAGCCGTATCGAACGGGATGGTCCAGTACCGGAAACAGAAAAGCCGACCCTGGAGCCGACTCTTTAGGAGTGCTGCTGTAAACCAGAGGCTCTTTTCTGGTCTCTGGGTCTGTTAGGTCTAGGCGTCGCCGCCCCCCTTCTTCATCGCCTTACCCTCTGCAGCACGCTGCTTGCGCACCTCTTTCGGATCGGCAATCAACGGGCGGTAGATCTCCACCCGGTCTTTAGCACGTAGCGCGGTATCCTTTTTACTCAATTTACCGAATATCCCGACCTTACTCTTCTCCAGATCGATTTCGGGAAAGCGTTCCAGAATACCGGAGCGTTTGATTGCAACCGCGATACTTGCCCCCTCTTCCACTGCCACCGGAATAATGACCTGAATATCGGGTTTGGCGTAGGCCACCTCGACCTGAATCGTCTTACTCTTTTCCATAAACTTCCACCGCTCGCTTGGAGAAGGCATCTACCAGGGTATTGGCAATCTGGCTAAATACTGGCCCCATCGCCATCCCTACCAATTTGTTGGAAAACTCGAAATCGAGGTCCAGCGAGACCTTACAGGCCCGCTCGCCCAACGTGTCAAACCGCCAGAACCCCTGCAGATGCTTGAATGGGCCTTGTTCCAGACGCATCTCGATCATCTTGTTCTTTTGCAGTCTGTTACAGGTGGTAAACGATTTACGCAGGCTACCATGAGCGATCTCTATGGTAGCACGCTGCTCATCATCGTCCTGGGATAACACCTGGGAGGAACGGCACCAGGGAAGAAACGCCGAATAGGACTCGACATCATAGACCAGAGCGTACATCTCTGCGGCGCTGTAGGGCACCAACGCATTCTTGCTGATCGAACTCACATAGTCTCCGAACTAGATAATGCCAACAGCATTGAGGAACACAATCAGTACTGCTAGGGGACTGACGTAGCGGATCATAAAGTACCAGCCCTTGAACAGCACGCCATCTGAAAGCTCCAACTCCTCGCGACAGGTACGGCGACTCATCTGCCATGCCGCAAATAGAGCGATTAGCAAACCGCCCAACGGCAACATCACATTGGCAGTCAGGCCATCAAGCAGATCAAACATCGTCTTATCCTGAAAGGCGGGGATAATTGAGAGGGGCTTGAAATCGGACCAGAGATTGAAGGAGAAGATCGAGCAGAGCCCTAACAACCAGCTACCCATACCCGACCAGACGGTGGCGGAAATGCGGTTGAAGCCATGGTTCTCTACCATCCAGGCCACCATCGGTTCCAACAGAGAGATCGCCGAGGTCCAGGCGGCAAAACTAAGCAACAGGAAAAAGAGCATGCCGAAGAAGACCCCACCGGGCATATGACCGAAGGCGATAGGGAGGGTCTGGAAAATCAAACCGGGTCCGGAACCAGGCTGTAGACCATTGGCGAAGACAATGGGAAAGATTGCCATACCCGCCAGTAATGCCACCAACGTATCCATGCCGGCGATGACTATTGAAGTCTTTACGATGGAGGTGTGCTTAGGCAGATAGGAGCCGTAAACCATAATCGCCCCCATCCCCAAACTCAGGGTAAAGAAGGCATGCCCCAACGCCACCAGCATCGACTCCCAGGTCAACGCACTGAAATCAGGCGTAAACAGGAAGCTAAGGCCATCCATGAAATATCCGGTAGTCAGGGCGTACCCCACCAGGATCAGCAGCAGCCCAAACAGTGCCGGCATCAGATAGCGCACCGCCGTCTCCAGACCACTACGTACACCGCGGGATACCACGACCAGGGTCATCACCATAAAGATGGTATGCCACGCCAGCAGGCGTTCAGGGTCCGATACCAGGGAAGAGAAGATGTCACCCACCGCTTCCGGCGAGGCCTCAATGAATACTCCGGAGACGGTGCGAAAGACATACGCCACCGCCCAGCCTGCAATCACCGAGTAGTAGGAGAGAATAATAAATCCGGCGATCATCCCTGCCCATCCCAGGTATTGCCAGTGTGGGTGAGCGCGCTCCTCCATCGCCAGATGGCGCATGGTGTTGATCGGGCTGCGGCGGCCACGACGACCGAGCATGATCTCGGCGATCATCACAGGAATGCCGACTACGGCAATACACAGAAGGTATACGAGAACGAAGGCTCCACCACCATTCTCACCAGTAATGTAGGGAAACTTCCAGATATTACCCAGGCCCACCGCAGAACCGGTGGCCGCCAGGATGAAGGCCCAACGCCCTGACCACTGTCCATGTATGGACTTTCGTCTCTCTGACATCTCTCTCCCCCAAGCTTATTTTGCAGCAATTGTCTGCCATATCGCCTTTCGGCTCAACCAATCACCACTTCCCCCTGTCTCCGGCCCGCTTATATCGCCTATAATGCGCCGCTATGGCCAAGACAAGTAAAAGTGTAAAAGGCGCAGGCAGTAGCACCATCGCCAGCAACAAAAAGGCACGTCACGATTTCTTCATTGAAGACAGGATGGAGGCCGGACTGGTGCTTGAGGGCTGGGAGGTGAAGAGCCTGCGCGCTGGAAAAGTCCAGCTGGTGGACAGCTACGTCTTTATCAAGGATGGCGAGGCCTGGATTTCCAACCTGCAGATCAACCCGCTACTGGCCGCCTCTACCCATGTCAAACCTGCGCCGGCTCGAGTACGGAAACTACTGCTGCACCGCCAGGAGATCGACAAAATGATCGGCGCAGTTGAGCGCAAGGGCTATACCCTGATCGCCCTCTCCCTCTACTGGAAAAAGGGGCGCGCCAAGGCCGAGATCGGTCTGGCCAAGGGTAAGCAGAAGCACGACAAACGAGCCAGTGAGAAAGACCGAGACTGGCAGCGCGAGAAAGGGCGCATCATGAAAAACGCCTAAGGGTGCCTTAAAAAATTCAATCAAGGCGATGAGTGCAAGGCGAAAAACGACGAAAAAGCGCAGTTTACACAGAGTAAATGAGCATTTTGAGGCGCTTTTTAACGCCGCAATCGCGGCTTGAGTGACTTTTTAAAGGTACCCGTAAGCATTCCGTGACAGGGAACCTTCCTGTCCGTAGAATGCCCAATGTTAACCAATGGGGGCGACCTGGCTTCGACGTGGGTTGCGAAACCTT
>JBNKQR010000020.1:0-49616 GCA_050295975.1 Thiohalomonadaceae bacterium
CGACCGACTGGTCGCGCCTCGGCCTGTTCGATCTGTTCGACCTTCTCCGCCAGTTGCTCGTTAATCACCGTGGCCGGGAGCAGACGCTCCTCCTTGCGGGCGCAGATCATCGAGTAGTGACCGATGGTGTGGACCAGTTGCTCACCGTGGCGTCCGAGCGGTGCATCCCAACCGTAGCTGAACGGGACGCTCTTGCCACAGGGGTGGAAGGCCTTTTCCTGTAACGCCTGGTTAAGGGCGTCGTGATCCAGCTCGAAGGGGCGGGTAAGGCGGTAGAGGGTTAGATTTTTAAACCACATGAGGATGATCCACAGCTTGTTCGGGCTGCGCATTATGACTGACCGCTACAATCATTTCATCCGGCGAAACCTAATAAACCGCTGTCACCTTCATCCCCTCTCCCCGCAACAACGCCACCAATCCCTCCTCCCCAATTAAATGCATCGTCCCCACAGCAATAAACGCCCCACCCTCACGCAACATCGGTAGAGAGCGCTCCGCCATACGATGGTTCCGACGCTCAACCAGGCTACGGCCAAACCGTTGCTGCAACCCTGCGGGCAACTCCTCCATGCTCTCCTGACTCATCGCCCCCATCTTTTCCAGATCACGGTTAAGCCAGGCAAGTTTTAATTGCTCTATCTGTTGCGCAAGTTGCGGATACTCATCCAGCGCCTGCTGTAGCAGCGTCACCTGATCCGATGCAGAGAGATCACGGAATATGGAGATCTGCTCCTCCATGGTCTCCAGCCCTACGACACGTTTGTGAGCGGCTACCGCCTGTTCGTACAGCACCGCATCAAGAAACATGCCGGTGGTGGGTGGCGGCATGCTCAGGGTTAACTGTATCGCCCAGGGAGCGAGCTGTCGGGTCACCTCTTCGGGGTAGCCGAGTGTCGACATCAGTTTGACGGTGTCACGATAGAGTGAGGCCGGGATCAGATCGGCAAGACTTTTTCCCTGTGGCAGCATCACTACCTGACCCATTCCCCCCTGTGAGGCCTGCCCCAGGTCCATCTCCAGCACCACGGTTTTGGCCTTGTCAAAGGCCAGGGTCACCGGTTTGGGCAGGTCCAGCACCCGTGGATCGTCGGAGTGGATAGTGCCAAAGAGGAAGCTGATCGCACCACGGGGCGATTCCACCTGCCACAGCAGCGCCTGCTCGGCGGCCAGCGGCGATGACAATAGTACGACTATCAACCCGCATATCAGGCGCAATCTTCTCATCTGCAAACACCTCTACTCTTTACACAGAAAATTAATTGTTCTCATCTTAGATAAAACGCGCCTGATCCGGTAAGCTTGGCCCCCATGCAAGACTCATATACCTACCAAATTGCCGACCGTTTTCGCGGCTTCCTTCCAGTCATCGTGGATGTGGAAACCGCTGGCTTCAACGCGGAAACCGATGCCCTGCTGGAGATCGCGGCGGTGACTGTGCGCATGGATTCTGAAGGCCTCATCTATCGCCACACAACCCATGCCTGCCATGTAGAGCCGTTCCCCAACGCCAACCTGGATAAACGGGCGCTGGAGTTTACCGGCATCGATCCCTACAACCCCTTCCGCATGGCGAAACCCGAGGCGAAGGCACTGGAGCACATCTTTGCCCCACTGCGAGACGAAGTAAAGTTACAGAACTGCACTCGCGCCATCCTGGTGGGACACAACCCGTTTTTCGATCTGGGATTTATCAAGGCGGCGATTGAGCGTACCGGTAACAAGAAGAGTCCGTTCCACAGCTTCAGCACCTTTGACACTGCCACCCTTGGCGGTTTGGCCTACGGTCAGACCGTACTTGCCAAGGCGGCTCGCTCCGCTGGGATTGAATGGGATGACTCGCTGGCGCACTCCGCGATCTATGATGCGGAACGTACGGCGGATCTGTTTTGTGCGGTGATCAATCTCTGGCGCAAGATGGGCGGTTGCCCCATCGCCAGCGCTATCGAAGACGAAGAATAGTCACACTGCAAGATAGGAGTGCCACCAGGCTCAACTACTTGGTGACACTCTTAACTGTATTTAATCATCTTCCCAGCGACCCAAACCCGGAATACGAATCTCACGTTCGGCATAAGAACCGGTATCGGCACGAACATGACAGTTCGCACAGTTACTCAAGCTACGAATATCCGGATTACCTTTAATCAGTCGTGAGGGAATCTCGTGGTGCTGCCGGTGGATATAGGGGATATCGGTAATTCGCATCGGCGCGTTGTCACCTAGCGAGCGCATAATTTTAGCTGAACGTTTAACACCACTAACCCTGTCGGCGGCATTGGCATTCAGGTAAGCACTCAACTCTGCAACGGCCTGCTGAGATAGTTCGGCATTTTCACCAAAATGGTTCTCAAGGCCGTATAGAAGTTTCTTCCACGAGGCAACGGGAAGCAGCGCAGGCTGATAGGCAAAGTGGCAGCTACCACACTCTTCGGCGTAAAGCTGATTTTCTACAGCGGGTACGGAGTGGCTTTTACTATACCAGGACCATTCACCCCCAATCGCCACACCGTTTATGCAAACAAGAGACAGCAATGCATACATCCATTTCATACAGACATAACTCCTTTTACAACCTTACAGTCCACGCAAGTAGGTAAGGATGTCACCCTTTTCCTGTGGTGTGCATGCCCGACCCACTGTCCATTTGCAGTTCCGCATCAACCATTTCTCAATATCTTTTGCACTGCTAAGACGCTCCGAGTTAGCCGAGGGTGCAAGCGGTTCAATGCGCTTACCTGTACGCAGATGTTTACCCACTACCGATGGATCATCGGTGTGACAGTTAGTACAGCTACGTGGCTTTTTGCCATTTGGCTGGGAGAATTGCTCTACCCACATCTCCCGCCCTCGATCAGCACTAAACTCATCGGTCGCGCCTTCGCTTTGATAGGCAACCAGCCGTTCTGCTACTACATCGGCTGCAAAAGCAGGTGACGCGGTTATCAAGAACAAACCCAGAGCCTGTAAGGCACCATGTGTTTTCATCTTCATACTCCTGAGACTAATCCGGGATAAACATCCCACCATTCATAAATCCACCAGCGACAGCATCCCTATGGCATGCACCACAATCCGCCTTGCCGTAAACCGGATACGTATTCCACCGCTCTTCATCTATATCTCTATGCACTTCTTCCCAATAGGGGATATCAGTGATCCGGTTTGGATGATCCTCCAGACCCAATGACTTGAGAATGCGCCAGCTCACTTCGCGGTGAGTATGATCAGCACTGTTTTTCACCGCGTAATCGCGCAGTATCACCATGGTCTCGATATCCAGGAACAGACCTTCACCAAAGTGATGCATCTCTTCATCGAACAGACGCTGCCAGGAGTGTGCGGGCAACAGACTTGGGTGATAAGGAACATGACAGGAGTCGCAGTTGTCGTGCCACTCCTGATTCTGTACCAGTGTGGTATCGACAAAGGGAAGATAGGGGTCCTCTTCTGACGAGAGCAGATAAGGGAAGAACCAAACCACGCTGTAGACGACCATCAGCGCACCCATGACCTGACTGACGCGGGTGGCGTTGTTCGGCTCTGCTTCAGCCAGACCACCCTCCATATCACCGGTAACCATCCCCACCACCAGGCTTTCGCGCTGCAGCCAACCCATCAGCACCACACCGGAGAGGTGCACAAGCACAACGGTGAGCCCTATCCAGGCAAACACTTTGTGCCACTGATGTACCGCATCGCCCTGCTCAATAGTAAACAGGCCCGCTAACGGACCAAAACCCTCTTCGCCACCAAGGACTATCAAACCTGTGACACAGAGAGCCAGAACCAGCCCTAACAAAAGGACTACGGCAACCGCACCCGCCGGGTTATGACCACGACCATGATCATGGTTGCGATCAACGATATGGCGAAGATGTTCAATGAGTTTTCCGGGACCGGTAATAAACTGAGCAAAACGTGCATAGCGTCCGCCAACGAATCCCCACACCAGGCGGAACAACAACAGGGCAAAAGCAAGGTAGCCAGCATAGAGATGTATATCAGTATAGCGCGCATCATTACCGGTCACCCAGGCCACAATACATGCCGTGGCAAAACTCCAGTGGAAAACACGGGTGGGTAGATCCCAGATACGCACCTTGCTCATGCTAACTTCCCTCAGTCTTGACGCTTTGTGCCAGTGACCATGGCGCGGGGAAGATTTTCACCGTGAGCAAAACTACTTAACGCAACTCCGGCAAGGTGTAACAGAACCAGCAGCAGGGTGAAGTTAACGAAAAACTCGTGCACCTCTTCCCAGACCGACTCCTCTTCTCCCTCGTCATGCTCTTCGTCTTCGTCCTCATCGGCCATCGCAATGGCCACAGGACTGATATTTTCTATTTGTATCGCTGCGAAGGGGCCTTCGTTCTCTTCCACGGCAAGCAGTTTCATCCCTGACAGGGTTGCCATTGATAGCGAGATCAACAGAGCAACCACCATCGCACCGCCTGCCGGGTTATGGCCGATATAGCGCTTGGCCCGAAAGGCGAGGGTGTCCTTGAGGTAGGCGATAACGGTGGGGGGACTGAAAACGAAATCGCTGAACCGTGCGTGCCGTGTGCCGACTACGCCCCAGATAAGACGGAAGACTACCAAGCCAGCTATGAAATAACCAGCCAGCACATGAACATCCTCAAGTTCATCGCCGCTGAGATAGGCAATAACAAAGGCGGCAACCAGCGACCAATGGAACAGCCGTACCAGCGGGTCCCATACCTTGATTTCACTACCAGATGACATCGCGTCCTCCACGACTGCGAGAGAGTGGCGAATAGTTATATAAGGAAAGTCTGAACCGAGGCTTAAGGAAACCCTTATCTTCATGTGTCTATTACAAAAAAACCGGCCTTGAGGCCGGTTTTTGTGACGCAAATCCAGTTTTGGGTTAGCTGGCGTTTTTCTCCACGGCGTCCTGTAACAGGGGTTGCAGCTCCCCTTTCTGGTACATCTCCACCACGATGTCGTGACCGCCAATCAGCTCACCATTGACGTAGATCTGGGGGAAGGTTGGCCAGTCCTGGTAACGCGGTAGATTTTCGAACACCTCTGGATCAGCCAGCACATTGACGTAGGCGAACTCGACGCCACTGGCCTGCAGCACCTGCGCGGTACGGCTGGAGAAGCCGCACATGGGCATCTGCGGCGTGCCCTTCATAAAGATGACGATGGGATTGCTCTTCACCATCTCATCGATTCGTTGCAGTACATCCATGGTTTTCTCCGAAGTTCAAAGCTTGAGAGATGGTGGCCGTGATCCGAATATCAACCCCCTGTACCGTCCACGTTTCGCTGTAACCATAGCTCCAACAACGCCAGATGCCACAGCTTGGAACCACGTAGCTGGGTAAAATGGGCCTCGTTATCCGGGTCTGACAACAGCTTCTCCACATAAACGCGATTAAACACTCCACGGTTGCGACAGGCCTGGGAGTCGAGGATATCGCGCATGAATTCAAGGAATTCACCACGCACGTATTTAAGGGCGGGCATGGGGAAATAGCCCTTGGGGCGGTCGATCACCGCATCGGGGATCAGGCCTCGGGCGATCTGTTTGAGTGCATATTTGTGGTCGTCGCCGTTGGGACCCAGCTTCATCGACGAGGGCATTGCCATCGCCAGCTCAACCAGTTCATGGTCAAGAAACGGCACCCGCGCCTCCAGTCCCCAGGCCATGGTCATGTTGTCGACCCGCTTAACCGGGTCATCGACGATCAGGGTGGTGGCGTCCATCCGCAGCACCTTGTCCAGATACTCATCAGCGCCCGGCTCCGCCAGCAGTTCGCTGATCAGTGCCGAGGTGTGGTCCTCTCCGCGATAGTCGGCGCTTACTGTTTCGAGGAACTCTGCGTGGGGGCGGTCGAAGTAGTGGCGGGCGAAACACTCCAGATCGCTACCCTTCTCCTTCGCCATCAACGGGTACCAGAAGTATCCAGCGAAGACCTCGTCGGCGCCCTGACCGCTCTGTACCACCTTCACCTCCTGCGAGACCCGCTCGGAGAGAAGATAAAAAGCTACCGCATCCTGGCCCACCATCGGCTCAGCCATCTGCGAGATCGCCTCGGGCAGGCGTTTAAGTACCTGGTCATTGGGGATGTGGTATTTGTGGTGACGGGTGTTGTACATCGCCACCACCTGATCCGAAAACTCAAACTCGCTGCCCTGCTCCTCCGGCTGGTCCTCGAAGCCGATGGAGAAGGTGAGAATGTCTTTCACCCCCTGCTCAGCCAGCAGCCCCACCAGCAGCGACGAATCGAGTCCACCCGAGAGCAGCACCCCCACCGGTACATCGGCTATCTCCAATCGTCGCCGCACCGATTTTTTCAGTGCCTCATGAATAGCCTCGATCCACTCCTGCTCACTACGCGGTTCGGCGGGACGACAGGCATAGAGCCGCCAATAGGGAACCAACTCACTGCGGCCACTCAGGTCGATATGCATGCTGTGGCCGGGGCGCAGCTTGCGCACACCACTGAGAATAGTGCGTGGTGCAGGGACGACCCCGTGCAGGGTGAACTGGTGATGCAGCGCCACCGGGTCGATGGCGGTGTCGACCCCACCCGCGGCAAGTAGCGACTGGATGTTGGAGGCAAAGAGGAAACGGTTACCACTTTGACTGTAGTAGAGCGGCTTGATGCCAAGCCGGTCGCGGGCCAGGAACAGACGCTGCCGACGCATGTCCCAGATGGAGAAGGCGAACATGCCGGTAAGCCGCTCCACGCACTGATCACCCCAGGCAGCGTAGGCCTTGAGAATCACCTCGGTGTCGCCATCGGAGACGAAGCGATGGCCTTTGGCCTTTAGCTCTTCTCGAAGTTCCGGGTAGTTGTAGATGGTGCCGTTGAAGACGATGGCCAGTCCTAGCTCGGTGTCCAGCATAGGCTGGTTGCCACGTTCGGAGAGATCGATGATTGCCAGACGGCGGTGCCCCAACGCAACCGGGCCATCGGAGAAGCTCCCCTCATGGTCGGGGCCACGCCGCTCAAGACGTTTGAGCATCTGTCCCAGTCGCGCCAGCTCCGGGGATTGACCATCGAAGCGCAATTCACCGCAAATACCGCACATGCTCTCTTTCCGTCAGGGGCGCAGAATGCGCAGATTGTTGACCACCTGTGCCACGCCATCGACACGACTGGCCAGTTGGCTGGCACGAGTGGCCATGGCCGTGTTCTCCACCGCGCCATTAAGCGTGACCACGCCATTCACGGTCGATACGTCGATATTCATCGCCGAAACGGAACGATCCATCACCAGCAGATCGGACACTGCCGCGCTGATCTGGTTGTCCAGCCGCGCATCGGCATAGCTCCGTCCATCGCTATTCTGTCCACCCTGACCATAACCACTGCTAATCGCCGAAGCACAGCCGTACAGGCCAGCCAGCAACACCACAATCCATAACCGTTTCATTGTTTAGTTCCCCATGCTCCGCCGCCGGGAGTGGCGACACTTAAACGATCACCAGCCTTAATCGGAATATTCACCTTGCCCGGCAGCAGCTCACCATTGAGGCGATTTTCACCGCTTGACCCGGCTCCGCCACCTGCCAGTCCCCAGGGAGCATGACGCCGCCGCTCAGTCAACAGAGTAACCTCGGCCGGGGCAAGAAACTCAAACTCACGTAGCAGACCATCACCACCACGATGCACACCGTCACCACCGGAACCGCGACGGATCGCGTAGCGTCTCAGGCGTAACGGATAGTTCATCTCCAGTACCTCAATCGGCGTATTGAGGGTGTTGGTCATGTGGGTCTGCAACGCCGATAGCCCGCCGCCGGTTTGTCCCGCACCCATACCGCCACCCATCGTCTCATAATAGTCCCACTTCGCTTCACCGCGGGCACCCATCGCCAGATTGTTCATTGAGCCGTGGCTGGCCGCCGGGATCTTTTCGGGCAGCGCCTGGGCCAGGGCGCCACAAATGACATCCACCACCCGGGTGGAGGTCTCCACATTCCCCGCCGCCACCGCCGCAGGACGCTCGGCATTGAGTAGGCAACCTCTGGGGGCGTCGAGCGTGATCGGGCGGAAGGCCCCGGCACAGGCGGGGGTCTGGGCAGGCATCAGACAGCGAAAGACGTAATAGACCGCCGCGGCAGCGACCGGCAGGGGGCAGTTAACGTTGCCGGCGGTCTGGCTGGCGGTGCCACTGAAATCGACGTGAACCGTCCCATCGCTCACCTGCACCGTGGCGTTGATCGCCAGATCTCGATTGCCCAGACCGTCATCGTCGAGATAGTCGGTGAAGGGATATACCCCGTCGGGGATGTCGGCCAGTGCAACACGGGCCAACCGCTCGGCATAGTCGTTGAGTTCACCCAGGGCGATGGCATAGGGTTCGCGCCCTAGCCCATCTACCAGCTCAGCAAGGCGTGCCAGACCGCTGCGGTTGGCGCTCATCTGTGCGGAAAAATCCCCCCGCAGGCCGTGGCTACCGGCACCGATTTTATCCAGCAGTGCTTCATCCAGCTTACCGCCCTGCACCAGTTTCGTCGGCGGGATGATGATCCCCTCCTCATCCAGGGTACGGGAGATGGGCATGGAACCGGGGGCGTTACCGCCGATATCTGCATGGTGAGCCCGGTTGGCGACGAAGCCACAGAGAACGCCGCCGACAAATAGCGGCGCAATCACCGTTACATCGGGCAGATGGGTTCCACCAAGGTAGGGATCATTGAGTACCACCATGTCTCCATCGGCCCAGTCGAGTTGACCGACGATATCGCGCATCGCATAGGCCATGCTGCCCAGATGGACCGGGATATGTGCCGCCTGGGCACACAGCTCACCCGCCGCATCAAACACCGCGCAGGAGAAGTCGAGACGATCACGGATATTGGGCGAAAAGGCGCTGCGGCGTAGCACCGCACCCATTTCGTCGCACACCGCCTCGATACGGCTGGCGAAGAGACTGAGTTCAATGGCATCCATAGCGCGCCATCATAGCAAAGCGGCAGCAGATCGCGGCAACGCCAATAGCCATCTTAAAAATGTGGCCTTTATTGCTTTCACAAAAATAGCCGCCACTATCTGTAAGGAACCGGCATCTATCTCGACTATTGGGTAGAACCGATGAGAGGAGGAGCGCCATGAACCGAGAGATAGAGTTTCACAACCGCAAGATCACCCTCTCCCTCAGCAGTGCTGCGGAGAGGGCGCTGGCGCAACGCAGTTCGCCGCTGCTGGCGGAGATGGAGCTCTACTTCAGTTGTCTGATCCGCAAGGCAGTTCGCTTTCGTGACAGCAATACCCACGACGGTGTAACGGTTAACGAAAAACTGGCACTGACCTTTCGCCCGGTGATGACTCAGCATTGCGGTATCGATTACGAAGGTGACGAACCGCCCCTGACCGATTTCCCCATCACCAAAGCCGAACGCTATATCCCCCACTGGTTAAAGATCGACTATCGTCACGGTGAGTGGCAGGGGGAGTTCGGCTATGCCGCAAACGGGTAAAAGACCATGATCATTAAAAAACAGAATGACATCCGTCCCTCCGAGATCACACCGGAGAAGATCTATAACGAGCGCCGCCGTTTCCTCGGTATGGCTGCACTGAGTGGTGCCGCTTTTACCGGTGGCGGACTGATGCTGACCGCCCTTAACGCCCTGGCAAAACCTTTGGAAGCTGTGGCGTTCAGCAATCTCAAACGTGGCCCGTTTGCCACCGACGAAAAACAGAACAGCTATGAAGAGATCACAAGTTACAACAACTTTTATGAGTTCGGCACCAGTAAAACCGCCCCGGCGCGCAACGCCCACACTCTGACGACGGATCCCTGGTCGGTCACTATCGAAGGCGAAGCAGAGGTCATCGGGAAATTCGATCTGGAAGAGATTCTCAAACCACATACCCTGGAAGAGCGCATCTATCGCCTGCGCTGTGTCGAGGGATGGTCGATGGTGATCCCCTGGGTCGGTTTCCCGTTGGGTGATCTACTCAAACGCTTCAAGCCAACCAGCAAGGCCAAATTTGTGGAGTTCACCACCCTGCTCCGTCCGGAAGAGATGTCGGGACAACGTAGCCGCATACTCGACTGGCCCTACGTGGAAGGACTACGCATGGATGAGGCGATGCACCCGTTGACCATTCTCGCCGTCGGTCTCTACGGCAAGGTTCTGCCCAACCAGAACGGCGCACCATTGCGACTGGTGGTACCGTGGAAGTACGGCTTCAAAAGCATCAAGTCGATCGTCAAAATCAACTTCCGTGAAACCATGCCGGAGACCACCTGGCATCTGGCCAATCCAGGCGAATATGGCTTCTACTCCAACGTCAATCCAGCGGTGGACCATCCTCGCTGGAGCCAGAGACGGGAACGACGCATCGGTGAGTTCCTCAAACGTAAAACGCTGCCGTTTAATGGCTATGAGGATCAGGTGGCACAGCTCTACAAGGGAATGGATTTAAGAAAATTCTTTTAAGATGAAAAGTTCTGCTCAAAAACTGAAACCGATCGTCTTTATTGCCGCGCTACTGCCGCTGGCGTGGCTGACCTACGCCATCCTTAGCGACAACCTGGGGGCCAACCCCATCGAAGCGTTCACCCGCAGTCTCGGTGACTGGGCACTGCGGTTTCTGTTACTCACCCTGCTGGCCACGCCGCTGCGTCGCGCCATGGGCTGGAGCTGGCCAATCCTGTACCGGCGCATGCTGGGGCTCTATGCCTTCTTCTACGCCACATTGCATTTGAGTAGTTATATCGTGCTGGATCAGTTTTTCTTCTGGCCGGATATCTGGGCCGACATCATCAAGCGCCCTTTCATCACCGTTGGCATGATTAGTTTCCTGTTGCTAATACCATTGGCTGCCACCTCCAATAAATACAGCTTCCGTCGCCTGGGCAAATACTGGCAACGGCTGCATCGGCTGGTCTACTTCATCACTGCTGGTGTGATCCTGCACTTTTTTATGATGCAGAAAGTCACCGACATGGAGAGCATGACCTATCTGTTTATTTTTATTCTGCTAATGCTTGCCAGATTACCTGCACGCTGGTTTTACTCCACCCGTGACAGCTCCTACACTTACTAGACTTCCCGACTTGAATTCCACCGTGTGACAGACCACATTCAGAGTCTGTCTGGGTGGTGGACTTGAAAAACTGCAATCTTTACTAAATATGTTGGTTATTACAGTGCGACTGTGCGTATCTGATGATTTTATCCACAACAGAACAATTGTGACTTTCCGAAAGTCTTCAACACTTTGAAAAACAAGGAGTAAGACATGAGCTTTGAACTACCTGCACTCCCCTTCGAAAGCAATGCCCTGGAACCGCACATCTCTGCCGAGACCCTGTCGTTCCACCATGGCAAACACCACGCCACCTATGTGACCAACCTGAACAATCTGGTCCCCGGCACCGAATTTGAAGGCAAGAGCCTGGAAGAGATCATCACCAGCGCTCCAGCCGGTGGCGTGTTCAACAATGCCGCTCAGATCTGGAACCACACCTTCTACTGGAACAGCCTCAGCCCCAATGGCGGCGGTGAACCTGGTGGTGCCCTGGCCGACGCCATCAACAAGGCCTTCGGCTCCTTCGACGAGTTCAAGGCGAAGTTCAGCACCTCCGCCGCCACCAACTTCGGCTCCGGCTGGACCTGGCTGGTGAAGAACGCCGATGGCTCAGTGGAGATCGTTAATACCTCCAATGCCGGTTGCCCGCTGACCGACGGCAAAACCCCGCTGCTGACCTGCGACGTCTGGGAACACGCCTACTACGTCGACTACCGCAACGCCCGACCGAAATATGTCGAAGCGTTCTGGAACCTGGCAAACTGGGATTTTGCCGCACAAAACTACGCTGGCTAAGTCACGGAAATACCCCTAAAAAAGCCGGTCTGGCATTTGCCTGATGGGCTGAGCGGGGGTAGAATCCGCTGTTCGGTGGAAATGGCAGTCTCACGCGGGACTGCCTTTTTCGTTTTGTGGTGATACAAAAACTGTTTGTAACGGATTATGCCGAACACACTGATGACAACCTACGCACGTCAACCCGTAACCTTCGCCAAAGGCTCCGGCTGCTGGTTATGGGATAGCGACGACAACAAATATCTGGATGCAGTCAGCGGCATTGCCGTGTGCAACCTGGGCCACGCTCACCCGGCAGTTACCGCCGCGTTGTGTGAACAGGCGGGCACTTTGGTACACACCTCCAATCTTTATGGTATTGCCAACCAGCAGATCCTGGCCGACCGCCTCACCGCTATTTCTGGTATGGAGCGCGCCTTCTTCTGCAACTCCGGCGCCGAGGCCAACGAGGCCGCGATCAAACTGGCGCGTCTCTATGGTCACAAAAAGGGCATCGACACCCCTACCATCATCGTGATGGAAAACAGTTTCCACGGTCGGACCCTGGCAACCCTTAGCGCCACCGGCAACCGCAAGGTTCAGGCCGGGTTTGAGCCGCTGGTTAGTGGTTTCCTGCGTGTGCCGTACAACGATCTGGAGGCGGTGGAAACCGTCGCCAAGAACAACCCCTCTGTCGTCGCCATACTGGTTGAACCGGTACAGGGTGAAGGCGGCGTTAACGTGCCGCAGGAAAAATATCTCAGCGCCCTGCGCGTGATCTGCGACAAACATGGCTGGCTACTGATGCTGGACGAAATCCAGACCGGCATGGGCCGTAGTGGTCGCATGTTTGCCTATCAGCATGAAGAGTTCGCACCCGACGTAATGACCGTGGCCAAGGGCTTGGGCAACGGCATGCCTATCGGCGCCTGTCTTGCCCGTGGCGAAGCGGCCGAACTGTTCCAGCCAGGCAACCACGGCACCACCTTTGGCGGTAATCCACTGGCCTGCTCTGCGGCGCTGGCGGTGATCGACACCCTGGAAAAAGAGTCACTGGTACAGCGCGCTGAAGAGCTGGGGCTACGCCTGCAGACCGCCTTTGAACTGGCGCTGGGCGAACAGGAATACGTCAACGACATTCGCGGCATGGGCCTGCTGATCGGCATCGAGCTGGATCGCCCCTGTACCGAGCTGGTGAGCATGGCACTGGCACGTGGTCTGCTGATCAACGTCACCGCAGGCAACACCATCCGTCTGCTGCCACCTTTGGTGATCAGCGACGAGGATGCCGATACCCTGGTTCATCTCGTCACTGAGCTGGTCACCGAGTTTGTGGCCCAGCCGGCTGCGTAAACAGGAGCGGTGACATGACGACACGGCACTTTCTTACCCTGCTCGATCTCACCCCCGCTGAACTGCAGCGGCTGATTCAACGCGCCATCAAACTGAAGGCGATGCAGAAAAATGGTGAGAGCTACACACCAATGCGTGACAAGGTGTTGGGCATGGTGTTTGAGAAATCCTCGACCCGCACCCGCGTCTCCTTCGAGGCGGGCATGGCGCAGTTTGGCGGCCACGCGATCTTCCTCTCCCCTCGCGATACCCAGTTGGGCCGTGGTGAACCGATTGAGGACACCGCACGGGTACTGTCACGGATGGTCGACATCATCATGATTCGTACCTACGAGCATGAGAAACTGGAGACCTTCGCCGCCCACTCGCAGGTGCCGGTGATCAACGCCCTGACTGATATGTACCATCCCTGCCAACTGCTGGCCGATGTACAGACCTACGTCGAACATCGTGGTGACATCGCGGGCAAGACCGTGGCCTGGATCGGCGACGGCAACAACATGTGCCACTCCTATATCAACGCCGCGCGTCAGTTCGGTTTCAAACTGAACATCGCCTGCCCTGAGGGTTACGATCCAGACGCGGAGCTGGTTGCTGCCGCGGGCGATGCCGTCAGCGTTATGCGCGACGCAGGAGAAGCCGCTGCCGGTGCCGACATGGTTACCACCGACGTCTGGGCTAGCATGGGACAGGAAGAGGAACAGGCGATTCGGGAAAAGGCCTTCGCTGCCTATGAAGTGACCGATGCGGTTATGGCTCACGCCAACAGTGATGCGATCTTCATGCACTGCCTCCCCGCCCACCGCGGTGAAGAGGTTAGCGCCTCGGTGATCGACGGCCAGCAGAGTGTGGTCTGGGATCAGGCAGAAAATCGTCTACATGCGCAGAAGGCACTGATGGAGTTTTTGATGGGTTACACCCCAGCCTGATAATTCCAGCGCACTTCACAAACCACGCCGCGGCTGCTACAAAAGCACTATGCGCAAGCTACTCACTATTTTACTTCTTCTCCCGGTGCTCTCTGTCGCCGGTCCACTTGATGACGGCTTCGATGCCTACCGCGAAGGCAACTACGCCAAAGCCTTCAACATCTGGAAACCATTAGCCGAATCGGGCAACGCCGATGCCCAGTACAACGTGGGCCTGCTCTATATGAATGGTCTCGGTGTGAAAAAGAACAGCCGCACCGCACGGCAACTCTTCATGGCTGCCGCCAAGCAGGGCCAGGCCGACGCTCAATACAATCTTGGGCTGATGTACTACAACGGCACCACTGTCTTCCGTAGTAACAAGGATGCGTTCAAATGGTGGGAAAAAGCTGCCGCGCAAAACCATGCCCCGGCGCAATACAACCTCGGTATCTTGTACGCCTTCGGAATATGGGTGGGCAAGGATGAGAAAAAAGCACTGGAGCTGTGGCAGGCCTCCGCCTCACAGGGTAACCAGGATGCTGTGAAGGTTTTAATCAGAGTTTACGATAAAGGCGAGCTTGGACTTAAAGCTGCCCCACAAAAGGCCGACTACTGGCGCAACCGACTAAGCGGCTAAATATACACCGCACCACTGGTGCTCACTTACCAATAACCCCATCCAGGGATACGGGCTGCAGCCTTTTTTCCCGACAGATAGCCAACACCTCATCTAGCAATTCCAGCGCTCCATCGACCCGGTCATGCAGCAAAATTATACTGCCAGGTTCAATGCCAGCCCTGATCCGCTCAAGCACTCTTTCACGGTCACGGGTCACAGTATCCAGAGAACGAATTGACCAACCTACGGTTGTAAGTCCGCTGTTCTCCAGTGCGGAAGCAATCAATGGATTTGTTACACCGAAGGGAGGGCGAAAAAAGCGGGGAGTATATCCTGTCACCTTGGCTATCATGTTTTGAGTATCTGCTATCTCTTGCCTGATTCCGCTAACACCTTTCACAGGGAAAACGAATCTGTGCGAGAAAGAGTGATTACCAAGGGTATGCCCCTCCTCAACAATCCGTCGGACGACATCCGGGTAACGCTCCACCTGCTCACCGATACAGAAGAAGCTCGCATGCGCATTATCCTTTTTCAACATATCCAGAACAGCGGCTGTCTGCTCGCACGGTCCGTCGTCGAAGGTGATGCATACCCGGTTTTCTGCATTGTGCAAATAATTCACTGTCGGGACATAACAACCCGATTCGATACGCCAGGCGGTATAGGCAGTGAATCCCCCCCACATAGCGAAATAAACGGCGGCTGCGATCCAGAACAGGCTATTACTGAAACCCAGTGCAAAAAGAAGGGATAGCAGGGCGATACTGAAATATCTGACCTGTTTGTATACGGGTCTGGCAAACCAGGATGAGGACATATCGTGACGCACCAATGCTCTCCACAGAATCGGAAACATCATACGCCAATACAAAGTAAAGAGTCAGTGGTTAAAGCTCACCCGCGACAATCGCTTCGACAAACTCTTCACCGTAATGAATGGTGATTTCCCTGTCAGGATGAATCTCGTCGATGGCAAAAAGATCAAAACCTTCGAATTCTGCGCAGGGTTCTTCATGGTGGTTTATATAACGAAGTACGTTCTGGCCGTCGCGGCCCAGCCAGCTACCATCTTCCTCTTCCACCCAAAGCACATGATCGCCACCCTTTTCCAGATTGGTGGTCTCCGGTCCTTCATAGGTGCCGAGAAAGTGTCCTTCCTTGATGTGAACAAGGGCGAAAAGCCCTTTTCCGTGAATACCTGATTCTTTGACGTAAAACAGTTCGGACAGCTTGGACATATTCATCATTAAAGTTAGATCGTTACAACAACCGTAAAACTACCATGGCTGTATAAGTCGCTCAACCGTCAAACTACATTAGATAGCCAGTTCTTTGCGTACCAATGGAATTAGTTTGTTCCTAATCTCGTCGCGTACATGGACAAATGATTCAAGCGGCTCGCCGTGAGGATCGTGAAATGGCAGGTGCACACTCTTTACCGGTTTGGGAAACACCGGACAACTCTCCCTCGCATTATCGCAAACGGTAACAACTAGATCGATATGCTCGTCGAGAAACAGCTCGACATCCTTGGGGAAAAGATCGTGTGTCGGTAGTTCCAGTTGCTCCAATGCAGCGATGGCGCCCTTGGCAACCCTGGGCTGCGGATGAGTTCCGGCAGAGACCGCATGCAACTCTCCGCGCATGTCATGATTGAGCAGCGCCTCCGCCATCTGGGAGCGACAGGAGTTGCCGGTACACAGGATCAGGACGGTAGGTAAAGCAATATCATTCATCGGTCGCTCCTGCCTGATAGATAATCAGCGCTCTCCCCGCACCTTCTCTTCCATCTGTTCCAGATTGGTATGGCGCACATCCTTACCCATAACAAGGTAGATGACGTATTCGCAAATGTTGCGCGCATGGTCACCGATACGTTCCAGAGCACGGGCAGCCCACATTACATCAAGTACGCGGGAGATAGTACGTGGGTCTTCCATCATGTAGGTCATAAGTTGACGCATTAGCGAGTCGTACTCTTTATCGACCTTGAGGTCTTCACGCACCACGTTAAGTGCCGCTTCGGTATCCATACGCGCAAAGGCATCGAGTGCATCGTTAAGCATCTGACGTGCATGATTGCCAAGGTGCTGCAGCTCAACGAACTGACTTTTATTGATCTCGACGTCGGCCAACCGCACAGCCATACGGGCAACTCGTTCGGCCTGATCACCGATACGTTCAAGATCAGTAATGGTTTTGATTACAGCAACAATCAGACGCAGGTCACTGGCAGCGGGTTGACGTCGTGCCAGAACCCGGCTGCACTCTTCGTCGATGGCAACCTCCATGGCGTTAACCTGATAGTCACTGCTAACTACCTGTTCACCGAGTTCGGCGTTGCCATCAACCAGTGCGGCAATCGCGTTGCCCAGCTGCTGCTCCACCATGCCGCCCATACCCATAACGCGGTTGCGGATATCTTCCAGCTCAGCGTTATATTGCTGGGAAATGTGTTGCCCGAGATTCATATTATCCATGCTAACTCCCCCTTGTTACCGCTAGCCGTAGCGTCCGGTAATGTAGTCTTCCGTCTGCTTCTTTCTGGGGTTGGTGAACAGCGTGTCGGTGCTACCAAACTCCACCATCTCTCCCATGTACATAAAAGCAGTATAATCCGAAACACGCGCGGCTTGCTGCATGTTGTGGGTAACGATCACAATAGTGTAACGATCCTTTAGTTCGTAGATCAGCTCTTCAATCTTCAATGTTGAAATCGGATCGAGTGCTGATGCCGGCTCATCGAGTAACAATACTTCCGGTTCAATGGCGATGGCACGGGCAATAACCAGACGCTGTTGCTGACCACCGGAGAGCCCTAGTGCAGAGTCGTGCAGACGATCTTTTACCTCGTCCCAAAGCGCAGCACCACGCAGTGCCTTCTCCACCACCTCATCGAGATCGCGGCGTGACCGTTTCCCCATAATGCGCAGACCGTAGGCAACATTTTCGTAGATCGATTTCGGAAACGGATTCGGTTTCTGGAACACCATACCGACACGACGACGTAGCTCCGCGACATTGACACTTCTGTCATACATGTCTTCGCCATCCAGTTCGATACGCCCGTCGATACGCACGCCGTCGACCAGATCGTTCATCCGGTTAAAGCAGCGAAGCAGTGTTGATTTACCACAACCGGAAGGACCGATGAAGGCGGATACGCGCTGCTGCGGGATCTGCATATTGATATTTTTCAGCGCCTGTTTTTCACCGTAATAGAGATCAACATCCTTTACGTCGATGCAGATCTTCTCATCGGCGAAATGCATGTGGCGCGGTTCGCGCTTCATGGCACTAATGTCGATACCGTGAGTCGGTGTGGTTGAATCAGTCATCGTAGCTACTCGCTTAATGTTCCAGGGCGCGGTACTTCTCGCGCAGATGATTTCGAATACCGATCGCCGCCAGGTTGAGCATGATAATCACCAGCACCAACAGCAGGGCAGTGGCGTAGACCAACGGGCGGGCCGCTTCCACATTGGGGCTCTGGAAGCCCACGTCGTAGATGTGAAAGCCAAGGTGCATAAATTTACGATCCAGATGGAGAAACGGTGCGTTGCCATCCAGTGCCAGTGACGGTGCCAGCTTGACCACCCCAACCAGCATTAGTGGAGCCACTTCACCGGCAGCGCGTGCCACCGCCAGGATTAAACCCGTCATCATCGCCGGACTGGACATGGGCAGTACGGTACGCCAAAGGGTTTCCGCCTTGGTAGCGCCGAGTGCCAGGCTGCCCTCACGGATCGCGCGGGGAATACGTGACAAACCCTCTTCGGTAGCCACGATGACTACCGGCACGGTAAGAATCGCCAGGGTTAACGATGCCCACAGCAGACCCGGTGTACCAAAAGTAGGAGATGGCAGCGCTTCAGCGAAAAAGAGCTGATCGATATTGCCGCCAAGAAAATAGACAAAAAAGCCGAGACCAAACACACCGTAAACAATCGATGGCACTCCAGCCAGATTATTCACCGCGATGCGAATCAGACGGGTTAGTGGTCCCTGCTTGGCATACTCACGCAGATAGACCGCTGCGACCACACCAAACGGGGTAACAAAGACCGACATCAACATCACCATCATCACGGTGCCGAAGATTGCCGGGAAGATACCACCCTCGGTATTCGCCTCACGTGGATCCGTGGCAACAAATTCCCACAGCTTGCTGAAATAGAAACCGACTTTACTGAAGAAGCCCATGGCGTTCGGTTTATAGGCGCGCACCACCTTGGAAAGCGGGATAGTGATCTCATTGCCGTTCATCACTACACCGGTCAGGCTGTCACGACCGATCTGTTGATACAGTTCATGCAGTCGATTTTGTAGCCCAGCATACTGCTGTTGCAGTGCGGCGCGCTGCTGCGCGATCTCCTGATGTTGTACGCTACCCGGTGCAATCCCATCCATCTCCAGACGGCGCTCATCGAGACGCAGCTTTTCAATCTGGTAATTAATCGTACCGATCTCGCCCTGCTCAATCTCCTTGATCTGTGCACGCAGTTCTCCTGCACGATCAATCAGGGGCTGCAATGCATCCCAAGCCGGTTCGCCACTGGCGATCACTTCGTTACCCTTGCGCACCTCCTTGAGATAGCCGTAAAAGTTGCCCCACTCGTAACGCTCGATGGCAAGCAGGTTTTCTGGATAACGTCTGTTTTTTAGTTTCGACTCCAGCACCCAGCGAAAGTCGAGACCTAGCGTGTCGCGGTTGCCGGTTTTTAGCAGCAGGCGGGTCAGGGTAAGACCGGACTCGACCGCACCAGGCAACTCGTCCTGCAGGCGCTCAATAGGCACCACTTCACTGTCATGTATTTCGCCAATCAGACGAATGACCTGGCCATCTTTCTCGGTGTATTCCGTTTCCATAATTGGCTTGGCCCAGAAGTGGCCGAGGCCACGTACACCGATCAATAACAACAACGCTGCCACCATTACGATGCTAATGCTTACCGCACCGGCGTTCATCCACACCCACGGTGTTCCGCTGCCAAACCACTTTTTCAGATCATCCATCATGGCGCTATCCGTTACAGGCTGCTGTATTTGCGACGCAGGCGCTGACGCACCAGTTCCGCGATGGTGTTAAAGAAGAAGGTGAACATGAACAGCACCAGCGCGGCGAGGAACAGCACGCGATAGTGGGTGCTCGCCACTTCTGATTCAGGCATCTCCACCGCGATGTTGGCGGAGAGGGTACGCATCCCCTGGAAGATGCTGAAGTCCATCACTGGGGTGTTTCCGGTAGCCATCAGTACGATCATCGTTTCACCCACCGCACGGCCTACACCGATCATGATGGCAGAGAAGATGCCGGGGCTGGCGGTGAGGATCACTACACGCATCATGGTCTGCCAGGGAGTCGCGCCCAGCGCCAAGGAGCCGAAGGTGAGATGTTTGGGGACGCTGAAGATTGCATCCTCGGCGATGGAGAAGATGGTGGGAATCACCGCAAAACCCATTGCCAGTCCAACTACCAGAGAGTTGCGCTGGTCAAAACTGATACCGAGGGAGTTGTGCAGCCAGGCGCGCATGTCGCCGCCAAAGAAGAGATGCTCCATCGGCAGACTGAGAGTGAATGCCAACCAGACCAGGAAGATCACGACCGGGATCAGCAGCGCCGCTTCCCACCCTTCCGGAACAACATTTTTAATCCGACGTGGCAGGCGATGATAGGCGTAAGCGACAAGCAAAATACCGACGGGGACGATCAGCAGCATGGCAAAGGCACCCGGCAGATGGGTCTCCAACATCGGCGCCAGCCATAATCCGGCGAGGAAACCGAGGATGACAGTCGGCAGTGCCTCCATTATCTCGATGGTCGGTTTAACCACCTGACGCATCCGCGGTGCCATAAAGTAGGCGGTAAAGATCGCACCAAAGATAGCCAGTGGTACCGCCATTAGCATGGCGTAAAAGGCCGCCTTGAGAGTACCGAAGGCCAGCGGTGTAAGGCTGAACTTGGGCTCAAAATCGTTACTCGCTGAGGAGGATTGCCAGATGTAGCTCGGCTCCGCATAGCCCTCGTAGTGCACCTTGCCCCACAGCGACGACCAGGAGATCTCCGGGTGCTCATTGTGCACCTTCCAGAAGTGCAACTGCCCTGCGGCATCCTCGGCGAGAAAGGTGTCGGAGCGGGGTGAATTGCGGAGACGAATTACCGGCTTGTCCGCAACCTTCTCCACCAGCAGGGTACGCTCAGCGGTGGCGTGGTAGATCCCCACATTGCCATCCTCGTCACCCAGCAGAAAACCCTTGCGACGCTCTTCACTGGCGATAGAGGTGATGGGCCTGGTCTGGGAATGGAAATCCCGAACATGGATCAGTTTGTAGTGGTTGTGTTCATCACGTACCGGGAACCACTGAACCACGCTACCGTCACTGCTACCCGCCAACAGAGAGATGCCGCCAGTAAGCATACGTAGACTGGTCAGCTTCTCACCCTTACGTAGCAGTTGTACTCGTTCCAGCAGGTGGGCCTCTTCGTCGATGGCGTAGTGCAGCAGGGTGCCATCGCTGGAGGCGATGTAGAGGCGGCGCTGATCCGGTTCCAACAAAAGGTAGTCGGGGGTAATGTCGACACCGTCGAGGATTAGCGACTCGCGTTCAAGGCTTACCTCTTCGGTGAGGAAGGAACTCTCCTTGCGGAAGCGCACCAGGTTTACCTGCTTGCCATCACTGGCAACAGCCATCAGCTGCTCTTCGCCATCGCTCAACGCCAGTCGGGTGATCGGCGCACCCTCTCCCATTAGCTCCAGTACACCCTCACCGTAGGGATATTCGATTACCGGAGTAATGGTGCGTACATCATTGGGGTAGCTGATACGGAAGCCGTGCTTCACCATCAGCAGATTTCCATCGTTCAGTCCGAGCCCGAGTTCGGTACCGGCCACTCGAACCGAGGCGACGCTACTGACCTTGCCTACACCTTCACCAAGGGCCCGCTCATCCACCACACTGCCGTCGGCAGTGTTAAAAAAGATCGCATGGCCGCTATCGGTATAGCGCACCGCCATCCCCGACTGCTCTTCGATATCCAGTGCCAGGGTCTTGCCTTCGCCCGGCAGCGGATAGTCCGCCACCCGCTCGCTACTGGCGGGAATAAACAGGGGGAAAACAACATAGAGCAAATAGAAGAAGATCAGCACGATGGCGATGATCACACTTACGCCGCCGATCATTACGCCGTGACGGGTTAGCTTATCCTTGAGCATGCGCCAGCGGTCGCGGGGGCGGGAGCTGCTGCCGCTGAGCTTGTTGTGGTGGGTTGGGGAAGCGGCACTGGTCATGCCGAGCATCATATTACGGAAATATGACAGTAATATGACAAGCCTTTCTGTTCATTTACAAACCTAAAAAGTAGGCACACTCAAAATTAGGACTCGCGCCGTGTCTCCGGGTGCGAGAACCATTTTGAGCTACATCAGGCGGTGAGCCGCTTCGTCCATTAGCCCTAGCGCCTGCTGCACCAGGGAGAGTGACTGCTCGCAGAAGTGGTCCAGGTTCTTCCACGCCGGGGAACTATCCAGCTCCCGCTCCATCTCCGGGGCCAGCAGCTTGAGCAGGTAATCCTGACTACCCGGCTGGCGGATCGACAACACATAGAGATCCGGCTCACTCTTACCATCTGGCACCATTGCCAGGATGTAGTGGTAATCGATAGCGTCACCACTCTGCACCTCACCCAGAACGGTGACGTTGTAATCGGCCAACTGATAGCGGCGCAGGGGGATGGCAGTCTGGATGTCGGGACGATTCATCATGGTAGATGTGTGGCGCCGCCCACTCGAAATTTCAACCTTCGGGCGCCGCAGTGATGAGTGAGGCATGCAGCCAGTCCGGGAGTTGCCCTGCCGCCTTGCGTAGTGCCCGGTCCAGTTCACGGTAGTTCGCTTCATGGCTCGCCACCGTGCTCCAGTAGGCTGGTGAGTGGTTCATCTGCCGGGTATGACTCAATTCATGAACCAGCAGATAGCGTACCTGTTCAGGTGGCAGGAACAGCAGGGCCGCATTGAGGTTGATCCGCTGTCGTGCGGAACAACTCCCCCAGCGGCTGCGCTGCAAGCGAACACTCACATCTTTGTAGTCCAGTCCCGTCTCCTGGCTCACCTGCTCCAGCCACGGCAGCAGATGCTGCTTACCCTTGCGTAGCAACCAGCGGCGTAGCGCCTGCTGCCAGTGATGGCCGCCACTGACCTGCAACCCTGCGGCGCCCTTTTCACGGCAGCCGTAACGACCGCCGTCGTCACCAAGGTATGAGATATCCCTTACCTCGCCAATGGCGGGCAGTTCAATCCGTCCCGGCGCCTCGGCCCGATAGAGTGATGTCTCTCTCCCCAGGCGTTCCAGGGTCTGCATCACCCACGCCTCGTGCCGATCAAGGAGCGCTGGCAATTGTCTGGCATTGAATCCCTTTGGCACCACCACCTCGATCAGCCCAGAGGGGTCGATACGCAGCCGGATACGCTTTGCCCGCGGACTACGTCGCAGGGATATTCGCTCACGCCAGCTACCAGAATGAAAAGGAGAATCGCTCATGCCCGCTATCGTAACAGCGCCGAAGGGGGGAAGGTATCGACGTCTTCAGTGGTGTACCATAAGCGCCGCCCATATCCGGATAGAGTTCAACATGCGTAAATATGAGGGTCAGCTGATCCATAAATGCGTCGATGAGATCGGCGATATCGAGGTGGTCGACGACGCACTTTGCCGCTCGTTGCACTTCGGCTCGGAGCCGAAGCAGAGCAGCATGCTGCTGCGCGACCCGCTCTACCTGGCACTGACCTACACCCGCTCCATGGCCGCTGCGCTGCTGTTCACCCCTGCGCCGCGACGGGCGTTGCTCATCGGCCTGGGCGGCGGATCACTGGCCAAATTCCTGCTGCACTACTACCCCGACTGCCAGGTCGAGGTGGTAGAGATGCGCCAGCACGTGGTGCAGGTGGCCCACAGCCACTTCAAACTCCCCGAGGACCCGAGACTCACGGTACACATCGGTGATGGCGGCCAATTCGTACGTAACGGCGAAGCAGAAAGCTACGACCTGTTACTAATCGATGCCTTTCTCGGCAACGGCATCGCCCGTACGGTCTGCGGTATCAGCTTCTTCGATGCCTGTCGTCAACTGCTGAGTCGCCAGGGTGTGTTCAGCATGAACCTGTGGAACGGTGACTTCATAACCGCAAAAGAGATGCGCGAAGATATCCAGCAAAGCTTTGATGGTAACGCGCTTCATCTGCCAGTGGATGGAAAGGACAATACCGTGGCCATCGCCGCCAATGGTCCGCCGCTGAAAAAGCGGCTCCGTACACTCCGTGATACAGCAGCCGCACTGGAGCAACAAACCGGCATCGAATACAGCTCCCTGCTCAAACAGCTAATCAAGCAAAATCGCTGGTTCATGTAACCACTAACAGGCCGTAGATCACTGAATTTACAGCCCTTTATCCATAAATATTTCTTATCGATTTCAGCAGAACCATAGCGATAAATGGCAGTAGCTTTGGCAGAAGTCTCTGCCATGGATCCCGACTACCACTCTCTAAGACCATAATAGTAAAGTGGTTTTTAGCCGGCCCACACTTTTTCTGTTCTTAAGTTGCAGAACAGCATGAGCTGTACCACTTAAGAGGTAGGCCGCATCCATAAGCAAATAGCCATATTCAAACGTAGTTTCTTCCCAATATTCAGCTAACTTAATGAACCTGAAGATTTTTTGCTTGGGTATGTCTAACAGGGAGGTAACACCATGCAACAGGCCGAGCGCTACGATCCGTCAAACATCAGTCTGATAATCAATTACGCGCCGCTAGGACTGGTGCGGGCATTAAGCGCCGAATATGGCACCCAGCGAGTTCTGGTCGATATGGGCTGTATCACCCTCCCCAACGATAGCGAGGTGGATATCATGCTGTATATCGACGGCGGTAAGACCCCCGGCTATCACAATATTCGCGCCCGTGTGTGTGGCTCCCACCCTGATGGTGTCATCCTGACTTTTCTGGACTGTGATGCGGCAACCACCCGGGCGTTACTCCCCTACATTACGATCCACTAGTTTTATAACTCCTCATGGAAAGTTGTTGTTACAAGCGCCCCGTCCATCCTTGGCATAAAAAACGCCCCTTTCGGGGCGTTCTTTTTACCTGGTAGAACAACGCTTAGTTCAGCTTGGCCAGCTCTTTCTTTACCAGATTGGCGGGTAGCGGGATGTAACCGTCTTTCACTACCACTTCCTGACCTACCTTAGACATCACCATCTTGATGAACTCACGCTCCAGCGGTGCCATAGGCTTGTTAGGGTGCTTGTTCACATAGATGTAGAGGAAACGTGACAGGGGATACTTGCCAGTCAGTGCATTCTCGGTAGAGGCCGCAATGAATGGCTGGCCCTCTTTCTTTGCCAGCGGCACTGCGCGAACACCAGAGGTTTTGTAACCCACACCGGAGTAACCGATACCGTTGATGGAGCTGGATACTGACTGCACTACAGAAGCAGAACCAGGCTGTTCGTTGACGGTATTGCGGTAATCGCCTTTGCACAGGGCGTGTTTCTTGAAATAGCCGTAGGTACCAGAGACCGAGTTACGACCGTAGAGCTGTATATTTTTGTTGCCTAGTGAGCCGCCTGCGCCGACCTGACTCCATGAAGTGATCTCTTCTGAGTAACCACACTTACGGGTGGCAGAGAATATCGCATCCACCTGCGGAATGCTCAGACCCTTGATCGGGTTGTCCTTGTGTACGTAAACCGCCAGAGCGTCGATGGCGACCGGAATCGGGGTCGGCTTGTAACCGTACTTTCTTTCAAATGCTTCCAGCTCCTTGTCCTTCATCTTGCGGCTCATCGGACCGAGGTTAGAGGTGCCTTCGGTCAGCGCCGGCGGTGCAGTGGAGGAACCGGCTGCCTGAATCTGGATATTGACGTTGGGGTAGTTCCGTTTGAACTCTTCGGCCCACAGAGTCATCAGGTTAGCCAGGGTGTCAGAACCGACACTGGAAATATTACCGGAGACACCGCTGGCGCGAGTGTATTCGGAAAGATTCGGGTCTACTTTAGCCGCGGCGATAGCCTGGCCAGAGAACAGCACAGTGGCAGCAATGCCCACCGCCATATATTTCAGTTTGTTCATTTTTCAGCGCTCCAATAACCAAAGATTCATAATGACGAGCAAACTATGACGCCAGACTGTGACACTAATATGACAGTACGGTGAAGTTTGAGTGACTGGTGGTAACAACTCAGGCGGCCTTTTCGCCGGAGATCAGCACAGAGGGGAAATCGATGGTGAAGGTACTACCCTCGTTCATAACGCTGCTGATCCTCAGTCTGCCATCGTGACGCTGTACCACGTGCTTAACGATTGCGAGACCAAGACCAGTACCGCCTGAGTCACGAGAACGACCAATATCGACCCGATAGAAACGTTCGGTGAGACGTGGGATGTGCTGCGGGGCGATACCTACTCCACTGTCCTTGACCTCCAGATGGGCGCCGCGCTCATCACGGTACCAGTGCACGCTGATAGAGCCGCCTTCCGGGGTATATCTCACCGCATTGGTCACCAGATTGCTGAAGGCACTGTAGAGCTCCTTTTCCGCGCCCAGAATGCGCAGACCAGGATCGCACTCTATCTGCAGGCTCTGCTTTTTCTCCTCTACCAGTGGTTCGACACTCTCCTCGATCATCGACAACACCGCAGGCACCGATACCACCTCACTAGGTGGCCGGGTACGGTCTGTCTCCAGTCGTGACAGCAACAGCAAATCTTCGACGATGTGCTGCATCCGTTGGGTCTGCTGCTGCATCAGTGTCATGGAACGAGCGGCATAGTCCGGCTGTTCATCCTCAAGCAGGGTTTCAAGAAATCCGGCCACCACAGTGAGTGGGGTACGCAGTTCATGGGAGACATTGGCGACGAAGTCACGGCGCATCTGCTCCAGCATCTGTTGCTGACTGATATCGCGGGCAAGCAGCAAGCGCTGCTCTTTGCCGTAGGGAATGATGCGCATGCTCAGCATCACCGTATCGTCGTCAGGCGCCGATATGCGCAGCGGTTCGCTATGCTGGTTTTTCGAGAGAAAACGGGCAAATTCGGGGCTACGAATAAGGTTAATGATGCGCTGTCCCACATCCTTGCCCGGATGCAGACTGAGCAGTTGCTCTGCCGCGCTATTAAACCATTCGATAGTGCCTTCGGCATCGAGGATCACAGTGGCGTCCGGCATCGCCGAAGTGGCCTCCTGGAAGCGTTTGATCAGACCGGTAAGACGGCGCTTGCGTTTGCGATTGCGTAGCTGCAGACGATAGAGCTGGTGGAATACTTCACCCCAGATCCCATCCGACTCGGGGGGATGAAAGCGGTGACCGTCACGTAGCCATTCAAAAAGACGATGGAGATTGCGCAGATGCCAGGCGAGATAGATGGCGAGGGCAATAGTTAGCAACAGAAGCGGTTGGCCGAACAACAGACCGATGAGTAGTGCCACTGATAGCACCACAAACAGTCGTCGTAACTCTGCTGACCAGGGATTGAACAATGAAATGCCCCTCTGCTTCAGAACTGCGAGGAGAAACGGTAACCAGCTCCACGCACAGTCTGAATAAAACGATCAAAACCATCTTCGGCCAACGCCTTGCGCAGGCGGCGGATATGTACATCCACGGTACGCTCCTCTACGAAGCTACCACGGCTCCACACCATGTCCAGCAACTGGGAGCGACTGTAGACCCGCTCCGGGTGAGACATGAAGAACTGTAACAGGCGAAACTCGGTCGGTCCGATCTCTAAAGCGCTGCCGTTAGCGCTGACCCGGTGGCTATGAGAATCCAGTACCAACCCCTCTGCCGCCAGTTGTCCCTCATCCTGTTCCGCGCTACTGCGGCGCATCACCGCCTTGATTCGGGCGATCAGCTCTCGTGGAGAGAAGGGCTTGGTGACGTAGTCATCGGCACCGCTCTCCAGACCGCGAATACGATCATCTTCATCCGAACGTGCAGTGAGCATAATGATCGGTACATCGCGGGTGTACTCATCACGGCGGAAACGGCGCGACAGCTCTACCCCGCTGCTGCCGGGCAGCATCCAGTCCATCAGAATAAGGTCGGGCAGGTTGTCGGTCACGGCACGCTCCGCGGCCTGGGCATCCTCGGCCTCTTCTACAAGGTAGCCCGCACGCTCCAGTGCCATCACTGTCATCTCGCGGATTGCCGCCTCATCTTCCACCAATAATATTCTTTTGCCTGTCATAACAGTGTCACTCGTTTGAACACGGCATCATTAGAAACAAAGAATATGACAATGGTGTGACAACGCGAGGTGGAAATGAACCTTTTGTTACGAAAAACGAAGGTATCAGGTGACAGGTCGCAGGTAACAGGAAAGGCGAAAGATCACGACCTGCCTCCTGCTACCTGCCTCCTGCTACCTATTTTTCCAGCTGGCTCACATCACGTACCGCGCCTCGAGCCGCTGAGGTGGTCATCGCTGCATAAGCTTTCAGCGCATTGGAGACCACGCGCTGGCGATTAACCGGTTTCCACGCAGCAGCCCCTTTCTTCTCCATCTCGGCACGACGCTGTGCCAGCTCGTCATCGCTCAGGGCAACACGAATGCTCCGACCAGGGATGTCGATCTCAATGATGTCACCATCCTGCACCAGACCGATGGCACCGCCCTCCGCCGCTTCCGGCGAAACGTGACCGATAGAGAGACCAGAGGTACCGCCAGAGAAACGGCCATCGGTGAGCAGGGCACACTCTTTACCCAGCCCCTTCGACTTGATGTAAGAGGTCGGGTAGAGCATCTCCTGCATACCCGGTCCACCACGTGGTCCTTCGTAGCGCACGATCACCACATCACCGGCCTTGACCTTGTCGCCGAGGATCTTCTCCACCGCCTCTTCCTGGCTCTCGCAGACCACCGCGGGGCCGGAAAACTTTAGGATCGATTCGTCGACCCCGGCGGTCTTCACCACACAGCCCTCTTCGGCGATGTTGCCGTAAAGCACAGCGAGGCCACCATCTTTGGAGTAGGCGTGCTCCAGATCGCGGATACAGCCGTCGGCCCGGTCGTTGTCCAGGTCTGTATAGCGCTTATCCTGACTAAAGGCGGTCTGACTGGGCACACCACCGGGGGCAGCGCGGTAGAGCTCCTTTACCGCTTCGTCCGAGGTGCGCATGACATCCCACTTGGCAAGCGCATCACCCATGGTCGGTTCATGTACTGTGCCGACATCGGTGTGCAGCAGACCGGCACGCTCCAGCTCACCGAGAATGCCGATCACACCACCCGCGTGGTGCACATCTTCCATGTGGTACTTCTGGGTCGACGGCGCAACCTTGCACAGGTGTGGCACCTTATGACTGAGACGGTCGATATCCGCCATGTTGAAATCGACCCCGCCCTCCTGTGCAGCAGCGAGCAGGTGGAGGATGGTGTTGGTGGAACCGCCCATGGCGATATCCAGACTCATGGCATTCTCAAAGGCCGCCTTGGTGGCGATCGAGCGCGGCAGGACGCTGGCGTCATCACCTTCGTAGTAACGCTTCGCCAACTCCACGCTCAGACGACCCGCGCGCAGGAACAGCTCCTTACGGTCCGCATGGGTCGCCAGCAGTGAACCGTTACCCGGCAGGCTGAGACCCAACGCCTCGGTGAGACAGTTCATCGAGTTGGCAGTAAACATACCGGAGCAGGAGCCGCAGGTAGGACAGGCGGAGCGCTCGACGATATCCACATCCGCATCGGTTTCGTTGGGGTTGGCCGCCATGATCATGGCATCGACCAGATCCAGATGGACCTCACCACCCTGTACCACCGCCTTGCCCGCCTCCATCGGTCCACCGGAGACGAATACCGCCGGGATGTTGAGGCGCAACGCGGCATTCAGCATGCCGGGGGTGATCTTGTCGCAGTTGGAGATACAGACCAGCGCGTCGGCGCAGTGGGCATTCACCATATACTCGACGCTGTCGGCGATAATCTCCCGCGATGGCAGTGAATAGAGCATACCGCCATGACCCATGGCGATGCCGTCGTCGATGGCGATGGTGTCGAACTCTTTCGCCACACCGCCCGCCTTCTCGATCTCCCGCGCCACCATCTGGCCCAGGTCCTTTAGATGGACATGCCCCGGCACGAACTGGGTGAAGGAGTTGACCACGGCGATGATCGGCTTACCGAAATCGTCATCCTGCATGCCGGTGGCGCGCCACAGGGAGCGGGCACCGGCCATGTTACGGCCGTGGGTGGAAGTGCGTGAACGGTACTCGGGCATGGTCTCTCTCTCGTTGAATCACCGAAGACCATTAGTGTACACCGCTGGGACGAAAGCGGGAAAACGCACGACCGGTGCTTGACTCAAATAGATGCCAGTGACAAAATTCAACCAAATGGTTAAACCGAACGGTTGAATTCATGAGTGCACCATCATCCACGGCAGAAGTCAGCACTGCCAACGCTATCCTCGACGCGGTCACAGGAGTGTTCGCTGAAAAGGGTTACAATGGTGCCCGCGTTGATGAACTGGCCAAAGCGGCCGGGGTCAACAAGGCCACGCTCTACTATCAGATTGGTGACAAGGAGGCGCTATACCATGCAGTTTTGGAGAGGGAATTCCATCAAATCGCTGACACGATTGAGCAGGCCGTCCTGGCAAGCAGTGACTGCGAAGAGCAGATCCGCAATTTCATCTCAACCTTTGCCGCCTGCATCAGTGAATCCGGCCATATCGCACAACTTATGCTGCGCGAAATCGTCTCCGGTGGGAGTCACCTGCCCGATACCGCATTGGCGCAGATGGGCAGAGTCCTCAGTCTCCTTACCAATGCACTCCAGCAAGGGGTTGAGAATCAGCGCTTTCGTCCGATCAATATCTTCATGTTGCATATGATGATTGTCGGCAGCCTCGGGCTCTACGCTGTCAACGAGCCAATTCGCCATCGTGTCATCGCCTCGAGGCCGGAACTCTCCAGCGACAGTCACAAAATTAATATCAGTCTCCGCGAGGCAGGTGATGAAGTTGCCGATCTCGTGCTTGCATCAATACGAACAACAGAACAAGGCCAATAAGGAACGTTATCCATGGGAACACTGTTCAGACAACGCATTGAAATCGGCTTTTCCAGATTTGGCAGTATGGTGTTTCATCACCGATGGTTAACTCTTCTGCTGGTGATTTTTGTTGTGGCTGGTTTTGCCAGTCAGCTCCCAAAGCTGGTTATGGACACCTCAACAGAGGGTTTTCTGCATGAGAAAGACCCGGCACTAATCGCCTACAACAAATTTCGTGAACAGTTTGGCCGGGATGAACTGATCTTGCTTACCATTCAGGGCAAGGATGTCTTTGATCTGGAATTCCTTAAGAAGCTGAAACAGCTTCATCGGGAGCTGGCCGATAACACTCCCTACCTCGATGACATTACATCGCTGATTAATGCACGTAATACTCGAGGATCGAAAGGAGAACTGCTAGTCGAAGACCTGCTGGAATACTGGCCGCAAAACGAGGACCAGTTACTAGAGATAAAGCTGCGGGCGATGTCCAACCCCACCTATCGTAACATGCTCCTCTCGGAAGATGGCACCATCACCACCATCGTACTCAAAACCGACGCCTACGTATCCGAACAGAATCTGAATGATGCACTTGCTGGTTTTGACAGCGCACCTGAACCCATCACCGAACTCACACCACTGAGCGATGCACAAAACGCCGAAGTAGTCGCAAAGGTAAGTGCTATCGCGGAGAAGTATCAGGAAGATAATTTCAAACTCTATGTCGCAGGCACACCAGTCGTCACCGATTACCTGAAAAAATCGATGCAGTCCAATATGCGGAAATTTATGCTTATGGGAATTATTGCCATCGCATTGATCCTGTTTCTATTGTTCCGTCGCATATCCGGTGTCATTCTTCCTGTAGTTACAGTCATCCTTTCTTTGATATCCACCCTGGGATTGATGGGGGCTGTTGGTATTCCTATAAAACTACCGACACAAATATTACCCTCTTTCATTTTGGCCGTCGGTGTTGGAGCTTCTGTACACCTGCTTGCGGTTTTCTTCCAGCGTCTGCAACTACTACACGAAGGAAAAGAGACAACCGAAAGTGAAAGCCATAAAGAGGCGGCAATCAGTTACGCACTTGGTCACTCCGGTCTCGCTATTGTAATGACCTCACTGACCACCGCTGCAGGTCTCGCCTCTTTCGCCGGTGCAGAAGTTGCGCCAATAAGTGATCTGGGTATCGTTGCCGCCATAGGAATTCTAATTGCCCTGCTCTACACCCTGGTACTAACCCCTGCACTACTGGCGCTACTACCACTCAAGGCAAAGTCGAGTTCCAGCTCATCAAGCCGCACTCAGCGTATGGACAAGCTTCTGCTTGGCATCGCCGATTTCTCTACTGACCGATCACGTCTGGTACTATTCATTAGTGCTCTTTTTCTCGTCATCGGTATTTCCGGTGCCGCCCAGGTACGCTTCTCACACTTTCCTTTCAAATGGCTCCCGGAAGACAACACCTCGCGTGTTGCGACAGAGTTTGTTAATGAACGTATGCGTGGCGCCAGTTCAGTTGAAGTGGTCGTCGATACGGGGGAGAAGAACGGTTTTTACCAACCTGAGAGAATGCAGGGGTTAGCGTTATTAAGTGATGAAATTGCCACTATTGATCGGGGTAAAATCTATGTTGGAAAAACCCTTTCACTGGCTGACATCCTCAAAGAGATCAACAGGGCATTGAACGAAAATCGGAGTGACTTCTATGTCATACCGGATAACCGACAGCTCATCGCTCAGGAGTTTCTGCTGTTTGAAAACTCAGGCTCTGATGATCTTGAGGATTTTGTTGACTCACAGTTTAGTAAGGCTCGTTTCACCATCAAAATGCCATGGGCAGACGCGATTCTATACAAGGACTTCCTCGCTGATATCCATGACCGTTTCAAACGTGTAATGGGCGACGATGTATCGATCACCATTACTGGCATCAACGCCCTGCTGAGCAGGACCATGTCGGCCACCATCTTCTCCATGGCGCAGAGCTATATTATTGCAGGTGTGGTAATCACATTTATGATGATTCTGCTTATCGGTAACGTCCGCATTGGCCTGGTAAGCATGATCCCAAACCTGACACCGATCATCCTGACTCTTGGGCTGATGGGCTGGATGGGGATGCCACTGGATCTCTTTACCATGTTGATCGGTTCCATCGCTATTGGTCTGGCGGTTGATGACACCATTCACTTTATGCACAACTACCGCCGATATCACCATGAAACAGGCGATGTCAAAGAAGCGGTGAGAATGACACTATTCACCACGGGTCGTGCCATGTTTGTCACCACGGCTGTATTGGCCACCGGCTTCTTCCTGTACATGGGTGCGGACATGAGCAATCTGCGTAACTTCGGTTTGCTTACTGGATTCACTATCATCATGGCCCTGTTGGCCGACTTTTTCCTCGCTCCAGCATTGATGAAAGAACTGCACCGCAGCCATCTAATCGCCGACGACAGTGATTACTGAAAGGAGCTCCCCCCAATGAAAACAGCTAAATACATCCTGACGATTATGCTTGCCCTGTTGGCAACACAACCGGTAATGGCGGCAATGAGCGCCAGAGACATCATGCAGGCAGTGGATGACAGGGATGACGGTGATAACCGTACCTCAGACATGAAGATGGTGTTGATCGACAAGAATGGAGACGAGCGGATACGCTCCATTCGTAGTTTTGAAAAAGATAAGGGCGAAGACAAACAGCGGATTATGTTCTTCCTCTCTCCCGCTGACGTAAAAGATACCGGATTTCTCACCTACGATTATGACGCCTACGAGAAAGATGATGACCAGTGGCTCTATCTACCCGCACTGCGTAAAACCAAGCGCATCGCTTCCAGCGATAAGAGCGGCAGCTTCATGGGCTCTGACTTTAACTATTCGGACATGACCCGACGTAACCTCGACGACTATGAGTTCAAGATCCTCAAAGAGGACAAAGTACGTGGAGATAAGGTCTGGTTGATCGAATCAAAGCCAAAAACCCGCAAGGTGATTGAAGAGACTGGCTATCAAAAAGCGGTGCTGTTTGTGCGCCAGGATAACTTTGTTGTGATACGAGCAGTAAACTGGGTCAGTCAGAGCGACAATCTCAAGTATCTGGATGTGGAGAAGCTGGAGAAGATCAACGGCATCTGGACCATCCTGCAGATGAGCATGACCACCAAGCGTGGTAAATCGACCCTGCATAAAACCAATCTTTACTTCGATAATGTGAAGTACCAGCAGAAACTTACCAACGACATGTTCAGCATCCGCCGTCTGGAGAAAGGGTTGTAAGCATGCGGCACTGTTTAACCCTGCCATTTCTATTAGTCTGTGCACTACCGGTATACGCAGCAGAGACCTCGCTTGATAGTGCGCTGGATGGATTTGATGAACCGGCAGCAGAGAGTTCACTGGATGCCGTGCTCGACGGCTTCACTGATACCGCCAGCGAAAAAGCACCTGAATCTGCGGCGGTCACTCAAAAACCCTGGACGATCGGTGGCGCACTCACCCTGGGTACGGCCTACAATTTTGCCCACTCAGCACCGACAACAGGTGAGACCGATTACCGTGGTCTCTCCCGACTGCGCAGTAAGATCAATCTTGAATTTGACTATGACATTGCACCGAAGTGGCGTACCCATATTGCCGGATATGGCTTCTATGATGCCGCCTACCAGATCAATGGTCGTGATAACTACACCAGTGAAGTACTGGACGCCTATGAAAGCGAAACCGAACTTGGCGAGGCGTGGCTGCAGGGCAAGTTGACCCGGAGTGTAGACCTTAAACTCGGGCGACAGATCGTGGTCTGGGGTAAGTCCGATAACATCCGCGTTACCGACGTCATCAACCCATTGGATAATCGTGAACCGGGCATGGTGGATATCGAGGACCTGCGCCTGCCATTGGGCATGGCAAGAGTCGATTACTACATTGGCGACTGGGGCCTGACCGCACTGGCAATCCCAGAGATCCGCTTCAACAAAAATCCCGCCTACGGTTCGGACTTTTATCCCTACCCCACCACCATGCCCTATGAATCAGTCCCTGCGGATGGTGGCAATAATACCGAATACGCCTTTGCCGCCAACGGTATCTTCAGTGGTTGGGATCTCTCGCTCTACTGGGCACAGCTCTATGACGACACACCACACAGAGTCATGGTCGGTTCAACCCCACAGTTACAGCACAGCCGTCTGACCATGACCGGACTGGCCGCCAATGCGGCAGTGGACAACTGGCTGCTAAAGGCGGAGCTGGCGTACTTTGACGGTCTGAAATACAGCTCACTGCCAGGACAATCTGTACAACGTATGGACACCCTGCTGGGTGTGGAGTACTCCGGTTTTAGCGAGACCACGCTCAGTCTGGAAGTGGTTAACCGACACGTTGCGAACTATGACTCCGCACTACTGAGTGATGGCATCGTGGAAGATGAGTGGCAAACCGCGTTGCGCTATCAGGGTGATTTCATGCATGCGCGGCTGCACCTGCTGGCGCTACTCTCTGCCTTCGGTGACGATCTCGCCGATGGTGGTTTTTCCCGCTACTCCGCCGCCTATGACATCGCCGATGCATTGACGGTTACCGCTGGTGTTGTGACCTATCAAAAGGGCAACAAATTGCCCTTTGGCACCGTCTACGACAACGACCGACTATTCGTCGATCTCAAGTACAGTTTTTAGGGCGCAAATAAAAAAAGGTGGCGTGGGTACCAATGCACCCACGCCACCTTTTTGTCGTTAAAGCGTTGTTACTTTTGCGTTGAGAACAGTCGGACCAGCGACAACTGAATCATGTTAGATTGCATACGCAACTTGCTCAAATTCAGGTCGGCCGTGTAGGTCTGTCCGTGCAAAAAGTCCTTCAGGACTTCAGCCGCATTGAGATGAAAATCTGCGTGAATATTTTTCAGATCCGCATAATCGACAGAGTCACCCATCGCACTTTTTGCCGGACCATGGATCCATTTTCCCAGTGTGCATTCGCAATCAGATGCAACTGTGGCCGGTTGTAAATGCTCTTCCGACTTCCCGCTGAGCACATCTTCCAGACGTTTGATCCACGCGGCATGCGCGTCCAACGCATCTTTCATATTGAGACTGTGAAAACGAGCTTCCTCTTCGGCAAACTGCATCGGCTGTTCGAGCAGTTCTGCGGTAGCGCCCCCGTTGGTAACTTTTCTGAGCCAGGTCAAAATACTCATCAATACCCTCCTGGTTTTATTTGTTATTTTCCGAGCGGGAGGGTAAGGATTTAATTGATTAATGTCAAGTAATTCGAAGTGGGTAGAAAAAATAAATGCATTAAAAACATCAGGTTAGATTATCTAGCGTTTCCGCTTCGCATCCAGCCGCCTGACAAACTCGGCCATCACCCGCAGGTACAGCTCCTCCCTGAGAAAGACGTCTTCAACCCCCGCCTCCAGGTTGGGATTGTCGTTGACCTCAATAATATAGACACCGTCCGGGCTCTGTTTCAGGTCGACGCCGTACAGACCGTCACCGATCAGATTGGCCGCCTTAAGTGCCGTCTCGACGACTTCAGGCGGGGCTTCAGAAACATCCATAGTACGGAACGTCCCTTCGGTGATCCCGCCCTTGGCGTCGTACTTGACGATCTGCCAATGCTTCTTCGACATAAAGTACTGACTGACATACAGCGGCTCGCGGTTAAGGATACCGACGCGCCAGTCAAACTCTGTATAGAGAAATTCCTGTGCCAGGATCAGTTCCGAATCCTTGAAGAGTCGCGCCGACAATTCACGCATCTGCTCTTCATTCTCTGCTTTGACCACACCGCGGGAAAAAGAACCATCCGGCACCTTTAGCACCATTGGGAAACCGATCTGTTTTTGCGCCGCCGAAAGATCCGCTTTGCCAACAATAACGGTCTTTGGGGTCGGGATTGTGTTAGCCCGCAATAACTCCGCCAGATAGACCTTATTGGTACAGAGCAGGATCGAACGCGGGTCATCAATCACCACCATATCCTCACTCTCCGCCTTCTTGGCAAAGCGATAGGTGTAGTGATCAATACGGGTCGTATCACGAATAAAGAGGGCGTCGTACTCCGCCAGCCGCACGTAGTCACGCTTTTCAATCAACTCAACCTCAACGCCGAGGGTCCGTCCTGCTTTAATAAAATTATTCAGTGCGCGTGTATTGGAAGGGGGCTGCGGATCATGGGGATCGTGCAGAATGGCGATATCGTAGCGTGAGGTCACTTTTCCCTTGGGCGCACGCCAGCGCTTCTTGCGGTAATGTTCAAAGGCGTGGAAAAAACTGTCGTATTGCGATGCATCAAGGCGATGAAGCGACAACGAGCGAATAGCATTGATTCGCCATTTCCCCTGACGCTTGAAACTCACCCGCAACAAAGGAGAGGGAAACACCTCGAAGATCTGCCGCGCCAGCGCACCCAGCGTATCAAACCCACAACTACCGAAAAACAGATCCAGATCGAAGGTGTCGTTACCCTCTTCGTGTGAATGCTTTTTGAACGCCTTCTGGATCTGTAGATCGAGGTTCTCCGCATCCAGCGAATACATCGACTTACTGCTTAAATCGAGCATGGTCTTAATCGAAGGCAAGGCACGGTGACCGCGCGCCTCCGCCAACAGTGAACAGTAGTAACCGACACTGAGATAGCGGTAACTGCGACACAGGTTAATCACCTGAATATTACGTTGCTTAAAGAAATCCCGTCCGGTGAGATAGTCGTCTACATGCACCACTTCGGCGGTAATACCGTCTACTTTCCAGTCGGAAAGATTCTCCACCACAATAATCTGCGAGGTCACTTTAACGCTCCATCACGTTTGTAGATGATCAATGCGGCACGCAGTCCCGATTTGCCGTAACGGGCCATGCGCGCAAAATCCTTTTGCAACAGCGGCATATTCATACAATCCACTTCGGTCTTACCCTTTTCATCATCCACATAGGGGTCATGCACATAGACGTAGCGATCATCGAAACCGGTCACCACCACCCAGTGGGGAAACTTCTCCCGGTAAATGCGATAGGAGCTGATCAACACCACCGGAATGCCGCCATTGGTAAAGGCCTCGCGCATCTCCTCCAGACCAAGTTGGCGGTAATGCACAGGGATGCCGACTTCCGCCACCTCCTTCTCAAACTGCTCCTGCACCAGCGCCATCACCTCCTTTTTTTCAGTGCTGCGTACCGAATCGGTGAACAGCGCACCCTCCTCGCTGAGAAACATCTCCACATTAAAGCCGCGATGCCAGGCAGCCAGCGCCATACCGTGTGGGCCGCAACCACCGTGGCCTGCGGTCATAAACACTGTGGTCGACTCGCGCCAGAGCTGAATCTCCTGGGTACGCTCAAACGGTATCTCTGGATCAAGACTGTGCATCGCCATCAACACGGCGGCCGGGCCACAGGTAAAGTCGAGGGTCTGACGGTAGTAAGGCACCCGGGCAATGTCCGGGCTGAGATGCGGCACCAGCTCCTTCTCGAAGCGCAGCGCCTCCATGTGGTCTTCGTAGTAATCCTGATAGGTACCGAACTCACGATAGCCGAGCTTGCGAAAGAGTCCCAACGACGCGGGATTGTCCTTACGCACCTCCAGCCGCATCACCACACACTCGCCATCCAGCGCCGCCTGCTCCGCCGCCTCCACCAGTACGCGACCAATCCCCTGCCCCTTGAACCGTTCATCCACGGCGATGGAGTAGAGCCGAGCCAAAGAGGTACCCGCGTTAAACAGCACCGTGGCATACCCTGCCAGCTCGCCATCGCGCTCATCGAGAACGGTGGTCGCGTTGGCCTTGGTCAAAAGGTGACGGAAACTACGGCGGGAGAGCCGATCGGTATCAAAACTGCGGTCTTCCAGCGCCAGCAGCGCTTCGAGATCCTGCAAAGTAGCCTTACGAATCATGGGTCACCCTCCTTGAGGGTGAGGTCAGAACTGACGCCGGAAATCTAGCACCAGAGGGGGCGTTGCGCTAGGGATATTTTGGGGATTTCGTCATTCCGGCGGACGCCGGAATCCAGGTGTGTCGCTACGCGGCGATTAACTGAATTTGAAAGCGGGGTCTCGCCCCCGCGGGGCGAGGTACTTTCTTATGGCGATAAGAAAGTACCCAAAGAAACGCTCCCGAAATTCTCGCCCCTTCGGGGTGCCCTCGTTGCTCGCTCCAGTCGGGCGTTGCAGACAGGCCGTCCTTGGCCTGACTGCAACATTGCGCACCTCCTGTGCGCAACCCTGACGGGCTATTCCTCCCTCCACTCCGCGACTCGGCGGAATTGACGGGCCTAAAACCGCTTCGTTCAGATGAAAAATTTCATCTGACCCCACTTATTCATTTTTAGTGTTCATGTTAGATCAATGCTTTCCATTTCCCAGATAGGCAAATACAGCCCATAGATTGCTAGTGGAACCCACACTATGCCAATGACAAATAGAAAAAAAACAATAGTGGAAGTTATGTTTTTCGCCTTGAAAGTAAATACAATGGACATGAAAGCAGTAAATGGAAGTATCCAGATACACCACGCCCCCATAAGAACTATCTTAGTAAGAAGAGGAAGTTCCGCAGAGAAACCTTCATAAATCTCCAAATACTGTGGAACAAAAATAGAAGTTCCTATTGCTTCAAAAACTAACAGAGCAGTAACCACCCACAACCAAATGAGTGGACGAACATTAGTCATATTTTGATTATCCATAAATTTCTGAACCACATTCCTTACACTTCCAAATCGACTTTCTATATACCCCATTCCATATGAGCACAACAATTGAAAGCATTAAGAGTGAACCACCTATGTATTGGATCATGACAGAACCAAATACTATTAAGGCAAGACTTCCATAGAACATTAGCTCGTTCAATAAGCCCATCATCAGCTCATATCTGTTCTTTTTTCTCTGCAACTTTCCATTACAGGATGGGCACTTCTTGCGACTGAAGAACATATTAATCATTAGCTGAGTACCAATGCATACAGCGCCAAATGCAAATATAAAGTCTCATCTGACCCCACTTATTCTGTGGACCACTAAAGTCCCTTGTTACATTCATTTGCATATTGAAAAAACTGGTCTGGATTACTCAATTGAGATTCAGGAAATACATATCCAAACGCAGTATCTATAAAAATCACAATCATTCCATTCCCCCTAATGATGCGCTTAACCACTGACCAAGAATGAAACCCTTTATATCCACTGCCTTCACTATAAATTCCTTCTTCATTGATTTTAATTTTATGAGTACCTACAAAAGGGCCTGATTCAGAAGGCGCAAATAACCGCTTGAGTTTATTGAGATTATAAATATACAAACCGAATATGATTGCAAATACAGCAGCCACAGCAGATGCTGTAGGCCAATGGAATTGGCTTATACTCTTAAACATCGCTATGAAAGCCGCGCCAAGAAATGTCCATACAACGAATTACCCCCCAAAAGAATCAGATTTTCTTGATTCTGTTTTTGGGATTTCATGTTCAAGAAATGACTGAAAAGTACCCCAGTCTTCTTTTCCTAATTTTATTTCTATTTCCATAATTCTTTTAGAATGCAACGCCCCAGTAATCGAATTTTAAGGGGCCAGAGCCCTTTTCCTGGCGTCATACACATTCATTCGTCCTCTTCTTTTGGCTTGCATGGTCTTCCACGCATTGCCTTACCGAACTTAATTAAAGGGCTCTGACCCCTTTAATTGCTTCGTTCAGATGAAAAGTTTCATCTGACCCCACTTATTCCTGAGTCTTAATACCAAACACAACAAACCAAAGAATAAATACCAACTCACCCATCGCCATAATATCTGTTGCGGCAAGAATTGAGGTTTGTTCTGGTGCCATTGTTTTGACAACAACGCTAATAAGGTAACCAACTCCGGTAATCCATAGCGCCCATTTAGTAAACATTGGGAAATAGCCAGTATTGACTGCGAGATTACCAAGCGGGAAAAGCCACATCCCCCAAAACAGCGAAGCAACAGTCTCACTATTCTTCATCCAACCCAGATACCCCGCCACAACAGAAGGATCGGATAGATTATCTAAAATTGCCAAACCGGCGACACTGCCACCTAGAGCAATGGGAACGCTTAGCAGGCCAAATATTGTCAGGTTAGAAACACAGACCGGGTCACCCTTCCCTTGAAAGAGAAGGCGAAACAAAATCACGACAAACACATGAAACAGGTGCGTCAACACACCGACCAGAATCGCACTACGAAAAAGAAACTCGTTACTGGCAATATTCCTGACCGTTTCAGCTACATCATTAGTGATTAACTGCGACGGCACATAAATCATCGAAAAAATACTGATAACAATCCAGATCGGATATAAAACTCGAAGCGTAGTTGCCGTTTCTTTTACATTATTCATCACAATACTCCTTGAGCGCCCATCCGATTTAATTGAGGGAGAAAAACACTCCTTCACTACCACAGATAAGAACCTTCATCCAACCCTACTTGTTCAGGCTCACAGCAGGCCATCGCGCTTAACAGTTTTATAAACAGACCAGACACCTTCTACAGGCTTAATATAATACTCTGTACCATAACCCATCCCAGCATGTGTAATTTTTAGTTCGGAATCATCAATCCATTTGAACAATATATGTTTCCCGTGAACTTCTTCCGAGAAATACAAGACTTGTTTATTTTTAACGTCCAGCACCCAAACATTTGAATCATAATCTGAATTCCTGGCAGATATAACGGTTAGGTTCTTACCCCTGGAAGGGGTTGAATAGAACTCCCGACACTCCGGGCACTCTGGGTCTTCAAATATGAACTTTGCAGTTGGAGTTAAGGTAATTCCAGACACTTCGATTTTTTGAACAACTTTGCTATCAGAGCAATGACGCCAGGTAATTGATGATTCACCTCCATTAGCCATTTTTCTCTCGCTCCATCTGCACTCAGCAAACGCGGACGAGGATACAACCATTGTAAGAATTAAAAAATATCTCATTTTATTTGTACCTAACGACTAAGCTGTGAGGTGCAAACGGAAAAACTGGACCATAAGAATCCTTCTCTAATATTAGAAATAATTGCTTTCTGACCCGGATTTATTTTGGTGGCGCGTGCATATAACTATGGGATCAGTCTGCTGTCCAGAACTCCCAGTATTGCCCTTTGGCCCAATAAAACACGAATGCCGACTTACCTAAGTGTATAAATTCCAGCGTCTCGCGTTTAAAAGTAAATGGTTGACCAGAAACGACACCCACCTCGGGAATATCGGTATACGGATGACTTTCGATATCGCCCGCGGGAACCAAATGCCATGCATCAACCCGAATCTCGCTGGCGGCTTCTGCTAATGGTGCAGGCCTAGGCTTGCCAGCACCAAACATGAACAACTGCTCAAGCGTGCTATGCACGATGGCAACACCGCGCTGGTTTGTTTTGCGGTTCTGCACCCAAAATGCGAGATCCTGTTCACCGTCCCCGTTGAAGTCGCCGCGCAAGAAAAATGGATTCATGGCGCGTAGCACTGGATATGCCTCACGATCATAAAGCCCCCGATCCTCCGCTTGCCTAAGCAAAACGGGATCGAAAGCTTGCACCATGGACTCGTATACACTCTGTGCTCGATTCTGACCCATGGCAATCGAAGTCATGAAGAGCAGCACAAGAAAGAAGTAAGCTGGCTTTTTCATCTTTCTACATCCCTTTGGCTGCGAAAACATATCTGAATTAAAGGGGTCAGACCCCTTTAATCTTTGCAACTAACGCCCACCATCACTGGCGAGCAGGGTATGCAGACTTCGCAAAGGAGAGTTCAACACAAAACTTTGCCACTGCTGAGGCGGCCCGCCCCTGCGAGTCCACTGTGAATGGTGAGGTTAGAACCTAATCTGCACAAAAACTCCAACCATTAACAGTTCCGTCCTCGATTTTATCAAGGAATCTCTTCGCCGTTGAGTTTTCACTATCGAAATTTAATACTTTCAAATAATACCTAATAGCTATATTTTTATTACGTTTCATCTGCTCAGAGTATGGTGTCTTTTCAATATATGGTTTAAAACAATCAAACTTATAATTATGTTCATTGTCCCGGATTACCATGTAAAGATCTTTATGAAAATTTGCGATGATAAGTAAAACATCTTTGATGAATGGTCCATTAGGAAATTCTTTAGTGTATTGATAAGCTGCTTTGATATTTGGCATTTGTCCCAAACCGTGCCATGTTTCTTCTATAACTTCTGAGTATAGAGTGTATTCCCTATATTTAGAATTAGGATCTATTTGGTGAGCTTGGGATAGAAATTTTCCGGTATATCCTAATCTGTCAGTATACTTCCCTAAATATAGTCCAAGCTCTGAATACTTTTCATTCCAATATTTTTTATCACTCCATACATTTTTTTCTCTATATTTGGGCAATTGGGAAATAAATTTTCTGATTTTAGTATCGAGAGGAACAAGATAATCCGGAACCGAGTTCGTTAATGTTTCTTTATATTCAGAATATAGTTTGCTAAGGTTTTTCTCAATTACGTCGGTAGCATGAGAAAATGAAGGCACCAAAATCAAGGTAATAATTATCAAAATTTTTTTCATGTGAGCTTTCAATTTTCCCGCAATCCTTTGTTTACATTAAGTTCTAACGTGGTTTAGACAGAATCTATGCGTTTCGAATTAGGCAGAATCTATATAGTTCACTAAACATAGAGTCTGCCTAATACCATAAACACAGACATTGACACTGTGTGGAAGTCGGATTACAGCACTCCCTCGCCCGGTGATTCCTTTTACTTTTCTACGCTGATTGACTGGGGATGGCAAGGTTATGTGCTGATAAACGAAGGGTTTTCAAGCCCGTCAATTCCGCCGAGTAGCACAGTGGAGAGAGGAATAGCCCGTCAGGGTTGCGCACAGGAAGTGCGCAACGTTGCAGTCAGGCCATGGACGGCCTGTCTGCAACGCCCGACCGGAGCGACTCCTCTAGATTCCCGCCGACGCGGGAATGACAGATAAAACATACCTGGATTCCGGCCTTCGCCGGAATGACGGAAGGGTTGGATTCCCGCCTGCGCGGGAATGACGATAAGCCGTCGCGAAGCGACTCATCCTAATCCCGGCGACAGCCGAAATACCAATCCCCCCTCTTGCATCAATCCCTCCCCCACCCCAGAATCCTCCCATGAAATCGACAACGCCCACAGTCATGGAAATGCTCGCCGCCCTCATCGCCGCACCATCGATGAGCAGCGTCAGCCCCGAGTTCGACACCACAAACATGCCGGTGATCGATCTGCTCGCCACCTGGCTGGACGGGCTCGGCTTTGAGGTCGAGGTACAACCGCTGCCAAGTCAGCCACACAAGGCGAACCTGATCGCCACCCTGGGCAAGGGGCCGGGTGGTCTGGTGCTGGCCGGGCACACCGATACCGTTCCCTATGATGAAGGGCGCTGGAATCACGACCCGTTCCAGCTTTGCGAAGAGCACAACAAACTCTACGGTCTCGGCACTTCGGATATGAAGGGCTTCTTCGCTCTGGCGATTGAGGCGGCACGTTCCTTCGAGGCATCACAGCTCAAACAACCGTTGATCATTCTCGCCACTGCCGACGAGGAGAGCTCGATGGATGGCGCCACCGCGCTAGTGGAGCTGGGTCGCCCCAAGGCGCGCTACGCGGTGATCGGCGAGCCGACCGGAATGCGCCCGGTACACGCACACAAGGGGATCATGATGGAGGCGGTGCGGCTCACTGGACGCTCCGGCCACTCCAGCGATCCTTCACTGGGTGTTAGCGCCCTGGAGGGGATGCACACGGTGATCGGCGATCTGCTCGCCTGGCGCGGGGAGATGCAGGAGAAATACCATAACCCTGAGTTCAAGGTACCGGTGCCGACGCTTAATCTCGGCCACATCCACGGTGGTGATAATCCCAACCGTATCTGTGGTTACTGCGAACTACACCTGGACCTGCGTCCGTTGCCCGGGATGGAGCTGGACGAACTACGTGCCACCCTTAACGGTCGGCTGGATAATCTGTTAGGTGAGAGCGAACTGAAGTGGGAGGTGGCACCGCTGTTCCACGGCGCCCCTGCCATGCATACACCACGCAGCTCGGGCATCATTGAAGCAGCGGAGAAACTGACCGGCCATGACAGTGAAGCGGTCGCCTTCTGCACCGAAGGACCGTACCTGACGGAGATGGGAATGGAGACTTTGATCCTCGGTCCCGGCGACATCGATCAGGCGCACCAACCGGACGAATTCCTGGCGATGGATCGGCTGCAACCCACTATCAATCTCCTGCGACAACTCATTCAGCGATTTTGCCTCTAAAAAGAGGGGCTAAAGGGGGATAACATTTCTTTGACCTTTAGCCTTTGACCTTTTACCTTGTAGGCTTAAACCCGATCTCGATATCTGTATAGAGCAACAAAATGGACCCGAATCTCGATCAACAGACCTTTGTACGCTGGTTCCGCGACTCAGCACCGTACATCAACGCCTTTCGCGGCCGCACCTTTGTGGTCGCTTTCGGCGGTGAGGTGATCGCTGAGGCGCAGTTTGCCGGCCTGGTACACGACATCGCCCTGCTCAACAGCCTTGGCGTCCGCCTGGTGCTGGTGCATGGCGCACGTCCACAGATCGAGGAGCGTCTCAACGAACGAGGCGTGAAGATGCAGTACGTCAATGGCCTGCGTGTCACCGATGCAGCGGCACTCGCCTGCGTTAAAGAGGCCGCCGGTACGGTACGGGTCGAAATCGAGGCACTGCTCTCCATGGGACTGGCCAATTCACCGATGGCCGGTGCCGACATTCGCGTCGCCTCGGGCAACTATGTCACAGCGCAACCGCTTGGCGTCCGTGACGGGGTCGATTACCAGCACACCGGCGAGGTAAGGCGTATCGACGCCGAGGCGATCCATCGTCAGCTCGAGAACGGTTCGCTGGTTCTTCTCTCGCCCATCGGTTACTCCCCCACCGGCGAGGTGTTCAACCTTAGTGCCGAGGATGTGGCGACTGCCGCTGCAGTGCAGCTCAGGGCAGATAAACTGATCCACCTAATTGATGGCCCGGGTCTGCAGGGCGGCGCTGGTATGTTGCTGCGCCAACTCGCACTCAAGGAAGCTGAGCAATTCCTGGCGCAATACACCAACATGTCAGAACGACTGAGCAAAACCCTGAGCGGCGCGATCCACGCATGCCGTCACGGGGTTCGTCGTGCACACCTGATTGATCGCCATATGGAGGGTTCGCTACTTCTGGAGCTGTTTACCCGTGATGGTATTGGCACCCTGATTAGCAGCGACACCTTTGAAGATATCCGTCAGGCCACCATCGATGACGTAGGTGGCGTGCTCGAGCTGATCGGCCCGATGGAGCAGGATGGCATTCTGGTTCGTCGCGAGCGGGAAAAACTGGAGATGGAGATCGAACACTTCACCGTGGTCGAGCGTGACGGTACCGTGATCGCCTGTGGCTCACTCTACCCGTTCGTCGAGGACGGCTGTGGTGAACTGGCCTGCCTTGCAGTCCATCCTGACTACCGCAAACAGGGGCGCGGTGATGACCTGCTGGAGTACATTGAACGTCAGGCGAAGAGTATGGATATCAAGCGGCTGTTCGTGCTCACTACGCGCACCGCACACTGGTTCCTCGAGCGGGGTTTCAACGAGGCGAGCATTGATGAGCTGCCGATGACCAAGCAGCAGATGTATAACTACCAGCGCCGTTCCAAGGTATTCATAAAGCCGCTATAGATGAGTGTAAAGAAACGCGCTACACGGGCGGACGTTAAGGTTCGCCCGTTTCTCAAATGGGCAGGCAACAAGCTACGCATCATCGAACGTGTCAAAGAACATCTCCCAAAAGGAAAACGGCTGGTCGAACCTTTTGCCGGTTCCGCAGCGGTATTCCTCAACACCGATTATGAAAGTTACCTGCTGTGTGACAACAACCGCGACCTGATCGATCTCTACACTCTTTTGCAGAAAAGAGGCGAGAAGTTTATCGAACAGGCTGAAGAGCTGTTCACAGCACGTAACAATCACGCCGAGTGCTACTACAAATTTCGCGACGAATTCAATCAATGCCGTGACAAGTCACGCCGTGCTGCACTCTTTATCTATCTCAATCGCCACGGCTATAACGGACTCTGCCGCTACAACGCCAGCGGTGGCTTTAACGTCCCCTTCGGCCGTTACAAGAGCCCCTACTTTCCTGCCGACGAGATGCTCATCTTTCACCACAAGGCGAAAAATGCAGAATTCCGTCACCAGGATTTCACTACCACTTTCGGTAAGTTGAACAAAGGTGATGTGGTCTACTGCGACCCGCCCTATCTGCCCCTGAGCAGTTCAGCCAACTTCACCAGTTACAGTGCTGGTGGCTTCTCCATGACGCAACAGAAAGCATTGGCCGAACAGGCGGAAAAAACTGCAGAAAAAGGGATCCCGGTGCTGATCTCCAATCACAATACGCCAGATGCACAGGCAATCTACCATAACGCGAAGAAGCACAATTTCACTGTCCAGCGTTATATCAGCTGTAATGGCAAGAAACGCAATCTGGCCGGAGAGCTACTGGCGCTGTTTAACCGAAAGTAGTGGTTACCGTCGCTTATTTTATGGACTACACTCTGCTGAAAGAAAAGCGAAAAAGCGCACATGCACGAAATCTATATTGCCCGCCAGCCGATCTACGATAACCAACTTGATCTGGTTGCCTATGAACTTCTCTACCGTGACGCGGGCTATCTGCGTGACGGCAAGGCCGTGGAAAATCCACACACCTCTACCGAACTGCTAATCAACACCTTCATGGAGCTGGGGCTGGAAAACATTGTCGGCAGTAACCCGGCATTCATCCGCATGACCCGTGACTACCTGTGTAATGAGCAGCGTATCCCCATGACCACCGAACAGGTGGTACTGGAAGTCAGCGTTGCGGATCCTCCCGACAAGGCGTTGAGTGAAGGACTGAAACGCATCGCCAGCAATGGCTATGAAATTGCCCTGGACGACTTTATTTATCGTCCCGCACTGCTTCCACTGCTGGAGTCGGCAACCATCGTCAAACTCGATTTTCGAGCACTTGGACGGGAGAAGATTGCTGAGCAGGTAAAACTCTGCCGTCAGAGCAACGTGAAACTGATGGTGAAGAAAATCGAGACTCATGAGGAGCTGGAGTTCTGCAAGGAACTGGGGGTTGACTGGTTTCAGGGATTTTTCTTCTGCAAACCACAACTGGTAAGCGGTAAAAGCCGACCTGCTAATCGTGCCGTTTTGTTGCGTATTCTGAGCAAGTTACAGGACGACAACACCAGTATGGAGCAGTTGGAGAAGGTGATCATTCAGGACACCATTCTCGCCTACAAACTCCTGCGTTACCTCAACTCCGCCACCTACGCCTTTCGCCGTGAGATAAACTCTGTGCGCGAGGCATTAATGTTGATCGGCACCGAACAGGTTAGACGCTGGGCCAGTCTGCTAATGATCTCCAGCTATCAGAGCGATAAGCCTCAGGAGTTGATCGCCACGGCCATGGTACGGGCACGCATGTGTGAACTACTGGCTGAACGTAGTCGTGACCGCATCGATGCTACTCAGGCCTTCACTGTCGGGCTCTTCTCTACTCTGGATGCATTGATGGATACATCAATGGAAGAGTTACTGGATACATTATCCCTGAGCGCCTCAATCAAACTGGCCCTTATCGGCGCGGAAGGCGAGCTGGGTCACCTGTTACAGCAGGTACTCTATTACGAAAAAGGGGAATGGTCAGAACTCGCCCTTAATGGCTTTGGCTCAACCGACTACGCGATGGCCTATCTCGGTGCGGTACAGTGGGTTAACGAGAGCTTTGTTGGCCTGATCAAGGAAGCACAGGCAAGCTAATTTTGGAGCTATCTCAAAATTTGAATTCGCGCTATGAGACACGGCGCGAAGACCATTTTGAGTTAGCTTCTATTTGCCTGCGCGGATCAGACCGCCCAGCCCCTCTTTATCCAACGCTCTGCCGAGAAGACGACGAATATCCTTGGCATCCTCCATCTCCAGCACCTTCTTTAACAGGCTTTTGGCCCGGCGTTTACTGAAGCTACGGACCACCCATTTGATACGTTGCAGGCTTGAAGCACTCATACTCAGGCTATTGATCCCCATACCCAACAACAATAATGCTGCTGCTGGATCACCAGCCATCTCACCGCAGACACTAACCGGTAGACGATGCGCCTTTGCTTCGGTCATCACCGAGTACATGGCGTGAACCACTGCAGGATGGAGTGAGTCATAGAGTTCCGCTACCCGCGAGTTGTTGCGATCCACGGCCAACAGATATTGCGTCAGGTCGTTACTGCCGATGGAGATAAAATCGACGCGTTTCGCCAGCGCGCCGATTTGGTAGATCAGCGATGGCACTTCAACCATCACGCCAACCTCTGGCATCGGAATATCATGTCCCTCTTCCAGTAACTCTTCATGGGCACGACGGATCAACACCATCGACTCGTCCACCTCGGAGAGTGTGCTGATCATCGGCAACAACATCTTCAGGTTATTCATGCCCTCGTTGGCCATGAGCATGGCACGGATCTGTACCAGGAAGATCTCCGGATGATCGAGAGTGATACGAATTCCACGCCAACCGAGAAACGGATTGTCTTCTTCAATCGGAAAATAGGGCAGCGCCTTGTCACCGCCCACGTCGAGGGTGCGCATGGTGACCGGGCGGGGATGGAAGGATTCCAGCACCTGACGGTAGACCAGCTTTTGCTCCTCTTCACCAGGGAAGCGATCGCGCGCCATAAAGGGAAATTCGGTACGGTAAAGTCCTACTCCCTCTGCACCACTCGCAATGGAGGGTCGAATATCGGAGAGCAGACCGGTGTTGGCGT
>JBNKQR010000021.1:0-49077 GCA_050295975.1 Thiohalomonadaceae bacterium
CATGTTGGCAAAGAAGCGATGCGCGATTCCGTCATCCGGGGTGAATTCACCGGTTGCCAGGGGTAGGGAGTGGGATACGGCAAAGCCGTTGTCTGCGATCCACTCCTGATCATAGCTGAATCCCATGGTTCCACTGATGTTGCGCCAAAGCTGGCCCACCAGGCGTTGCTCGTGCCAGACGTTGAGAGTATCCGTATTGGTCACTTGTCATCCTCATCTTTAATGGGACCAACAGAATGCCCACGCGGCTGGATGATGACCTCCAACCCAAGAGTGCGCAGTGCCTTCAGAACTTTGCCGATCTCGGCCGTCTCTTTACCCCGCTCAAACTCAGATAGAAAGCGCGTACTCAGATTGCCTAGTCCGGAGATGGTTTCCAGTGTTAGGCGCCGCTGCTTACGGTGCGCCCGCGCCAACTGTCCGAGTTCTTCGGTGGTCTGAATCGCGCCGTATGTGATATCTTCTCGTGCCATACTTGTACCTAAAAAGTTACTGTACGGTAAAAATTAGCACTGAAATAGCTGGATAGCAAGCAATATATACCGTACGTGATAAATATGTGCGCGTAGCTGTCAAATGCCCATAAAATATCACGTACGATAAAGATATGCTGGTCGGCTATGCAGATTGACCAAAATTCGAAACAAAGACGTGTTGATGCTTCTGATCAGCCTGTTCCACCCACCGCCCATAATGGCGCATGACCATCTCGGTAGTTTTATGCCCCATCTGCTGAGCTACAAACAGTGGATTCTCGCCACCTGAGAGGAGCTGGCTCGCATATGTATGGCGTGTTTGGTACGGATTTCGGTAGCGAACATTTGCACGCTTGAGGATGTACTTCCATGGCCGCTCCAGATGCTCGTAGTCAATAAATGATCCGCGTTCATTGGGACGAACAAATACGTACTCACCTCCAACGAAGCTGTATTGTTTTTGATCCTTCAGGGCCTCCAGGGCAGATGGTAGAAGAATAACGTCCCGTACACTTGCCTTGGTCTTTGTTTCTTTTACTTTTCGCTCAACAACCGCTCTCTGAATGCGGACCACTGCATGCCGCCAGTCGACATCACCCCACATCAATCCGAAGAGTTCTGATGTGCGCAGTCCAGAGTAGAACGCGAATTGAAGTAAGTTGCGGATGCGTGGATCGTATTCAAAGGCAATCTTGAGTACTGTTTTGATTTCATCCTCTGTAAAAGGATCAACCTCATAATCCGTATGGGCCTGATGGCGGCTTACCAGCTTACTCACTTTAATTTTATCAAGTGGATTCTTGTCAATGATGTCATCGTTCAGAGCTTGATCCAACACTGCGCGAAGTGGCGTGAGATCGTTACGGATACTCTTCAAAGCACTTGTTCGGTTTCGAATCCACTCGCGGATGGGCTGGGGACCCAGATCACGGGCGCGGTAATCGCCGAATACAGGAATCAAATGGGCCTGGCAGCTTTTTTTGTAGCAACGATAAGTGCTGTGAGGGTGTGTCTTCTTGATATCCTTCAACCAGGTCTCAAGTAACTCACTGATCGTTATCTTGGAAACTGCATGACCGAATACTCGAGCCCGTTTCGAGTCCGGGAAATACTCATTGTAGCGGAATGTTTGCCTTTCAATTGCGTTCTCAATTTCCGCTTTCAGATTAATTGCATAACGCTGATCGCTCTTTTTATTAGGATCGAGCCTGGATAGCGATTCTTTACACTGAACGCCTCGATATTGAAACTGTATTTCTATAGACTCTTTGCCGCTCGCGTAGGATCTGATCCTGACGCCTTGTGCGAGTTTAATAGACCGTTCTCTACCCATTTCTCTACAGCCTCCGTGTTGATCCAGAGATTATTGTTTCTTAGCTGGCAGTGGATACCATCCACCCATATCCCTTTCCTGCGTCTTGCGTGTACTGCATTTGGGGTATCTCCAGAAAGTTCACAGTACCTCATTAACTTAACCCATTTCATTGTTCCCTTGCTCCGTCTTGGCTGGTCTAATGTAGTCTGGCATTAGCCAGAATGGTCACAGCTATCTTGGGGCAGACTCAGTACTTAATCATGCTCGAAAGCCAAGATAAATTGGCGATGTTTCGAGCTTGATTATGTAGCAATCAATTTAGTACATGATTTTTTGTCACAATGAAATCAGTTACTCGTATTCTCCTTGAGTCCGTAAACCGCTGAGATAGTTTTCCATCAGCGATGTTGCTAAATCCAGAGCGTATTTCTCATTTGCATTATCCAGTTTTTGGGTGATACTCAATATGCATACTCCATGTACACCGGCCCACAAAGCACGGGACGCTTGTTTAATTTCCGTTTCTGATAGGTGAGAGGCAAGTGGTCTAAGAGCATCATCAACTACAGCGAATACACGCGTAATTTTTTCTGAGAACCACACCGGTAAGCACTGGCCTTCAGGAAGACGGTGTTCAAATATAAAGGCCCAGCGGTGTGGGTCAGCGTAAGCGAAGGATATATATATCTGGCCAATCCGTACGAGGCGATCTTCGCCCGTCAGGTTTTGCACCTGGATGTCAGTCATTGACTGGTAAATCCGGTCCAGTGTGCGGGCGTTGACATGTAAGATCAGGTTATCGAGATTAGAGAAAACCAGATATAGCGTCCCTACAGCATATCCGATTTCTTGAGCGACTTTCCGGGCCGTCAATTTAGCGTGTCCTTGTTCCATGACAATTTTTTCGGCTGCCTCCATAGCCATATTGCGTATTTCCTCACGACTGTGGTCGCCTCGTCGGGCCATTGCTAGATCCTCCCTCTGGTAGGTCGGCTTCCTATAGGTTTCAAGCCTTTCGGATCATGCCTGGTTGATATATATAGTCTAACTGAACAATGTTCAGTAATCAATGAAGCATTTGTATTAACCAAACAGATGATGTATATGGGGTTTACTGAACGTTGTTCACTATAGTAGGTCATACCTCACGGACTGGCAGAAAACAAGACGGAAAGGGGCCCCTAGAGGGCGTACTTTCAGACTAATTCTTTTTCATCCAGGCAGTTAACATGAGCAGGGAAGAAGTTCAACAAGGAGAGGCAGTAATGAAAATAGATTTTTCCAGCGTCAATCTTGAGTACTTGATCCACGTTCGGGATATAGCCCGAGAAGATCCTGATGTGGCAGCACCTCTGCTGGGAATGTCGCCAGAACTCGCAGGCCTTCTGGCACAGGCTCCAGCCGAATACCTGACCAAAATCGCTCTGGTCAAGGTGCCGTTAATAGCGGCACGGGGTGATGAGGTATGGTGGTATCGACTGTTCAAGGCGCTCAACGACGGACAGGCAGAAGAGGTTGATACAGTACTCCAAGCTGCCAGCCTGACTGTTCTTTCCTGATCAATCCAAATTTTTGCTGCTATGTGTGTTAGTAATACGGATAAGTTGCTAGCTCTTGTTGCCAGGAAAGAAAAGAAGGCAAAGGTCCTCAGTAACATCGATGTGGTCAATCAGGCACAGAGTACGGCTGAGGCCATTCACCTGGTTCAATTAGGTGCGCGCGCCTCCATGGTTTGCCAGTTGACCGGCTTGACCAAGAATGTCGTCCGTGGACTCTATCAACCCCTTACCGGGATGCCATCACCATCGGGCCAGGTCCCGTTCACAGATACCTGGTACATAAGAAGCCCCCGACGCCTGTTGCATGCGAACGTGGTATGGCGCTTGTTTCAGCACCTGGGAAAGATGGAACGTACAGTGGCCAATGTACATATCCATGTCTATAAGGCCTATGTTGAAATCGTAGATACACCAGTGCTGAACCTGACACGCGTTTCCTTCGTACCAACACTGGTCAGGATAAACTCCTGGTACGAGCAGACTTGTGAACATTGCGGCATGTCCTATATTGGTCCTCTGGACAAGAGAGGATCTACTTGCCCGGCCTGCACTGAGTATTTCAAGCATCGTTGCCGAAGTTGTGGCGTAACGCTCGAACGTCGCACTACAGGAAGACGCAAGACACTCTGCCCGGACTGTTATGAACAGCAGAGAAAAATAAAGAGACGCTTGGCTGATGGTGTCATCAATGGCTAGTCATGTCGCAAAAGATAAACTGGCCAGGGTTACTATCGATGAGTCCGATATGATGTTGCTGGACGTGCGTAGCATCAAATCCTACGAACGCAACCCACGCCACTGTGAGAATCCGGAATACGACAGGATAAAAGTATCGATTCGTGCCAACGGACTCGATCAACCGTTAGTCATTACGCAACGCCCCGGCACTACTGATTACATCGTCCATTCCGGTGGTAACACCCGTTTACTTATACTCAAGCAATTGTTTGAGGAAACAGGCGAAGAGCGATTTTCGCAAGTACAGTGCGTATTCAAGTCATGGAATAGGGAATCCGATGTGCTGCTTGCCCATCTACGGGAAAATGATCTTCGAGGCAGCCTGAATTTTATAGATAAAGCCCGTGCGGTGTTCGATATCAAGCAGCTGTTTGAGGAAGAGCTGGGTATCGAAAATCTTTCTCAAAGGAAACTTGGAATGGCACTGCAGGCCGGGGGTTACACCATAAGCCAGGGATTGATCACGCGCATGGGTTATGCAGTCAACCAGTTGCTGCCGCTGATCCCGCGTGCACTGAACGCAGGATTGGGCAGGCCGCAGGTGCAAAGAATTCGTGCGTTGGATAACGCTGCGTTTCAGCTCTGGGAAAGACATGGCCTGGGTGACAAAGAGGTCTTCGATGAGGTGTTCGCAACCTTGTGCCGGCGCTACGATGGACCAGACTGGGATACCGGTCAATTACAGGGGGCGATTGAAGTCGAAATCGCGGAGCAGGCCGAAGTCAGCATCAACAGGGTGCGCGTGGAGCTGGACGCCCAACTTTCTGGGCAGGAAATTACTATCCCGGAATACGAGGACGAAAATGGCATCAATAGTGAGACAGACGAAACTGTAGTCCAGGAGGAAAAGGCACAGGAGCAATTGTCCACGCCGGCAATCGGCCGGGATGAAGCCGGCAGTTCCAAACGAGGTGAAGATCAAAACAAAACCGGACCGCACGATGAGTCTGCTGATGGTGACAGCGAAGACCATTCTGGTGTTACAGGTCCTGCTGATGATGCATCATCGGAGATATTTGATACGTCCATTGGTCAATCCGCTCCCACAGACCTCAAGTCCCTGCGTGCACGGGCATGGACCCTTGCGTCCCGCCTGGCGCAACGCAACGGCATAGGTGAGCTGGTTGTTCCGATCTCGAATAAGGGCCTCGGATTCATTTTGCGTGACGTGCCGGATCCAGCTTTGGCCGATCAACTGGATGATGAGACTCTGAGCCAGATATCCATGGTTTGGTGGCATCTTGCCGCCAGCGCGGAGATGACTGTTGCGCCGATTGAATCGGTAATACCTATGTTGCCTGCTGAGTCTGTGCTGCGCCGCGCCCTGGAACAGAACGATGCGGGGCTTCTATTTAGTGGAGTATGGACACTCGATCCAGGTAATACCGGCTACCGGCTGTGGCGCCGGGTTAATGAACAAGACTGGAGCGACCTGATCAACCTTATGGATACCTATCGCCGCATTCGCCACCTGGCGGATGAGATCGGCACAAAGCTTTGGGAGTAGTGTCATGGAAAGCACCAAGGAATCAGATCTGATCACGGCGGTACTCCTCTATGCGATCCGTTGCCTGGCGGAAGGCGACTATCCTGCATTGCGCACCATGAACTTTGGTCCCAAGGAGATCGAGGCCTTGCGGGAGATGAGTATCTCGGATCTATATCGTATCGAGTCCCTGCGTGTCCATTGCCTGCAGATCGGCCTCGACCGGCAGATCTATTGGCCTATGATGGACCGTCTGCGCCAACAGCGTGAGTCGGAGGAGATGCAGCAGAACCTGGTTGCCGCCGACGCACCGCTGGAGATGATGAATACACTGTTCGGTGTGAGTCCGCGTGAATATAGCCGCATGCGCCGTATGCTCTCGGTGGATCCCTCCGTTGGTCGACCGCCGGAACCAGATGAGGAGAGCACTCACAAGCTGTGGCATACCTGGGTTGACCGGGTTGCTGATCAGGAAACCGGGCCACTGTCACCGCATCTGTATCTTGAGCTCCATGCCGAAACCGGCATATCCATGCGCGCGATTTGGAACCTGACTCAACGTTGGGATCAGTATGGAGATGTAAACAATCATAATGAACCAGATACCGTCGAACGGTTACGAGTAGATGAGTGAGCATGACTCAGCGGTCCGTCCGGAAACACTGGCACTGGATGCCCTGATACAGGCCACAATAAAACACGTAGAGGAGGGCGCAACCCATCCCTCTTCGAATTCAATGCTGTTCCTCGGGAACCGGCATACATCTTTCCCCACGCTGGTGGTACAAGACCCGGTACTCGAACCGGTGGATAAGCTTGTGTGGATGAGTATCAGGCTGCAGGCCAGTGAAACCGGAGGCAATACTGCATTTCCGAGTTATGCCTCCATAGCCCGGACGGCCAACGTATCATCCAAGGCTACCATCTCCCGCGCCGTTACCATTCTGCGGATCACTCGTTGGCTGACCCTGTGCGCACGCCTGCGGGGATCAAGCGGCCGTTTTCAAGGTAACATCTACGCGCTGCATGATGAACCCCTGCCACTGGCAGATGCTCTTCATCTTGATTCCGGCTATATGCAGTTTTTGCGGGAATCTGCAGAACATCACCATGCCAGGGTGCGTGCTGTGGCCAGGGGAGCATTGGAGACAATCGACGAAGACATCAAGGCAGGCCGCAACGTCTGTGCCGATGAACATCCAATTGTTCGGCGTGCACAGGCAACCGAGGTAGTGGAAAAGGATAAACCGCAGCGCTTTTTTGCCTTCAGCGCTAAGGTTATGACCGGACTTCGACGCAATATAACCGCTCATGGCAGTACAGATCACCAGGGTCAAAATTTGAACTCGGCTGATGAGGGTGTTCAAAATTTGCACCCTCAAAATTTGAACACGGATAGTTGTAGTAGTAGTTGTATAAATAAAACTACTACCAACCATGACAAGCAGTCAAAATTTAATCTTAATGGCGAAGAGAACGCGCCGTTGGTTTATCCCAAGCGCTTCTCGGCCAACCAGTGTGAGCTGGCTGATCGCTATCTCAAAACCGTACCGCCGGATCGGCGACAAGTCATCCTTGACGAGATGGAAGGGCGAATTCGTTCAGAACAGAAAGGCATGAAACCGCTTTACGACGAGATGAGTTTTCTCAATTCTCTGTGCAAGGCATTGAGAAAGGGAGAGTTTGAATCCAACCTGGGAATCAAGGTGCAGGAAGAGCGCATGGCTCACAAGTTGGAACTTCAGAAACGTAAGGATCATTGTGTTGATCAACCGGATAAGCAAGTACTCGAGAACATGCGAAGACAGATTGAGGCCGGGGAGGGTCCCCTAGTTGAGATACGCAAGATGCTCTCCATGACACGCCCATCCAAACAAGGTAAGGATTCGAACACAACCTGATCAGTTGCGAGGTGATGACACTGTCATCAAACGCAATAGGGGTGTTCAAATTTTAAAAGACCCTGCTATCAAGAAAAGTGATGACACTGTCATCATGTTCCGGGAATAAATCCTGTCAGCTCAGAATCGAGTTAATGGTTGCCCACGTCACCATTCCATGGGGAGATAGCGGCTGATTTCAATTGCCTTGGAGGATGCACTCCCCATGAATTCAGAACACGCTATTGCGGTAACTGATTCGAACAAAGATGTCGACAGTCCAGGCGCCTTACGCGGCCAGACTTGGCTGACAGTCCAAACCCGACAGGCCCAGCAGCTTATCCAAGGCCGCAACGGAAGTGTGAACAAGCCGATGATCATCGGACTTGTGGGATTTGCCGACCGGTTGCGGATAATCTGGCAGGCGGCACGTGATGACGATCCCTATGCGGACTGGTGGCTGATCAAGGTGGACGAGGCAATTGGGCGGGCTCGTGAATTTATCACTCATACTCAGAAGGAACTGGACAACCTGCTGGCGCAAATGCCTGCCATGGAAGTCGAGGTAGCGCAATCTTTGCATCCCTACCGAATCCGGCTGCAGTTTGCCAATCCCTACGCCTATCATGGAGCACAACTCATTGCCGCCTATGACACCCTGGTGCGCACTGCATTGACCTGTCGACATATCGGTCTCCTGGACAATGATGCCGCGGCAGATGTCGTCAAGCTGGGTGCGCGCAAGATACGCGGTACATTCGTGGTGCCTCAAGGATACCGATTACTTGGTATTGACCGCACATGTCTGCAAAGTAGTTCCGGACAAGATCCACGGGCCTGTCAGTTGATGGGAGAGTTGCCCGCTGATGTTCTGAGCGGGGAACAACGTGCTCCGCTCATGCCACGTAAATCAGATTATCAAACGCCAGCACCCATGCCGTTGGCACTTGAGCCACTCTCTTCTGTTAGCACCGATAACCACGACAACTAGGGTATTGGATATTCACTGGCGTGTGTGGTTGCGAATCAGATAATACATCCAATGGCTAAGACGAGGAGTCGCTATCAGGTTTCCCTGCAACTTGAACCCCGTATCAGACTGGAAGCGATCATCCTGAACCGGCTGGAACAGATTTCAGAAGATTGTCGTCAGGAATGGCTGCGGGGATTGCTGGTTCAGGGTTTTTTGATTGAATGCCAGGCGATGCAGAGAGTTACCTTAGAACCCATTTCGAATATTGGATCAGGGTTCTCCGACTGGCTGACAGGCAAATCTACCAGGCAACCAGTGTCGCACGAGCCGAAACTCGAATCAGTATTGGCCGTGGAGTCCAGGAATGACGCCGTTAGTGATGCAGAGAAGCCTTTTTCACATCTGCGCCGGGTCATTGGTTGACGTTAATGAGGGGACAGGTAGAAAGAACTCGTAATTGAAAGGAGATGCAATTCCATGACTGACTCAAAGTCCATCAATCCCATTCCGGTCGGCATCGATGATGGTTACGCCTATACCAAGATTGCCTTACCGGATGGACGTCTGTTCGTCATCCCTTCGCGCGGCCGAATAGGGCAATCAGGTGTTACCTGGATTCATCACGGGCAGCAACGTATCTTCGAATACAAGACGGAAGATAAACTCTATGCAGTTGGCGCCGTAGATGGCGCACCTACCCATTTTGATGGATACCCCTGGTCCGGTCTGAACCGGGCCATAGTACAGCATGCTCTACAGGAAGCCGGGCTGGCTGGCAGGACCGCACATGCGGTTTCTGGTCTTCCCGTGAGTGCCTTCTATCGCAAGAGCGGTGAACGCCGCCAGGATACGATCACTAAAAAGCAGGACAGCCTCAAACAGGCAGTCCGCCCGCTGGCGGATGTACTGCCGGCGGGTATCGCCTTTCATGAGGTGATTCCTGAGGCCCTGGCCGCCTGGTACGACTATGTGATCGTCGAGAAGGACGGCAAGGCCTCACTGGATGATGAACGGCTGTCTGTTCCGATCGCTATCGTGGATATCGGCGGGCGCACTACCGATTTTGTAGTGGTGAAGGATCAGGGTGTTGTTCATGGCTCCTCCGGATCCCTGCAAGGTGGCCTGCTGGATGTGAAACAACAGCTAGCCAACGGTATTCAAGAACGTTTTGATCTGGAGAGCCTGGGCGAGCAGATAGTCTCCGATGCTGTTGAACACAAGTACGTGCGGCTCCAGGGCAAAGACCATGACGTGACACCATTGGTAGATGCGGCCAAGCGTGAACTAGTGGAGCGGCTCCATGCCGAAACCCGCAGGCAGCTGGGCCTGGGTATCGAACTGGATCGTGTACTGTTCGTCGGTGGGGGAACGGTTGCACTATCAGAACATATCGCCGACTGGTTTCCTCACCAAGCGATTGCGGAGCATCCGGCCTTTGCCAATGCCCGCGGCATGCTCAAGTACCTGCGCTATGTCTGCGAGGACTCCAATGCGGCCTGAAACCAGCAATCGTACCGATTTCATCCGTGACCACTGCGGTTCAGTGGTAATTGATGCACCCCCGGACCGTGCAACCGGTGCACAACGGCAACTGTCGTCGGTCCATCTTCAAATAAATGGAGCAGGTTCCCATTTCAACCACCCTGCCCGGGAAGCCTTCCCGCCAGGGTTGCGCTGGCTCCGGGTGTTCAATCCTTAAGGAGAAAGCGTTATGGCAAGCAACGAAAGTCCCAAGTATTTCGATCTTCATACCAACGGTATCGGTTATCTCAGCCGTGTCCGTGAGGTGACACCGGAAGAGGGTACGCCTTTTCTAAGTGTCACCATCGCTGCACTGCGAGGCAGTGCTGAAAACGCCCAGTACACTCATTTCGAGTGTTCAGTGTCCGGCAAGAAGGCGCAGCAAATCGTGCGCCAACTTAAACCGGCCGTGGAGGGCAAGCTGAAGGTGCTCATTGGATTCACGCTCAGTGATCTACATGCAGAGCCCTTTACATTCAAGAATGGTGACAAGGCCGGTGAACTCGGCGTCAACCTGAAGGCACGGTTACTGCGTGTGCCATGGGCCAAGGTCGACGGCCAGCCGTTCCCAACGCAGCAGGAAAGCGCCGCGTAGATCCACAACAGGCCGGGTAACCCAGTTACCCGGCCACCTTCCAACCCATCGGGGGATCCTCCCCCATGGGACGGATCTCCCCGTTAATTCGAGGAGATCCGTCATGGAAAACAGAGATGACCGGTTCGCCGGTTTCAAGGTATCTGAGCTAAACAATGCGGAGAAGCAAACAGTGGTGATGTTGGCAATGAAGGTATTGGCGATCAAGCATCGCGCCGGGAGAGCATTGAGCAGTCCGGAAGAGACGCGGAATTATCTGCGTCTGCGTCTGGCCGAATATCGCAATGAGGTATTCGGATGCATGTTCCTGGATAACCGACATCGCATCATTGCTGTACGCGAGTTGTTTCAGGGTACCATCGATGGTTCGTCAGTTCATCCGCGGATTGTCGTGCAAAAGGCACTGGAACTGAACGCTGCCGCCATGCTCTTTTTTCATAATCATCCATCGGGCGTTGCTGAGCCCAGTCATGCGGATGAGGCGATCACCCGCCGGCTGAAAGACGCACTTGCACTTGTTGAGGTGCGGGTGCTGGACCACTTCGTGGTATCGGCAGGTGAGAGCATCTCATTCGCGGAACGAGGACTGCTTTGAAGTTTAATACTTTTCTACAAACCCTACCGGGGAAGCATCTTCTTCCCCGTTGGGGAAGGGGGTGTGACCAGGTGCTTATCCAATCAAGGAGAAACACTATGTGCAACTCTTCCGTTAACTCAAATGATGAATCCGTTTTCGGTGAAGTTATATACGACTATACCCGTGCCCAGGCCATCTAGGATGGCGTACTGGTTGATGCAGGTACCATGGTACAGGAAGCCGGGTTTAAGTGGCCGGTGGCACTGACTTCAGCGGTTTGGGAAGACTGTGTGGCCTGGGCCGAATATGATAGCCGGAAAAAGCCGTTTCAGGATGAAGCAGGTCGATTGTTGGATGTGCTTTACATGGCTTCTCACGCCATTCGAACCAGTAAGGATTTCGGTCAACACCTCCGACAGCCTCCGCAGCCTCCAACATGCAGTCCCATGGTAATTATCAACTGCATTCACGCAAGCGACAAAAATGATTCGCCATAACCCAAGAAACCATTTGTAGGAAATTTCTTACATTTATGATACCGCGTGACAACGACCTATTAGTCGGTTAAATTATAAAAAAGTAACCAGACGGGAACTGCGGTTTAATAAGTATAATGCTTCACCGTCCTTTAACTAAAAACAAATGATAACTAATAATTATGGGTAGGCCATTTGGTAAAGTTTTACTATTTATCGCATGTTTTCGAGCAGTATTAGGAGGACTGTTCATTGTTCTATTTGATGCAACTGATAGAAGCCTTGTCATATATTGCATTATTATCATTATATTAGCTCAAACATCTGATCATTTAGACGGCTTTATCGCACGAAGATACTCAACACCCAGTCCAGAAGGTTATATTCAAGACTCAATAGCTGATAAGCTTTTTCATTTTGGTGTTCTTTTGGCGGTACAGAGGGAGTTTGAATTATCTCCAATCATTGTTTGGTTAGTCATCATGCGGGATTTGATTATTATAGCTAAGCGTATTATGGCTAAGGAGATAGCTAGAGATCTGCCAAAATATAAAATATATTCCATTCTATTTGCTATTTTTCTACGGGGGGCGCTTTTGATATTTGTTGTTATTCCATTAATACCAAATACACAATTGAATGGCATTTTGTATAATATTGCGTTGATAGTTCTTTACGCATCATTAATACCAGCCACAATAGGGCAAGTATTGATGCTTGTTAATAAATCTAAATAGTTTGGTAGTATTTCAATATTGCTACGGCAATTGGCGCTGTACGTGCCACTGCAACAATAGATTGCTGAAGTTGATTGTAGGGAGAAAATGATAGCTTATTAACTAACAATCCATAGTGTATCAGCTCATAGGATGATTTGGTTTTGTTCAACCTTTTATAATTCGAAGAAATTAATTTTGTTCGAATTTCTCTCAAATACCCATATATTGGATACAGCATTACGAATGTCGAAGAGAAAAACAAAACTGATGCAAATATAAACCCTGATATTAACCCTGGGTTTAGCCTATCATGCGTCATAAGCACCATAACAAGTTCAAAGTAAACAATAAATACGCCACCAATAAAAATTACATTGAGATTTCCTAGATATGAGAACCCACCACAATTATCAGGGTGTAATGTATTATATTCTAATTTCTTTTTTGCCCTCAGTCTTAGTAAGACTCTATTTAAGGAAAACCCAATTACTAGTGACACAAAAACCGCAATTGGATAAAAGAAGATCCACGAGGTTGCAAGGATTATCCTGACTCCTATGTAACTCATTTCATGATTTATAGAGTCAAATACGTCATTTCCATAGTAACGCTCAGGATATATAGTTTGATAAGCATTATTCATCCAGAACAATGTAGCAATCGCAATTATCCATATGAGAAGATACAGGTGTTTAGAAGTGCAATCAAAAGATTTGAATATGCTGTATCTTGCATATCTCAGATATCGATATGTTAATTTGTCATGCGTAGTTGGGGTCTTTGAACTGATTCTTTTTGAGCTTTTGACTAATAACGCTATCAAAAATGTTATGAATAAATCACCAAATATGATAGCCCAAATCCCCGCATGCTCAAACAGACCTACAGAATCTCCTTTTATCCAGTAACTACCATCTATCATGCCTGCCACTAGTAAAATAGTAGCTTCAGCAAGAAAAGTTACACAGCCCACGATTATCGAGTTACGAATTGCATTTTTCTCGACTAACAGCCAAGCTATGATTTTAGAAAATAGCCAACGCATAATTATTAGTTATCACTAAGAATTAACCAAACGCTTCATCGGGTGCCCCCTAGTAATTGCCTTACGAAGAGCCACATCTGTCACTTGGGTGTATATCTGCGTGGTAGTGATGCTCTGATGCCCAAGTAGCTTCTGTACAAAGCGAATATCCACACCATTATTCAGCAATTCTGTAGCTGTGGTGTGGCGTAACATGTGCGGAGTGATTCTGCGGTTAAGACCGGCATTCTCACCAGCCTTACATATAAGTTTGCGTATGTGTTGACTATCTGCCGGTCTGCCTAGCGGTATTATTAATAGTGAGTCACCTGTGGGTAGGCGTTTCACCCTTAGCTTTAAGTATGCCCGTATCAACTCCCGAGTTTCCGGATATGGAAGAAACACGACTCTTTCTCTATCTCCCTTGCCATGAATACGGATACTACCTTCCTGGAGATCCATATCTAGGATTTTCAAGCTGACCAGTTCTCCAACACGAATACCTGTGACAAACAACAGTTCAATGGCTATCAATGTAGTAAGGTGAGTAAAGCTTTTTCTATCAATGACTGCCTCAGCTAGCTCATTTCCCCTACATTCAGCTCGGTTGCTGAATCCAAGTTTTTTGACTGGCGCAAACATCAACCTGCGTATTTCATTTTGGGAAAGACTTCTGGGGAGTGTGGACGGCAGCCGAATTTTGAGAAACACACGATGAAATGGGTTTTCATCAATCCTGTCTTCCACTTCCAGCCAGCGGAACATTGCCTTCAGGCAGGCAATGCGCCGTTTAACACTGGATTCTTTTAGATTACACTTTTCAAAGAGATAACGAACATAGTCTTTAATAAGATCCCGGCCGCATTCACTAATACGGCGGCTTGGCTTAGCAAATCGCATCCATTCATTAAGATCGCCCCGATATGCGCGAATGGTATGGTGAGAGAGTTTCTTGGTATAACGACAAAAGTCGAGGTACTCCTCGACCAGAAGGATCAATTTCATGGTTAGGCTCCGGATGTCTTAGTGTTGTTATTTAGAGCATCCGTGCACGACTATTTAGCATCCCCAGATGTATTATTGGGGGCTGCTATTATGTATCGGAACCTAGGTCAAATTCATTACTATAGTCCAATTAATCGTGTCTGCACTGTCACCGTCACGAAAAAGAGGACGCATTTATTTTATCTTATTTAACATTCTTTACTCTGTTTGTGCCGTTCGCGTACAGTCCAGACCGAACGTAGAGTAGGGACGTCCGAAAAGGCTAGCTGTCCACAGAGTCCCCATGCCTTGACCGCCACGGTGTAGCGAGCATCTCACTCGCGCAGCCAAGGGCGGGACCGCGTACGCGGGGCCTGTGGACCCCTGTGGGCAGGTAGTGTTGCCCGAAGGCCTGTAACGAGCCGAATACAGCAAGCCCAGTGACAGGCAGTCGCCTGGCGCTCGGCTTGCCAGATCCGAAGGCGCCCTCGTCACTGGCAAGCGTAGCGGGGTAGTGACGAGGGCGGCAGTCCCATTAACGATGCAGGCTAGCGATTAGATTTATCGATTACAGCTGGGTTTTGTGTTCTTACACTGTAGCCCTCGATCGATTTTAACCGTGGCCACTGCGGGTACAGTGGCAACAGAGCGCATCCGGATCCTTTGACGCGCTGCGGCGAAAGCCGTGGATCCATCTTCCAAACCGAACCGATCCCAGGATCGACTCATTCTCGCAGGTATTTGTCTGCAATTAATCGACGAGCAATAACGTATGCCACCGGCATGCCGTTGATGTTCATATTCCATAAACCGCGGACGTCTTCCGCATATTTGTAAGGAGGTGTTGTATGCAACCACCCTAAAAGAGGGCCCGTAAGGGCATGTTGGCCAGCGCTGGGCCTTTACCCGAAAGGGAAAAACAACGCTGCCTGAGACCAGGCATCTTCAGGTCAATTGGGCGTGGTGGCCCATGGTCTTTTCGCGTATGCGGATCTGAATAGTTTCGACTAGCAGATGACCAAAAACACTTACCGTTTGGAGATAACACTATGCGAGATCTGAATTACCAACTAAAACAAATCTGTCGTCATAATAGGGATGGCAGTTATTCAACCCAGGCCAAGCGCTTCCATCACCTGATGATGATGGCGAATCAACTCCATGATTTGGGCTTTCATGGCATGAATCCGAGATCCTTAAAACCCAAACATGTGGATGCGCTGGTCGAACACTGGATGCAGCAGGATCTGGCGGTCGGCACTATCAAGAACCGTATGTCAGTATTGCGCTGGTGGGCTGATAAAGTCGACAAGCAAAACGTCATCGCAAGGTCAAATGATCACTATGGTATCCCGGATCGACAGTTTGTCAGCAACACATCTAAAGCGACAGGGATGACGGCGCAGGATCTGGATAAAATTACCAATCCCTATGTGCGTATGAGCCTGGAACTGCAACAAGCATTTGGTCTGCGTCGGGAGGAGGCAATCAAGTTCATACCGGATTTTGCAGATTGTGGAGACCATATCCGGCTGAAGTCTAGCTGGACCAAAGGTGGAAAGGAGCGCGTGGTTCCAATTCGCAACGATCATCAACGAAAAGTGCTGCTACGTGCGCACCAGCTGGCGGGTAAACGAGCCTTGATTCCAGAAGATATGAACTATGTTCAGCAACTACGCGTATATGAACGGCTTACAGCCAATGCCGGGCTATCGAAGATGCACGGCCTGCGGCATGCCTATGCACAGTCAAGATATGAAGAACTTACCGGATGGAAGTCCCCAGCTGCCGGTGGACCCGTGACCAAAGACTTGAGTCCAGGCCAGAAGGTGATGGATCGTCAAGCCCGCAGAACCATCAGCCTTGAGCTAGGGCACATTAGGCAACAGATCACTAGTGTGTACTTAGGAAAGTAAGGAGTTTATCTGAAAATGCAGGTTAAGCACTACTCCTGAAAGCAGACAGTTTGCGTGATTTGTTGTACTGGTACAAATCGGCCAAAAGGAGACTGTTGGGAAAGGGGTTTATTGATGGGGGTTGGGCTGATATGCTTATAAAAAGCAGGGGATAAACGTGTTGTATAACTCCACATAGGTGCCAGCTGTATATTCTACTAGCCAAAAAAATAGTCAGAATATCTATTTCTAGAGATCACATATGAGTTCAAAAAGAAAAATACAGTATCATCCTAAGGTGGATCCAAATAAGGGTAGCGTGATTCTTAAACAAGCATACCTAAATCAAATAGAGGCTTTGAAAGAATCAATAACACCTCCCGATAAACTTGCAAAGGCAATAGAGAAGATTCAGGATTCATATCGGCCAAGCAGAGAATTCGAGAACGCAGTAAAAAAAATACAGCAATCATATGAATTCTCCGACAAGGTCATAGAAAGAATCGAAAACTCTTATCGTCCTAACCGAGAATTCGAGAATGCGGTTAAAAGTATTCAGAAGCTGTATAAATCGGCTGCTGAACTTGAGAAAGTAGCCGAAAAAATCGAGAAATCATATCGCCCTAGCATAGAATTCGTAAATGCAATTAAAAGAATACAACAATCCTATGCAAAGACAGACAACCTCAAAAAGGCAATAGAAAGTATCGAAAACGCTTATCGTCCAAGCCGTGATTTCGAAAATGCAATTAAAAGAATACAACAATCCTGCGAATCATCAGACAACCTCAAAAAAACAATAGAAAAAATCGAAAATTCGTATCGTCCCAGCAAGGAGTTTGAAGATGCAATTGAAAAATTGCAAAAGGTCTACGAACCATCTGACAAGTTTAAAAAAGCCCTTGAGAATGCCAGGTTAATGGCTCGCATGGAACATCGCCATGGCAACAAGTAACTATAATAATAATGTTTTCATAAATTGCCCATTTGATGAAAAATTTGCGCCATTATTTAGAGCCTTAACTTTCACCGTACTAGATTGTGGGTTTATACCAAGGTGTTCATTAGAGATTGATGATGCTACTGAATTTCGTTTATACGCAATTATTAAACTTATTAGAAATTGCAGATATGGTATACATGACATATCGAGAGTAGAACTTGATGTAAAATCAAATCTTCCAAGATTTAATATGCCGTTTGAGCTTGGCATTTTTTATAGTGCAAAACATTATGGTGGCGCATCTCACAAAAACAAACAAAGCATAATTTTGGAAAAAAATAAGTACCGATATCAAAAATATATTTCTGATATTGCAGGTATAGATATTACCCCACACAGTAATTCTGAAAAAGCAAGCATCTTATCTATTAGGAATTGGCTTGTAACCTCTTCTAGACGCACAACTATTCCTGATGGGGATGAAATATACAGAAGATATAAACAGTTTAAGCGTGATCTTAAGAAGGCATGTAAAAATGAAGGCCGTGATTATAATTCTATGCCATTTGTAGAAATTACTCGAAATATGTCTGATTGGCTTAGTATAAATCAATTAGTTCACAAACCATTGTTTAGTTGATATGTAAATATTAACGCACTCGTTCGGACGCAAACTATGCTGCCCTTCATTCGCGCCGCGCAGCTTCAACATAATGTCCGCTAAGGGCACATAACGGAAGGTTTGGAATGCGCTTTATTAAGGATGGTTTGCTTGATTGTCTTATATAAAGTAGGGTATATAGGCAAGGCAGGATGCAGTTTCACGCGAAAAAAATAAATGCGTCCCCTTATCTTTATCAATATTACTAAAGCTCAGGTAAAAGATATTTTGAGTAATGCCGAATTACTTCATTTGAGTGAGTTCGAGATCGAAAGTTTTGAGTCTTTGGATTGGTTTCAGAAGTTATGCAGTAAGTTTGGTGGGGAAGAAAACTACCCAGATGCATTTCACTTATGGACAGCTGAGCGTAATAATCTAGATTATTTCTTAACCTTGGAGAATAAGATGGCAAATATGTTCCAAGATATTGGAAAAGGAAAGAAAGCGCTAAGCATGAACGTGCGAGTTGTAAAGCCGATAGAATTGCTTGCCGAGATGGGTGTTAGAGAGTTGGATGCAGTGCCTATCGAAAGCAATCGGTTTTATATGTTCCGCGAAATAAATTAATGACGGTAATCGTTAATACATTTTGGGGTGGCAGGGTATGCCAAATTGTTGATAGGCAAATCAGTCGAAGTCATGGTAGACAAGATTGTCGCGTTGTAGATCGTGAGTCAAATAAAGTTCTTGTGGTTCTCACTAGCGATGCGTTGGTGTCTATTGCATACACCGGTATAGCAGTAGCGGATGACACTTGGATGGATTGTGTTATTGCTAACTGTATTGCACATAGGAAGCTGAGTAATGCCATGGCTCAGTCTGGAATTCCATATTTGGCTAGGCCAATTCATGCTGTGATTGACGAGTTGGCGATAAATTTAAATGGGAAACTTAATTCAGATAAAGTAGCAAGAACTCATGATCTAAAAGTATCGATAGTTGGCTTTCACCTCTCTGGCCTTAATAAACCTTTGGCTTGGGAGATTGCGCGAGGGGAAAAAAAGAGTAATGGAAATCGGTACTTTAAAGTTACAAAACACAAGGTGGGTAAATATTTTCGTGAATATCCTAAGGGTTTTTGGGCAGAAACGTTAGGTGATTCAGGATACATAATAGATCAAGGAATTACTGCCTTATGTAAAACAAAAGGAATGAATCATGATGATGTTGAAGTGTATATAAAAGATCTAATTGAGAGGCGGTCAAAAGAAACCGAGACCGTGAGTAGTGAATGCTTGGCGGTTCAACTTGATTTGGCAACGACTGAATGGCATGTCCAAACAACTTTCTATCCGAGTGGAGTAGCGCCATTTTTAACTCCATGGGTCCTAACGCCAAGATTAGTCTCTGCTCCGAGTATTTCTTCATCTTCATATTCTGCCACTAGTGAGTGTGGCAGATATGTAGTAAGTGGTTTTGAAGACGGGAATACCAAATTATCTATCCAAAGCAGATTACCTATTGAATGCGGGCAGTGTAATTCTGGTGTCATTTCTACTTCAGGCAAAGAAAGAATGAACACTCCATGATGTACGCGGGGAAATGGGACGCATTAGGTTTTGACGAATGTCTGCTTTTTGGGTGTGGAAGTTGTCAGCTGCTATCAAAATTAGATTTACAAACTGGTAGTTTGTGTCCGGGTTATAAACAATACGATTTCTTTAAACCCAAAATCATGTTGTATTGCGTATATAGCCTCTCCGTTTAAACAACACCAATCCTTGAATTGATTTTCAATTCCCTGCCGTAGTGCGTGGCGCAATGATACGGGCCTCATCATTTATGAGGTTCGTATCGATATGAAAAGATCCAGATTTAATACCGGCGCTGCATTGGTATATTCGATTTGCCTTGCATGTGTGGCTCCTCAGCTCCAGGCCGATGATGTGCAGGTGGGCAGGTATTCAGTGCACGCCGCTACGCCAACCGCAGCACAAGAGAACATCCTAGCAACGATTGTCACTATTCAATTCCCCGAGAGAATCCTCACCATCGGTGAAGCGGTTCACTATCTCCTGCAGCGTAGCGGTTACCGCTTGATCAGCGCCGAATCAATCGAGCCAGCCACAGCCAGCCTGTTTGAACTACCGCTCCCGACCGTTCATCGGAGCATTGGTCCGATGCAGTTGCAAGGCGCATTGGAAACCATTGCAGGCCCTGCATTTCGCCTGGTTCAGGATCCCGTGCACCGGCTGATCACATTCGAGCGTTGTGAGGTCGATCGACTTGATCACCAGAATAAGCGTAGAAATGGAGGTCACATAAAATGAACATTGAGAACCGCTCAGAACATCCAGTTCTTCCAGACGATGATACCATCCGGGAGGACGCCATGGCATTCCCGATACTCCGTAAGCTGCGTTACAAGACGGTACTGATAGCTGTTGTCATCGGCATCATCGCAATCTGTCTGCTGTTGATCATTCTCCAGGTGAACAGTCCGTCCACTGATCCCCTGATGACGGAACTGGATAGCCAGGTCCAGGCAGAATACGAAGTTAATGGTTCGAAAGATAAGAAACATGGCGAGGAGAATGGGGCGTTCGATCTCAGTTTATATTCCCTGGCCGGTAGTATCGATCAAGGGTTTCAGGCTAATAAAGCCGACAGCTCTATCGTGAAAAGTGAACTCGCTGAAATAGATAAAGATCTCCAAGGGATCAAGGTGGCGCTCAGCAATCTGGGTGATAACAACAATGAGCTCAGACAGCTGGTAAGTGATACCGCTTTACGGCTAGATGCGATCAGCAGTCAGGTCAAGGCGCTCAAGGCCGTTAAACGCAAACCGGCCACCAAGAGCAAACCCCGGTTGGCCAAGGTTCCACCTTTTCACATTGACGCCATCGATGTATGGGATGACATGACCTATGTCGTTGTTTCCCAGGCCGGACAAGTCGCATTTCTGAAAACTGGAGACCAACAGTCCGGCTGGACCCTCACCCAGATCGACCGGCTCAAAGGGCAGGTCAAGTTCCAGGGGCCTGCTGGCCAGGTTCATTCCGTTTCGTTGCAGAGGTAATCCACATGGAAATCATATTAGCGTTCCTGCTGTTCCTTGGCGGATATTCCCTGGGGTCGGTTTCCGACAAAAATGCTCATGAGGAAAAGGCATCGTCTATGACCACTCATGCAACAAGCCAGGTTGCAACCAGGGGGTGTCATTTTGTCAGGGGCCCTGTTTACAGGGATCTCTCAGTGCCTGGTCGTGGTAGAGACGAGCTGTTGGGTAGTCAGGACAGGGATTGTGGCGAGGGGTGTACGAATGATTAATCATTATAGACAGATCATCTTAGTTATCGCTCTTGCGCTAACCTCTCCCGTTTTTGCCACCGATATTGCAAATACCCAGACCAGACAAATCGGGAAGGAAGGCTTGACGATCAATACAAACAGATCGTCTGAAACAGATCTGGCACAAGCCCGTCTTTGGGATCTTTCGGAGAAGGAGTGGCGACGCTACAAACAACTGATGCAAGGGATTCGTGGCAGTATCAGTCCATCGACCATATCGCCTATTGAGGTGCTCGGCATCCATGCGCGCAATGAGGCAGAACGCCAGCGTTATGCAGAGGTATGGGCCCGCATCATGTATCAGGATGCTGGCCGTATCCTTGCGTTCCAACACGCATACGATGCAGCGGTAAAACGCCTGTATCCCCATGAACAGCTGATCAATATCAGCCAAATACCCAGAAAGCCGCAAGACAGCAACACATTCAAATCCGATGATCGCCTGTTGTATTTCACTCGTCCCGAGTGTCCCGCCTGTGATTTGATGCTGAACCAGCTGTTGAAGCGGATCAATGAGGTTAGCGGTATCGATATCTATCTAACCGGCGTAACCAAGGGAGACGACGGCGCAGTAAGAGAGTGGGCAGTCAGCCACAAGATCAATCCAGCATGGGTACGCAGCCATCGGATCACCCTCAACCACGACGCTGGCGCCCTGGACAAATTGACCCATGGTCGAGGCGACGCCCCAACTATTTTGCGCCGTCGCGGGGAAGATCTGTCGCTACTTCGGGTATCGGATCTCTAGGCCATGGCAAGATTGAGACAACAGCTGGCCTTGTTGCTGGGAGCTGCAGGACTGCTTGTTGCAACCGCATGCTGGAGTTCGGACTCGGTACCAGCTGGATACCAAGCGATCGCCACTGAACGCGGTATACCCCACACCATCCTGTACGCCATGGCCCTCGCCGAGAGTGGGAAAAGGGTGGGAACTAAGGGTGAATACCACCCCTGGCCGTGGACACTGAATGTAGCTGGAGAGGGTTATTTCTACTCAACTCGTATCGAGGCATGGCAGGCGTTGTGTGATTGGCTGGACCGGGGTAATCGCTCCATCGATATCGGCCTGATGCAGGTCAACTGGCGTTACCACCGGGAGCAGCTGGGGACGCCATGGCAAGCGCTCGATCCCTACCACAATCTACGCGTAGGCGCGGCCATACTGCAGGGGTGTTATATAAGCAGGCGCGACTGGTGGGAGAGTGTTGGATGCTATCACGCGCCGATGAATCCCCAGAAGGCCAGCAAATACCGTCGCCGTGTCCAGCTGCGGTGGCTGCGCCTGGTGCGTGAGGGGTAGGGTTGTGTCTAGATGCAATCACAGAATGTGGATAGGTGTAGTCACCGTCTGTCTGTTGTTGCCGGCCATGGTTCAGGCCGAACTCACAGTGATCTATGACAGCGGCAATACCAAACCCATTACACCCTATCTTGAGGCCTTCAGACCGGCCGATGAGATGCCACAGCGCAGCCAGGCATCGGCCACGCCTCAGCAGGGTGCGGCTGATGCGAAAGCCCTGTTACCAATCAACTCACCAGGATTGACACCAGGGCAGGTACAGGCAAGGCGGCACCACAAACCATTTTCACGTCCTTTCTTTCTCATCGGATCAGATGATCGTTCCAGGCAGTGGCTGGTTCAATACCATGATCGCCTCAAGGAGATCGGCGCGGTTGGGATGCTGGTGCAGGCGGAGACACTGGAGGATCTGCGCACCATCGCCCGGTTGGCGGATGGACTGTCCATTACACCTGCGTCCGCGGACGACATCGCTAAGGCCTTGGGTATCTCACATTATCCGGTCCTGATTACGTTACAAGGCATTGAGCAGTGAACAGGCACCCAATCGAGGCCTTGCTGCGCCCGCCGGTAGAGTTGTGGTCCACCCTGGTGGCGTTCGCCACGGCGGCCATCGCGGTGCTGGCACCATGGGCCCTGATGATGCCGCCTGGTGTCGCGTACAGCGCTGGTGCGGCGCTGACGATGGTCGGCATTCTGCGCGCGCGCCAGGCCTGGCGGGTCATGCGCTATCAGCGCAATATGCGTCGATTGCCCACATACCGGTTGCGCTCCGACAAGATCCCGCTCAGTCGCCACAAACTGTTCCTGGGTAAAGGCTTTCGCTGGACCCAGAAGCACACCCAGAGATTACGGGACACCATACGCCCCGAGGTTCAACGCTACGTCCAGCCTGGTCCACTGTACCGGTGGGCCCGCCGTAAAGAAGTGGCATGGGAGTCGGTGCCGCTGCTGAATCTACTGGCCTGGTTTCTCCGTTGCCGGGCCTGGTGGAACCCCCTGGCGCCATTGCCTCCAGTCGGTGGAAAACCGGCCCTGCACGCCGTGGAGCCCGACGAGCAGGATGTCTGGATGGATATTGGCGAGCGGGTAGGGCATACCCTGGTCTTGGGCACCACACGGGTCGGCAAGACCCGGCTTGCCGAGATCCTCATCGCCCAGGACATCCGGCGGGGTGATGTGGTGATCGTGTTCGACCCCAAGGGAGATGCCGATCTACTGCGGCGAGTGTATGCCGAGGCCAAACGGGCGGGTCGCACCAAGGAGTTCTACATGTTTCATCTCGGGTTCCCTGAGATTTCTGCCCGCTATAACGCCATTGGTAATTTCTCCCGCATCACCGAGGTCGCAACCCGTATCGCCAACCAACTTCCAAGCGAGGGCAACTCCGCAGCCTTCAAGGAGTTCGCCTGGCGCTTCGTCAACATCATCGCCCGCGCCCTGGTAGCGCTAAACCGCCGTCCGGATTACCAGCAGGTCCGACGCTACATCAACGATATCGAACCTCTGTTCACCGAGTATGCCGAGGCGCATCTGGATGCGCACGGAGCTGAGGATTGGAAGGAGCAGGTCGAGGAACTAACAAGCAAGATCTCGGAACGCAACCTGCCAGCGGCTCTGCGGGGACGCAGTAAAGAAGCTATCGCGCTGATGCGACATCTGCAGACACAGGACCTCTATGATCCTGTCCTCGACGGTTTGGTGTCGGCCTTCAAGTATGACAAGACCTATTTTGACAAGATCGTCAGTTCCGTCGGACCGCTGATGGAGAAGCTCACTACCGGCAAGATCGCCGAACTCATTTCACCGGATTACCTGGACGAAGATGACACTAGGCCCATCTTTGAGTGGATGGACGTCATCCGTAGGAAGGGGATCGTATATGTCGGCCTCGACGCTCTGACCGACACTACGGTCGCCAGTGCGGTGGGGAACTCCATGTTCGCCGACCTGGTTTCGGTAGCCGGGCACATCTACAAGCATGGAGTGGACAGCGATCCCATCAATGCCATCCCGACTTACACACTGCCGACCATCTCCATGCACGCCGATGAGTTCAACGAACTGATCGGTGACGAGTTCGTGCCGTTGTTAAACAAGGCCGGCGGTGCCGGTTTCCAGGTCACGGCCTACACCCAGACCTGGTCGGATGTCGAAGCACGCATCGGCAATCGTGCAAAAGCAGGGCAGGTGGCGGGCAACTTCAATACGATGATCATGTTACGGGTAAAGGAACTGGCCACTGCCGAGATGATGACTAACCAGTTGCCTAGGGTAGAGGTATTCACGTTGATGAGTGTCTCTGGCGTGGATGACTCGTCGGATCCTGGTTCAGGCATCGACTTCAAATCAAGAAACGAGGACCGTATCAGCGTCTCGGAAGTGCCCATGCTGACACCGGCGGAACTGGTGGCATTGCCCAAGGGTCAGGCCTTCGCCCTGCTGGAGGGCGGTCAACTCTGGAAGCTGCACATACCGCTGCCCGATACGCGCGGGGACAACACCATGCCGGCAGGATTGGCGGCGATCGCCAACGAAATGGAACGGACCTACATCACCAACGATCAGTGGTATCGAACCCAGGATCCATGGTGGATGGCTGTAGCTGACATCGGGGCGCCGTGCGAGCAGGCGGAAGACGCCGATGGCTGAGGCGGTCGCGGATCCACGGCGACCAGCCGTTCGACAGGGACTGATTTCCAAGGGGTTGACCGCCATAGCCCAGGCCATCAAGTGGCTGCTATTCTCACTACTTTTTTCCATCATCATCGAATGGATCGGAATGAACCTCTGGTGGCCCGAGCAAGGACTGGATCACAGCAGAGAGATGCTGGCAAATGAGATTAGCTATCTGGACAAGGACTTCCGACGCAGCATCGTGACATCGGACCCAGCCCAGTTTGCCAAACAGGTCGCCGATGGGAGCTACTATTATCTATTCGAGGTCACACGATTCGTCTCATTCATACGCTGGATATCCCAGCCACCAGGAGCGGAAGAAACAGGGCTACGAGCGACACTGCACCAGGGCTATAGGCCAATCGCAGAATATACCATTGCAGCGATGCAGGTGACCCAGGTGTTCTCTGTGCGCCTGGCAATCCTCATATTGGCGACACCTGTATTTCTGCTATTCAGCCTGGTGGCATTGGTAGACGGCCTGGTGCGTAGGGATCTTAGAAGGTGGGGCGGAGGAAGAGAGAGTTCATTTATATACCACTATGCCAAAAAGGCTGTAATGCCGCTCGTAGTACTGGCATGGGTGATCTATCTATCGCTCCCTTTCAGCCTGCATCCGACATTCGTTATCCTGCCATTCGCTACGCTGTTCGCATTGGCTGTGGCAGTCACAGCGAGTACCTTCAAGAAATACCTTTGATCCCGTTGGTCTCTTTACAAAGAGGTATCTACGTATTGTCCGCGATCAACCAGTTTTTGGATTCAATCGGTTACCCAGAATCACCAGAGGAAAGGAGCGATATCATCGTGGTTTGCCAAAACAAGGCGTTGTTTATAGACTTCCTGTTTCTGTTCAGGATCCACTTGATAGGCCTGTAGGGTGTACATTACGAGAGCTGCGCGCGTATTCACCTTTAGCAGCCCATTCACCATACCGAACTCGGCTTCAATGAGCGATCGTTCGTGTTCGTTCATGCCAGGGTTTGCCATGAAGTGAATATCCACCATCGTATTCCATAGCTCATCATGGTCTGGTACTGCCTCTGGCATAGGCGCTTCGTTCAGTGCGTTTACGTGTGAGACACGGGAAAGATTGAAATCCCTAAAGTCCTTCCGCACACAACACCAAGCACGTATATGCCAACGAAATCCTGAGTAGACCAGCGTGTGAGGGAAAAGCGACCTTTCTGTCCCATCAGGGTGTTCCATTGAGCGGTACACGACTGTGACGCCAGTACCTTTGTGTATCGCTTGAATAAGTGGTCGTGCAAGTTCAGGCTTGACCGCAAATTGCGGTTTGTCGACGTATTCGCAAAGAGACGCATCCAGCGTCATCCATTCATCAATAACGCCCGAGGTGAACTGATTCTTGAAAATACTGGTCGCAAAAAAGGCTTTATCGCTTTTACGGTAGATAAGATTGCCTGGCGCCTGCTCCATGTACCGGTGAATATCGCCCAGCGCCACTACTCTGGATATACCGAATGTTTCGGTCAGGTCGCGGGAATTTATTCTGCCCCGCCAGAAGGCTAGGGTCTCGATAGTACGTAGGCGAGCTTTTTGATACCAGGATATTTCACCCATGATGGGCCCTTGGGTCTAGTTGAGTCATCCTTAATCATATGTAAAGATACTTGACCTGTAAAGTAACTTAACATATAAATGGATTCATCGTAGTGCCGGGAAAGTAAAATATGGAGACACGCCATCTTTTCGAAAGACTACCCGAGGCGATATTCAAGCCTTTGGGGTCCAGTCTTAATCGCCTTTACTGGCGGGTGCTGGAGCGTCTCCATGTCAAGTTGTTCGAGGAAGACGTGGATGTTTCGGAATATGGACATGCACGCCAAGAGGTTATTCGTGTCATCGAGTCGGTAATTGAATCCTATCCGAGCCTTTGGCTGCCGGATGATGAGGAGGTTTCAGAGCCGGATACCCCTATTAATGTCCGGGCGAACCAAATGTACTCAAGATTGCTCAGCTGTGGTTGGCTGCAGGAAGAGCGCCGCGGATACCATACCTTTGTCTCCATGCCGCACAACGTCAGTCAATTAATGTCATCGTTGTTGGAGATTGCCGAGGGTAGGCCGTTGGTAATGACTGGCAAGCTGAAGTCGATACGTGCTGCCATACAAGAGGTTGTTACCGACCCGTCATCCCATGCAGATACTCTGATTGAGCTGGCCAAAGACGCCACAAGATTTTCCCGCCACCTGAAGGGAATACGAGGCTCGATAAAAGATCTATACGATCGAATTCAAGGAGAGATTCGAGCAAAAGAAGTCATCCGTACATTTTTCGACGATTTTCTTCGAGAGATTTTTATAAGGGATTACGCGACCATAAAGACAAGCGATAATCCACTTGCTCTTCGTGACTTCCTGCTAGAACAGGTTGCTTCCAGACTCAGATATAACCAGGAAAATTACAGGAAGCTACTCGCCGGATATCGCAATATCTATTCAGAGTCAGAATCAGAGCTGAACTTGCAACGGGACCTCTCACGTCTTGAGAGTGTTTTTTTCAATATCGAAGCGCAGCTTGATGCCATTGACAGTATGAAGGTTAGGTATGAGCAGCGTGTTGATGCGGTCATTGATTACGCCCGCCGCTCGCCCCGCCAAACTGGGCGAATAATCCAACAGGTTATTACAGCACTTGCTACAAACGCAGATCAGAAAAATATAGTAGATGTGCCGATCCCCTGGATTACGGGTGAATCTCATTTTGAGATTCGTCTGTTTAAACCAAAACGCCCTCGTAAACCCCCTGAGCCAAGAACTATTCGTTTCAAACACGTTGATCCAGAAATGGTTGAGCGTATTAGACAGGAGCGTATGGCTCGCCAGGCAGCCCAGGTGACTGAGAAAGGGCTGGTTGAGATTCTCCATCAACAGCTTGGTAGGAATGTCACTGGGGAACTGACTCGCTTCCAGATCAATACGATCCGCGACTATTTTCACATACTAGCGCTGCATCGCTTGGCAAAGCTGGAAACCGTCAAGCATGGCGCTACTGAAGAGCACTACCCATTGATAGGTAGGAACTACCGGTTATCTGCGACAAATGAGATGGTTGACACTGAATACCTTGAAATGACAGAGGTCATCATCCAAAGAATCGGACGTATTCAATGATCAAGGATCTGAAAACACTACTCAGCGCCGATGAAGAGCTCGATGAGGCAGATCTGAAACTGACTGCCCAGATGTTACTCACCAAACAATTTCTGCTTAGGACCAAGCCGAGGCAGCGTCGTCATTTCGATCGTGTGGTGCGATACCAGAAATACTATCGAAACCTGATGGATGCGCTCAACCATCAGCTTGTGATCAATGAAAATCATGGATATGTGGGTATTACTCCTGAAGATTTTGTCTATCGGATGAAACTTGAGGAAACATTAATTTTACTTGCGCTGCGCTATATCTATGACGAGGAACTAAATGCTTTTAATCTTGAGGAGGATAGCAGTGTGCTGGTTTCTGTTGAGGATTTTGAAGATCGTTATCTACAGCTCACACAGCGTGACATGCCAAAAACATCAACAGTATTTCGAGAGTATCTAAGAGACTTTGCAAACCACGGAATTCTTGATACCGAACAGGATGAAATTGATCCGCGCATCGTGAGAATTCGTATCTATCCAACAATTAGTGAGCTGCTTAGCGGGAATATGATCGAAAAAGTCGCGGGATATCTCATGGCGGAAGATGTGCCGGTAATAGAAAAGTCCGAAGAGGATGAAATAGAAGAGAATGATCCCGAGCAAGGAAGCGAGCAGTCATGAAATCACTAACGCGGATAATTTTCGTTAACTGGTACTTATTCGAGGCAGATGAGTGGGAAATCCGAGGACACACTGCGCTAATTGGTGCGAATGGTGCCGGTAAATCCAGTTTCCTTGACGCTATTCAATACGTCATGCTGGGTGGTAATCGACGAGACTGGAAACCCAACGCAAAGGCACCAGACAAGCACAGTGAGCGTGATATCCGTGGTTATGTACTTGGCTTGGTCAAAACTGAAGATGCAATTGGGGAAAATTCAGTCTACCAGCCCAGAGATGATGCCCTTTGTCGGATCGGTTTGGTCTTTACCGATGATGTCACCGGCGAACCAACTACGGTAGGGGCAGCGATCTCAGCTCGTCGTGATGATGCTCACGAAGAGATAGAGGGGTTTTTCATCCTCGAAGGCGTTGAATTCACCCTATATGACTTTCTGGATAAAACGGAACTCGGTCATCTGGTACCGAGACCTTACGCACAGCTCAAGGCATTATTTAAGCAACGAACCTCGGAGCAGGGATGTTTTCTTTTTGGCCGTGAGCCTGAAAAGTATGTTGACCAGCTGACGCGATCATTGTGCCATCCTGATTATCCACCAGACACCAGAAAATACCGCCGCGCTTTCAAACAGTCCATATCAATGACGAGTCTCGACGGATCTGTGTCGGACTTTGTAAAGACCAGCATTTTGGATGCAGAACCGATTGACATCGCAAAGATGCGCGACAGCCTCGAATCCTATAAGCGAAAGAAGGAGGCGGTGGTACGTACCAAGAAACAGATCGAACAACTCACTCAAATTTTTAACATTTTCAAGAATGCAAAATCCAAGGCGACCTATGCGGCAGCCTATGAGTGGTGTGCGGCGGAACTCGAATTCGAGGCGCTGGATGGAAAGATCGAAGCACTCAAGGAAGAAATGTGGGAGTTGTATGCTACCTACCGTAAAGAAACAGCAGAGATGCATGCTGCTGAAATGCAGCTTAAGGAAGTAAGAGAGAAGCGCGATCAGGTCAAAGCCTTAATTGATGCCGATGAGAATGAGGCGCAGCGTAAGCTACTGTTAGAAAAGAAAAACAACTTCCAAAGAGAAATTGATAGAATCAAGGGAACACTGAAGGATATTCGTGGTGTGCTTGCCCTATCCACCCAGGTTGTCCGCTATAAAGATCTTTTGCACTCAGAGTTTGTTCCTTTTCTGGATGAGATGACAAGGCATGCGGTTGCCGGAGAAGGACAATGGCCTCTAGACCCATCTTCCACTGATCGTCTGATAGATGACTCACGAAAGGCACTGGAGAAGCAAAAGAGTGAATTGTTTAACCGTTTGCTTGAAGTAGGAAGTGAGCATCACCAGGCAGAACAGGAGAGAAATGATAAACAGGAACGCCTTGAAAACATTCGTCAGGGAAAATCTGACCTTAATCGGGATACTTTACTTCTCATCCAAGCACTAGATGAAAGGAATATTGTAGCCACGCCTATCTGTGAGTTGACTGAGATCACCGTGCAACAATGGCAACCCGCTATCGAGGCCTTTTTGCGCAACAATGCCGAAGCGCTTGTAGTCGATCCAGAGGACGCTGAAGAAGCCGTTTCTATCTACCGTGGCATGAAAAGGCAAGGCCTCTACAACGCGGTAGTCGTGAATACCAAGAAAGTCCAACACTGGGTTAATAAGGATAATGTAAGACAGGGTACTGCTGCGGACTTGATTAGAGGGGAGAGTCCGTATGCCGTGGCTTACCTGCAGCGGTTACTGCTTAATATCGACCTTGTCGATGAAACAAAGGATCTCGTTGGTGCGGATCGAGCACTGACACCAGATGGAATGTTTGCAAGGCAAGGTGGTATTCAACGCCTGCATCTGCCAGACCTGCCAAAGATCGGCAAATCCATCTCACAACGCCAGATAACTTTGTTAGAGCAGAAAATCAGTGAGATAGATCAGCAACGTCTAACGTCAGAGCAGTCCAAGAAGCGACACGAGATTGCACTGGACCAGTTGAATGACCTTTTTTCAGATCTTAAAAAAGTTTCTTCTACGAAAAGCCAGATAAATAATCTTGTTGAAGCTCAGAATCGCGTTGATGAGCTAGAAACGCAAATATCTGCTATCGATCTTAGCCATACTGAGAAACTGCGTGCTGAGTTGGCTCGGTTTGAGGCGCAGATATCAGAATTAACAAGGGTGGAGCGGGAACATGCAAAGCAAAAGCAAACCGCCAGGACAAAGTTTAGTGAAAGGGGTAGCCAACGAAAGAAGGACGAGCGTTTAATACCGCACTTAGATATGGCGCGTAAGGAAACGGCCGCTCAGGCGGATTATGACGCGGCGAAGGCTGAAGAAGTATTGTCAGTCCAACAGGATAAGTATTCGCAGAATACACCGGAGGATTATCAGAAAGTTATTAATCACTGCAGAGAAAATGCAAAAAAGCGTAGCGGTGAATCTTCATCGCTTATGGCAAGTGGTCAACAGCAAGCAGCCACATACAATGCGGAGTGCGGTGCAGAGGGCATCGAAATTGGTGGATTCATGGAAAATCTATCATTGGATGCGATTCTAAAAACTGTTCAGGTATCGCTCGAGACCTTAGAGGATTTGGGGCTGCACACACGGGAAGAAGAGGCATCAAATGCACTCAGAGAAGTAGAAAGAGTTATTCGGCAGGATCTTGCGATTCGACTTCGAAACCAGATCAACAGCATGAAACGAAGAATTCGAGAGCTCAATGATGAGCTGAAGAGCCGACCATTTTCGTCAAATCAAATCTATCAGTTCCGCTTCGATAGAAAGCCTGAGTACGCAGATTTCATTGATTTTGTTGAGCATGTCAATGAATACGATGTGGCAGATTTTGGCGGATTGTTTGATCCACACCAGGTGCAGTTCGAGGTTATTCGTCAAATGCTGGAGACAGATGATGACGAGGAACTCAAGGATTACCGTAGTTATTACAGGTACGATATAGAGATCATCGATGAAGAGGCAGGAATCAAGGAGATGCTTTCTCGCAAGAAGGGAGCGGGTTCAGGCGGAGAACAAAGATCACCATTTTACGTGGCAATGGGAGCATCCCTTGCAAGTGCATACCGAATCAACCGAGAAGCGGATGGTTCGTTACGAGGAGGGCTGTCTCTGTACCTGGCAGATGAGGCATTCCAGAGTATGGACCTGAAAAACACCATGCAGGCAGCGAATTACCTAAAATCTATCGGCCTGCAACTTTTCATTGCGGCACCTGATGAATCTGAGCCCCGCATGACAGCGGTTGTGGATACTGTATTATTTTTTATCCGCGATGGGGTAAAGGCTACCGTTGATGTGCAGCATCTCAAGGAAAAACTTCGCAAGCTGGTCACCGACTCCTTGATCGGGGGTAACAATCCAGAATGAGTCAGCAGGCCATTTATTGTCTTAAGCAACTAGTCAGGAAGGCAGAAACACAGCCAGAGCGAAAGCGCGACGTTTTACTAAAGCGCCAGGATTTCACAATGGATCCACAGGATCCTTATCCGTTTCGGAGCGCAGACGTTCTCCGAGATTTTCATGCCTACCTATCGACGGCCGAGCAAAAAATGTTTATTTCACTCGAGTGGGAGAAACATTACATAGGGACGTCTCTTGAGAGGATCCGTCTCCATGATGCAAAGGGCGTGGCCGACCTGCTCGATTATGAATACCTTCCGGACAAACTGGTTCAGATTGAGGCTGGTATCCAGCGCCCGCCTGATGGGCACTGGCTGAATGCTGTAGTCGATGAAATTCTGGATGCGTGGCGCCATGGCAAAAGAAAATATGGACTCACAATAGAGCAAGCTACCCGACTCAAAATCCTGGTGAATGCTGTGCTGGCTATTGAAGCGCTACCTGAATCCAGGATTCTCGATTACCGGCAGTTTGGTGCGCGCCAGCTTGGCGACTCAAAGGCGCTATTGCCTATTGTCTCTACCCTTGGTCAGATCTATCGCGGCAGGCTGGATAAGCCAGAGTTAAGTTTCGAAGATGTGTTGGCCGAGCTCAACCTGCTAAAAATGGTGCATCCAGTGTTGATTGCTGGCCCACTAAAGTTTCGAGCGGGAAGCCAGGAGATCAATTCCGCTGTCAGGCCGTATTTAGGAGTACCCGGGGATCTCTTAGGCGAGTTTTCGGTGTTCAATAGTCCTAGCTACCTTCTTACCATAGAGAATTTATCGAGTTTTCTCGAGTACACCTCGATCATTGAAGATGATGCGATTGTTCTCTATACGGGTGGATACCCAACCAGACGCTTTCAGCGGTTTTACCAAATGCTGACTTCAAGGATTTCGGCGCCTTTATTTCACTGGGGTGATTCGGATCCACACGGCTTCCAGATTCTGAAGACCTTGCAGAAGTTAGCTGGTGAAAAGACTGTTATACCGCACGAGATGGAAATCCATAACGGGGATCAATTTAGTGATGAGCAGCTCAGGCATATTGAGCGGTTAATTCCCGTCAATCCCCCAACAGACGCAATATTGTCGATCTACCTGGAGAAGGGGGAGGGTATCGCCGAGCAGGAAACACAAACTGCGCGTTCTCCGATCAAGCAAGCATATATTGAGGATGGTACCGCCTATTTGAGCAAGTAACTCTTGTAACTAGCACACATCACCCACTTCAAAAACCATCCATGTCGTTACGGCACTGGAAATGTCTGTTCAAAAAAAACCAAGCAACACGTTGACTTGATTTTCCGTATCCCTTCCTAAGCAGATACCGCACCATTCCGCCTCATGTACGACATGAGGAAGAGATCAATGCGCGTTGCCAATCTGTTAGTTACTGGGCTGCTTATCATATTGCCGATCCAGCATGTATGCGCTGACGCAGACGCTGAACGCGAAACGTTAGCGCAGCTTACCCATGAGATCGATGCGCTCGAAGTGCTGATTCGCGAGGCGGAGTCGCAAGCCGAACCTGATGCACGAATTCATTTCCATTACGACTGGCTGCGCCAAGACCTATCTCGGGTACGCCAAGGCATTCAGGATCACATCAATGTACCACGAGTAGAGCCAAGGAACTTTCCTCCTCTGCGTGGCGACTACCGGCGGTGATGGAAGTCCATGACATCGGCTCAAGAAGCGGCGTTCCAGGCAGGTTCAGGTGTAACTGCATCGACCTTGCTCACAGCAATCGCCGCCATCGTGATTGTGCTTACCTTCGTTTGGGTGATCTGGGTGACGCTGGGTACTTTCCGTGCCTGGCAAGGCGGCCAGGTCAGCATATTCGATGTGGCCTGGAGCGCGCTACGCGCAAGCATCGTGCTCATGGTGCTTGGTTTTTATCTACGGTGATTCGGTTTTTATCAATGAAAGTCTTTTGCTTCGGAGGAATGCAATATGTTGAAGGCAATTAAAAAGAGTGCGGTTGCGATTGGGCTGCTGATGATATCTGTGAACCAGTCCGTGTGGGCTGCCTTGCCGACACCGGTGGCGCCCAGTACTGCCCCTGCAGCAGGGGACTGGATTGGGCTGATTAAAGGTTATATCAAGGATGGGGGTCTGGTCCTCGGTCTGGCCATCGCTGTCCTTGGGTTTCTCTGGATCGCCTATCTGGGTTTTGCCAAGTTCAATGAGGCGAGACAGGGCAAGGCGGAATGGGCAGAGGTTGGGGTGCTGGGTGTTGTCGGTGCCATTGTGCTGATCTTCGCCAGCTACCTGCTGACCGAGGCCGCTGGTGTCATCTAATGTTTGAACGCGGCGACATCCTTGCCAACCGTCTCAACGCGGAGCCTGCGATCTTCAAAGGCTGTTCCTCTTCGGAGCTTGGCGTCATCGTTGGCGTGGCCGCGCTCATCTGGTTGCCTGTTTCCCTCCTTCTGGCATGGCTGATGGGCGCGGTCACCATGGGTTTTGGGATTGCCGGGGTAGGGGTGGTTGGAACCGTAATCGTGATGGCTGCTTTATTTCAGAGATTCAAGCGAGGCCGTCCGGACGGTTACTACCAGCAACAGGCCGCTATCTATCTGGACGAGTATGGACTGCGCCGGTCACCCTTCATTCGTAGGAGTGGGGCCTGGGATATCGGGAGGAGCAGTGGTGCGACGTTACCGCTACGAGATCGATAACGTGCGCGCCCATCTGCGTTCGTTGTGGGTGATCATAGGTGTGCAGGTCATCGTCATCCTGGCGTTGTGGTTTGGTTGGAGCCAGGCACCGAAACATCTGACCGTGCATGTTCCGCCGGACCTACGCTCAGGTGCAACACTGGCCGTGGATGAAGTACCTCCGGCCAACGTCTATTCCTTCGCCTTCTACATCTTTCAGCAACTCAATCGCTGGCCGGATGATGGTGCGCAGGATTACGGCAAGGCGATATTTCGTGTATCTGCCTATGTGACGCCACGCTATCGCGCCGATCTCATCGCAGACATGGAGCTGAAGGGCAAGCACGGTGAGTTGTCCTACCGGGTGCGCGGGGTACAGGAGGTGCCGGGACACGGCTACGAAGAGCGCCGGGTCGATGTGCTGGCACCTGGGATCTGGGTTGTGTGGTTGGATCTCGATCTCTTCGAGTCTGTGAAAGGCATGACGGTGAAGAAGACCACCATTCGCTATCCGCTGCGCGTAGTAAGACTTGCCGTTGATCCGGAATTGAACCCATGGGGTCTGGCGCTGGATGGTTTTGCGGCTGAGGGTCCACGGCGGCTGAGCGAGGATGAGCTCAAGGACGAACCAGGGCAAGACGGCTGAGGGAGATAAACATGCAAACAACAGATTCTTTCAAACGAGGTGTGATCTTCTGGCTGAGTATAGTGTTGCTGTTGGTGCAGTCGATGGTTCACGCCGAGCCGGAAATCACCGAGCGCATCAAGTGGAACAAGACGCCGATCCGGATTGATCTCAAGGTGGGCCACGAACGTCTGGTGCATCTGCCAGGTCCGGTAAAAGTTGGTCTGCCTGCTTCACTGCAGCCGTTGCTGCGTACCCAAAGTGTCAATGGAACCGTCTACTTCCTGGCCAGTGAACCATTCGATGCCACTCGCGTCATGGTGCGTGGCACCGACGAAGGGCAGATCTTCCTTTTCGATGTATCTGCGTCCAAGGATGGAGGTCAGACCAATCCCGTACAGGTGTATGTGGAGGACAAAGAGAAAGGTACCTCCGGTACGACGGATTCAACCGGGGGAGACAATGCGGAAACAGGATACAGCTATGCCGCCCTTACCAGGTTTGCGGCCCAACAGCTCTATGCTCCCGCACGCCTCGTACAGGAGAGACCGGGGATCGTTCGCGTTCCCGTCAAGCGCGAGCCTGTTCGCCTAATGCACGGGGGTGCGATTGAGGCAACACCACTGGTGGCCTGGCGGGCAGAAGGGCTGTATGTCACAGCCGTCAAACTGACCAATGGAACCAGCAGTACGCAGACGCTGGATCCACGCAACCTACGCGGCACCTGGTTGGCCGCTACCTTTCAACACAATCGCCTGCTGCCAGCTGGAGACGAGGCCGACACCACGGCCGTATACCTGATCTCCGCCCGGCCGTTCGAGGCCTCACGGTAGGGGAAGACCATGGCCATAGCTACCAGTAATCGATTATTGCCCCTTATCGCTGGCATCGTAGTGCTCATGCTGTTGTTCGTGACCATCAAATCATGCTCCAACGGGGCAGATGACCGACTCTCTCTGGACACTGTTCCCCAGGCACCGGTACCTGATGCGGATACGCCCGCGGATACCATCAAGACCTTGACCGCCAACGTCGCGGCCATGACCGCAGAGGTCGAGGCATTGCGCAAGGACAACCTCACTCTACGCAACGAGAACCAGCGGCTGTTGAGCAGTCGCGAGCAGATCGAGGAGAACGTGACTACACGTGTAAAACGTGAACTTCTGTCGCGAGAGAATGGCAGGGATGCGCAGGATCGCTTGGATTCCAGTGTGCTGTCGTCACTGACGGCACGGGTGGATGCCCTGTCACAGTCGCTTCAAGGGAAGTCGGGGGACATCCCGGTCGGACTGGGCCTCGACGGGGCTGGATCAGAGGTACCGCCCGGTGGCGGTATGGTCTGGATCGAACCACTGGATAGCCCGGGTGACGAGACGATCGGCGAGAAAGGGAACAGCCTGCTGCACCCGGTCTCACAGACCGCCAGTGGCGCCCTGAGCAGCGCTCGTGAGCAGGCCCATAATGTGGCCTCCAAGCTGGAAACGACGCGCCAGGTCTATACTGTGCCGCGTAATGCCACCCTGATCGGCTCGACAGCCATGACCGCCCTGGTGGGTCGGGTGCCGATCCAGGGTCAGGTGCGCGATCCCATGCCGTTCAAGGTGATCACCGGGGTCGACAACCTGGCCGCCAACGGCCTCACCGTACCCGGGGTGCAGGGCATGGTGTGGAGCGGAACCGCCATAGGCGACTGGACCCTCTCCTGCGTCACCGGTCGGCTCGACTCGGTCACCTTCGTGTTTGACGACGGCACCATCCGCACTATCTCCAGTGATGACCGTGGCTCACAGTCCGGTGGCGATAAGCGCCCCCTGGGCTGGATCTCGGATCAGCAGGGTATCCCCTGCATCAGCGGGGAGAAGAAGACCAATGCCCCGGCATTCCTCACCCAGCGTATCGGCATGATGGCCGTACAGGCGGCGGCGGATGCGGCAGCCGCGGCAGAGACGACCACCGTCGTCAGTGAGAACGGTGCGGCCAGCAACAATGTCACCGGTGATACCGGCACCTACGTGCTGGGCAAGGCCATCGCCGGTGGCAGCGATGAGGTATCCAAGTGGCTCAAGGAGCGTCAGTCCCAGAGCTTCGATGCCGTATTCGTGCCGGCCGGTACCCATGTCGCCATCCACGTCGACGTGGAACTCCCCATAGACTTCAATTCCAAAGGCAGGAAACTCAATCATGCGAAAGCCATCGACCCTCATCACAGCACTCGCCTTGACTAGTCTCGTTCTCGGGGGGTGCGCCAGTACCAAGGATGCCGTGTTACCCCAGGACGGCCCCTCCATGAAAACCATCTATGAGCAACACATGCGGGAGGCAGGCGCGCATGATCCCATGGTAATGCGCGAGAAGCTGGGTAATCGCTCCGTTGGCGACGGTGAGGCCGCGTTAGACGGCTACACCCGCGACGCCTTCAACGAGATTGATGCTATCTTTCCTAGGTTGCCGAATCCGACCCTGGTGATGTATGTGTTCCCACACCTGGCCGGTGACGAGCAGGTGCCGGTACCCGGGTATGCTACGGCTTTTCCCATGTATGAGCAGGTCGAATACGCCCTGCCAGGGGAAGTGCCAAACGGCGGATCCCGGAAATGAATCTGGCTAAGCCAACAGCAGGCACTGCATCGAAAGAGACGGACAGCGGGGTAGAGGCGCCACTGACCACCGCAGCGGTCAGACGCCAGTACGATAGGCCGCCATCGTTCACCGATCTACTGCCATGGGTCGAGTATGATCCGGACAGCCGCACCTTCCTGCTGGAAGATGGTGTCAGCGTGGGGGCGCTATTCGAGATTACCCCTGTGGGCACCGAGGCCCGCACACCCAAATTCATGCAGCAACTGCGCGATGCTATCCAGACCGCACTTACCGATGCCATTCCAGAAGAGGACGAAGCGCCGTGGATCCTGCAGGTCTACGTGCAGGACGAGCCGAGCCTGAAAGAGTTCCGGGAAGAGGTCGCATCCTATGTGCAACCGAGCGCCAGGGACAGTGTGTTCACCCGCCATTACGTGGAAACCTTCTCCAGGCACCTGGAGCAGATCACCCGTCCGGGTGGCCTGTTCGAGGACACTGCGGTAACCGGGACCCATTGGCGGGGCCAGGTGCGCCGTGTGCGCGCAACACTTTATCGGCGTCTCAAGGTCCGGGGCAAGACTCCATCGGCGGTCGAGGTGGAAGAGGCGATGAATGATGTGGCGACCAAGTGGGTTGCCTCCCTGGCTTCGGCCGGGATCCGCGCGCGGCGTGGCACGGGCAAAGATCTCTACGAGTGGCTCCTGAAGTGGTTCAACCCAAGACCAGCCATCACAGATGGTGATCCCGACAAGTTGCTGGAGATCGCCTCCTATCCAGGTGATGATGAACTACCGTTCGGCTATGATCTGGCCGAGCGCTTCACCCTCAGCATGCCACGTTCCGATAATGAAACAGCGACCTGGTGGTTCGATGGTCTGCCGCATACGCTGGTTACGGTACAGGGATTGCGGCGGGCGCCAGAGGTTGGGCATATCACAGCGGAGCGCCAGGCCGGCGACCATGTATTCTCGCTGTTCGATCGTCTGCCAGAGCACACCGTTATGGTGCTAACCATGACGGTCAAGCCGCAGGATTTTACCCGTAACCACATCGCCCAGGTCAAACGAGCCGCCGTGGGTGACACGGCAGAGGCCGCGTTGACGCGCGAGGACGCGGAAGTGGTGGAACGGGAGATGGCGCAGGGCAACAAGCTCTACCCGGTGAACATCGCCTTTTACGTGCGTGGAGATACCCCTAAACATCTTCGCGCGAACGTAAACCAGTTGAACGCACTGCTGCTTCCCAACGGCATGCAGCCTATCCTGCAGGAGGCGGACCTGCTTGCCCTGGACAGCTACATCCGCAACCTGCCCATGGCCTACGACGTGGCACTGGACAGGTCCAGCCGCCGAGCGCGCCTGGTTTTCTCAAGACATACCGCGAATCTGTTGCCTATGTACGGACGCTCGAAGGGCACCGGTCACCCGGGGCTGGTCTTCTTCAATCGGGGCGCAGAACCCCTGACCTTCGATCCCCTGCACCGGGAGGATCGCAAGAAGAATGCCCACATGCTCATTTTGGGTCCTACTGGTGCTGGCAAATCGGCCCTGTTGGTCTACCTGTTGATGCAGATGGCTGCTACCTACCGACCGCGTATCTTCATCATCGAGGCGGGCGGATCGTTCTCTCTGTTAGGTCAACACTTCCAGGCCAATGACGTCTCCGTCAACCAGGTCACCTTGAACCCGAATGTGGACGTGAGCCTGCCTCCCTTTGCAGATGCTATCCGCGTGCTGGACCGGGAACATCGCATCCGTCTGGATAAGAATCCGGATGAACTGGCAGACGACGATGACGAGGCCGAAGAGGAGGGCAGTGGCCGGGATATCCTCGGCGAGATGGAGATCGCCGCCCGCATCATGATCACCGGCGGTGACGAGCGCGAGGACGCCCGCATGAGCAGGGCAGACCGGTTACTCATCCGCAACGCCATCTTCCTGGCCGCAAAGACCGCAAAGGAGAACGGAAGAGAACAGGTACTTACCGAAGACGTGGTCAGCGCCTTACGCACCATCGGCCGCGATCAGGGCCTGCCCGAACACCGGCGCAACCGGGCTGTCGAGATGGGTGACGGCATGGCGCTGTTCTGTTCAGGACTTGCCGGTCATTTCTTCAACCGCCCCGGCACACGCTGGCTAGAAGCCGATGTGACCATACTGGAGATGGGCATACTGGCGCGGGAGGGTTACGAGGATCAGCTCACTGTGGCCTACATCTCCATGATGAGCCACATCAATGATCTGGTGGAACGCCACCAGAACGATGCCCGTCCCACCCTGGTAGTGACCGACGAGGGCCATATCATTACCACCAATCCACTGCTGGCCCGCTACGTGGTCAAGATCACCAAGATGTGGCGCAAGCTCGGTGCCTGGTTCTGGATCGCCACCCAGAACCTGGAAGACTTCCCCGATGCCAGCCGCAAGATGCTCAACATGATGGAGTGGTGGCTATGCCTGGTCATGCCCAAGGAAGAGGTGGAGCAGATCGCCAGATTTAAAGATCTCACAGAAGAGCAGCGCAGCCTACTGCTCTCAGCCAGAAAGGAGCCAGGAAAGTACGTCGAAGGCGTGGTGTTATCCGATAACCTGGAAGCCCTGTTTCGTAACGTGCCACCACCACTATCCCTGGCGCTTGCTATGACCGAGAAGCACGAAAAGGCAGAGCGCGCCGCAATCATGCGTGAACGAAACTGCAGCGAGCTGGATGCAGTTCATGTTATAGCGGGGCGGATTGATGGTACAGCTGGTTGAAAAAAGTGGCCTGATTACATCTAGGGCGTCACGTTTCCGTTACTTCCTGAACTATTTCCCATGTTGGCTGCATAGGTTGTGATTTTGCAGAGTTAATGGGGTTGAAATACATATAAACTGATAGAGTATCCGGAAAAGGAATGCCGTATAAAGAAAGAGGGAAAGAATGGCAAATACTGATAACAAGGGCCAGTCAAACTGGCGCTGGTATGGCTGCTAGCGTCTCCATTGGCAGCAGTTGCTGAAAGCAAATTCCTATCACTCTCTCGAACGTACCATTGCAGGTATGTGTAAAGCTGTAACGAATATTAATGATATAGAGCAGATTACTGTTCGTATTCAGGGCGGGTTTAAAGTCTCCGATAGTGGATCAGTGAATCTACCGCCTTTAGGCGGAGGATGATATGCTGAGATGATGAAAGATTACAAACGATGTAGTCAAACTGTATGGGACTGCAAGTATTACTTGGTATGGACGACTAAGTATCGATATCCAGGGCAGTACAGTATCTGAAGGTAAGAGTTCTCATAGGCTAGCATCGGAATACAAACATCTGAGAAAGAGGTGCCGGGGTCAGCATCTATAGGCTAGAGGTTATTTGGTTGCATCAAGTGGGAATGTGACAGATGAGGTATGGAAAAAATATATCAACAACTAGATGCCGCTAGAACCCGACTATGATATTCATGTTGTATAGCGACAGCAATCGATTGAATGGTCGATCAATCTGTCTTTAGCCAGTGGAGTATTCACAACCACACAATCAATCCTTATATGCGGACGAATCATGGCGGGATTTTTACAATGAGTTTTTGCATATCAATTACTCAAATAATCGTTCTTATCGTTTGCGCGATGGGTTTTTACTCATCGCCATCGGTTGCGAATGAACAGGCGTATAAAGAAACTATCGCCGAAATTGAACACATTTTACAGTTGCCAGACGATGAAATTGATCTTGCCCATACACGTTTTCTTATTGAAACCGTGCTGTACACAGGTATATCCGTTTCAGAAAATCTGGCAAAGCTGGATAGCATTGTCGCCACCATCAAGGGTATGCCAGAATACGGCGATTCATCCCTTGAACGGCTGGGAACAACGCTGCGCTATTTATATACCCCTTCATCGTGGAATAATAATCATGTCTATGCCTATGATCTGGATGACCCTTTTGGCACAAAACGGCCACAAGGAAAGTCCGTTGCCAATTATCTGAACACAAAAAAAGGTAATTGTGTATCCATGCCGATTTTGCTGGCGCTCATCGGCGAAAGGCTGGGGGTCAACGTCCACCTTTCCCTTGCTCCGCACCATATTTTTGTGAGGTACACGGATGAGCAAGGTATCGTCACGAATATCGAAACAACGTCTGGCACATTGCTGCCCGATCAAAAATATATCAAAGCCTTTGAAATACAGCCCGATGCTGTAAAAAACGGCATCTACCTGCAAGATTTATCTAAGAAAGAAGCGGTTGTTGTTATGTCCTATGATATTGGGCGTATGCTTATGCACAACGGGCAATTTAAGGAAGCCCATGACTTTGCGGATATGATGCTGCGTTATTACCCGAAATTCGTTAACGCCATGTTATTGAAAGGCAACCTGTATTCCATGCAGTTACAGCAGGAACTTTCCTCACTCAAAGCCGCCAATGTGCCGATTACCCAAGCGGAGCGTTTACGGCTTGACCCCTTGTATGAACAAAATCTGGCGTGGTTTGCCAAGGCGGAAAGTTTTGGTTGGCGTGAGCCTTCACCTGATTTTGCAGAAAAATATGCTCGTAGCGTGGAAGAATTTAAAAAAATAATTAATTAAGCGTTTGTTCTTGTTAAGAATTGCTAATCACTACTGTTGTCTTGCTCCCTGCTGTTCTGTGATTCAAGAATTTTTGGCGTTTTTTTACTTTCACGGCTATGCCAAATTTTTTGCATTACTGAGCAGCTTGTGTAGTATGCCCCCAAAGCGAAAAGTTGCGCCAAAGTCACTGCGAGCCAAAAAGGGAGGCCATATATTGATAAGGCAGGAATAAGCAACCAGCTTATAAGTAAAGCAGCAATAATAGTTTTTAGAATGTATTTTTGGTATTTAACACTGTGATTGGCGAGCAAAGAGTAATATTCATTTTTTTACATCCATTCCTCTCATTGCGCACACGAAAGCTTGGTCTTCCCTTTCGGCTATCTTTAAGGCAAAAGTAGCCTTCTCGTATAGAAAATATAAGCCCAGAAATGGAACCGCTCGTACTAGTCGATCTATTATGCTTGCCCTATCGAGGCTGTAGAGCTTTTCTGTTTTTGTTATCTAGAATCTGGTAAGATAAATCCTCTATATCAAACTTCTTTCCCAGCTCTTGGCAATGCAAATAGTAAAGCCACACAAAGTAGGTGTCAGGAAAACCTTCTAGACAAGAGGTAGCGAATCCTATTTTCCATTGAAGCAACAATTTATTCTATGTATGCACTAATTCTTGTTGCTAGTTGTAGGTGTATAGCTGATAAGCAAACTGCCAAGCTTTGAGCCATAGTTTCTCAGGACTATCTGGCGTTGGGTCGAATTCTTTTATAACATCAGAATATTCCATATCCAGCAATTTATTGACTATCATCTGGTGGAGGGAAGTCGATATAATGGCCTCTATAGTTTCTCTACCACTTTTAATAAAAGAGATGTCATCTGAGTATTCGTACTCATTAAGAAACTTGAAGTGGTATGCAGAGCTTTCTTCGAGCATGTTTTTATTGATATCTTTTTTTAATATCAGCTCGACTAGCGCTTTATCTAAATAATGCTCAGAAAGAATATTGTAGTGATGAGACTTGAAATTTTCTTTATCAACTTTTATATCTGTTGACCGATCTAGAAAGCGCTTTGTAAAAGGCACCAAATCATAACCAAATAATAATCGTGCTTCGAGGCATGCTTTAAAGGCGGTATTGTAAAAAATTGCGTACTTCACCAAATCCGAGGAACTTTCTTTCCATTCGGCATTATCACCATAGTATTCATCAAGATCGTCGAGAATATTTTTTTCTCTTTTTTGACATCTTTCCACAATCTTTTTTTGTAGATCATCAGCCATTACATACTTCCTGGGCCGTTGGTGTTTTCTACAGTAATCTTTGTAGACTGTGAGTTCATTTGACGAATTTGTTGTCTGATGCGTTCTATTTCGGCAGGTGCCATTAGGCTCCCGTCACCAAACACAGCCGCTGTGACTGGATATTCATACGTTTTAGTTACTAAATCATTTCCAGTATGCCAACTAATGACTTTACTTTCGCTACAAGAGATTAGATTTTCAATCATGACGATTTTTAAAAAACTACTTGGTACTCTCTTATTAAATCTTCAAGGGTTTTTGATGGTTTCCAGTCTTCCTTTCTTCGCAAGTTATCAAGCACATCATATGATGCCCTCATAAGATCAGCATCTACTAACCTGCTGAATTCTTCTGCCTGAGGTAAATATTTTTCTGGCAGTTCGTTTTTTAGTTGGGTGGTGATTCGTGTAATTAGCTCGTCTTCATTAATCATGGCAGTTTTTCTATGGTTGAAGGATTAACAGGAACATCGCCCTCAATTGTCGCCTGAGTTACTCCACCTGGCCCGAACTTCTTGAAATCTTGAGTGATAGGTTCTGGATACTCAGCCCGCCCCTGATTACCTTTTGGGATACTTATTTTATCGACTACATCAATCGTATCTCCAGCAACCCGATAATCTGGTCGATAAGGAATTTGTAATTTGTCGGATGCAACGATAGCGTCATCTAACTTGTCAAATGAAACGTAGGTTCCGCCACGTTTGGCTGGTAATGAGCCAGACTTTGCATTTGAAATGGGTGCATATTTCGAGTGTGCATACCGATAGAATGTGCTCGGCAGCGCATTGCCTTCAGAATTAACGTAGTAGTCTGGTTTTGGAATAGCTTTTACAGGGTGGCTGTAGGGTAAACCCGCATCAACGTCGGCTATAGTTTGTGTAGATGGTCCGCTCTGACTTTCAATGGTTAATTTGGCTGAGGAAGTAGACCGAGAAGCCAAAACGGATTCAACGGTACGTGTGGCAGCAAGGCTGCCTTCAACTGCAAGTGGGGCAAGAACTGCACCTGCCGCTGTTGCATTAACCGTTTGTCTGACGTTATAGTTTTCCTGAACATCGGTTGCGATCAATGTGCCTTGGGTGTAGGCATCAAGGCCACCCCCGTAAGTTGCGCCTACCGCAGAAGTTAACCCTATGCGTCCAACCGTTGTACTTGCAGTTGCTACTGCACCGCTTGCCGTACCACCTGTGCCGATAACGACCGCAGGCGCTACAAGTGCAGCGGAGGTAGCGACTGCATATTGCTTGCCAGAAATCTTTCCACTGTCGTAAGCATCTTTGGCTGGGTCATGTATAGAAGCGAATCCAAGGGTACTGAAATGATAGACATTGCTTAGAAAGCGATATCCGAATGCACCCCAAGGGCCATCTGCATTCTCTTCCGCTTTCTGTAGCATCGTGCTTACAGATTCTCGGCCATCTGGATCAACATTGACAGTCGGATTCTGATAGGCATAAAGGTATTTATGCAAGCTGGGTGGGTTATTGCCATTTCCATCGGCTGGGTCTTCGCTTAGAAAGCGTGCTTGCGCCCCTAAAGACATTATCAGGAGCAGTGAAAGTGTGAGTAACCGAGCTATCATGGGGCGTATCCTTATGTCTAAATCCTAATTACTTAATCAAATTAATGGGCCCCAGCACATCATGAGGATTCTGTTTGCCCCAATGTTAACCGCGTAGCTTTATTCAAACGTGCCATGTAAGGCAGTTTTGTATCTAACACCCGCAGTTTTATTACTTTGCTATTATTTAAACGTTTGACTTTAACATAGAAGTCTGTTTGGCGGGAACGTAAAATCCGTGGGAATTCTCACAGTAAGCGGCTGCATGGAATTCCTGAAGAAATCCAAAGGGTCACCCATTAGCCGTCATCGGTCAACAGGACGCGATAGAAACTTAATCGTAAGTTCCTCTCACTGAAACCACAACAGCTGCTGACTTGATTTTTCGTATCAAGAATTAATATTCATAGGCAGTATCCTCGGCTATGAACATTTCCCAATTCATAGCACCAGCGTTTGCTGCCTTATTGGGTATAGGCACAGCGTTTGCCGATGTCTGGCACCAGGAAACGTTGCTTGTAGAGGTCTTTACTACAACTGGCTTGGAGGTCCAGTGGGAATCTGTATCTGGCACCAACGAAGCACTCAAGAATATTGATGTTCAAAGCTATGAACTAGATGGCATTCAGCGATTTGAGGCACAGCTGTCCAGTAATCTTCCCGCCGATCCAGATCAATCCAAACGAGTCGTTCTGCAACGCTTCCAACAACTGCGTGAGGAAGATCGTACGTGGATGCAACGCGCCGCGATGGGCTTGGCAAAGGCCATGCAGTACGGTATCGACCGCTATCCAGCCATCGTTTTCGAAGGAAAAACAGTGGTCTATGGTGTGACCTATATCGGTGATGCTGTCCAGCGTTATCGACAGTGGCAAGAAGGCCAAAAGCAATGAGAGGGCAGAAGATTCTCCCGCTAAGTCTGGTCATGCTGCTGGCAGTACCATTACCTGGCACATCAGGTTCCATCACGACACCAGAGATCGTGGCCAAGACCACTACGGCTGCATTTTCCTGTATGCGTTGGATGCCCATCGGAATGTGTTTCTGGCTACACTGTTCCTGGCATGGCTGCAGCGTCAGGACCTCAATCAAGGTCGGTCACTACAACCCGGATCTGGTGGTCAGCAGCTATAACGAATTAGGTGGTAACCCATGGGTTGAGATTCGTTCCACACTTGGTCTTGCACAAAAGACAGCGGCGAACGGTTTGCTTGGGTCTTTGCTTCCAGTGCCTATCAACAGTTCTGGCAATCGCACGGAAGGTACGTCTGGCAATCGCGATCACAAGAACATGGTCTTTCGCGAGACGGACGCCATCGGTCATCCGCTCAGTTCACTCTCCGGTATCGTCGCTGGTGTTGGCATGTTGTGCCACACAGAAACAAACTCTTTTGTTCCGTATTTCCAGTCTGGTCTCGATGCGTTGTCTTGGCGTCAGGAAGTGCCTGAGATCTTCTATCCAGCGAGTTTGATCCCAGGTATGCGCGAGATTGGTACCTGGCCGATGCAGACCTGGGGCGGGGTGTATCCGCGTACCGGCTGGACCACGCAAGCGGAGGAGCCCAAGGCGGCAGCTATAAATGCGCAGCGGGCCGGCGATATTGTAACCCGCACGGGCCAACCGCATGTCTATATACCAGTTACTCCGTCGTCGTCATCTAGCCAGAAGATATGGTCACCAGGTCCGTTGATGGAGAAGGACAAGAGTACCGGTACTTGGCAGATGATGGTCCCGCGCACCGAAACGAGCTGCAGTGTGTTCGGCACCAACGATTTGGCAACGATATCTGGATGGAGTGGAGGCAAGGTCGACCAGGCCGGTGATTATGTCTGGAACCTTTGGCGTCCCTACAAGTGTTGTCAGCGGCGCGGTCAGTGGTTTCTGTTCTCCATCGACTGGATTTCTTATCCCCCATAAGACATACGCAAGGAAATGCAATGGTTATTACACACCAATCAACACGAATCACTTCACGCAATACTTGGATGTCGATGCTGATCGCTCTATTACTATGGAATAGCGCATACGCCGCCAAGGCTCCAACCGAAGATAGCTTGTGGTACTACGAGATCGGTGGCGCAGAACCGGTCTCAGTACCCGCCAACCCTTCAGTGGTTTCGGTTACCCTAGGTGGATCAGCCCAATTAGGAATGGGCTACAGTTGCGGCAAGTTTGATCCCGTGGCGGCGGTAACCAATAAATTGAATAATATTGGCTCCGGAATCGACAACATGCTGAACGCCATGACCACCGCGGCGACTTCCGCCATCGCTTCCTTGCCGGCGCTCATTCTTCAAAGGGCCAATCCCGGTCTGTATGACATGTTCCAGAACGCCCTGCTACAGGCCGAAGAGGCCATGCAGCTCGCCACCAAGTCTTGTGAACAGATGGAAGCGGAGATTTCCGAAGGCAAGAACCCCTATGCCGATCTCATCACCCTATCAAAAGGCAACGATTGGAAGATGCAGATGGGCATCGGCGGCAACGATGCGGTGACTGCCAAGGACGCGGTCGAGACCTCCAATGGCGATAACGGCGTGCCATGGATCGGAGGCACGGCCGGTGGCTCGGGTCAGCCGGTGCTGGAGTTCACCGGCGATATCGTCAAGGCCGGTTACAACATCAACATGAACCGTCCTGTTACAGCGACTGGGCCAGTGCCGCCAGGGGCCGCAACACGATTGTCCGAGATCTGGGTAAAACCCGTGGACGCCAGAGACTGGGTGGTAGATGTAGTAGGGGAGAATATCGTGACCACCTGTGATACATGCCGCAAGGACAGTATCCCGGGAACTGGCCTACTACCGAAGCTCTATCAGGAAGCAAACGTAGTGACGGTAGAGCTCCAGAACCTGGTAAGTGGCGCCACACCACCGACACTCACCAACCTGGAGAAGATTACCGCTCCAGGTGTGGCCATCACGCGCCAGGTCATAGAGGCCATCCGGGAGATGCCCGCCTCTGAGCAGAGCCTGATCATGGGACGGTTGGTATCTGAGATAAGCACTGCCCGCACGGTGGAAAAGGCGCTGCTTGCCCGGCGACTGTTGCTCAGTGGACGGCAGGTGCCGGAGGTCTATGCCACCGAGGTAGCGCGTGAACATGCCGATGCCTCCATCACCGAGCTGGACAAGGAGATCGAGAATTTGTTGTTCGAGACACGGGTACGCAAGGAGGTGGTCTCTGACACGATTGCGACCTTACTTCAACGCGCCGCGGCCCGTCGTCAGTCGTCCCTGAAAACGCCAGAAGTCCCCACCATCGATCCGCGTCCGCTGAGCAATGGCCGTGTTCAATAACGGATTTGCCTTGCGTCGGCGCTGGTTTGTTTTGCTGACCCTGCTGGCGTTCGGTCTGGCGCTGGGGGCGGGTGGCATCCTTTGGCATTCGGTCGAGACAACTTCTGTAGTCGCAGTGCAGACAAGGATCGATGCCTTGAAGCCGCTCCTGACTGGCATCCGGGTTTCGCTGATTGCCCTGTTGGCGAT
>JBNKQR010000022.1:0-48363 GCA_050295975.1 Thiohalomonadaceae bacterium
CCCCGATGCCGCCGTGCTCCACCGCTCTCCTGCTCCGTCATCGTGCCCCGCGTGGACAGGTGTTCCACAAGACGTTGGCCGAGTTCGATGTGGACCACCTCATTGTGCGGCAGCGCACTGAGGGTGGGGAAAACCTCGGCATAGTTCTGCGCCACCAGACCGAGTGCGATCCCGGCCACCAGCTCACCGAGGATCAACGGTTGACCCAGGCGTTCAGCGATCTCACCGAACAGGCGCGTTACCGTCAGCAACACTAATAAGATGTAGAGCAGATCCATCGCAATCTCCGTAGCACGCTAACAGTCTAGCCGTACAAACGTTTACTCACTCTATAGTGCTATTAAGAGGTTCTGTGTGCAAAGTACGAATAGGCGGTGTATTTGTATGGTTTTGGTCATCGCTACTGAGTTAGAGAGTTCGTCATGCAAACCGGTCCGCGCGAAATCCTCACCCCCTTCCGCCCCATCCCCCTGGATGTACCGGAGGGAATGAAACCGAACGAGTTTTTCAACAGCACCGAAAACCTCGACGACCTGGTCAACAACAACGGTCTGCTGCTCAACCCGGAAAACCTGCTGCTCTACCGCAAGGCGCTCGGTCACTCCAACGAATTCGACGCCTCTATCATCTATAACACCTCGAAGACCATTCTCAACCCCCTGGGCCGTCCCGTGCGCCGCACTCAGGTGCCGGAAAACGTACGCCATGTGTGGAACCGGATGAACCAGATCATGATCCAGTACATGCTGGAAAAATTCCCCGACCCGGCACAGCATCTGGTGCTGGCGGGCGAGGCAAGTCTCGACGCCACCTGGCCGCTCACCTCGCCCGGTGTGCCGAGCATTCGGATGCTACACAACCACTTCATCGTTTTCCCCATGGATGAACTGCGCAGCGCCAAACTGGCCGATCCGAAAAACCCCAACCTTACCGATGGCGGCCAACACTCCCTGTTCGAAAAACATATGCATGGCGTCTACCGTGAATTCATCTGCAAAGCGCTGCATCTTGAAGTACTACGACCGATCAGCGACGACTCAGCGCGGCTCACACTCACCGGTTACCCCCACGGCCTGCCGAGCTGGGAGATCCCCGGCGGCGCAGCAACATTGGAAGATGTGCGCTTCTGGCATGAATACGAACTGGTGCTAAAAGGCTTCCTCGACTTCTACCGCACCTTCTTCAGCCAGGTCTCCAGTCGCAACGCACCGATACTGCCCGATCTCTACTTCCCCGATCAGGTGAAAAACGTACTGCTGTTCGACAACGACTTCCTCAAAACCGCCAAGATGGTACGTGACCACTGCATCAGTGACCCGGCCTACGCCAACGCCATCCGCTGGCAACCGGCGTTCAAACAACTCATCTACCGCAACGACGACGGCAAACTGATCGTCACCATCAGCCAGAACTCCATCGGCAACGCGATCACCGAACTGCTAGGCGTGGTGGTCAACCGCACGCCGGATGCAGAGGCCTACGAAAACGCCGAACCGGCGTTGATTGAAAAACTACTGGAAGTGCGCCGCCGACTGATCGAAGCCGACCTCGGCGAAGGGATCGCCACGGCGCATTGGGGAAAGGATTAAACGAGCCTCAATGGTGTTTCGTAGGCTGGGCAGTCATGCCCAGCCTGCATACTCCGCTACTCGTTTACGGAACGACACACACACCGCTTTGGCACGTACCACCCGTACACGCGGAACCATCCGTCGCGGCGGAATTGGTGCACACAGATGCGCTGCAAATATCATTGGTACATTCATTCCCGTCATCGCAAGTTGAAGGGACCGAACAGGCAGTACATACCGCAGGATTATCAATATTTCCGTCGCAGTCATTGTCGATACCATCACCGCACACCTCTGTCGCACCCGGGTTGATAGCGGCAACGTTGTCATCGCAATCAGCGGGCGCCACATAACCATCTCCATCCACATCGACGCTGTAGCTAAGATTGACCACGCTGGTATTGCCCACCAGATCGTCCGCTGTGATATCCAGTGTCTTTGCACCCGATGTCCAGGCAGAGGCCGGAGAAATGGTAAAGGTGTCATCGGTGTTGGTCGTGGTAGACCAAGCGCCGTTATCACTTTCTGCCCACAGGGTTCCTGCACCACCCAATGAAGCGGTATCCATACTCTCGGTGTAGGTGATCACAATGCTGGCGCTGGCACTTATCGTTGAAGTATCAGTCGGGTTAACGCTGGCCACGGGCAGTGTCGCATCGACCGTATAACTCAGATTGAGTGTACCGATAGCAGTGCCATTGAGATCGCTGACATCAACGGTCAGCGTTTTTGCACCATCACTCCATTGCGAACTTGGCACAATGGTAAGCGTGTCATCAGCAACGCTTACCGTGGACCATGTCCCGCCATCACTCTCCGCAGCCAGTGTGCCGCCCAATGTGAGTGTTGTGGTATCCATGGAGGTGCTGAAGGTAACGACGACAGAGGTCGTGCCGTTGATCGAGGCAGGAGTTGCCGGTGAGGCATTCGCTGTAGGGGTGGTCGCTCCGCCGTCGCTACCGCCGCCACCACCGCAGGCAACCAGACCCAATACAACCACCATTACAGTGGCACGAAAAAGCGAAATCCTGTTGAAATGGGTCACGGCCTTAACCTCGATGTGTGATTGCTCAATGCGTGGCATCGTAGATAACCAGCTAAACACTAAGGCTACATTGGTCTGGCTTTTATTTAACCTGTACGAAAGTACAGGTATGAAATGAAATAGCACGTAAACATCCGCTCTGGCGGCTGATCGCCTGTATACTTGGCCCCTTTACAGGCACCGTTACGGCTTCTTCTCCACAATGTTCCCTGACTTCACCACCACGCAGATCCTGCTCACCGCACTGATTTTTGTCTGGACCGGTTTCGTCCGCACCGGCCTCGGTTTCGGCGGTGCCGCGCTCGGCCTGCCGATCCTGCTGTTCATCAATCCCGACCCGCTGCTGTGGCTGCCGATGATCGGCGCGCACCTGCTGTTCTTCTCCGGCATCACCCTGCGCAACCGACTGCATAATGTCGACTGGGCTTTCCTCGGGCGTACCGCGGGGCTCATCATCCCCGCCGCTATCGTCGGTGTTCTTGGCCTGCTCAACCTGCCGACCCTCTGGGTGCTCACCTTCATCTACGGTATATCGATGTTCTACGCGGTGATCTGGATCCTCAACCTCGCCATCCACAGCCACAGCCGCTGGGTGGATCGGTTTCTGCTGATCATCGGTGGCTATGTTGCTGGCACCACACTCTCCGGCGCACCACTGATGGTCGCAGTATTCATGCGCAACGTACGCCGTGAGCAGTTGCGCGACACGCTCTTCGTGCTCTGGTTTATTTTGGTGACGATCAAGATGAGCACCTTCGCCGCCTTCAGTGTGAACCTGAATCTGCTCACCGCGTTGGCACTGTTGCCCGTTGCGGGCATCGGCCATTTCGCCGGACTAAAAGTGCATGAAGCGATCCTGCGTAACGATCAGCAGTTCAAACGTTGGGTTGGTGCAGGGCTGTTTGTGGTTAGTGCATTGGGGTTGTGGAATTTGGTCTGGTAGGTCGGGTTACGCTTTGCTAATCCGACCTACAACTCTGCTTTAGCCTCCACGTAGAATGGGCAAAGCGCAGCGTGCCCATCACAGAGCCGTCATTCCGAAAATCGCGCAGCGCTTATCCGGAATCCAAGTTTAAATAGTGAACACACCCGCCGGATCAAACCCCTGCACCTTCTCCCCCTCATAACCGCGCTGATTAGAGACCAGGCGGCAGTTGCCCACCTGCGTATCCAGGTTGCAATGGGTGTGGCCGAAGCACCAGAGGTCGGCCTGTGCCACCAGGCCATCAAGATCACTGAGAAACGCAGTGCCGAATCCATCCATGGGAAAGCGGGGATGTTTGCACAGCAGCGATGGCGCATGGTGCGTCACCACCACCGTCTTGCCGTCGAAGGGCTGCGCCAGCTTCTCTTCCAGCCAGGCGCGTGACTGCCCGTGCAGTGCCAGCGCATCCTCGGGCAGAAAGAGATGCTCCCCGTTACTGATCAGATGGTGATCATTCAGCCGCTGCTGCACCTCTTCCATCGCCGCCGCCGGATCACCCACCGCCCGATAATCGGTCCACAGGGTACAACCGAGAAAACGCACTTCGTCGATCACAAGCGCATCGTTCTCCAGGAAATGCAGCCCCTCATGCTGCGCGGCAAAGGCGCGCATCGCTTCAGTCTGGCCGATGTCGTGACGGTAATACTCATGATTGCCGGAGACATAAATCACCGGCCTGCCCAACCGCTCCGCCTCACTCGCCGCCCACGCCAACCCCTGCAGACCCGTATCGATATCACCGGCCAGCAGAATCACATCCGCATCGCTCTCCGCGATAGGCGGCACCGGCTTAGGCCGAAAGAATTCGTTGTGGAGATCGCTGAGGAGAAGGAGCTTCATGGTGTTCCTCATCTAAAGGGCACTAACCTGAACTTAAAACAGCTTACCCGTCGGTAGATAACGCCATTGGCCTGGCGCCAGCTTACCCATCGAAACACGCCCAAGACGGAGTCGCTTCATCGCCACCACGGTTAAGCCGACACGCTTACACATAAACTCAATCTGCTCAGGCCGTACCGGCTTCATCGCAAAGCGCAGACGGGTCTCACTCTGCTTACTCACCTTGGTCTCGGGCAGTGGCCAATTGTTGAAAACCATCGGGCCATTCAACTCTTCAAGTTGCTCCGGTTGAATCTCGCTATCCACATCAACGATATACTCCTGCTCGTTCTTACTCGCATCATCCACCAACCGACGCACCACCCGCCAATCGTTACTAAAGGCCAGCAGACCCGTCGCACCGGGTTCAAGTGGCGCAGTCGGCTGCAGCCGAACAAAGTGACGTTTGATCAAGCGAATACCCGAGCGGTCATCCTCCGCATGGGTCTCCGGTGTAATCAATTTGAGCGGGGCATCGGGCTCTCGCGGATTAAAGCCAGTCGGCATATTCAACAACATCGTCACCGGCACCACCGGTTCCAGCGTGGCATCGGGATGTAACTCAACCTTCTGCTGCGACACCTGAAACTGAGGCAGATCCACCATCTCACCATCCACCAACACCCAACCACCCTCAATATACTTCTGCGCCTCACCACGGGAACAACCGAGCAACGCAACCAGATGTTTGTCGAGACGCATAGACTCACTCATAGCAGTTACAAGATGGCAGTGAGCGTTGGGGACACAGATTGGGTTTGAGCATGATTATGTAAATTTCTTAATTGGTTCTGGGATTTATTGGGCACGATTCTTCCGGGCGGTAGTATTTATTGCGTAGTTCACGGAAGTGCAGGATTCTCATATTCCAATCACACAATGTCATCTTCTCTCCAAAGAATCACGTAAATTATTTTACACTTCAAATCCAACTAGCAGCTCATTTTAAGGTGATTTACCTGTAGCAGATATTGACATCGAGGAAACTGGATTTTAGGATAATAGGTACTTGTTTTTGGTTTCGCACGGGAAAGTCATGGTAAGTACCCTAATCTCTATATCTGACGCAGCTAAAGTTCTAAATCTAAGCGCCCAAAGGGTAAGAACATTATGTCGAGATGGAAGTTTAATTGCAGAAAAGATCGGAAACACATGGATGCTCGACTCCAGTAGCGTTACACGTTACAGCCTAGCATCGGTACATACCATTGCTGAAGATCATCCAGCTTATATTACAACAAATAGCAAAAAGCCCATTGCATTAAGCTTTTTCTCAGGAGCGATGGGGCTTGATCTTGGTATAGAGAAAGCAGGTTTTGATATTAGATTGGCTTGTGAAGTAGATAAATACTGTCGCCAAACAATTGAACTCAATAGACCTCAAATGGCGTTACTTGGTGACATTAATGATTTTACAGCAAATGACATTCGAAAATATGCGCAATTAAATATCACTGATGATATAGATCTAATTATTGGCGGGCCTCCCTGCCAAGCGTTTAGTACTGCTGGAAAACGCAAAGGCTTTAATGATGACCGAGGCAACGTTTTTCTAAAATACTTGGAGCTAGCATTAGAGCTCAAGCCAAGATATATCGTCATTGAAAACGTAAGGGGTTTATTGTCATGTCCTATGGAGCATCGTCCACACAATCAACGAAACAAGGGATACCCAAACCTCAGTGAGGACGAACTAAAGGGTGGCGCACTAAATTTCATTATTAATCGCCTAGAGAACTCAGGCTATAGCTATTCTTTCAACCTGTATAATGCTGCTAATTTTGGCACCCCCCAGATTCGCGAGCGTGTAATTATTGTATGCTCAAGAGATGGTAAACGCCCACCGTATTTAACACCTACTCATTCTGAAAACGGTGAGTATGGACTACCAAAGTGGAATACATTAAGGAAATGCATTTCAAAACTTAAAAGGCACAACCACATAAATTTCCCAGAAAAACGACTGAAGTACTACCGAATGCTCGCACCTGGTCAAAACTGGAAAAACCTCCCGATAAAAATGCAAAAAGAAGCCATGGGTAAATCCTATTACTCGGGTGGTGGAAAAACCGGATTTTTAAGGCGCCTCGCGTGGGACAAGCCTTCGCCAACACTAGTGACACATCCAGCAATGCCTGCAACTGATTTAGCTCATCCCACTGAAAATAGGCCGCTTTCAATTCAAGAGTATAAGAAAATACAAGAATTCCCTTCTTCCTGGGAACTCGCAGGCCCTTTAATTCAACAATACAAACAAGTAGGAAATGCCGTACCAGTAAGTCTAGGATACGCGGTAGGAAAACTTATATACAACTTACTGAACAACATACCAATTGAACAGTATCCAGAATTTCAATATTCTCGGTATAAAAACACTAATGAGAATGATTGGAAACTTGAGTTTAACGCGAAATTGCTAGCAAGTAGCGCATTGGGAAAAGCTATTAGGAAGTAAATAGAATCTTTATGGTTAGTAACTCAGTAATGTAATTTTTGTTTCTTCACCAACTTCAGCAAAAACCTTTAACAATTCTTCATACGTGCCGGGGCCGCCTAAAAAATTCCAATAATCTTTTCCAATTAGAACGCATTCATCTTTATGCATATCAAATAACTTCATAGGAAAGTTATGGCTATAATCGCTTCGCGCATCTCCGTTAGGATTGTAGTAGAGAGCAAAGTAAACTTTATTTTTAGGATTTTCTGCTTTCAATAGCAACATATCCTTTTTTGCGATTTCAGATTGATCTAAGTTAGGTGTGACGGTCTTTATTGAAATAAAATGTTCAATTCCATCCTTTTTCAGCCACAAATCAGAAATTATTCGCCTAACTACCGTGTCACCTTTTGTAAAAGAAGAGATCGTTTGAACCTCTTTTATCCAATTTGGTGATTGATGGCCGCTCCTTAGGGCTGCAGTTATTCGTTCAATTTCGTCTACAGCTCCTTTGTATACGTTAATCATCGTCTTTTTTTGCCTTTCGGCTTCAAATCCATTTTCCTTAGCCACTAGCTCAGAAATCTTTTCAATTGGGCCTTGACCAAATGATGTAGAAAATGATCTCTCAAAAGATGAAATTTTCACAATCTTTTCTGTTAACAATGCAGTATGAAATGGCTTTGGGGATTCCTTTGCCTGCATCTTTTTTTTGGTTCTTTCAATTGCACCATTAACACATAACCGCAATATTTCTTTTATTTTATCTTTTGTAATCTTTTCCAAGACTCAATCCTTTTTTGCTCACTATATATTCCAAATTTATTTTGGCATACAAAGGTTCGTCGATTTAAATGTTAATGATTTCATCACTGGGTTCTGATGCGGGCAATTAGAATGGTGTCATTACAGAGCCATTGCTGAAGCCACGATCGGAAACCTGTGTACCAATATATTATTACAGGTAGTCAGATTACCCTTTTGATAATATGCGACGTCACTCCTTTAAGTCCATGTAATTCCTAAAAAACAATTTCCTCAAAACCCCATTCAGTTTCGTTCAGCTCCCGCCCCCCCCGCGCGTAGCCTGCGAGCGTACAAGGCAAAAACGCTTACTAAAGGAGGCTGCCATGAGCACTAAATCTCTCATTTCCGCCCTGGCTCTGACCCTCGCTCTGGGCACCCAGGCCCTGCCGGACACCGTTTTGGCAAAGGGTTATGACCGCGACGGCCACTACTACCCGGATCGCATTATCCGCATCGAGCCACGCTGGTACGCCGTGCCGTCGGGCAAAATATGCCGACACACCTGCTAGTGCCTAACCAATTGAAATCAATGCATAATACCATGGGGTTTGACAGCGCCTTTTGGTACTGAGTAGCCTTGCTTCTTCTATTGGAGATGGAGCTCTAGCCATATGTTCAATTCCCTGCCCACTCTGAGCCACGGCATAAAGCCGATCACGGTTACATTTCCAAAAGGCTCTATTTATCAATGAAAGCGCTCACACCATTGCTTGCGGCATGTCTGCTTTTCGTCTCGCTAAGTGCATGCGGTAACCAGCTAGAGGATATGAATATGTTCATTGCGCGCGTCAGGACTCTGATTCAGGCCTCCAATGCGGAGGAGGAGGAGCAGGCTCTTGGTGAGTTGCTGGCCGCGACACGCCAAACGAACGTTAACTATGGCTATCGCGTATTCAATAAAACGAAGGATAAACGTGTGATGACTGATGAGCTGGATAGTGTGCTTGATGATGATCTGGTCGTTACGATTTTCGTTGGTGAGGGTGCGCCTTATCAGGAGTTTGAGTGGCGTCCTAAATATAATGGGCATGTTAGCCGCCTAATCATGCCGTAGCGCCATTTACCACCGACAACTCTTTGTGGCGGTCAAACTATTGCGCCTTTCTATAGCGTTTCGAAACCCATCAAAGGCAATACAACATTGAGTACCACCAACAACACAACACCAAAAAGAGCTATCGCTGCACCGAATTCCGACATGTATATCAGACCTTGTGTTGGCAATTGGTTTTCCAATTTCGAGGTGATTCCTTCAGAAACAGGCACAATCCATTTGCGAAGAACAAACTGGAACAAGCCAATGGCTATTAGCAACAGTGGAAAAAGCACATCATTACTTTGATACCAAGGGTCATCAGCCACTGGGGAGGCATTCTTGTCGAGTACAAACATCAATTCTTGGTTGCTTGTGTCCATAGCACTATTGCCGACACTGGTATCCATATAATTTCAAATATATACGCCAGCACAAAAAAGAACTAAGGCGAGGATTAACAGCCCTTCATTGATTTTTTTAAAATATCTGCCTTTGAATAGAACAAGTAGGCTGACCAGGGCCACAAGAAAGAATGAAAGTGAAATCAACAGATATGCGGGAAATTCAAGCTCGTAAAATCCACCAGTAAGCTTGCCGATCAGAAGCACTTCATGCTCGATAAGGACATACAACCCTAAGGCTGTCAAAACAACAAAAATGGATCCGTGCAGAAGAGCCGTAAAGATGGCCTGTCCCTTCACACTACGTTAGCTCGGGTATTTAATGCTGTAGTTACTTTTCCAGGTAATTCTTTCGATATTCGATAGCTTGTCTTCGAAACCCTTAAGTAGCATTTCACATAGGACTTTTGGATCGTTTTCTGAGATTGCTCTCAGAGCAATTTGCATAGCCTCCTTGGGCAGGGCATCTGTGCCAGACTGCATATTCAACTTGTTTAACACGTCCCGTGAGGTTTTTGCCCAAAGCTGTTTGTATTCATTTACGATACGTTGTTTAACAACTACTGTCCCTTCCCTGATATTACTCAGTATTCTCATTGAAGATGCCGGAACGGGCTTACCATAGGCCCATGCAGTAACAGTGTATGCAATTGACCGTAATGCATACATTCTGTGTCCAACCTGATAGGCATCAATAATGTCGATCATGGCTGCGACCGGGAACAGGAAGACAGAGAATATCGATGCCCCTGAGCCGACAACAGAAAGAACTCTGCTTCCAGCCAACACGGTGTTGATTGCAGGAATAAGCTCGGCAAAGGTGAAAGCGGTGTCGATATCGGAAATAAGATCGATGGATTTTTTTAAGACAGGAAGGTTCTTGTTGGAAGCGCTGTATTCATTCCCTAGAATTTCTTTCAGTAGGTCGTTCTTTTCCTTGTCAGACAGTTTGCCCTTAATTACAGTGTTTTCCATTACAGAGTCCCTCTATTACTATATGCTTCCCGATGCTGCGGTAAACTACCATCAGCCGTTCTCAATGACAAGGAGCTACAATGGTCAAAATCTTCCACTCCCTTATTGTTCTATTGGTATTGTCATTTAATGTCGCCGCCAACGAAGTTACTGGCTTCGATGAAATTTGCCGCATCTATACCGAAGCGCAAAACAGCAGTATGACTGGCGAAGCGTTGAGCACTTACATTTTTGACAACGTTGAGCAGCGGGTAACGTTGAAAGATGCCCGTGACGCACACGAGATTGTCTTCCAGGTTGAACCCGCAAAACGCTACTACATCTTCAAGCAAACCGCAGAGCTCATACTAAAACACCCGTGGGATTGCCCGGCAGCAAAAAGCCTGATGCAGTAAATCAGCGTCTAGATCATTTAAGGTGGCGGCGGCAGTCTGGAAAAACTGCCTGCTGCACCTTTTCAAAGCAATAAGTCCCTGTAATTCCTGGTAAACCTCCCTCAAAACCCCATTCAGTTTCGTTCAGCTCCCGTTCACCCCCTCGCGCGTACTCTGCAAGCGTACAAGGCAAAAACGCTTACGCAAAAGGAGGCACGCCATGAACACTAAAACACTGATTTCCACCATTGCCCTGACTCTTGCTCTGGGCACCCTGGCCCTGCCGGGCACCGCCGCGGCGCGGGATTATGACCGTGGCGACCGCCAGGAGCAGAGCCACCAGCGCCATGGTGACCAGCACCGAGACCGGCACAACAACCGTCGTGGTGATGATCGCCGTGATAACCGTGACCGTAACCGTGGTCGTCCAGATCACATCGGTTACCAGGGGCGTGGCCGCTGGGTTCCCTATATCCCGCAGTACAACCGCCACTATCGTGACTACGGCCATCGCTATGGTCACCACAAGCACGGTCGCGCTGTGCTGACCCGCGGACACAACCACTATTACACCCCGTTACCGATTATCCGCATCGTCACCCAGTGGTAACGAATATGGCCGGGAGCCAACCTCCCGGCCCTGGAAGGAGAAGCCATCATGAAGACTAAAATCCTGATCCCGATGATCCTGGCCCTGGCCTCTGCGCCGCTGGCCGCCGAGCCTTTTGATCCGCCGGTGGAGTATGAGCGGGCCAAGGTGACCCACGTGGCACCCATCTACAACGTGATTGAACACGAGCAACCGCGTCGTGACTGCTGGACCGAAGAGGTTTACGGCTCTCACAGTTACAGTGATCCCGGCTCCACTCTGGTGGGCGGAATCATTGGCGGGGTGATCGGCCACAACATCAGCCACGGTGATCGCGGCGCCACCGCCTTCGGTACCCTGATCGGCGCGACCATCGGCAGCAACAACAGTCGCCGCGAGGTGCCCTACACCCGCAGCCAAAACCGCTGCACGGTGCGCACCGATTATGTAGAGGAGGAGCGGCTGGTCGGTTACCGCGTAACCTATCGCTATCGCGGCCAGAACTACACCACCCGCATGGACCGCGACCCGGGTGAATATGTGCGCCTGCGTGTGGAAGCAACACCGGTAGATTGAGCCGGGGCGCTGCGTGTATGCTGCGCAGTATCAATGGCTAAACGGGAACTGCCATGAAAACCCTCGCCACGACACTGCTGTTACTTCTGGCCCTTGGCGGTAACGCCGCCGTCGCCGCCCCTGGCGGAGGCAAACAGGGTGACGGAAAGAAGATGAAAAGGTCGCAGGTGATGAGCCTCGACCAGGCCACCGCCCAGGTGCGCAAACAGATCGGTGGGCGCATCCTCTCCGCCGAAACGGTGCGCGAAGAGAACCGCCTGGTGCATCGCATTAAGGTGCTCACCCAGGAGCGCAAGGTGCGCGTACTGACCTACCCGGCCGAGTAACCGATCTGCGCATTCTGGTTATTGAAGACGAGGCGCCGCTGCGCGAGCAGTTGCGCCTGCGGCTGGAAGGCGAGGGTTACACCGTCGACGCCAGCGGCGACGGCAAAGAGGGGCTGTTTCTCGCCAGCGAATATCCGCTCGATCTGGCGGTGGTGGACCTGGGCCTTCCGGGAATGCCGGGGCTGGATGTGATCCGCACCCTGCGCGCCGACGGCCACGACCTGCCGATTTTGATCCTCACCGCCCGTGGTAAGTGGGAGGAGAAGGTCACCGGCCTGGAGGCGGGGGCCGACGACTATCTGGTAAAACCCTTTCACATGGAGGAGCTGCTGGCGCGTATTAAGGCGCTGCTGCGCCGTGCCAGCGGCAGTGGCCGCGAAGAGCTCGCCTTTGGCGCACTCCATCTTGAAACCAACGGCCAGACAGTTAGCCTCGACGGCTCCCCGGTGGAACTCACCGCCTTCGAATACCGCCTGCTGGAGTACCTGGCGCGCCGCCACGGCAAGGTGGTGCACAAGGCGGAGCTGGCCGACTACCTCTACCCCCACGACGACGACCGCGACAGCAATGTGATTGAAGTGTTGATCGGCCGCCTGCGGCGCAAGATCGACCCGGATGGCAGCCGCAACCCCATCGAAACCCTGCGCGGTCGCGGCTACCGCTTTAACCCCGAACCCTCATGATCTCCCTCTCCGCCCGCGTTAGCCTGAGTGCCGCCACCGTGCTGGCGATCTTTATCGCCCTCACCGCGCTGGCGCTGGAGCGCGCCTTTGAGGAGAGCGCCATCTCGGCGATGCGCGAGCGACTTTACGGCCAGCTCTATGTGGTGATGTCCGGTGCCGAAGTGAGCGACAGCGGCATGCTGGCGATGCCGGGCCACCTGGCCGAGGCGCGACTGGAGCAACCCGGCTCCGGCCTTTACGCCCGCATCGGCGACGGCAAGGGCGAAACCCGCTGGCAATCTGCCTCCGCCGTCGGCCTGGACCTGCCCCCGCCACCGGCCAAAAGCGAAGGGCTGGTGCGGCTGCCCTTCGATGGGCAGGACTATTTTCTGGTGGTGCTCGATATCGAATGGGAGACGGTGGAGGGTAGCGTGCCGCTGCGCTTCAGTGTGATGCAGGACCCGACACTCTTTAATGAACAGATGCAGCGTTACCGCCACAGCCTTTGGGGCTGGCTCGGGGCGATGGCCGTGCTGCTGTTGCTGGCCCTGGCCGGGGCGCTCGCCTGGGGGCTGCGCCCGCTGCGTACCGTCGCCGGAGAGGTGCGCGCCGTCGAGGCGGGGGAACAGGAGGGGCTGCAACGGGACTACCCGAAGGAGATCCGCCGCCTCACCGATAACATCAACACCCTGCTTAACCACGAGCGGGCGACCCAGGCCCGCTACAAAAACGCCCTCGCCGACCTGGCCCACTCGCTCAAGACGCCGTTAGCTGTGCTAAGGGGTCTGCGCGATAGTGAACGCTCACCCCAGATCGATGAACAGGTGGCACGAATGGACAACATCGTGCAGTACCAGCTGCAGCGCGCCGCCACCGCCGGACGCTCCGCCCTGGGTGGTTCCATCGACGCCACGCCGGTGGCCGAACGGTTGCTGACCACGCTGAAGAAGGTTTATCACGACAAAGCCGTTTCGGTTGATCAGCAGCTCAACCCCGCCGCCCGCTTCCGCGGTGACGAGGGGGATCTGATGGAGCTGCTGGGCAACCTGCTGGATAACGCCTGGAAGTGGGCCGCCGGACGGATCGCCCTGCGGCTGGAAAATGAGGGGCAGGCGCTGCTGATCAACGTGGAAGACGACGGCCCCGGCATCGATGCGGCCAGGGCGGAGCAAGTACTCACCCGCGGTGTGCGCCTCGACGAAACCACCCCCGGCCACGGCATCGGCCTGCCGATGGTGCGCGATATTGTTGAAGCCTACGCGGGCACCCTCACCATCGACCGCTCTGAACTGGGCGGTGCGCGGATCGCTGTACGCTTACCTTAAGTAAGTGTCATGCATCATTGCCTGCGTCCGTGGGCATCCCCACCTCATAACTATCTGTTCAGCAGAACTACACGGGGAATTTTCCTATGTCCGATAATGTAAAATCTGACAAAGAATGGCGCGAATCACTTACACCAGAGCAATACCATATCTGTCGCGAGCGCGGGACCGAGGCGCCGTTCACCGGCAAGCTGCTGCACAACAAAGAGGACGGGATCTACCGCTGCGCCTGCTGCGGCGCAGAGCTGTTCGACGCCCAGACCAAATTTGAATCGGGTACCGGCTGGCCCAGCTTTTGGGATGCGCTCGGTCCCGAAAAGGTCAAACTGAATGAGGATCACTCCCACGGCATGACCCGCATCGAGGTCACCTGCGCCAACTGCGACTCGCACCTGGGGCATGTGTTCCCCGACGGCCCGCAGCCGACCGGGCAGCGTTACTGTATTAACTCGGTTGCGCTAGATTTTAAGAAGAATGAGTGACAAGAGGATGGGGCACACCATACTTTTCCCATCCTAAGTAATAACCGGACAGCACCTGTTTGGTCACATGTGGCGCGACTTAAACCTCAAAAAGATGATTGGGTAACTCGTCGCGCTCCCCATCCTGCGGCGGAAAATGTTTTGCCAGCTGCTCACCGCAGGCCTCAATGGCGTGGAGGAAACCATCAACAATCTGGCCCTCCTTCACTCGGACAACGAAATCGGACACCACTGTTTCCCAGGTGCCTGCAAGGACACGATCGTTAATCCCCTTGTCCGCAAGGATCTCCACATAGTGTTCTGCCACAGAAACGAATAGCAACACCCCGGTACGCCCATCTGTATGATGAAGGTTCTGCAGCAGAAATTGTTCTCTTGCAAGACGTGCCGCACGTTGCTGTTTTACCGCCATTGGGATCAATCGATATTTTATTGCTGGAATACGAAACAGAAGCGCTGCCAAGAAAAACCATGATACTTGCGCACCATAACTCCCAAGCAGAGTGTGCTGAAGTTGAAACAGGGTAATCAATGCTGGAAATACCAACGCGGTAAGCGCCGCCCACAGCGTCGGGATGTAATAGTAATTGTCCGCTTCGCGCGCGATCACTGTCACCAGTTCACCACTGGTTTTGCTTTCCGCGTTGCGAATCGCTTCGGCGATCTGCTGTTTGTTACTATCGGATATTAACGCCATTTTTACCAGTCCCCTGAGGCGCCACCGCCACCAAATCCACCACCACCACCGGAAAATCCGCCGCCACTGCTGCTTGATGAGTAGCCACCACCGTAGTACCCAACACCATTCGAATACCCACCGCCACCAAATCCGTCACCACCACCTAACCCAGTAAACAGTTGGATCAGGAACACAGCAATACCGACAAAAATTCCCAACGCCATGGAAAAGACCAGCGCACCGACGGCACCAGCGATAACTGCAAGGACCGCACTGGCCAAGAACCGATTACCTATTATTCTGCGAACAATGCCACCAAAAACCATGACGATGATCACTATTGCACCGAAGTAATCGAAAGCGCTACTTACATGACTGATACTACGACTACTTTTTTGCGGCTCATAGGTACCTTCAATCGTGTCCAGGATGGCATGCAGACCATCAGTAATACCTCCCTCCATGTCCTTTTGTTTGAAGCGAGGAGTGATCACAGTATCTATGATGTTCTTGCTCGCTGCATCGGTCAGTGTACCTTCCAAACCATAGCCGACTTCAATACGCACCTTACGCTCTGTGGGCGCGACAAGAAGAAGAACACCATTATCCCTTCCCATCTGGCCAACGCCCCAGTAACGGCCAAGCTGGTAACCAAAATTCTCTATAGGATATCCCTGCAATGAGTTGATGGTTACTACCACCACTTGATTACTAGTTGCCTGCTCGTGTTGTGCCAGTAAAGCTGAAAGTTTTGTTTCTGCCTGGGAAGAAAGTAAGCCAGCCTGATCGACCACCCTTCCAGTAAGTTTTGGGAACGTTGGGGCCGCCTGTGTGGGCATCACAAACAATTGTGTTGCCAAAATGAAAATGGCGATTGCTGTGAGTCGTTGGATCGACACGGTCTAAAATTTCACTTCCGGTGTCAGTTGTACCGAATCATCGACTGTGAGGTTTTCTCGTACCTCCATCTCCGGATAAAGCCACGCTTTCCACCAGCGACCAGGAATGGTGCGCAATTCCGTGTTGTATTTTTGTACTGCCTGGATGTAGTCGCGCCGTGCCACAGAAATACGGTTTTCCGTCCCTTCTAGTTGTGATTGCAGGGCAAGGAAGTTCTGATTGGATTTCAGATCCGGATAGCGTTCGACCACTACCATTAAGCGTGATAATGCCGAGCTAAGTTGTGATTGATTTGCCTGGAACTGGGAAAATGCCTGTTTGTCACTAAGGATATTCTCTGGCAATTTCATTTGCGAAACGCTGGCGCGGGCTTGTGTTACGGCAGTTAGCACATCCTTCTCCTGTGCTGCGATGCCTTTGACCGTGTTGACCAGATTGGGCACGAGATCAGCGCGTCGTTTGTACTGGTTAAGCACCTGACTCCAGGCCGCCTTAACCTCTTCGTCGTACGTGGGAATACTATTGACACCGCAACCACTGAGGCCTGCCAACATGGTTAAGGTAAGGAGAAGATAGTTTAGTCGTTGGTATTTCATTGAACATTCCTGTCACAGTTATTGTCGTACCCCTTTACGACATCTTAACCCGTATGGTTTTTCTATATCTACTGCCAAGCTATCACTTCCTCGTAACTACCTTTTCTGTACTATAGTCCCCATACAGGACAAACAACCGCGGATACCACACGTCTAACATGAATCCACTACTACAAAACGCCGTCGACCAGACCAGCCAATTCATTCTCGGCAAGGAGCACCAGATCAAACTGGCCATCACCTGTCTGCTGGCGCGTGGTCATCTACTGATTGAAGACGTGCCCGGTGTGGGCAAAACGATTCTCTCCCATGTGCTGGCGCGCACCCTCGGCCTGCAATTTAACCGCGTTCAGTTCACTTCGGATCTGCTGCCCGCCGATATTCTCGGGGTTTCGGTTTATGAGCGCGATAGCGGCGCTTTCAAATTTCATCCGGGACCGATCTTTTCCCAAGTGGTGCTGGCCGATGAGATCAATCGCGCCACGCCCAAAACCCAGAGCGCACTGCTGGAGGCGATGGAGGAGCAACAGGTCACCAATGAGGGGCAGACCATTTCGCTGCCGAAACCCTTCTTCGTGATCGCCACGCAAAACCCGGCGCATCAGATCGGCACCTTTCCCCTGCCCGAGTCACAACTGGATCGTTTTCTGATGGTGTTGTCACTCGGCTATCCCGAGCGCAACGCTGAGCGCGCTTTGTTGATGGGGAGTGATCGCCGCGACATGCTGGATGAGATTCAACCGGTGATCACACCAGAGCAGTTAGTTGGATTACAGAACATGGTGAAGAAGATTCACGCCTCCGATGCGTTGATCGATTATGTTCAGGCACTACTCGCTTTCTCTCGTCAGTCGCCGTTTTACCTGGCCGGTCTTTCTCCCCGCGCAGGCCTCGCACTACTCGGTGCCGCCCGCGCCTGGGCGCTGTTGAATAATCGCGACCATGTGATGCCGGAAGATGTGCAGGCACTGCTGCCCTATGTGGCTGCGCATCGTCTGCAGGCGGCAGATGAAAAGAGTGGACGCAACATCGAGGCGCTAGTGCGTCCGATGTTGGAAGTGCCGATCCCTTAGTCCCATGATCCTTGCCGCTTACCGTCACTGGCGCGACGAGGCTAAATATTTTTGGCTTCACCTGCTAAAGCGCAGCCGTGTCGAGAGTGGCACCGTCACCCTCAATCAACGCCGCGTCTATATCATTCCCACCCGCAGTGGACTCTTTTTTGCACTGGTTTTACTGGCGATGCTGATCGGCGCGATTAACTACCAGAATAGTCTCGCCTTTGCCCTCACCTTTCTTCTTGCCGGGCTCGGTATTGTTTCGATGGTGCATGCGGTACGCAATCTGTATGGACTGCGGATCCATGCAGGACATCCACGCCCAGCCTTTGTCGGTGAACTGGCTAGCTTTCCGATCAATGTTGAAAACTCCGGCGGCCAGCAACGTATCGCGTTGAAAATGTATCTGCCGGATCAACCGCCGCTCACCTTTGATCTGGAAGAGAACGGGGGTCGCTGGATTGAGCTGCACTTTCCCTCTACACGTCGCGGTCATCTCAAACCGGGACGCATCACGCTCTACTCCCGTTTTCCGTTAGGACTTTTTCACGCCTGGAGTTATCTCCACCTCGACATGCCGTGTCTGATCTACCCGCGGCCCGACAGCGAAGGCGAACTCCCTCCCCTCTCTGCGCAGGAGGAAGGCACAGGCAATGCACAGCAACACGGCAACGATGACTTCACCTCGCTACGCCCCTATCACCTGGGCGATTCGATGCGCCATGTTCACTGGAAGGCACTGGCGCGGGAACAGGGGATGCTTACCAAAAAGTTCACTAGTGGAAGTAATGAGGAGCTGTGGCTGCACTGGGATCTGCTCGGTAATCTCGGTACTGAGGCACGACTCTCCCGACTGACGCGACAGGTGCTGGAGGCGGATCGATTGGGGTTTGCCTACGGCCTGGCATTGCCGGATCAACAGATCACTCCCACTCGTGGCGATGCCCATCGCCACCGTTGCCTGGAAGCGTTGGCGCTGTTTGGCCTCAAGGATGAGGACGAAAGCTGATGGCCGATTACGAGCGCAGCCTCGCCCCGCCGGTACTAGGTCGCCAATGGCTACTCGGTGCGCTGTTCCTGGTGAGCATTCCCCACCTGTTACGCATGCCCTGGTGGTTTTCCGCACTCTGTATAGCGGTGTTTGCCTGGCGACTTCTGCATGAACTGCGTGGTTATGATTTGCCGGGACGATTACTTCGTTCCCTGCTGGTCTTGCTTGGGGCCGTCGCCGTCGGCGTCGCCTACCGCACCTTCATTGGCCAGGAGCCGGGGGTGGCACTGCTCAATTTAATGCTCTGCCTCAAACTACTGGAACTGCGCACCATGCGAGATGCATTGATTGCGCTATTTATCGGTTACTTCATGGTGTTTGGTGGTTTTCTTTTCGACCAGTCGATCCTCATGGGGGGATACCTCTTTCTGGTGGTGCTGGCACTGACTGCTGCGCTGATTGCCCTCAACCATCCGGCTGGTGATCAGAGCCACTACCGTTTCTATTTCCGTACCGGCGGCAAACTGCTTTTGCAGGCCATTCCACTAATGGTGGTTCTGTTTCTTCTTTTTCCTCGACTCTCCGGACCGCTGTGGGGAATGCCCGACAGCAAATCGGCGAAGACCGGACTCTCCGACTCCATTGAAATGGGCACCATTAGCAGTCTGGTGGATTCGGATGAGGTCGCCTTTCGGGTCGATTTCGAGGGACCAATTCCAGAGGCGAAAACCCTCTACTGGCGTGGCCCGGTGATGTGGCGAACCGACGGTAAACGCTGGGATCGTCCACGTATTCGACCTCAACGACACATACCTGAGTTCACACCGTTAAGCGACGAAATCGCCTATACCGTTACCCTCGAACCCAACAACCGGCATTGGCTCTTCGCTCTCGACCTACCACTGGCGTTACCGGTTATACCCAACAACGAGACCTTTATCGCCAGTGATTTTCAGCTACTGAGCAAAAAACCTGTCGCCAGCAAATTGCGTTACCAGCTGCGCTCAGCCACTTCATACCGTCTGCAGGAGATGCCATCGTGGATGCAACCCACGGGCATTCAGTTGCCGCCTGATGCAAACCCGCAGACCCGGATGCTTGGGGCGCGCTGGCAATTTGAAGGTTTGAAGGATCTGGAGTTAGTGCAACGTGCGCTGCAGATGTTTCGGGATCAGCCTTTCTACTATACACGGCAGCCCCCTCTGCTGGGTGATCAACCGGTCGATGAGTTTCTCTTCACCACCCGTCGCGGTTACTGCGAACACTTTGCCACCGCCTTTGTGACACTAATGCGTGCCGCCGGTATTCCTGCGAGGGTGGTCACCGGATATCAGGGCGGCGAACTGAACGAGGTAGGTGGCTATCTGATTGTGCGTCAGTCGAGTGCCCACGCCTGGGCCGAGGTGTGGCTTGGCGAACAGGGCTGGGTGCGAGTCGACCCCACCGCAGTGGTGCCGACCGAACGGGTTGAAGAGACCGCCGATGCGGTGCGCTTTAATACCACCGAGTTGACCAACGCGCAGATCCGCGGCTTTTCAATGCTGCGAGAGTTTTACTGGAAATGGGTTCATGGCTGGGATGCGCTCAACCATAACTGGACCAGGTGGGTTCTCGGCTTTGATAAACAGCGGCAAGAGGAGCTGCTGAAAAAACTGGGAATGGGCAAACTCGACTGGCAGTGGCTGATCGGGATTATGGCAGGGCTGCTGGTTTCAGTGGTCGGTGTGATTGGTGCGATCACTTTTTTACGTCGACCGCGCCACCGGGATCCGGTGCTGCGGCTCTATCTGCAATTCTGTGCGCGACTGGAGAAGGCGGGGTTTGTTCGTGAGGCCAATGAAGGGCCGGAAGATTTTGCCCAACGGGTGATCGCTCAGCGTCCGGATCTGGCAAAGGCGGTCAACCAGATCAGCAAACTCTACATCCGCATGCGCTATACCCGTCATACACGGGAGAGTAATTTGCTACAGTTGCGTCGCCTGGTTACTGCTTTTCGACCAGGCCTGAGCGGTTAATTAACGCCACTCTTCTCCGCCGCCTTCTGTTGCTGAATCTCGACGATCTCCAGAATGTTCTCCTCGACCCAATCTGCCAGTAGCTTCATCCGATAAGCCACCTCTTCGCCCATGAGGGTCAGGCTGTACTCCACATGGGGCGGCACTACTGGGTAGGCGGTGCGCAGAACGATTCCATCGTTCTCCAGTGACTGCAGGGTCTGCGCCAGCATCCGTTCACTGACACCGCCGATCTTACGTCTCAGTTCACTGAAACGATGGGTTCCCTCCAACAGTGCGGTCAGGACCAACACTCCCCAACGGCTGGTAACATGGTTAAGAACCTGGCGTGATGGGCATTTTTCAGCAAACACATCGCCCTTGGTGTACCCCCCCATCAGGGAGCGGGCGTCATTGCTAATCTCAGTCATTACACTTACCTTTTTGTGCGTACTTACTATAAGTTAGTGATGTCGCTAGTATGCTCCCTCGAAGTAAGCAATAAAAGGGGTATGAAGATGATTGCGATCACTGGTGCATCCGGCCATCTTGGCCGATTGGTTATTCGGGAATTGCTGCAGAAGGTTCCGGCGGATCAGGTGGTCGCGCTGGTGCGAGATCCTGCAAAGGTCAAGGATATGACCAATAAGGGTGTACGGGTGCGAAGGGCCGATTACAGCCGCCCGGAAACTTTGACCACTGCCCTTTCCGGTATCGGTAAACTCCTTCTAATTTCATCCAGCGAAGTGGGGCAGCGCGTGCTACAACACCGCAACGTGATCGACGCATCAAAGCAAGCCGGTGTAAAACTGCTCGCCTATACCAGCATTCTTCAAGCTGATACTTCGCCGCTGAGCCTGGCCGACGAGCACCGGGAAACCGAAGCAGCGATCAAGGCTTCCGGAGTGCCTGCGGTGATCTTGCGCAATAGCTGGTACAGCGAAAACTACCTCGCCGCAATTCCAGTTGCACTGGAGCACGGGGTGGTTCTTGGTAGCGCCGCAGAAGGGCGCATCGCCTCTGCACCCCGTGCCGATTATGCTGCGGCAGCGGCATCCGTTTTGCTGGCCGAGGATCAGGCGGGAAAGATCTACGAGCTGGCGGGTGATTCCGCTTATACACTTGGTGAACTGGCAGCGATGATCGGCCAGCATTCTGACAAAGCGGTTACCTACATAAACCTGCCGCAAGAGGAGTATAAAAACGCGCTAATCGATGCCGGTTTCCCAGAACCTTTTGCCGCGCTACTGGCCGATTCCGATGTGGGTGCTTCTAAGGGTGGGCTATTTGATGAGAGCCGTCAGATGAGTCAGTTGATTGGTCGACCCACTGTACCGATGGCGGACTTGGTGAAAACTACGCTCTTATCGTGATGACAAAAACGGCCATCCAGTAGTGGATGGTCGTTACTTATTTACCGATACAGAAGCTGGAGAAGATCTTCCCCAGTAGATCGTCAGAGGTGACTTCACCGGTAATCTCACCTAGGGCCTGCTGCGCTCGACGCAACTCTTCTGCAAGCAATTCGCCACTTCCCTGTTGCAGCAGCTGATCACCCGTTTGCAGATTTTCCGCTGCGCGTTCCAGTGCGTCGAGATGACGACGACGTGCCATGAATGCACCCTCGCCCACTCCCTGATAACCGATACTCTGCTTCAGGTGTTCACGCAGCAGTTCTATACCTTCACCCTTTTTTGCCGAAAGCCGGATCTCTTTACCCAGTTCGCCTTCGATGATTGCCGGGGTGTTACCGCTGAGGTCGGCCTTGTTACGAATTACCGTGAGCGGCAAACTCTTCGGCAGTCGATCAAGAATAGTTTGCTCATCGCTGGTGATCCCTTTGGCATCATCCACCAGCAACAACAATCGATCCGCCTGTTCAATTTCGTACCAGGCGCGACGAATACCTTCCTGCTCCACCACGTCGTCGCTTTCGCGTAGACCGGCGGTGTCGATGATGTGCAGTGGCATGCCGTCGAGATTGATCTGTTCACGCAGCACGTCACGGGTGGTACCGGCGATGTCGGTAACGATGGCCGACTCCTGTCCTGCAAGTTGATTGTGCAGACTCGACTTACCGGCGTTGGGGGGACCGGCAATCACCACGGTCATCCCCTCTTTTAATAGCGCACCCTGATGCGCCGACAGCATCACCGACGCGAGTGCAGTGATAATTTTGTCGAGCCTCTCCTGCACCTGACCATCGGCAAGAAAGTCGATCTCCTCTTCGGGAAAGTCGATGGCCGACTCCACATACATACGCAGCTCGGTAGTTTTTTCCACCAGCTCATTAATACGTGCAGAGAATTCGCCGCGCAGTGATCGCAGTGCAGAACGTGCTGCCTGTTCACTACCGGCATCGATCAGATCGGCGATCGCTTCGGCCTGGGCAAGATCGAGTTTGTCGTTGAGAAAGGCACGTTCGGAAAATTCGCCAGGACGGGCCAAACGCACGCCGAGTTGTTGTGCCAATGCCAACAGACGATCCATCACCACCTGTCCGCCGTGACCCTGCAGCTCCAGTACATCTTCACCGGTAAATGAATTGGGTGCGGCAAAAAAGATCGCGATACCTTCGTCGAGCACTTCACCAATACGATTTTTAAATGCCTGGTATTCAGCCTGACGCGGAGTCGGACAGTGTCCTAAAATCTTTTCCGCACACTCACGACTCAGTGGACCGGAGATGCGCACAATCCCCACACCACCCCGACCAGGAGGCGTCGCTTGTGCTGCTATGGTGTCGTTTGTCTGCTTCATGAATTCCTAGTTTTACACAAAAAAAGCGCGGTGCATTACTGCAGCGCGCTTTTCTTTTCGAACACTACCGCCTACTTTTCCGCGATAACTACCCGGGTGATGTACCACTGCTGTGCAATGGAGAGGGTGTTGTTGACCACCCAGTAGAGCACCAGACCCGAGGGGAAGAAGAGGAAGAAGAAGGTGAAGGCGATCGGCAGGATCATCATCACCCGCGCCTGCATTGGATCCAGCGGTGTCGGATTGAGCTTATGCTGGATCAGCATGGTGATGCCCATGATTACCGGTAACACGTAATAGGGATCGGCAGTGGAGAGATCCTGTATCCACAACATGAATGGTGCCTGACGCATTTCAACGGTTTCAAGCAGCATCCAGTAGAAGGCGATGAACACTGGAATCTGCACAAGGATCGGCAAGCAACCACCCAGAGGATTGATCTTGTCATCTTTGTACATCTTCATCATGGCCTGTTGATAGGCCTCTTTGTCATCACCATAGCGCTCTTTCAGTGCTGCCATTTTTGGCTGCATCTTGCGCATGTTTGCCATCGACTTGTAGCTGGTCTCCGACAATTTGTAGAAGGCCGCTTTTAGCAGGATGGTGATAACGATGATTGACCAACCCCAGTTACCCAGCAGACCATGGATCAGCTCCAGGGCAAAGAAGAGGGGTTTTGAAATAATGGTGAGAAAACCGTAGTCAACGGTCAGCTCGAGTCCGGGGGCAACCTTGGCCAGGTTATCCTGCAACTTCGGCCCGACATAGAGACGAGAGTTGATGATTTCACTTGCACCGGGTGCAACACGGGTTTCAGGTGAGATCATTCCGAGCAGATAGAGATCGTTACCCGGTGCCTTGCTGTAGTAGTTCGAATCTTCCTCTACTGGCGGAATCCAGGCGGAGAGGAAGTAGTGCTGAATCATCGCTGCCCAACCGCCCTTGATTTGGCGATCGAGATTTTGATCCTTCATGTCGTCGAATTTAATCTTTTCATACTTCTCGGCCTGGCTGTAGATCACGCCGCCGGTGTAGGTGTAGATGAACTTGGAACTGCTTTCCGGTTCGTTCCGTTGCAGTTGACGATAGACATACCCACTCCACGGCTTGGAGCCACCGTTTTTGATCTCGAAGGCGACATCAATAACGTAACTGCCACGGTGGAAGGTGTAGATCTTGTCGACGCTTACACCACTTTTGTCCTGCCAGTTGAGGCGTACTTCCAGGGTGTCACTTCCATCGGCCAGGGTGTATTGCTCCTTTGCCGCACGGAACTGCTGTTTGTGATTCGGTGCTGCACTGCCTTCGGCACCCAGCAGTGCTGCCTGGGCTACGTGGAACGCCTTGCCGTCATCCATCAAACGGAAGGGCTCATCAGGCTTGTCCACCGAAACCGGATATTCGATCAGGTCTACCCGGCGCAGGTCGCCGCCGGTACTGTCGAGTACGATGTCATAGACATCGGTTTTGACATGGATACGCTGCTCACCCTGAACCGCAATCATCGACGGAACAGTGGGACCACCTTCGGCAGCAGGTGCTCCGGGCAAATCTTTGCCAGAAGCCTGTGGGGTCTGGGGCGCATCATTAGGTGTATTAGGTGTCGCCGTCGCGGACTGACTGGTGGTCGGTGTTAACGGCTGGCCATAATCCTGTTGCCACGCCTGCCAGATCATCAGCAGGGTAAAGGAGAGGGCGGCGGCAAGAAGAAGTCGTTGCAGATCCATGATTCACTCTTTATATAGGTGTTCGTTTCCCGGAACCGGGTCGATTCCCCCTTCATGCCAGGGGTGGCAGCGGGCGATGCGGCGCATGCCAAGCCAGCTACCGCGCAATGCGCCGTAGCGCTGGATCGCCTCTTCGGTGTAACAGGAACAGGTGGGATAGAAACGGCACTGACCGCCCATGATTGGGCTAAGAACTGCGCGATAACCCTTGATTAACAGGATCAGGATTTTTTGCATTGTTCGGCCAACTCTTGCCAGTGCTTATCTAACTGCGCTCTAAGTTGTCGGCGATCTATTTTGTCGACGCCGGGCTTAGCCATAACTACCACATCAAAGTTACCGATTCTATCCTGAAGCAGGCGGAAACTCTCTCTGGCCTGTCGTTTGATCCGGTTTCGTCCGACTGCGGTTTTGACATGCTTGCGGGATATTGCCAGACCCAGGCGGGGATGATCGAGTTCGTTTCGTTTGGCAAGCAGGGTAAAGAATCTGCCGCCAATTTTACTTGGGTTGGCAAAGACGTGCTTAAAATCCGCCGCCAGAACCAACCGAACACTGCGGTCAAAGCGTTCCGCCCCAAGGCGGGACGGTGCGCTTGTTACCGCGTCGTGCAAGATACGGGGATCAGGCAGACAGGCGGGCACGGCCCTTGGCGCGGCGTGCTTTGATAATCTTGCGACCACCAACAGTGCTCATACGGGCACGGAATCCGTGAGTGCGGGCGCGTTTAATGCGGCTAGGTTGAAATGTTCTTTTCATGGCGGTAAATCCGGTTAAATCGTTCCAGAAACAAAAACCCCGTATCACGGGGCGGAAAAGTCGGCAACGATACTGCTTCAGACCCTGTTTTGTCAATAGCGACGGGCCTTTGAGGGCCATTTTGCAGGGTTGTGGATAACTTTTTGGAATGGCTGTAGACTGCGATGCTTCCCCTGATGCATCCGTCGATATCGAGGTTACGCGATGAGTGTCGCGCTTTGGGGCCAGTGTCTCGCCCGTCTGGAAGACGAACTGACTCCCCAGCAATACAATACCTGGATCCGTCCGCTACAGGCAGAGATGGTCGATGGGGTATTACGTCTGCTCTCCCCCAACCGCTTTGTGATGGACTGGGTTAGCGAACATTTTCGCGATCGTATCAACGAAATGCTGCAACAGATGAGCGAAGGGACACCCCCAGCCCTGGAGCTGACCGTCGGTAGTGTGGCTACGGTGGCAAAACAGCCAAAGCCCTCGTCTACTCAGGTCCAGAACAATACCAATATCCAGGCTGCCGTTAAGAACAACAAGGCTCAGGCCCGCACCAACCCCAACTTCACTTTCGCCAATTTCGTTGAAGGTAAATCAAACCAGCTTGCGCGCGCCGCCTCCATGCAGGTTGGCGAAAATCCCGGCACCGCCTATAACCCTCTCTTTATTTATGGTGGTGTTGGCCTGGGCAAGACCCACCTGATGCACGCCGTGGGTAACCTGATTCTGGAGCGGCAGCCGGGTGCCAAAGTGATCTACCTCCACTCGGAGCGCTTTGTCGCAGATATGGTTAAGGCGCTGCAACACAACGCGATCAACGATTTTAAGCGCTATTACCGTGGTGTTGACGCACTGTTAATCGATGATATTCAGTTTTTTGCCGGCAAAGAGCGCTCTCAGGAGGAGTTTTTCCACACCTTTAATTCACTACTTGAAGGCCAGCGCCAGGTTATCCTCACCTGTGATCGCTACCCAAAGGAAGTTAATGGACTGGAAGAGCGCCTCAAATCCCGCTTTGGTTGGGGCCTGACTGTCGCCATTGAGCCGCCAGAACTGGAGACGCGGGTGGCCATCTTGATGAGCAAGGCCACTCAGGCCGGGATTGAACTACCCCATGAAGTCGCTTTCTTCATCGCCAAACGCATTCGATCCAACATCCGTGAACTGGAAGGGGCGCTACGTCGTGTAATTGCCAACGCCCATTTTACCGGCCAGCCGATCACCCTCGATTTTGCCAAAGAGGCACTGCGTGACCTGCTCGCTCTGCAGGCAAAGCTGGTAACCATCGATAACATCCAGAAAACTGTCGCGGAGTATTACAAGATACGTGTAGCTGATCTATTATCGAAGCGACGCAATCGTTCTATTGCAAGGCCACGTCAAGTTGCGATGGCCCTGGCGAAGGAGCTGACCAATCACAGTCTTCCGGAGATCGGTGATGCCTTTGGCGGTCGTGACCACACCACGGTGATGCATGCCTGTAAAAGAATCACCGAGCTGAAAGAGAGTGAACCGATGATTGGAGAGGATCACGCAAACCTGTTAAGAATCCTGACAACATAGTGTGGATTGCTTGTGGATAATTCTGAGAGGTAAAAGTTATCCCTATCTGTGGACAACTTATCCACAGCATATAGCAAGCATAAACGGGCTGGTTATACAGTAATTATTATGTTGTAAAGGTTTGTTATTTAAAGAGTTATCTGTTGTTATCCCCCGCAAGGGGCGTCAGTAGTAATAACAACAGGTTTATATATTTATATATTTATTTATAGATAACGGGATATATAAGATGAAATTCAGAATATCACGTGAGGCCTTGCTCAAACCTCTACAGGTTGTCAGTGGCGTTGTAGAAAAACGTCAGACCTTACCGATTCTTTCAAACGTACTTATCAACGTCAGTCAGAATCGTCTCACTCTGACCGGAACCGATCTTGAAGTGGAGATGACTGCTTCGACGGATATCCAGGGTACAGATAGTGGTGAGAGCACATTGCCAGCACGTAAATTCATGGACATCTGTAAAAGCATGCCCGAAGGTGCCGACATTGAGGTAACCCTTGAGGAACAGCGTGCGATAGTTAAATCAGGAAAAAGTCGCTTCACTCTAGCCACACTTGCAGCAACCGATTTTCCTGCAACTGAAAAGATCACTGCTGCCAACGAGTACACCCTCTCCCAGGCACAGCTGAAACAACTTATTGAACAGACGGCATTCTGTATGGCAAATCAGGATGTCCGCTACTATCTTAACGGTCTGCTTCTGGAACTGAAGCAGGATCTCTTGCGTGCAGTTGCTACCGATGGTCACCGACTCGCCATGTGTGAAGTTAAATGTGATCTTGTACCGGGTGACGTTTCCCAGGTTATTGTTCCTCGCAAAGGTGTCATGGAGCTATTACGTTTGCTCTCTGAAAGTGATGACACCTGCAAACTGGAACTGAATACCAACTTCCTGCGTATCACACTCAACGATATTGTTTTCACCTCAAAACTGATCGACGGACGTTTCCCCGATTACGACCGTGTTATTCCCAAGGGTGGCGACAAAATAGTTACTGCCGATCGCGAAGTTCTAAGACAGGGTCTGCAACGCGCATCGATTCTCTCCAATGAAAAGTATCGCGGCATCCGCCTCAATTTCGTCAACAATACGCTTCAGGCCACGGTGAATAATCCAGAACAGGAAGAGGCACTGGAGGAGATTGACGTTAACTACGGCGGAGATGAGATTGAGATTGGGTTTAATGTCGCCTACCTGGTTGATGCACTGAATGCCATCAAGCAGGAAAGTGTTGAACTCACACTCATCGACGCCAACAGCAGCTGCCTGCTCCGTGGTGTTGACGACGATGCCTCTCGCTATGTCGTTATGCCGATGCGGTTGTAATACAGATTCCGTATGCAACTGACGCGGATCGATATCCGCAATCTGCGCAACCTCTCTGAGGTTTCAATTTCGCCCTCTCCAGGACTCAATGTCCTGGAGGGTGAAAATGCCAGTGGCAAGACCAGTTTTCTCGAAGCAATTCATCTCCTCGGTCTCGCCCGCTCCTTCCGCACCATAAAAAGCGAACACCTTATTCAGCATGGGACTGAGAGTCTCACCCTCTTTGCCACTCTGGATAAACAGGTGCAACATCGCATTGGTATGCAGCGCTTCATCGACAACCGGCTTGAGATTCATCTCGACGGTGCAAAGACAGATGGCCGTACTGCCCTGGCAAATCTGCTCCCACTCCAGCTCATCACACCGGAATCGATAAACCTGCTGACAGGGAATCCCAATGAGAGGCGTCAGTACCTGGATTGGCTATTGTTCCACGTGGAACACTCCTTCCATTCCGCATGGAGTAACTACCAACGACACCTGAAGCAGCGCAATGCCCTCCTCCGCAGTGAACAACTGGCAACACTCTCGCAATGGAGTAGTGGACTGGCAGAAATGGGTGAAGCCATAAATTCAATGCGTCAGCGTGCACTGTCTGAATTGCTGCCCCATATCCAGCACTATGTTTCCCTTCTGCTCCCACAGGTGGATTTTAATCTGGTCTATCGTCAGGGCTGGAAAAAGGATCTCTCTCTTGCTGATGCCCTTGAGCGATCGCTGGAGGCAGATATCAAAATGAAGTACACCACGACCGGACCACACCGCGCGGATTTGGTACTTCGAGTCGATGAAGAGAAGGTGGTAGATGTTTTCTCCAGGGGACAGCTAAAGCTGATGATAGCTGCACTCAAGTTGGCCCAGATGGCCTACTTTTGTGAAAAGACCGGTAATACTGCCGTGGTGTTAATCGACGATCTGCCTGCTGAACTCGACGCCAATCATCGCAACCTGCTTATCCAGCATCTACAGGATTTAGGGACTCAGGTATTCGTTACCGCGACGGATAGTGAGCTGCTAAATTTCTCCGCCTGGCCCGGTACAAAAGTGTTCCACGTGGAACATGGTGATATCAAAGAAGTGGTATAATGCCCCGTCTTGTGACCCGGAGTTACCTATGAGCGAATACAATTCATCCAGTATTAAGGTGTTGAAAGGGCTGGACGCTGTCCGCAAGCGCCCCGGCATGTACATCGGTGACACCGATGACGGTACTGGATTGCATCACATGGTATTCGAGGTGGTCGACAACTCCATCGACGAGGCACTTGCTGGCCACTGCAGTCAAATCGATGTGGTTATTCACAGTGATGATTCTGTCTCCGTACGAGATAACGGCCGTGGTATCCCGGTCGATATGCACGAAGAGGAGCAGGTTTCTGCTGCCGAGGTAATTCTTACCGTTCTTCACGCGGGCGGTAAATTCGATGACAACTCCTACAAGGTCTCCGGTGGTCTGCACGGGGTAGGTGTTTCCGTAGTGAACGCCCTCTCCGAGAGCCTTAAGCTCACCATTCGCCGCGGTGGCAAGAAATACCAGCAGGAGTATTCCCTCGGCGTTCCTCAGTATCCGCTGAAAGAGATCGCGGAGAGTAGTGATAGCGGTACCGAGATTCGGTTTAAACCGAGCGATACCATCTTCACTCAGACCGAATTTCATTACGATATCCTGGCCAAAAGGTTACGCGAACTCTCCTTCCTCAATTCCGGCGTACGCATTCACCTGCAGGATGAGCGTAGTGGTAAAGAGGATATATTTGAATATGAGGGCGGTATCAGTGCCTTTGTCGAGCACCTCAACCGTAACAAGACCCCACTCCACCAGACGGTGCTGCACTTCACCGCCGAGCGGGATGGCATCGTTGTAGAGGTGGCGATGCAGTGGAGCGACGCCTATCAGGAGAATATCTTCTGCTTCACCAATAACATCCCTCAGCGGGATGGCGGTACCCATCTGGCCGGTTTCCGCGGTGCACTCACCCGTACGGTCAACAACTACATTGAATCCGAAGGTCTAGCGAAGAAGGCAAAGGTCGCCCCCAGTGGTGATGATGCGCGGGAAGGCCTGACCGCGGTGCTCTCGGTCAAGGTGCCGGACCCGAAATTCTCCTCCCAGACCAAGGACAAGCTGGTCTCCTCTGAGGTGAAAGGGGTGGTCGAGTCCCTGGTGGCGGAGCGTTTCCAGGACTTCATGCTGGAGAGCCCTGCAGATGCCAAGATAATTGCCGGTAAGGTCGTCGATGCGGCGCGTGCCCGTGAGGCTGCGCGCAAGGCGCGAGAGATGACCCGTCGCAAGGGCGCGCTCGATGTGGCCGGCCTACCGGGAAAGCTGGCTGACTGCCAGGAGCGTGACCCAGCCAAATCTGAACTCTACCTGGTGGAGGGTGACTCCGCTGGTGGCTCTGCCAAGCAGGGCCGTGATCGAAAGAATCAGGCGATCCTTCCGCTCAAGGGTAAGATCCTCAACGTGGAGAAGGCCCGTTTCGATAAAATGCTCTCCTCTGCTGAGGTGGGTACACTGATCACTGCATTAGGTTGTGGTATCGGTCGGGAAGAGTTTAACCCTGAGAAATTGCGTTACCACCGCATCATCATCATGACGGACGCCGACGTGGACGGTTCTCACATCCGTACCCTGCTCCTCACCTTCTTCTACCGTCAGATGGGGGTGCTTATCGAGCGTGGTCACGTTTACATTGCCCAACCACCTCTCTACAAGGTGAAAAAGGGTAAGCAGGAGCGTTACGTCAAAGACGACAATGAACTGAATAGCTATCTGCTGCAGATCGCCCTGGAAGGGGCCGAGCTGCACGTCAATCCCGAGGCCCCAGCGATTACCGGTGTGGCGCTGGAAGAGATGACCCGCCACTACCAGCAGGTGATGGGCACCATTAAACGCCTTTCACGTCGCTACAACGGTGCCATCCTGGAGCAGATGATCCACATGCCCAGTATTAGTGAGAGTGCCTATACCGATGGCAGTGCTGAGGGCTGGTTTAATCAACTGATCGAACGGCTTAATCAGGAAAACGGTCCGGAGCGTCGATACAGTGTCGAGCTTGAAAAGGCCCCGGATGGTTCCCTCGAGAGCGCGGTGCTGAGTGAGTGGCGTCATAGTGTTCCAACCGAAATCATCTACCAGCCGGACTTCTTTGATTCCGCTGACTACCGAGCGATCCGTACCCTAGGTGAAGAGCTGCACGGCCTGATCGGTGAAGGGGCCTACATTGCCCGCGGTGAAAAGCAGAACGAGGTGACGGACTTTGCCGATGTTCTGGCCTGGCTGCTGGACGAAGCTAAGCGTGGTCAGCACATCCAGCGCTATAAAGGTCTGGGTGAGATGAATCCGGAGCAGTTGTGGGAGACCACCATGGACCCGGCGAGCCGCCGTTTGCTGCAGGTAACTATTGAGGACGCCATCGCCGCCGACGACATCTTTACCACCCTGATGGGCGACAATGTCGAGCCTCGCCGCGATTTCATTGAATCAAATGCGCTGCAGGTATCGAACCTGGATATATAATATAACCTATTGTATTTAATCAATAAAAAAGGGAGGCCAAGGCCTCCCTTTTTTTGTTGAGTAAGTATTAACTTACTCTTTGTGGTAGGAGACGACGCGCTCCACCTCGTTTTTTGAGCCGAGGATTACCGGTACGCGCTGGTGCAGGTGCTTGGGTGCGACCTCCATGATCCGCTCACGACCGGTGGAACTGGCGCCGCCTGCCTGCTCAACGATGAAGGACATCGGATTGGCTTCGTACATCAGGCGCAGTTTGCCTTCGGTACCTTTGGCCTTCATCTTCTCATCGATGGGATACATGAAGACGCCACCGCGGGTCAGGATGCGGTGAACTTCGGCCACCATGGAAGCAACCCAGCGCATGTTGAAGTCTTCACCACGTGCACCCTCTTTACCGGCCATGCACTCATCAACATAGCGCTTAACCGGTGCTTCCCAGTGGCGCATGTTGGAGGCATTGATCGCGAACTCGCGGGTATCTGCCGGGATGGTCATATCCGGGTGGGTAAGGACAAACTCACCGATGTTCATATCCAGGGTAAAGCCGTTGACGCCGTTGCCAGTGGTTAGTACCAGCATAGTGGATGGACCATAGAGGGCGTAACCGGCGCAGACCTGCTCGGTACCAGCCTGGAGGAAATCCTCGGCAGTCGGGTTGGCTGCGTCTCCGTTGAAACGCAGGATGGAGAAGATGGTACCAACCGAGACATTAACGTCCATGTTGGAAGAGCCGTCGAGCGGATCGAAGGTCAGCAGGTATTTACCACGTGGGTTGCCATCTGGGATCTGGTAGATATCTTCCATCTCTTCAGAAGCCATCGCCGCCAGGTGACCTGCCCACTCGTTGGTCTTGAGGAAGACTTCGTTGGTGATGATATCCATCTTCTTCTGCTCTTCGCCCTGAACGTTTTCAGAACCAGCAGCACCGAGTACGCCAACCAGCTCACCATGGTTGACCAGGTTGGAGATCACCTTGCAGGCGGTGACAACATCATTAAGCAGGGAGGTGAAGTCACCAGTGGCGCTCTGCAGTTTGCGCTGCTCTTCAATGATAAATTGCGTGACGCTAGTACGATGGTTGTGCATCTTTTATAACCCTCTGAAATATATATAAAAACTCTGCCGAACGCTCTGCATCCGGTAAATGTCTGTTGTTGTATGGTGTGGCCCGCGAGCTATCTCTGCGGGCGGTTGCGTGTCCGGATCATCCGTGGCGGAGGCAAAACGGCAGCCATTGTAGCATAAATGGGCGTATTAATAATTTTTTGGATAACCACAAAACCTTTGCGGGATAAGGTCTGGGGTGAGATCAGGATTTACAGGTGGTGATCTTCTGGTAGGTGGACTCAATCCACTCCTCTACCTCTTGGTTGATCTGGCTGGCGCTCTTACCCTCCACCGGAATGGTCTGGCCAATCACTACACGAATCGTACCGGGACGTTTAACGAACTCACCTTTGCCCCAGAACTCGCCGGCGTTGTGACAGACTGGTACCACCGGGAAGCCACTCTTCTCTGCCAGCATCGCGCCGCCGATAGCGTAGCGCTTGCGTTCACCCGGTGCGGTGCGTGTACCTTCAGGGAAGATAATCAACCACAAACCACGCTTTAGGCGGTCAGTTCCCTGCTTGATCACCTGTTTTAGCGCCTTTTTTCCAGCTGCTCGGTCGATAGCGACCGGTAGCATCATCGCCAGGCCCCAGCCGAAGATCGGTATCCAAAGCAGCTCGCGCTTCAGTACCCAGGTTTGTGGTGGCAAGACCATCTGCAGTGCAATGGTCTCCCAGGCCGATTGATGTTTGGCTAGTACGATAGCTGCGCCCTGGGGAATGTTCTCCAACCCCTCCACATGCATATCAAGGTTACAGGTCAATTTTAGCCAGCGCGTGACGAACCAGGCCCAACGGGTCATGTGGAAGTAGCGCCACTTATGAGGTGCGAAATAGAGTAGTGGCCCTGTGCCTACTATGACCAGGAGAAAGATGTCGATACCCAGATAAAAGAGTGCAGAGCGCAGATAGAGCATCACGCCTCATCCTCCAGCAGAGCCGCAACGGCTGCAGCGAGATCGTTGTAGACGGGAATATCTTCAAGCCCCTCACCCTTGGCGAGGGTGCGCTTGCCCTTTCCGGTTCGTACCAGTACTGGTTTTGCGTCTACCGCCTGTGCTGCCTGGAGATCTCGCAGGGAGTCGCCGATAACCGAAACACCTTCGAGTGGGGCATCCATCCTTTCAGCAATCTCAAGATACATTCCCGGATTCGGTTTGCGGCAGGTGCACTGGTCATCCGGGCCGTGCGGACAGAAGGCGATCATCTCGATCTCGCCACCGACGGCGGCAAGCATGCGGCGTAGTTTGTCATGCATGGCGTTGAGGGTAGCAACGTCGTAAAGACCGCGGGCAATACCTGACTGGTTGGTGGCGACAGCTACGCGGTAGCCAGCCTGATTGAGACGAGCGATCGCCTCCAGGCTGCCGGGGATCGGAATGTACTCCTCCACACTTTTGATGTAGTTGTCGGAGTCCTGGTTTATGACGCCGTCGCGGTCGAGGATGATTAATCGCATAAAATAACTGAGTTTTGTTTGGAGACGGTAATTCTACCCGTTATTGTCGCTTAGCTTCATCAATATCTTCGAAGCATGTGTGATGAATTTTAGGTAGCATGGAACTAGAACGATAAAAACTACGTTTGTAGACATACATCGATATGGGTTTGCGAGTCTCACTTGTAGTTGATTGAGACCGTCGATCGGTATTCAGGTGCTTTGAATAGAACAACAAAAATGGGATTGGGGGAACAATATGAAATACGGGAATTTCCATCATGCGTTATTAATCGCAGTAACGTTTGTGCTGAGTGCTTGTGGTGGTGGCAGTGGGACCACACCACCGGCAAGTAGTCTTGCTGGTGTTTGGTATGGTCACTATGATCAAGCCGGCACCTCTAGAGAGCTACAGTTTACAGTAAGTGGCAGTAATTCAATTTCCGCAGTACTCATTGACGGTACTGATATGCATTTAACCGGTGTCGTTGCACATGATCAGGGTAATCTGTATCTATTCACACTCTATTCAGGAGCAACCTTGTGGGATGCGGGCGGCATTCTTCTCGATTCCGCGTCCCAGCATGCTGCGTTTCTTGGATCAGCCGGAGATGTTGGTGTAGTTCAAAAAGCAGGCACGACTCCGGTTGCGGGTTATGCTGTAGCAGATATCGGTGGAAGCTGGAGCGGAGATTCTCTTACATTGGATACTGCTGGAACTGTAACAGGTTTGGGTGCGTCGAATATGGCAGTGGTAAATGGGACGTTCACCTTTAGCGGTACGGATCTATCTGGATATACTTTTTCGGGTTCAGGAGGTTCAGCTATTGCGATTTCCGATCCGGTTGCAGGTTCTTACTCCGCACTATTTGACAATGCGACCGCAGGCATAACAAACGGGAATATGAAGGTTTGGCTATCACCTGATAAAACCTTCGCTGCTGCGTACTTGTGTGATGGGTCTGCTATTACACCAACCACCGGGCTAGATCGGTGTAGCTACGAAGCATGGGTTAAGCAGTAGGGTTTGTTAGATGGATGGGGTGTCCGGTAAGGTAGCCGGGCGCCCTCCTTCATTCAAATATATCTAGTCACGAAACTCAGAGACGCGAATCCGTCCGTTAATCATTTTTGATTCGCGTAGCATGATCTTATCCATCTTCTGCCAAAATGCTTTGTTCAGGTTAAACTCTGCGCTGATCGCGGTGCCAATGAGCAGGATGAAGAGATCCGCCACCTCCTCTGCCAGTTGCTCCTTCGGCTTGCCCTTGGTGATCGCAGCGCCAATCTCCCCCAACTCTTCGGCCATCAGAGCCATGCGGTAGGTGAGCTCTTCGCCGCCGCTGTTCTTGAAGTCGTGCTTGTCGTGAAAGGCCTGCACTGCAGCGAGCATCGCCTGATAGGAATCGAGGTTGCGCTCGCTCATGCTTAGCCCTGAAGTTGCGACAGGTCGGCGACTTCCAGGAAGAGACCGCGAAGCTGTCCGAGCAGTGCCAGACGGTTTGCACGAATTTTTGGATCTTCAGCCATAACCATCACCTGATCGAAGAAGTTATCGACCACTTCACGCAGACCGGCCAGTTGTTTAAGGGCCGCTTCGTAGTCGCGCTTGGTAAATAACGGCGCAACCTTTTTGGCCATGGCCTCGACTTCCTTATGCAGCGCCTTCTCAGCAGACTCCTGCAGCAGCTTGCCATCGACCTTGGTCGGAATAGTCTCTTCACTCTTTTTCAGGATATTGCCGATACGCTTATTGGCGGCAGCAAGTGATTCCGCCTCGGCCAGTTCGCGGAATGCGGTGACTGCCTTGAGGCGCGCATCAAAGTCGAGGGGTCTGGTCGGGCGTTGGGCAAGCACCGCTTCAAAGGTGTCGGCGGCGATCCCCTGCTCCTGATAGTAGGCCTTAAGGCGGCCCATCATGAAGTCAAATACCTGGATCGTGACGCTATCGTTATCGAACAGGCCTTTATTGGCTTCTGTAGCGAGATTTAGCATCTCCAGCAGATCGAGATCGAGGCGCTGTTCGATGATGATCCGCAGGGCGCCTAGTGCGGCGCGACGCAGGGCAAAGGGGTCCTTGTCGCCACTGGGAACCTGGCCGATGCCAAAGATACCGATCAGGGTATCGAGCTTATCGGCAATGGCGACGGCCTGACCGGTTTGGCCCTGGGGTAGATTGTCTCCGGCAAAGCGTGGCATGTACTGTTCGTCCAGTGCCGCGGCCACCTCTGCAGGTTCACCATCGTTCTGGGCATAGTAGCGACCCATGATCCCCTGCAGTTCTGGGAATTCACCGACCATGTTGCTCATCAGATCGCACTTGGCCAGAGTGGCTGCACGTGCCGCCAGCTTTGGATCACCGCCGATTATCGTGGCGATCTTCGCTGCCAGGCCTGAAACACGTTTGGATTTGTCGTAAACGGTGCCGAGTTTCTGCTGAAAGACGACTGTTTTGAGGCTATCACCAAAGGCCTCCAGCTTTTGCTTACGATCCTGGTTCCAAAAGAAGTCCGCATCGGTGAGGCGTGGGCGAATAACGCGTTCGTTACCCTCACGCACATATTCAGGATGGCGGCTGTCGATGTTGCTCAGGGTGATGAAGTTGGGCATCAGTTTGCCCGCCCCATCGACCATGTGGAAATATTTCTGGTGTCCCTTCATCGCCGAGATCAGGCACTCGGGGGGCACATCGAGGAAACGCTCTTCAAAGCTGCCGACCACGGCTGTGGGCCATTCGACCAGGCCGGCGACTTCATCGAGCAGATCTTCGTCAATCACCGCACTGCCGCCGGCTTTCGTTGCTGCTTCGACAACCTGCTTACGGATCAGCTCGCGACGTTCAGCGAAGTCGGCCAGCACCTTGCCACTCTCCTTGAGGGTTGCAGCATAGGTGGCGGGTGCTTTGATCTGAATCGGCTCCGGCGCATGGAAGCGATGACCGCGGGTGTCGCGGCTGGAGCGCACACTGAGTATTTCGGTGTCGATCACTTCGTCGCCGAAGAGCAAGACCACCCAGTGGACCGGGCGGACAAACTCCGCCTCGAGATCACCCCAGCGCATCCGCTTGGGGATGGGGAGTTTTGCCAGGGAGTCGTTGAGAATTCCGGGGATCAGTTCGGCAGTGGCCTGACCTTTCTGGTTGCTACGGAAGACCAACCAGTCGCCCTTGTCGGTGCTAATGGTCTCCAGCTTTTCCGGGGTGGTGCCACAGGAACGGGCAAAGCCTTCGGTTGCCTTGGTTGGCTTACCCTCTTTATCAAAGGCGGCGGCGACGGCAGGGCCGCGGCGCTCTACCTCTTTATCGGCCTGGGCCGCATCAAGGGCTTTAACCAGAACGGCCAGGCGACGTGGCGAGGCAAAGGGCTCGATGGCAGCGAAATCGAGCTCGGCCTTTTTAAGTCCCTCTTCGATACCGGAGGTGAAAGCGTTGGAGAGTTTCAGCAGTGCCTTGGGCGGCAGCTCTTCGGTGCCGATCTCGATCAGGAGGTCGCGTTTATTACTCATCTTATTCGCCCTCCTTTTTCAGCATGGGGAAACCTAGTGTCTCGCGGGCGTCGTAGTAGGCCTGGGCGACAGCACGGGCCAGGGCGCGGACACGCAGAATAAAGCGCTGGCGCTCGGTGACCGAGATGGCGTGGCGTGCGTCCAGTAGATTAAAGGTGTGGGATGCCTTGAGCACCTGCTCGTAGGCGGGTAGCGGCAGACCGGCCTCAATCAGTTGCTGGCTCTGCTTTTCACACTGGTCGAACAGCTGAAAATGGAAGTCGACATCGGCGTGCTCAAAGTTGTAAGTAGATTGCTCCACTTCATTTTGATGGTAGACGTCACCATAGGTGATCGGGCCGTCAGGGCCGTTGGTCCAGACCAGATCAAAGACGCTCTCCACACCCTGCAGATACATGGCGATCCGCTCCAGGCCGTAGGTAATTTCGCCGGTCACCGGTTTGCAGTCTATGCCGCCCACCTGCTGGAAGTAGGTGAACTGGGTGACTTCCATACCGTTGAGCCAGACCTCCCAGCCAAGACCCCATGCACCTAGGGTGGGTGATTCCCAGTTATCTTCGACGAAGCGAATATCGTGCTCCAGCGGATCGATACCGAGCATCTTCAGCGAGCCGAGGTAGAGCTCCTGTATATTGAGGGGCGACGGTTTGAGGATTACCTGAAACTGGTAGTAGTGTTGCAGGCGATTGGGGTTTTCGCCGTAACGACCGTCGGTGGGGCGGCGCGAAGGCTGCACATAGGCAGTGCTCCACGGCTCCGGGCCGATGGCGCGCAGGAAGGTTGCCGGGTGAAAGGTACCCGCGCCAACCTCCATATCGAGGGGTTGCAGGATGACACAGCCCTGCTCTGCCCAGTACTGCTGCAGCGCGAAAATGAGGCCCTGAAAGGTGGAGGCGTCTACCGGTTTCATCGGTGCTCTTCTATAGTTTTGACCAAAGCGGGTGATTATAGCGTGGCGGGCGCTTTGTATGAAAGAAAGGTCTGCCGTTTAACCTGTTACCGAGTACCTGTTTGAGCTAAAATCTCACCCCTGCCTTTTCATAATTCCCAGATATCCGATATGACCCAACAACGAAAAGCCGTGGCGCTGGTTTCAGGCGGCCTCGATTCTATGCTTGCTGTGAAAGTGATGCTTGAGCAAGGCATTCACGTGGAGGGGATTAACTTCTTCACCGGCTTTTGTGTGGAAGGGCATACCCATGCGATCCGCAAGAAGGACCAGGCGAAGCCTAAGCGCAATAACGCCCTGTGGGTGGCGGAGCAGTTGGGGATAAAGCTGCACATCGTCGACATCGTCGAAGAGTATAAGGATGTGTTGCTCAAACCGAAGCACGGTTATGGCGCCAACATGAACCCCTGCCTCGACTGCAAGATATTCATGGTGCACAAGGCGCTGGAGTGGGGGGAGAAGAAGGGCTTCGATTTTATCATCACCGGCGAGGTGGTCGGTCAACGACCCATGTCCCAGCGGAAGGATACGATGCCGATTGTGGCCCACGAGTCGGGTGCAGAGGATCGTCTGCTACGTCCACTTTCGGCGCAAAATCTCCCACCAACGCTGCCCGAGCGCGAGGGTTGGGTGGATCGACAAAAGATGTATGGCTTCTCTGGGCGTAATCGCAAACCGCAGATGGCGCTGGCGAGAGAGTTTGGTTTTGAAGAGTGGGCAACACCTGCCGGTGGCTGCTGTTTCCTGACCGACGAAGCCTATTCACGCAAGTTGGTGGACCTGTGGAAGGGGCGTGGTAATCGTGAATACACCATGGATGACATTATGTTGCTCAAGGTGGGTCGCCACATCCGCCCAGCACCGAACTACAAGGTGATTATTAGCCGTGAAGAGGGGGAGAATAATTTCCTCAGCGGCTACAAAAAACTGTACATTCACCTCTATTCCACCTCGCATCCGGGTCCGTTGGCGTTGATCGACGGTGAGCCGAGTGAGGAAGATCTGCAGTTGGCCGCAAGCATTGTTGCCCGTTACGGCAAGGGTCGTAGTGACGAGAAGGTGACAGTAGAAGTTCATCATCCCGGCGGAGAGATACAGGAGTTTGTTGTTACTCCGATGCAACCGCACAAGGTAGATGAAGCGTGGATGGTATAGGGGTCTTTTTTAGGTCACCCTGTAACCCGACAAACAACTAACATCAAAAACCGGTTACCTATGCACTATCAACTCGACGCCCGCCGTATACTCTGTCCCATGCCGGTAATTCGTACCCAGAACCGGGTCGAAGAGCTGCAACCGGGGGACACCCTTGAGGTGGTTTGTACCGACCCTGGGGCACTGAATGACATTCCAGCCTGGTGCCGAATTAACGGTCACAAGCTATTGGAGAGTCGTGAAGAGGCGGGCGAAATATTTATACTGGTAGAAGTTTGCGCAACGGATGAGGCGGACTAAATGGGCGGTGATCACCACCATCACACACATCATATGGATATCGATCCTGGCGACAGTCGTTATCGGGAGATACGGAAAGTTACCCTAATCGGTTCGGCTGTCGATCTCTCTCTCGGTGTGGCCAAACTGATCTTTGGTTTTCTAGCCAACTCCCAGGCTTTGATTGCCGACGGCGTTCACTCCCTCTCGGACCTTGCAACCGACTTCATGGTGCTGTTTGCGGCCAAGCACGGTAGTCGTGATGCTGATGAACAGCACCCCTATGGCCATGGACGTTTTGAAACCCTGGCCACCGTGGCGTTGGGCGTTGCGTTAATCGTGGTTGCTGGCGGTATCGCCTGGGATGCGGTCGAGCGGTTGTTCCATCCTGAAGAGTTGCTAGAACCCGGTGTCTGGGCACTGCTGGTGGCGGCGATTTCCGTTGTTGCCAAGGAGTGGACCTATCACTACACCATGCACCTGGCGCGACGGCTTAAATCCAACATGCTCAAGGCCAATGCCTGGCATAGCCGTTCCGATGCCGTCTCCTCAGTGGTGGTAATGATCGGCGTCGGCGGCACCATGGCCGGTCTGGAGTATCTCGATTCGGTGGCGGCGGTGCTGGTCGGTGCGATGATTGCCAAGATCGGCTGGGATCTGTTGTGGCAAAGCATCCACGAGTTGGTGGATGCGGCCCTGGCACCGGATCGGGTGGACGTGATTCGGAAGGAGATCCTCGGTGTCGGTGGAGTCAGAGAGCTACATATGCTGCGTACCCGCATGATGGGCGGTGAAGCGTTGGTAGACGTGCATGTGATTGTTGATCCCAAACTCAGCGTCTCGGAAGGACATTATATTGGTGAAACCGTGCGTAAGCGGTTAATCGATGCTGTTGATGAGGTAGCCGATGTGATGGTTCACGTGGATCCCGAAGATGACGAGAAGATGAAGCCCAGCCTAGGCCTGCCCGGACGTACCGAGATCATGAAAAAATTACAAGAGTGCTGGACAGGAGTGCCGATGGCGCGCAAGATCGAGCGCGTTGTGTTGCACTACCTCGACGGTAAACTTGATGTGGAGCTCTGTTTCCCCGCAGAGGTTCGCCCAGTCGATCAGATTACCGAAGAGGAGCTGGAAGCACTCTACCAGGCCTCGCGCCAGGTGGAGGAAGTACGAGAGGTAAGTGCGTACTTCCGCTCCGCACCAAACTAGTGCCGATTATGTATTCGCGCACCAATTTAGTGCATTTTTATCCTGCGCTGTAGGTGTGGGAAAATGAATATCCATGAAAATCAATACGATACATCATGGCATACTTCATGCACTGATAAAGCGCATTGTTTCGTGCCCGAATGGGCACTGAATTAATTGATAAACCCTGATTTGGAGGCACAGATGTCTGCTAAAGATGTAATGAAACTGATTAGCGATAGCGGAGCGAAATTTTTCGATTTCCGTTTCACCGATACCCACGGCAAGGAGCAGCACGTAACTGTGCCCGTTAGCCAGATTGATGAAGATGTCTTCACCGATGGCAAGATGTTTGACGGTTCCTCCATTCAGGGTTGGAAAGGTATTAACGAATCCGACATGATTCTGATGCCGGATACATCCACCGCAGTGCTGGACCCGTTCTCCGATGAGCCGATGGTTAACATCACCTGCGACATCGTTGAGCCGTCCACCATGCAGGGCTACGAGCGTGACCCGCGCTCTGTTGCTCGCCGTGCGGAAGAGTACCTGAAATCCACCGGTATCGGTGACTCTGCTCTGTTCGGCCCTGAGCCGGAATTCTTCATCTTTGACGACGTTCGTTGGGGTGCCGACATGAGCGGTTCCTTCGTTAAGGTCGATTCAGAAGAAGCTGAGTGGAACTCTGAAAAAGCTTACAGCGATGGCAACATGGGTCACCGTCCGGGCGTCAAGGGTGGTTATTTCCCGGTACCGCCAGTCGACTCACTCCACGACATCCGCGGTGCAATGTGCCTGGCGATGGAAGAGATGGGTCTGGTTGTTGAAGTGCATCACCACGAAGTAGCAACTGCTGGTCAGTGTGAAATCGGTGTTGGCGCCAACACTTTGGTGAAGAAGGCTGACGAAGTACAGGTCCTGAAATACTGCGTACACAACGTTGCTCACAGCTACGGTAAGACCGCTACCTTCATGCCTAAGCCGCTGGTAGGTGACAACGGTTCTGGTATGCACGTACACATGTCTCTTGCCAAAGATGGTGTGAACCTGTTTGCGGGTAATGAGTACGGCGGCCTGTCTGAAACCGCGCTTTACTACATCGGCGGTATTATCAAGCACGCCCGTGCTCTGAATGCCTTCGCCAACTCTTCTACCAACTCCTACAAGCGTCTGGTTCCCGGTTTCGAAGCCCCGGTAATGCTGGCCTACTCTGCCCGTAACCGTTCTGCTTCCATCCGTATTCCGTTCACCAGCGACAAGGGTCGTCGTATCGAAGTTCGCTTCGGTGACCCGACCGCCAACCCGTACCTCTGCTTTGCCGCCTACCTGATGGCAGGTCTCGACGGTATTCAGAACAAGATCCACCCGGGCGAAGCAATGGATAAGGACCTGTATGACCTGCCGGCAGAAGAGGCAGCGCAGATCCCGACCGTTTGCCACAGCTTCGATATGGCTCTGGACGCACTGGATGCTGATCGCACCTTCCTGACCCAGGGCGGCGTCTTCACCGACGACATGATCGATGCCTTCATCAACCTGAAGATGGACGAAGTCACACGCATGCGTATGACTACCCATCCGGTTGAGTTCGATATGTACTACTCCTGTTAAGGAGCGGTACAAACCGAAAAAAGAACGCCCCTCCGGGGGCGTTTTTTATTGGGCGAAGATTGTTGTCGCAGGTTAGCTGGATTATGCTTGGGTAATGAAACGGATCCTTTCACTCTTCCTTGTGTTCTTCTGTGCGGCACTGATGGCGGCCGAGAGCGCCGGGTATAAGATTGTGCATCCAGACGGTACGGTGGAGTTTACCGATGATGCCACTCGCGGCGGTGAAGAGATCAAACTAAAGAGTGTGCAGACCGTTAGTGCACCAAAGAAAACGGGTGAGGTTGTAAGCCCTTACGACAGTAAGCCCCGTTCTAATCAAGGGGGAGAATCATTTGACTATATAAGCCTGAATATCATTTCACCACAGAGTGACCAGACAGTATGGTTTGATAGCAAAGGAATCACGGTATCTGTAATCTCTGCACCAGGGCTAGGCCCGGAAGACTCGGTTGTCGTGAGCCTGGACGGAATGGTAAGAGTGAAAGAGAAGAGTAGCAGCTTGAACATCGGGCTGGTTTACCGTGGTTCGCATACCCTTAAAGCCAGTATCGTTGATGCTGACGGTAAAACATTGATTTCATCATCACCAGTCACCTTTTTCCTCAAACAGCACACAAAAAAATAATCCTACCTTGCCATGCACCAATCCGGTGCATATTCTTTATTGAACCAGAACAGTGCAGCATGATTGCTGACACCCTCTTTTTACGCAGTGAGTTTGCCCAAATATTTTTATATTAATCAGTTAGTTACTGTGACTTCACCACCATGACCCATTGTGGTGTACATCTTGCTTAATGGATGACATGAGTATGGCGAAAGATAAGGTCTGTGATCTGCAGCTTCGGGTATTGGAGAACCTGCATACAGCGGTGTTACTGCTGGACAGCTCCCTAAGGCTGCGCTTTATCAACCCGGCAGGCGAAATGCTGTTTGCGGTTAGTGCACAGCGATTTCTCGATCAGCCGGTGCAGAACGTGCTGTTCGACAAGGAGGTGAGCATGGCGCTGGAGCAGGTGTTGCAGACCGGGTCGCCGTTTACCGAGCGGGAATTGGTGCTGAATTTGGGTTATCGCGGCGACAAGGTCACCGTGGACCTGACCGCCCTGCCCCTCTATGAAGGGGTGGGTGGTGGCACTGAGTTGCTGGTTGAGATGAAGCAGGTGGATCGCCAGCTACGAATTACCCGCGAAGAGGGTTTGATGGCGCAGAGTAATGCTACGCGAGCACTGGTACGTGGCCTGGCCCATGAGATCAAAAACCCCTTAGGTGGATTACGTGGCGCTGCACAACTTCTGGAGCGGGAACTCAACAACGAGGAACTCAAGGAGTACACCAACATCATTATCAGTGAAGCGGATCGTCTGCAGGAGCTGATGAATCGCATGTTGGGTCCAAGCACATTGCCACGTAAGCGGGAGATCAACATTCACGAGGCGATGGAGCGGGTGCGCCAGGTGGTTGGCGCCGAACTGAGCGAAAAGATAAAACTGGTTCGCGATTACGATCCAAGTATTCCCTATGTCTTTGTCGATATGGATCAGCTGATTCAGGCGCTGATGAATCTGGTACGCAATGCTGCTCAGGCAGTTGGTGAAGAGGGTGAAATTACCTTGCGAACTCGTACTCTGCGCCAGTACACCATCGGTACAGTACTGCACAAACTTGTAGCGCGGGCAGATGTGATCGATAACGGCCCCGGTATCGTACCGGAGATGCGGGAAAACCTCTTTCTACCGATGGTGACCGGCCGTGCCGAGGGCACTGGACTGGGACTACCGATCGCACAGTCATTGATTAACGCCAACGGCGGATTGATCGAGTGGGAGAGTCGTCCCGGACAGACAATATTCACTATTTTGATACCGATCGATGTGGATCGGGATAACCATCAGGATGAAGCGGTATGAACGACGAGATCACGATTTGGGTTATTGATGATGATCGCTCTATTCGTTGGGTGCTGGAGAAGGCATTCAAACAGGCTGGGATGAACATTCAAAGTTTTGAAAGCGCCGACAAGGTACTCAAATTGCTTGAACGAGAGGAGCCGGATGCCCTGATAACCGACATACGAATGCCAGGGATGAGTGGCCTCGAACTGCTTGGGACAATTAACGAGCGGCATCCGGATCTTCCGGTGATTATTATGACTGCACACTCGGATCTTGATAGCGCGGTTTCCGCTTATCAGGGTGGTGCATTTGAATACCTGCCTAAACCGTTCGATGTTGACGACGCAGTGGAGCTAGTTCGGCGTGCTGTAGACCACCGTAAGGAACAGAGTCGTGGGGCGGGAGATGAAAATCATCTGGAGAGTACCGAGATCATCGGTGCAGCTCCGTCGATGCAGGAGGTGTTTCGTGCTATTGGTCGCCTCTCCTCATCCAATATCACGGTATTGATTAACGGCGAATCCGGAACCGGCAAAGAGCTAGTCGCACACGCCCTGCATAAACATAGTCCGCGCAAAGAGAAACCATTTATCGCGCTTAATACCGCGGCGATTCCCCGCGACCTGCTGGAGTCAGAACTATTCGGGCACGAGCGCGGCGCCTTTACCGGCGCCCAATCTGCGCGTGAAGGTCGCTTTGAACAGGCCGATGGTGGCACCCTGTTTCTCGATGAGATCGGTGATATGCCCGCCGAACTGCAGACACGGCTGTTGCGCGTTCTAGCCGATGGAGAATTTTATCGTGTCGGTGGTCGTTCTCCAATTAAGGTCGATGTGCGGGTGATCGCGGCAACGCACCAGGATCTTGAGCGGCGCGTACGTGAAGGTCTATTCCGCGAAGATCTGTTTCATCGCCTTAACGTCATTCGTATCCACATTCCGGCACTGCGTGAACGCCGCGAAGATATTCCACTGTTAATGCGCCACTTTCTGCAGAAGGCCAGCGATGAGATCGGTGTTGAAAGCAAGTGGGTCGACAAGGCTGCCGAAGCCTATCTTTCCGGGCTCGACTGGCCGGGCAACGTACGACAGCTGGAAAACACCTGTCGCTGGTTGACGGTGATGTCGCCGGGCCAGGAGATCCATCTTGAAGATCTACCACCCGAATTAAAAGCAGCCAGTGATCAGCAGAGTGATGATCGGGATTGGTTAACACCGCTGCAGCGTTGGGCGGAACAGAAACTGAACAGCGGTGCGGCAAACATCCTTGATGAAGCGGTACCGCAATTTGAAAGATTAATGATAGAAGTGGCGCTGAAAAAAACCGGTGGTCATCGCCAGGAAGCAGCGCAACTACTTGGTTGGGGCAGGAACACCATCACCCGCAAGATCAAAGAGCTGGGCATGGGGCAGGAGTAGCCCAGTTAAGGCACAATAACTACGGACTTATAGTCGGCAGTGATCTGCCGCTGGGCAATGGGGCTAGCAGAGGTTCCACCAGCCAAACCAGTGGCGGTAATCTGGCAAAGATTAAACCCGCTTACGTTGATTACTGCGGTGTTAACGGTGTACCAGGCTGCACGCCCTGCTTCTAGTGCGACTACAGCCGTATTGCCTGCTGCGCAATTACCGACACCTGCGCCGAAGACAGCGCTTTGGTTAATATTAAAAGCAGCTGCCTGGATGCCACTCTCTGCAGCATAAAGTGCCTGTGCTGAAAACCACTCATTGACCGTACTTTCACTTTGAGTGGAAGTCAGTACGACAATCATTGTGCCCAATAGCGAAAGGCCCAATAGCGCAACGATGGCCATGATGATGGAAATGCCGGACTGGTGTTTACGAAAAGAAACTATGGACATGCAACTGCCCCCAGTTTGTTGCGAATATGGATCTCGCGATAGATGCTAATAGTCTCACCACTATCAGTAAGAGTAAGCGCGACAGTAACTACACCACTGGATATGGTTGTACCCGGAAAAAAAGTAAATGTTATACCGCCAACGGGAGCAAGATTTGTAGCGAGCACGGAATCAACAATACCGTCACCATTATCATCCCAATTAAGAGATGTGCCTGCGGAACTTACAATAACGGTTTTACAGGCACTGTAGGTCTTGGCCATGGTGCCGCCAAGGTTGACCAGACCAGAGAGCCCCGTTAATTGTAAAAACGATAGTGACGTATTACCAGCACCGGGTATTATGCTGGCTGTATCAGCTTCCCGTATCTCGCGGGTTAATCTCTCCATTACAACTCGGGATTGTGCAGTGAGATCATTTCGTACTCGAGCCTGATGAAAACCGGTTACTGAAGAACTAATAATAGGGGCAAGGACAGCGGCCACGATACCTATAATCACAATAGCCATCACCATTTCGACCAGAGTAAAGCCCTTAGTAGGGTGGCTTTGAAGGTTAGTCATCAGAAATTAACTCGATATGAGACAAGGGTCAGGGTGTTACCCAGGGGATTGGTAACACTAACCGCAATTCTTCGTACATCCGCAGCGGGAATGCCATTCCATGGGGCTGGTGCTGTTAGTGGTGGGCCGACAACAACAGTGACTGAATAGCCGGCATAGCCGGGTATGGCCGCGCCAGAAATATCTAGCGGAGCAGTAGCAGGACCGTTGTAATCATCTATATCGTCGAAGATAGAACGGACTTCTCCGGCCTCAGGACCAAGTAAGCCATCATCAACATTGGCAGCCAGGCATGTTGCCGGAGCAGCCAGGTTACACTTGCTTTGGCCACATTGTGGATCACTGAGTGCACCGCAGTAGGCGCTACAACTGTCACCAGGCGTGGCAGGGTTGCCGTCGCTATCAATACAGCCGCCACCAACCGGGGTATTTTCATGCAAGCGTTTGGAGAATATTTCATCCATATAGGC
>JBNKQR010000023.1:0-42638 GCA_050295975.1 Thiohalomonadaceae bacterium
TGCCTAAAGCGGCGGAGTTGCGACTGGTTCTGTTGGCGATGAAGGAGACGGTGGGTATTGGTCGGTTGATTCTCGACTGTGCCGAGAACACCGAGAACAGCAATCGCCAGGCTTTACTCCTATGTGACGCACAGATCGAGGGATTGAGCGCCTACCTGTTCACTTTCGGTCAATCCAAGGAGCGCTACGGACTGCAATTGAACTATCCCGCTCTATCGGCCGGGGCTTTGCCACCCTACGAGCCGATGGAGGAGCTCACCCTCAAGCAGGTAATCGACCAGCTTTGCATGCACTTTGAACTGGCATGAAGCCGATCGCCTTGTCGAGAATTCCCAGTACCCGGTCTTCAACAAATCCTGTGTGTCAAAGCCTACGCTTCAGGCGAGCGATTGGCTGACGCCGAGCTTTAGCCCGTGTTTCTCAGCAGCGGCCGCAGGAACCGGAGCACCTCCAGAGTGCTGGCGCTGTCGAGGGCATTGTATCCGTCATCGGTACGGATGGTGGGATCCGCCCCCCCCGCAAGCAATTGCTTGAGCACCTGCAGCTTGCCCGTGGAGGCCGCATAAACCACGCAGGTCACACCATTGACATTGCGGTTGTTCACATTCGCGCCCGCTGCGATCAGTTTGTCGACCAGTGTCAGGTCGCCGTTGACGCAGGCGAACCAGAGGGCGTGATGGCCATCGTCGTTGATGTGGTTGGGATCGGAGCCTCGTTCCAGCAGGTGGTCGACCAGCGGCAGGTCGCCCTCGAGCGAGGCCAGCATCAGTGGCGACATGCCCAGACGACTGTTCAGGTCATCCGGATCGAAACCTTTTGCACGTAGCCAGCCGGTGTGAGGTGTCTCATCGAGGGTCTGTGTCTGTTACGACTGCCAACGCTGCAATGCATCCCAACCGCCAACCAGATTGAAGACCTGTTGCAGGCCGAACTGGGTCAGGAAGGCACAGAGTTCACGGCTCTGGTTGCCATGGTAGCAATAGACCAGTATCGGAGGGTTTTTGCGGCGCTGGTGGACCAGACTGGTGATGAGGTTTTCGCTTGGAGTTACCGCGCCGGGCAGTTGGCCACGGCTACGGGTCAGCTCATCGCGCTGGTCGATGATGGTCAGGCCGGGTATCGCCACTATGCTGGCGAGGACCTCAGGTTGGATATCGTGATAATACATCGGTACTCCCTCATGCGACCGCTTCGGCCGCTTGCGGGGCATCCTCGCCGATGAGCGGCGCCAGCTGGTCCAGCCAATCCTCGATACGCTGGTCGGTCAACAGGTGTTGCAGATGATGATCCAGAGCCAGGCCGATGAAATGGTCCTGCTCGACCGCCCGTGACCGCTTGAATTCGAAACCCTCGATCGGGGAGTTGCCGATCATCTCGGCTCCGGAGGCGGCAAAAGCATCGTAGAGGTCGCGCATGGCGTCGAGAAAGCTCTCGGGATACTCCTCCTGGTCGCCGAGGCCATAGAGCGCAATTTGCCGGCCGGTGAAATCCATCCCCTGAAGACCGGGCAGAAACTCCAGCCAACTCTCATCCTTGTTGCGACTCGCCTTGCCCGGCAACTGGCCGTCGCCATAGGTGGGTGTACCGAGGATCAGCACCTCATACGCCAGCAATTCCTCGGTGGTTACCCGATTGATGTTCGCCGGCTTGGCCACGCAATCATCGCCAAAGCGTTGTTTGAGGGCACGTGCGATCTTTTTTGCGATCAGACGCGTGGTCCCTGAGTCGGTGCCGAAAAAGATACCTATGGTTTTCATTGCTCCGGATACCCTGCGCTTGGCGTCAGCCTGATGACTGAGGTTAAGGCAATATCCGAACCATCTAGAGGAGATGCCTATTAAATACTAAAGATCAGTGACTTGCGGTTTTGTTCTTGTTGTTTGTGGTTGTCGCGTATGGAATGTGCAAGACAATTGTCACAACATGAACAGCCTTTATTCTGGGTGAAGATGATGCTTTGGTCGCTCATCAGATCGAGGCGCGGGGTTCGGCGAGCGCCGTACCACAAACGGATCGATTTCACCCCTGACCGCGCGCTCAGGTGGCTGTCTCCTGCTTGGCCAGCATCGTTCTCGAGCAGGCAGCCAGCACCTCCCTGTAAATCCGGTTTCGCAATGCCGGTAAAAATGCAAAGGCACGAGCCGTTCAAGATTGGCCGTGACAGCAAGCCAACCACAGGCCCGTGCTGTCTACCGGGAGGTGTGGCGCGTCTGCTCCGCATGCGCCTCTGTAAAGGCTGCTTCGCAAAAAATGGCTGCGCTTCCCCTCGTCCAGGGCGATGAGTCAGCGGAAAATATCGCTCCAATCCAAAAACTAAGAGCTGACATGGCATCTGGTACGTATTCAATAGATAAGGAGTCTGCTGGATCCGGGATACAACGTTGTGAAGGTGGCAAGGGTTGAAGAAAAGTCCATTAAATATCCCATTTGGGTCAGCTATCCGGGCTTGAATTATCTATTTATAGGTAGTCGTATGTGTCGATATCGTTAGTTTTAGAGAATTTCGCTCTTAAGAATTTGCAAAATTGTAATAAATTTTTTTTTGGCACAGTGACGCGGAAAATAAACTGAATTTATTACATTTTGGACCGGCTTTACCCGTGACGAAGGTAATAGTGTCCAATATTTGACCGTAACACTATGTATCTATGTGTATATTTTTTGTACATACAAAATGAACTGTTAATTGAGTTTTCGATCTTCTACGCGCCACTGAATTTTTCGATTTTCGTCTATCTCGATAAATGCGACTATTTCGATATTTAATATTCAGGATTGATAAATATCATTGATTTGAAGATTTCTTGAAATAATCCCTTACTTAACCTGTTGGAAATAAATTATGTATGGAGACATAAATTCTTCCAATGTGCCGTGGTTGATGTTTGGGGAACCGGTGCTCCGGCAATCCCACATGACTGACGGACATAACGACTTACGGACAATATTAAGTTTGTTTGATGGATTGGATTGGGTATCGATAACGACCTTCCGTCGACTTAATCGATGCCCGACACCCGTAAGGAGACAGTGTGCATCGGAATCGTCAATCGAGTTGTATTTGAGCTAGTGCATCATGGAGTTACCAGTTCCGGTACTTCAAGTTAACCCGGCTCTTAGTAACCTTCATAAAGGACTAAATTACAAACTGCTGGAGAGGGTATATGAAACTACTTTGGAGAGATTTAAGGCCGACATCACTTATTGCCGGTGTGGCCATAGTGATGTCGGCGGGGACGGTTTCTGCGGGAAGCATCCTGAACTCGGCCCACGATCAGTCAAGCGCAACCTGGAATACTGAAGGGGAGATCTGCATTATCTGCCATACGCCGCATAATGGAGACGTTAACCAAGATGCGCCACTGTGGAACCACGATGTAACAACTGCAACCCATACTATGTATAGTAGCGGTTCGCTTGATGGAGCCATTGATCCCACACCAACCGGACACAGCTTGTTGTGTCTCTCTTGCCACGATGGAACTGTTGCACTCGATTCTTACGGTGGTAAAGCCGGTGCAACCTATATCCCTCCGAACAGATCAGTGGGCACCGATCTCAGCAACGACCATCCCATCTCGATCACATACGATGATACGACAGCCGGCGCAGATGGCGCCCTCTATCCACCGTCGTCGACTACAGGCATCATTATCGGCACCGGAGCAGACAGCAAGGAAGGTACTCTTGCGGAAATGATGGTCCCTACCGGAAAGGTTCAATGTACCTCTTGTCATGATGTTCACAACAAGTTCGTACAAGTTGCTCCTCTGCTCAAAATAAGTAATGCCGGTAGTGCTCTATGCCTGACTTGCCATAACAAATAGGCAGAACCTGACCGCTAATTACTCGCTTGGGCATATGCCCAAGTGAGTTCTCTTACTTGTTTCGTTAATCATCAGTGGGACCGCGGATTTGGCATGGACTGTCCATGTGTCGCTCTGTGACTAACAGTGAAAAGACATATTCGAGTATGGACAGTATAAATATTAAAGATTTTTGTTTTCAGCTTAAGTTTTCTCTTCTGATCCTGACCATACCTCTCTTTAGTGGCTGCGCAACAAGCCCTAAAGATGAGCTGGGATCGATATTCTATCCCCCATTGCCAAACCCTCCTCATATCCAGTATTTACACACATTCTCCAATGAATATGACATTGGTGATGGAGGTGGCAGTTTGGGCAAATTTGTTCTGGGTGCTGATGATGAACTTTCTCCAATCATCAAGCCCTATGGGACTGCCATATACGACGGCAAGATATACGTCGTAGATGTTCGTGGTAACGGATATGCGATTTTTGATCTGAAAAATCAGGAATTACGATTTGTCATGGGCTCTGGTAATGGATTTCTTAACAGACCTATCAATATCGAAATCGATGAGAACGGTAACAAATACGTGACAGACACGTTGAGAGAGCAAGTCATTGAGTTTGACGCCAACGATGAGTTTGTGCGTGCTTACGGTGAAAAAGGCCAGTTCAAACCATCGGATGTTGCGGTTGATGGCAATCGCCTCTACGTCTCTGATTTAAGCAACCACACCATACACGTACTTGATAAGGTAACAGGTAAAACCATCTCTAGGATTGCATCAGAAGGATCAGGCGATGATCAAGTTTTTATGCCAACGAACATCGATATCGTGGATGAGAAACTCTATATTTCTGATACGTACAACGGTCGTGTTCAGGTTTTCACACTCAACGGTGAACATGTGTCTACTGTTGGAAGATTAGGAACTGCAGTTGGTGAGTTTGCAAGACCTAAGGGTGTTGCCGCAGACAAAGAGAAACGGCTGTATGTGGTGGATGCGGCGTTTCAAAATGTACAGATATTCAACGAGGAGGGAAAGCTGCTTTTGTTTTTCGGCGGCCCAGGAAAGGACCGCGATAGTATGAACTTACCTTCGACTGTAGTAATAGACTACGACAATGTCGAATATTTCAAGCGATATGCAGACCCTAAATTCCATATTGAATATGTGGTTCTTGTGACAAGTCAATATGGCTCAAACAAAGTAAACGCATATGGGTTTGGAAGAATGGAAGGATTCGAGTTCCCCCCCATTTCTGCGAAATGATTTTAACTCATACAAGGATAGTATTCAGATACTCGCGTAATGAGGATTGTGGGATTGCTCTCTGCACAGATCCCTATTAGAGGACCGGAAGAGTCTGGGTGTGTAACATCATTTGAATGGTTGATTGCAATATTTGCATTCTTTCTTTTGACTCCCTCGGAAGGAGATTGCTCAGAATTCACCTATTTTAAGTTAACCGACATAGAAGGTAAATTGAAGCTCGGATATTCCTTCAATGAAACAAAGCTCTTCAGTGAAAACACGAGTACTTTTGAAAAGCGACCGGCCAGGGCTCAGGAACTGTCTATGAACACAATGAGCTATATCTTTCATCCCAACTTAGTTGAAATGGAGTTTGGTGGTGGTGTGCGTCTTGACCAGGACAAATTAATCAATAGCAGAGGAACGGAAAGTTCAAGTGGCACTGTCTATGATGTGAGTGGAAGATGGAACTTTTTAAAGCAAAAGCCCTACCCTTTCAATATATATTTTACTCAAAGCCATCCAACGAAATCGGTAGGAATCGCTGATGTATTGACGTTGGAAACAAAAAGCTACGGAATGTCATTTTTTCTTCGTAAACCTCTTGTCAGAAGCCCGATATCTCTATATGCAGATCATTCGCAAAATAAAGGTGAGGGTTCCCAAAGCATTATCGATGACACAACTGACAGCCTCACTCTAAGTATGCGTTCGAATATAGGCAATTATGGTACGGGACAATTAGGACTTAGCACGGTTTCGAAAAAATCCAAAAGCGGAAGTACGAACTTGCCTTTAGTGGAATCAGAAAGCACCACTGACTCTCTGGATTGGTCAGGAAGAATGTTATTTGGCGCTGACCGGACTGTTGAAATGACAAATTATCTGCTTTTAAGTAGAGATGAACAGAGTAATACTATCGACAGGGATCGTGCTCAATTTTACAACAGCCTGAACTGGGATTTAAGCAAAGCACTCGTACTATACAATACCTATTCATATTCGGGCACCAAGTATGAAACAAATAAAACCGAAAATCATAATATTGTCATAGGTGCTACAGAACATGTAACCAGTGCTTGGGATGTCTCTTCATATGTAGAGGCACTACGAGAATCAAGCAGTGAATTTGAACGCGCTACGGATTCTGTCGCCGGCTCAGTAAACTATCAGGGCGAGATCAACGACCGTTGGTCGTCTTCTGCCGGATATACTGCGCAGTACAGATTAACAAGTCAAATAACAGAGCAGCATACCGTCTCAGTCCGAGACGAAAGCCATGTATTGGCTGGATTGACAGCCGTTCCTCTTGGCAATGAATTTGTACTCGCAGGTTCAGTAGTAGTAAGTAATTTCAATCACACCCAGACTTATGTTGAAAATATTGACTACAGGGTGACCGTAGTAGGTACAGAGACAAGAATCGAACGTATGGCATCTGGAAATATAACCGACGGCGAGACAGTACAAGTCGATTATTTCTATGAACTTGACGGTAGTTATGACTACAAGGAAATAAATCAAACTCTAAGTCTACTCTATTCATTATATAGACGTTATAACTTCTTTCTTAACTATTCGTATTCCAGACCGATGCTACAGTCTGGAAATCCTGTAAGAAGCTTGATTACTGTTGAACGATATCGATTTGGTGCAGACGCGCAAGTTCCCATAACGAAAACCATGGAATATGGCTGGGAGATAGAGGCAGAGCGCCGTATTGACGAATTACATCCATTTAAGCGAGGTGCTATTGAAGTTAACTTTACTACCGCTCTCCCTTTCTATTCCAGTATTGCAAATTTCAGCTCTGGCTATGAATACATTAACAATGAGTTGTCTCCGATCGATGTCAAGGAGACCCGATACTCTGCAACACTCTCCGCACGACCCGGCTGGGGAAGCGTTGCCAGTTTCGAAAGTTCATACCGACGTGATATTGGAGGTGAGGAACTAAAAACATTTACTGATGCTGCGCTTCAATATTCTTGGCAAAGAGGTAAATTGAGTTTTTCACTTGCTGGTAGATACACAAAGGAGCATCAAGGTGAGACAGTGCGTACTCATGCGAAAATCGAGGCTGCATTATCCAGGTACTTTAGATGAAATATTCACGAAGCACTACATTTGCATACCTCCTTCCGCTATTAGGGAGCGCAATAGTAATGCTATCTTGCTCGAGTAATGCTCCGGTGCGTAGTGTTGATGATGAAGAAAGGGTCTGGCCCGATTATTCCTCATCACCTCGCATAGAGTACGTACAAAGCGTGAAGCGTGCAGAAGATATGGGTATTCGTCAAGGATTGATGGGATTTCTAAAAACAATTGCGGTAGGTAAAGAAAACACAAATATCGTACTTCCTATGGCAGTCATATCGAACGGTAAAGGCCAACTGTTTGTTGCCGACGCAGGACGCAAAGGAATACATAGGTTCGATAGCGAGAGAAACAAATACCAATTGATAACAAGAGAGAAAGGCCAAGATTTTATAACCCCGGTAGGGATGGCGGCAGACTTTGAAGGTAATATTTACGTCACTGACTCAGAGTTGGCGAAAGTATTCATCATTCCTTTTGATAAAGATGAAGCAATTCCAGTCCCTTTCAGTGAGGACTTTGTCAGACCGACCGGAATAGCTGTAGACGCAAAATCGGGCTGGATCTATGTGGTCGATACAGGAATACACTCAGTGTATATATTTAGAGAGGACAGATCACTCGTAAAACGGTTTGGTCACCGAGGAAGCGATAAAGGTGAGTTCAACTATCCTACCTATCTCTGGCAAAGCAAGTCAGGCAGACTACTTGTCACAGACAGTTTAAATTTTCGCATTCAAGCATTTAACCGGTTTGGTTCATATATCAGTCAGTTTGGCAATGCAGGAAACGGAACTGGCGATTTGGCTAGACCAAAGGGTATAGCTGAAGATGAATATGGTCATATCTATATAGCAGACTCTATATTTCAAACCATTCAGGTTTTCGACAAATTTGGAACTTTTCTGATTAATTTTGGCGAGCAAGGTAGCGGGCCGGGTCAGTTTTGGCTTCCTGCTGGAATTAGCGTATCAGATAACGGCCTGATATATGTTGCCGATTCCTATAATAGACGCGTTCAAATATTTCAATTTGTCGGATCGATGCCATGAAGTTGGAGTGGCATTTAATCATTCTCCTGTTGGTCTTCTCCGCATCGGCTTTTGATGCGGTGGGTGGAATTGCCGCCTCAAAGCACAACCTGTCTGTAAGTGGTAGCGGGGAAATACACGCAGTTTCCGAGGAGGATATCTGCGTGTTTTGTCATATTCCGCACAATGACAACCCTGCTCCATCCGCATGGAATCGTAAAGTCACCGGTAACTACTACACGCCGTACTCTAGCTCTACGGCAGTGTCAGCCCCTGGCCAACCGAACGGAACCTCAATTCTTTGCTTGAGTTGCCATGATGGGACGATCGCTTTAGGTGATGTAGTAAGTGAACAGATGCCTATTCCTATGATGGGCGGCATTTCCACAATGACACCTGGCCCTTCTGTCCTGGGTACCGATCTATCCGATGATCACCCTATCTCTTTTGTCTATGATTGGGGACTTGCCAGCAGACGGGATGATCTGGTTCAACCTTCGGTATTAACCGGCAAAATTAAACTTGACAAACTTGGACGTGTGCAATGCACCTCTTGTCATGATCCTCATACTGACAAATACGGTAAGTTCCTCAACATACTAAATCGTAATGGTCAACTCTGCACCACATGTCATGGCAATTTCATTCAATGGCGTCAATCATCACATGGTACTTCAACTGCGGGTTGGAACGGAACAGGCATAGATCCATGGCCAAATAGTGAGTGGCGCTCAGTAGCAGAGAATGCATGTGAAAACTGTCACCAGCCGCACAGCGCAGATGGTCATGAACGACTTTTGAAATACAAAGAAGAGGAGTACAACTGCTTTCTGTGCCATAGCGGTACGGTTAGCAAATATGATTTGACAAATACTTTCAATAAAATTTCCAGACATCCCATTGAGTCTACAACAGGTGTTCATGATCCTGCAGAACCTGCAGTTATTGCCTCACGTCATGTGGAGTGCGTAGATTGCCATAATCCCCACGCGTCGACTGACAACACAACTCCATCTCTGGGTGCACTGGCAGGCGTCAGAGGTATTTCAATAGATGGCATTGAAACAAAGTCTGTCACACATGATTACGAGTTGTGTTTTCGCTGTCATGGCGATGGCTATAACAAGCCCGCACCCAGGACACCCAGGCAGTTAGATCAACAGAATGTCCGAGAAGAGTTTTCACCTAACAATCCTTCGTATCATCCAGTTTCAGCTATTGGGAAAAATCAGGATGTACCTAGTCTTTTACTACCCTATAACACAAACAGCACTTTTGATTGCAGCGGTTGCCATGACAATGATGACAGTACGGATGCAGGTGGATTAGGCCCTCGCGGACCGCATGGTTCAAATTATCCGCCAATACTTTCTCTTCGATACGAAACTCTTGACAACACAACAGAAAGCCCGTCTGCGTATGCTCTTTGCTATAAGTGTCATGACAGAAATAGCATATTGGGCGACCAAAGCTTTAAGTCTCACAGATTACACATTGTCCAGAACAAGACAAGTTGTAACACCTGCCATGATCCACATGGAATTAGCTATATACAGGGAAATACTCTAAATAATACAAGCCTAATTAATTTTGATATTTCTATCGTGAGTAAAAATAGCATGGGGAATCTTAGATATGAGTCTACTGGAAGATTTTCCGGTAATTGCTATTTAATGTGCCATGGCAGTGATCATGCACCGAAGAATTACTAAGAGTCATATTTATTTAATACAGATACTGTTGATAATTTTAATGCGCCTTAACTATATGGATGCAAATGTATTCGCAGCATCCAATGTTATACAGATTGACTTTGATAAATTGAAGTCCGAAAAACAAAGTGAAATATTTACAAAAATGATAATGCTGGATACTCAGAAGTCTATTAATCCGCATTGGGACAAGGAAAAATGTGAAGTATGTCATTTAATAGATGCGCATAATGAACACACGACTGAGATATGCCTGAAGTGCCACAATGATAATGTACTCCATGCATATATACACCCAGTACAAATAGAAATACCAAAATCATATCAATCAATAATAAAGAGTAATTGGTCCTATGACAAAGCAATTAATGATGAAAAGACCCTGACGTGTGATGTTTGTCATGATGTCTTGAATCAATGTCTTGATGATCGATCATATATGAAAAAGCTTAATCCACGCTTTTTACGGGAGGGGCCATATGCAAACAGAAATGATATGTGTCTTAAGTGTCACAATTTCAACGGTTACAAAAAGATGAATGCGCACGATCAAATTAATTCCGATGGAACTCTGAAAATAAACAAGTGTGGCCTTTGTCATAGAGTTACACTAAATAGCACAATCAAGCGCGGAATTGTAAAAGATATTAAAAACTATCCAATAATAAATAATCTTGATTCGGATCGTACGTTACTTTGCATACGCTGTCACAAAAAAATCGACCACCCTACTAGCGCAATGAAAGTTTCATCAAATAAAACTTTCAGACATTTCATAGAAATTACAGATGAGAAGAATTTCACGTTGAAAAAGACCACAGAATCTACTGGCATATCTATTCCGTTAGAACCGAACTCAAGAAGAATCTATTGCGGCACATGCCATGATGCTCACGCTCCCGGTCTATTTGCTGATAGTAATATTGACAGTGCTAAGTTAGCACCACATAGACTTCGGGCAAAAAAGATCTGTTCATACTGCCATGACAAATAGACATCGTTACAATGGAATTGCTTAGTTTAAGTAAAGTGGCGAATAAACACGATCTATTTACGTGTACTGTTATGTTGCTGCTTTCCATTCTGTTTTATTACATACCGGCACATGCAGCACGCGTTACTTTTGAAGACGACGAAGCATGTCTTATGTGCCATAAATATATACGTATGGCGCGAATTACTGAAGAAGGAATCTTTCGTTCCTACTATGTACCGCCTGACACATTTTCAAAAACTGTACATAGAAATGTACCTTGCAGAGATTGTCATAGTTATATTAAACAATTGCCTCATCGCCCTGTTGAAGAAGGTGTTCGATGTGAAAAGGAGTGTCATTCGAAGAAAAATCCTGCGACAGGCAAGCCTTTCAGTCATAAAGCAATATTCGACCTATACTCTCAAAGTGTACATGCCAGACAAAAGCAGGAAACGGGTCTGGATGCCGATAAACCATACTGCATTACTTGCCATACAAATCCTGTTTATAACCCAGCAGAAGTATCGCCACCAAAAGAAATCCTGGATAGATGTGAACTATGCCATGAGAAAAGTGAATTTGTTAAACAATGGTATTTTCACACCAGCAGAAGAGTTCTGGATGTCAAAAGAACTGGACAGGATATTGTTGAAATATGTACACGGTGCCACGCAGATGAAGACCTAATAGAGCGTCATCAAAATGCTGCAGAATCAGAAGGTCGAGAAATTGGGGAAAAATTCTCTATTGCAGGCAAATCCTATAAAGACAGTTTTCATGGCAAAGTGACAAGATATGGATTAGTCAGCGCAGCCACCTGTCTCGATTGCCATGCAGATAATCAAGAGTATTACAAAGGAGTGCATAACATACTTCCATCCAGAAATGCCCTATCACCTGTCAACAAATCCAATCGAGTTAACACATGCAAGAGATGCCACAAAAATGCTGACGAAAAATACTCAGTCGTTGATTCTCACCCTTCATTTGACGAAAAGCATAATCCCATTCTGCACAAAGGTGAGTTAGCCTATAGTATTTTTGGGAATTGTATAGTTATTTTTTTGATTGGACTCTCAATGTTTGAGACATGGGGTCGCAAACGTGATGGTGCCGGCTGGAGAATTCACAAAGGCTCTACTTGGTGGCGTAAGAGCAAGCGTCATAAGGATCGAATCTGTAAGATTTAGCACATGAACAACTGATAATCGATTGAGAAATAAAAATGAAATTATCTGATGAGGCAAAAGTAGTTATTGAAACTTCAATGCTCCAAAACAAGATCGGCGATAAAGATCGTTTAGATATATTACGCCTTATTTCAAGATTGCCCGATGATAGAGTCATGCTTTACAAAAATATAAAATCTAATCCGATCGGTGATCTACCCAGATATTCAGTTCATATCAGAATACAACATCTTCTCACATTCACGACCTTTCTTTTATTAGCATTTACCGGTCTTCCTGTTCACTTTATCGATGCATATTGGGCTAAACCGTTTCACCTTCTTTTGGGTGGCATCGATGTGACGAGAGTGATTCACCGGACGCTTGCATCAATAATGATTCTCTCCATGATATATCACGTAATCACTCTATTCCTTGGAACAGTTGCCAAGGTCGCCAAAGGAACATTCGATATTAAAAGAACCATAGTTCCAAGGTGGAAAGATATTCATGACATGAAAAATGATATCCGATATTTTTCCGGTCTCGCCTTGCAGCGCCCTGAAATGGACAAGTTCATGTATAAACAAAAAATACACTATTTCGCTGCTGCATTTGGTAGTTGCGTCATGGTCATCTCTGGCTCTGCCTTTCTATTTCCTGATATCTGGGCAAGTCATCTTCCATACGGTTGGGCTTATTACGCACAAAACATTATGCGTATTGCTCACTCTCATGAGGCGCTATTGGCTCTTGTCGTGATTGCCTTCTGGCATTGGTATAACGTACATCTTGCGCCTGGAAGATTTCCAATGCAATGGACATATTTGACCGGGAAGATTACCCGTGAACACCAGATGGAAGAGCATTTCTTAGAATATATACGAAATCTTGTTGAAATTCCCGAAGAGCGTAAATTCCTAAAGGATATTCTTGATGCTAGCGAACTACCAGCTGGTTCAAATGCACTTAGCAATGAAATCGATTCTGTTATTCCCCAACCCGATGGTTAGGCAATGTATGAAGTTACAAACACTTAGACTTAGAATTGTCGCTTACGCATCATTGCTATGTATTATCTGCTGGGCAGTATACTTTATGACGATCTATTTAATGATCTATATCTAGCACAACATGAAATGTTATATAGAGGTTAACATTTATTTTTCCACTAACTGTTTATGCTTGTGTATAAGGATAGAACATGCACGATACAACCACGTCTGAAACAGTAATCACGGTCATTGCTGTAGTGGGCTTTGTATTACTACTGATAATGTTGCTGATTGTCCTGGATCACAAGGCGAGAATACCCGGTTGCTTAAAGCGTGATCTATTCAGCATAACAGGTACACGAAATAATCATCCCGTTTGGTCATATCTCATAGGCTTTATGTTGCTAACGATAATTGCAAGTATTGGCATTGAGCTTGGTGCCACCTTAATTCATGAGTTACCAATTGGAACTGCAGAAATTCCATCGCCATTGCTAATTTCATTAAAAGAAAAAAGTGTGCTGGAAAGCAAAAGACATTTTCACAATCCGGCAAATACATTGGCCTTGGAGGGAAAAAAAAGTGTTTGTTACTATTGCCATGGCGATTTTCCACACTTTCAACGGAGAATGATCCGAACGCTACTCAATATGCATACACAATTTCTTGGATGTATGACGTGTCACGCAAATCCTGAAAAATTTGATACAAACAACATTTCTCTACAATGGCTCAACTATTCTGGAATAGAAGTAACCGGAGTCCATTTCGGAACTGACTACGATTCCAGTACTGGCTTTCTAGTTGAGACAGATGATTATTTTTCAAAGATAGTTGTATATGAAAATACCTCCGGATCAATGTCATTGATAGAAATCACTGAAGATGACCCCATGGCTATAGATTTTGTCAGAGTACAGGAAAAGCTTAAAGGACGAGATAGAGAGGCAGTAAAAAAGAGCCTACACAATACCGTTACTCCAAAAGGCAGGTTTTGCCCTAGTTGTCATACGCAAATAGAACAAAGTTTTGTTCCTTTTAAACAATTAGGCTTTTCTGATGAACGCATTAGTGATTTAACAAATATGAACATATTAGGTATTGTTGAAAAGTACAATGAATTTTACATGCCAGATTTGCTAAATCGAAGTATTGAACCGATAGAAATACATACACCAAACAACACGAATCTTTATGAAGTCGAAAGCAATAAGAATTGACTGACATGTCTATTCATAAAATTATTATGTTTTATCGAATTCACTAATATGTAGAGATTATGATTTGTGATTAAGTGACACCATTGATAAGGAAGAACTTCACATGGACAATTATCTCAACACACATCGAAATATTTATATTGCCGCTCTTCTGTCTATCTGCCCAGGCCTTGGACACCTCTATATCGGGCAATTAACAAAGAGCATTATTCTATATATAACATTTATTTTTGTTGCATGGGGTAGCGCAATTGCATTCATGTATATCGATTTGTTTATTCCAAGTCTAGTCCTGCTATTAATACCGCCCATTTCTCTTTTGTTAATCTTCGCAGACTCTGTTCGCTGCGCCATGCCTTTGCCTACCACTTATAAATTTACATGTAATAAACATGCATGGACGTATGTGATTATTTTCTTATTTGCGGTATTGACAGTAAATCCTTTAATGGATTTTTTCGTTGGAAATAATATAGTTCGTGCCTATTTCGTCGCATCCGAAAGCATGCGTCCTACGGTACTCAAAAGCGACCTACTGCTAATTAACAAACTTCATGGACCAGAGCGTGGTGATATAGCTCTTATTCATGCTACTGATGCCAAAGATTCATACTCAATATTTAATATACTTAAAAATTCCACCTTGCGTAGGATAATTGCAGTTTCCGGCGATAATATATTCATTCAAGGTCATAAAATATTTGTAAACGATAAACTGGCTTATGAACCATACGCGGTACATGAAGTCAGTGAGAGCCATAACGTCCTTAGTTCAGATGATTATGTATGGGGGCCAGAAATAGTCCCTAATGGAATGTTCTATGTATTGTCAGACTCGAGGCACTATACATATGACAGTAGAGTTTTTGGTTTTGTAAAAAAAGAAGACATTTTAGGAATTGCGACAAAGATATTTTGGTCTTGGGATTTTGAAACGGGAAAGCTCAGATGGACGAGAACTGGTATGAGTTTAGAGAGAAATTTGGAATTTTACTGATACTCGATGAACCGCGTGCGGTTGTTAAATATATAGAAGTATTAAACAAGTGTTGCTGCACGTATCGACAGTCAATCCATTTGACAGATTAGAATATATGTTTATGAAATATTTACAATACCTGATACTTTTTTTACTTCTTACGTCTTTTGATGTTATGGCTGCAGACGAGTTGAATTGCGTACTTTGTCATAAATATAGAGGTCTTAGCAGGATAGATGAAGATGGAAATTTCAGACTATTTTATATAAATCAACAACTGTTTAATAAAGGTCCCCATAAGCGAGTTGAGTGTAAAGATTGTCATACAGATATAGACAAAATACCCCACGATCCGAGAAAGCGCGTAGATTGTACAGTTGAATGCCACTTAACTGAGCCATCTGGTCAAGATATATTTTCACATAAACCGGTCGCCGAAGTCCTTGCAAAGAGCGTACATGGAAAACCGGGTACTAATGATGATGTCGAATATCCAGAAGACTTCCCATACTGCACGGATTGTCATGATCAGCCACTATACAGACCACTCTCATTTTTTAAAGGACATCAGGCCGGTGTCTCCCAGCGAGGCTTAAGCCGCTGCAAAACATGCCACAGAACAGGTGATTTTGCAGAGGACTTTTATGCCCATGTTACCTCTAGACTTCAAAAACTAAGGGTATCAAAAGAAATTGTTACCGTATGCGCCAAATGCCATGGTGATACGCAATTTCAACAAAGACATAAACTGCAAACCAATGTCGTGACATCCTATTGGGAAACTTTTCATGGCAAGGCGACTTATTTTGGCTCAGAAAGTACTCCTGATTGTATCGACTGCCATGTAGTAAACGGTGAGAATGTACATTCCATTGAAGGTAAGCTATCCAAATCATCTGCAATCAATAGCGCCAACATCTCTGCGACTTGTAAAGCGCCAGAATGTCACTCCAATGCAGGTGATAAGATAGCTGGCTATCAGGTACATACTGATTACAGCAATTCTGAAAAATATCCTTTGCAGTACTATATGATGCTATTTTTTAAGTATCTGATGGCATGTGTTATGTACTTCTTTGTCGTATTAATATTTCTCGAATTACTAAGGCGCCTGTTTCCAAGATTTTCATTTTTCGAAAACAAAAGCACTCGTTCACTGAACAGATAGCATAACTTAAAGTCGAGAAAGCACATGAAAAACCGAAAAATCGTATATCGTAACGGAAAGCGCTATTTTTTTCGATTCTCTTTATTACAAAGAGTCCAGCATATTATTCTATTTTCAACAGTCATTGTGCTTTCATTGACTGGCTTTCCACTTCGTTATTACGATCAAGCATGGGCAAATCCTATATATGAGTTTTTTGGCGGAATAGGGATTGCTCCATGGATTCATAGAATAACAGGACTTATCTTGCTTGCTCTTTTCGTATTTCACACTGGGTATTGGATTTACCTATTTATTACCAATCGCCTGTTACGTTTAATAAAATCAAAAACTTTGTCTATTGGAACGTTTATAAAAGAGTTTCTTTCAATGGAGATGATCCCGAATAAAAAAGATTTATATGATTTTATTGGGATGTGGAAGTATTTGCTGTTTATAACCAGTCAGCGGCCTCGCTATGATCGAATCTCATGGAAAGAAAAGTTTGACTATTTTGCACCCTATTGGGGTATACCTATTTTGGGCCCTGCCGGTGTTGCTTTATGGTTTCGTGATGAATTCACTAATTATATACCGGGTATTGTTTTAAACGCATTTTACATCATGCATACTGACGAGGCCTTGCTTGCCGCTATTTTTCTATTTTTTGTACATTGGTACAACGTGCACTATTCTCCTGAAAAATTTCCTATGGCAACAGTTTTTATAACTGGCTACCTAAGTGAATCCGAAATGATACACGAACATTATGATGACTATTGCCGCATTATGAAAGAACATGGTTTGCAAAGCCAGATCATCGATCAAAATCATATTTGATGGTGCATTCTATGTTAACTTTTTTTAAACAAGCAGTGCGGATATTATACATAGTGGTTTTAATGTGTTTTACCGTTTGGTATGGATATTTTTTATATCCAATTATCTTTGATATCAAAGATGACCCTAATATCGAGAAATTTGAAGAGGTTGAACTTGAAGCCTATTTTGGCTCCGGAACAACAGAAGAAGAAAAAGAGTTTCTTAAGTCTTTTAAGCAGCAAAAGAGTGTTGATACTACTGATTTAGGCTACATGATTGTCAAAGAGCAATATGTCAAAGGACATTTTCACCACATCGGTATGATGGTTGAAACAGACAATTACAGCGTTTGCATAAGATGCCATGGTGCAGTACCTCACGATAGAGCAAAATCCATCCGCGCATTTCTCAATATGCATGCATTCTATTTAGCGTGCGAAACATGTCATGTGAGACCAGAGCAAACCGAGAGCGCATGGACCTTCAGGTGGTACGATAAATCAACCGGAAGTACCATTGCCAATCCACCCGGACTATATACTTCGGATGAATCCATGTATGGAAACTATTCCGCAAAAGTTGCACCTGGTGAAGTTGGAGATAATGGAGTTTTCAGTTTTATCAATGGTCCTGATGAATTGGCATTTGTAGAGAGATATTTAGGAGATGAAAATTACTTGAATGATACACAAAAATCAAAAATGAAGATGTTTATTCACAGGAAGGTAAATGAAGACCCACTATTGTGTGATGGGTGTCATACTGCAGAAAATGATCCATATCTTCCCTTTCTTGAACTGGGATATCCACGCAGGAGGCTTTTCGACCTTACAAGTACAGAAGTAATTGGTATTATCAAAAAGTATCAGAATTTTTATATCCCAAATATATTACATGGAGGGGGAACAGATAACGCAATCAACAAAACGCCAGTTTCTAACACGAAGTCAGAGCAGTAATTATTACGTTAAAACATAAAACTTATCGGTATATAACGCATGAAATACTTGTCTGTACTTTTTGTTTTATATGCGCAGTCAACATTTGCTGTCTATCATTTTAATCTATCAGAATGCCGTGAGTTATCTGAAATAGGCAATGATTCAGATATTCACATGAGCATGCCTACAGATGTTGCAGTTGATGCTCAAGGACATCTATATGTGGTTGACAGTGGCAATCATCGAATTCTTGTCTACAACACGAATGGAGAATACTTGCTTGAAATAGGATCTGAAGGTAGTGGTGAAAAACAAATGCTGTTTCCTGTCGGAATCACCATCTCGACAGATGGTCGAATTTTGATTGCAGATCGTGGCAACAAGAGAATTCAAATATATTCTCGTGATGGAAAGCACCTGAAGACAATTAAAATAGAGAGCAACGGAACAATAGTCACGCCCGTAGATATAGCAGTTAATAGTAATGAAAATAGAATATATGTGACCGCTTCTACACCTATTCACGAACTATTTGTCCTTGACAATAATGGCGGTGTGATCTCAACAATTGGCAAAGCCGGAAATAATGAAGGAGAGTTTAGATACCCAGCTACTGTTGCTGTGAATGATGAAGATGAAATATATGTCGTAGATGTACTTAATACACGGGTGCAGGTGTTTGATAAGTTGGGTGACTTTCTTGTTTCCGTGGGCTCCTGGGGTGTTACTCAGGGTCAGCTGTTCCGACCTAAGGGAATAGCCTTATCAGCTGACAAACTCATCTTTGTCAGTGACAGTTATCTAGGTGTTGTACAGGTATACAACAGCGATACTCGCTTCAGGGGCGTGTTGGCTATAGAAGGCGATATCGCCCGTTTCATCACGCCAGCAGGAATGACTATCGACAGAAACAACAAATTGTACATAGCAGAAACAATGGCCAATCGTGTCACTGTCTGCCAGTTATGACGCCATTAAAGTGAAGAGTATTCAACAAATATACACGTCTAATCGCCATAGTGTCCTGTTTAGAACCATAATTATATTCGTGTTTTTCCTATACCCGCTTGTTGCAGAGCCCGCACGCATTGTATCCGAAAAACGTGAGTGCGCGATTTGCCACATTGCCTGGATATCTGACTTTAAAAAAGATGATCGCACTACATTGATAGCCTATGAACCTCGACCCGTCGTAGAAACCGGCAGACAGGATGTCGTAAGCACTGAGATGATGTGCTTTTCCTGTCATGACGGATTTGTACTCGATTCACGATCTTTGTGGCTCAATAAAGAGCATACGCATCCGGTAGGAGTCGTACCATCTGAAAACGTAAGATTACCAAAGGAAGAAGGTAAGACTATTTTCCCGCTTAATGACGATGGAAAAGTGTATTGTGGGACATGTCATTCCGCCCATGGCATTGACTGGAGCGAAACAAAGTCCCCTCTCTTTCTGCGCATGCAAAATATCAATTCCTCCCTTTGCAAAACCTGTCATGTAGATCGTACAGAAAGTCAGAATAGTCGCCATAACCATCCAATTGATCAGAAGGTATCCGAAGGAGCACGACAGTTAATTGGAATTGGATCGAAGCTATCACAAAAGAGTGAAGTAATTTGTCAGAGCTGTCATTTGGTACATGACTCAACAGAGGATAAGCTTTTGGTCGTGAACAATGACCGCTCGCAACTTTGTATCGCTTGCCATCAAGACAAATCCAACGCTACTAATAGCGGAAACAAACAACATTTCACACACCCCGTCAACACAAGTCCAAAAAACTTGACCATTCCAACAATATTTGCAGACTCGGGCGCGAAATTCGGACCAAACGGCGAAATTGAGTGCCAAACCTGTCATAAGCTACATCTCGCTCCGTCACAAAAACTACTCGTTTTAGAATCCACAAATCTGACAGAGGGAGTATGCATTAATTGCCACAAGGATAAGCGGTCTGTTTTATCAGCCGGTCATAATCTGCTAGGAAAAGCTGCTGAAATTACGCTCGGGGAAAAGAACCAGCCCGGCTCGAATCTCGGTGTTTGCGGCGTATGTCATAATGCACACAATGGAAAGGGACCAAACATGTGGGCAAGACAACTGCCGCCAAATAGCGACCTTACGGCATCATTGTGTTTGAGCTGTCACAGTAATAGTGGACCTGCGAACAATCACACAGTGGGTTTTTACAGTCACCCCGTCGGCTCAGAGCTAGTCTCAAATATGAAACCTAATGGCCTTCCACTGTTCACTTCTATGGGTAGGAAAACCTATTCCACCAAGTACGGTCGGATCACATGTGCGACCTGTCATGATGTTCACGGACCTGCTTCACAGTTGAATATCGACGCCTCCTCCATCAATAAAAAGGATGGCACAGGTAAATACTTGCGAAAGGGGGAAGGAAACCTATTATCACTCTGTAAAACATGCCACGAAGATAAGCTGTCAATTAAAAATACGAAGCACGATATCGAGGCAAACAGTGATGCATCCATGCCATTAGGAGTCTGCAGTAACTGCCACCAGGTACATAATGCAAAGGGACCACGTATGTGGGCTCGCGATACCGGCGTGGATACATATGACACGAGCACCTTGTGTAGAGATTGTCATCAACAGAACGGCCAGGCTAAAGACAAAACGACGGGGAGCCATTCCCACCCGATTGGGGTTTCCGTTAATAAATCAGGCATTCGTGTCACTCCTCAAGGATGGGTAGAAGACGTAGCGGGGGTAAAAATCACCACGCCTCCTCAACTACCGCTTTACGACAATAACGGAAACAAACTCAAGAAGGGCGAAGGTTTGGTAGGGTGTGGTACCTGCCATGATCCTCATGTATGGTCTCCCGCGAGTACAAAAGCCTCCTATGCTACGAAAAAAGATCAGGAGGGCGACGCAAGAAACAGCTTTCTGCGAATTCCATCGGCACCGGATGGTTCACTGTGCATAACCTGCCACAAATCGAAAACAACAATACGTGATACTGAACATGATCTCTCTATAACCGTTCCTGAGGCGACCAACAATTTGGGTGAAGGATTAACCCAATCAGGCATCTGTGGCCAGTGCCATGCCGTTCATAACGCCGTACAAGACCTGGCGCTCTGGGCGCGACCTCCAGGACCCGCTGACAATCGACCTGAAATGCTCTGTCGAAGTTGTCATCGAAAGACTGAGATTGCCAGAGCAAAAGTGCCTGAAAAGGCCTCACACCCCACCTACGTTATGGCTTGGGATGGAGACTTGCGTGATTCTGACAAAAAAGGCATCACACACCTTCCTGTGTTTTCTGACAGCGGGTCAAAAGCAATGACCGGATACATTACCTGCCCGACATGCCACAATGTCCATCAGTGGCGACCAACCGAGCTGCAGAAGGGACCCGGTGAAAACCAAGAGGGTGATATCTTCAGCAGTTTTCTACGCCTTCGATCTACAGAGAACATGTTATGTACTGACTGCCATGGTGGAGAGGCACTTTTTCGCTATAAATATTTCCACGGAGATGACTTCAAAAAGAGTGACAAGGATTGATCGTTTTCAATCAAACTTAAGATTTAATCATCTTCACCATACTTATTACACTCGATAATACGACCCTATAGAACACTGAGCAGATTGTCGCAAAAAGGCGATAACAACTTGCCATACCGGCCTCAACAATACTGGGCTGTGTAAGGCAAGTACTATCTGTTGACTGGGGCAGAACCGCCTCATCCCATCAATAACATGAGTAATCAAAACAAGATGCTCATCAGGTATCGGTGCTGATAGTAAACCACACGTAATTTGTGGTATCTTTCGGGGTGACGAAATAGTCATACGGGACATAGATTATTCTTTTGAAGGAGCCGTATCTGAGGATCCATTCATGAAATTTATACCACTACTTGTTTTCATTTCCATTCTACCCGTTTCGGTTCACGCAGAAACACCTCCTGGTCACCCACCGGTCGATCATAAAGCACTGACCGAACAACTCAATCTTGACGAGTCTGCCGATACCATGACTCTCCAAGCCAAGGTAATCAGTACTATCACTGTTGAGAGCGGCTATATCTACATCCAGGTAGATCCCGACAATAGTGACGAAGACCTCTGGATAGCGCTTCCTGAGTTAGTGGATATCAAGGAAGGTGACACGGTACGCTACAAAGAGGGACCCAAGATGAAGGATTTCGAAAGTAAATCACTGAATAGGACATTCCCTTCCGTGATGTTTCTATCAAACATCAAAGTCACCCATAACAATGAATAGTGTTTCGCTACCGCAGGATTAATCATCGATAAATATTCGATAGGGCTCTGTAAACAACAGACAGCATTTTTGTTTGCACGGACGATCAGGATCTGAAACTTACCATTGGTAAGATAACCTGAAAAAGGATTAACCATGGTTTTGTCTGGATATCTTTCAGCAATAAGCAAGGGTGATAGCTGCTCCGTCGCTATTAATTACCTCCTGCCGACATCTCGCTGTCACACTTCAAAGGCACTCACAAAGTATCTCTCGTTCTGCTCTCTTTTTCTGCTGTCATACTCAGGATCGTCTATGGCAGATATCGTGGGAAGCAAGCACGATTTCTCCACCAATGGTTGGAGTGAGGGACAAATCTGCAATGTCTGTCATACCCCACACAGCGGTGCAAACAATGTAAACTCTCCCTTGTGGAGCCATGCGGTCTCAGACCAAACCTACATTCTCTATGACAGCCCGACACTCATATCGCAGCCTGAGCAGCCCCAGCCAGGAAGCATCTCCCGCTTGTGCCTCTCTTGTCACGATGGAACCATGGCTCTCGATTCGTATGGCGGAAAAAGCGGCGGTCTATTCATGGACCCAAACAGTCAAGCGATGCTGGGTACGGATTTGCGGAACGACCATCCAGTCGGTATCTCCTGGGATCATCGTGTAGCCAGACCGGATGCGGGCCAGGCAGAATGCATCGTTTGTCATGACGTTTTTTTTCCGACCAAGGCTGATGCAGGGAAAGAGCTCAGATTTTTTAACGGCAAGGTCGAGTGTGCCTCCTGCCATGATGTACACAACAGCAAGGTCATGGATGTAAAATTACTTAGAAAACCAATGCAGAATTCACAGCTCTGTCAGCATTGTCATTTCAAATAGAGTCTATGCCCGCCATCAAACCACTTGCCCCCCTCATTGCTGCGCGCGCCAGCTAGTGGTTCAGCACGAAGATGGATATGATCGGTGTATCTTTTCCAGCCCAGGTGCCCATGTGGGGTGGCATACCGTATCCCTGACTCCAATCGTTTAGTGCTCGAAATACTCTTCTAGCTCTGTTTTTTCCAAATCCGTATCAAGCAGTACGACGGGGATCTGATAATCGGAGCCACCCTCGACAACGAAGCGCCAAGATTTCACCCTAAAAGCACGCCCTTCTTCTACAGATACGCATATTTTGCCCCATCAGTATGGAGCCTCCGCTCCGCTGGAGAAAAGACTCCGTGGCAGTCCCCAATCTGAGACGACGCATACCGATCTGAGGGTTCTCATCGACGGTCTGTTGCACCTGCCAGCGCTGCACTGCCGCGCAACCGCCAGCCAGATTGTTGCCCCGCACCTACACTGTGGAATATTGTCGGCTGTTTGGTGTATATGGGTAGGAGGATAGAAGATTGAAGAGACTTTTTTTTTCATCATTCATAACCATACTTGCCGCTCTCAGTGAAATCGGAGATGTAGCGGCGACTGGTGACATGGCCGCTCAACCTCCCATCGAGGTTAGGATCACGCTTGGCGATAAAGCGAATTCTTTGCGCTTTTTTCCAGCCAATATCACCTTTGAAACGGGTAAACTGTATAAGCTGATACTGCACAACGCGAGCGAGATGAAACACTATTTCAGTTCAGAGGGGTTGTCTCGCTCCGTGTTTACCCGAAAGGCTCAAGTGCTTGGATCCGATGGAAAAACCATTGCTGAAATCAAAGGGACCATTCGCGAAATCGAAGTCTATCCAGAAGGAACGGCGGAATGGTGGTTTGTTCCTGTAAAAACAGGGCAACTCAGTGATCTGAAATGCACCATCAAGGGTCACTCGGAGGCCGGGATGACCGGAAGCATAAGTATCAAGTAGCACAGTCACATTACTCTCGCAGAGTCCATTCTTGAGTCGTTCCCGATTGTAGGGGTATCTTCCTGCTAACAATCAGCTTACCGACGGTTCGCGTCACGTGGTATGCAGGACGTTCGCATCAGCGCCCAATGGAAAAGCAGTGGGTGAGTACATCTGGGGCGATATCCTCTAAACAGTTGTTCAGCGAGATCTCTCCACCCAGCGCTCACACCGGCGTGTGCCTGATCGTAGTAAATCTCTTTTGCTATTCTCAACATAGACCCGTTCTCAGAGAACTGACATGAATGAATCGACACGGGACTATTACCAGGAACTGGGTGTCCCCAGAGATGCCGACGAAAAGGCCATCAAGGACGCCTATCACCGTCTGGCCATGAAGTGGCATCCGGATCGCAACAAGTCGCCGGAAGCGGAAGCCCGCTTCAAAAGGATCGCAACGGCATACGCGATCCTTTCAGACCCGAAAAAACGCGCCAAATACGACGCCCGGGGATTCGAGGGGGTGGCGCACTACAGTGACGAGGATCTCTTCGGCGGACTCGATCTGGGCAGCCTGTTCGGCGACCTTGGGTTTGGATTCGGACCGGGTGGCGAGAGCATTTTCGATCGATTTTTTCACCGGAATCGCACATCGGGTCGCGGCAGAGATATCCATATCAGTATGGAGATCCCCCTGGAGAAGATTCTCCACGGCGGTTCTCAGCAGATTCGCTACACCCGCTCCGCTCCCTGCCGGGCATGTCATGGCCACGGCACCGCAGACGGCCGCCCTCCTCCGCCCTGCCCCGAGTGTTCCGGCAGCGGTCACAAGGCGATACACAGCGAAAGACAGGAGGGAAAGCAGACCATCCACATTCAACAGATCGTCACCTGCCCCCATTGCCTGGGCCAGGGCGTATTGCGCAGCGAGCCCTGTTCGGTCTGTAACGGCGCCGGGCAGGTCGAGGAGCCACAGACCCTGCAAGTGCATATTCCCAAAGGCATCGAAGACGGCATGACGCTACGCATTCCTGAGCATGGACAGCCGGGGCAGTCGGAGCAAATGCAGCCGGGTGATCTCTACATCACGCTCTCGACCCGACCGGACGGGCGTTTTCAGCGCCGGGGCGCGGACCTGTGGCGCAGCGAGACACTCTACCCCGACGAAGCCGTGCTCGGCACGCATCGCATCGTCGCGACGCTGGATGGCGATGTGGACCTGACCATCCCTGCCGGCTCACAGCCGGAGGAAGTGCTGAGACTGCAGGGGAAAGGTCTGCCGCGCTATGGTGGCAAAGGTTTTGGCGATCTCAATATCCGCCTGCAGGTGCAGATACCGACCCACCCCTCGGACCGGGAAAAGGAGCTCTACCAGAAGTTGCAGGCCGAGCGAAATCGCTAACAGTGCGTCCGCCGAGCTGAATCCGATGGATAGCAGGTGACACCTCGGGCGGCATGCTGCAACGAGCCCGGGTTCACTATACTCAATGCAGCGCAGGCTAAACATCACCGGCTATTCCCGTCGTCAGCCTGGGATTGCCGGTCACGGAGCGTGCTTCATCGTGTCAGCCGCCATGCATCCCATCCGCGAACCGAGCAAGCGATGGATTGGATCGTCCGCCTATGCTCGCCCCGATCATGCGCCGGCGCCTTTGCCGGCCAGAGTGACACCTGCAACCAGGCAGAACTAGAACATGTCCGAAGGCATCGACACCCTGCGCTACGCGGTTCGTCCCAAGGTCGTTGCGAAGCATCTGGGACAGCTCGGCCTGGTCATCGCGGGCCTGACCCTGGCGCCGGCCGTCGTCGGGCTGATCGCGAACGAGATCGACATGGCTCTGCGCTTTATCGCCGTGGCTCTGGTGCTCGCACTGCTCTGTACGCCGATGTCGCGACTACGCACCCAGGGACAGATCCAGGGCAATGAGGTGCTGGCGATCTCCGCACTGGCCTATATTCTGGCCGCGCTGGCCGCCAGCTGGCCGTTGCTGGGTCTCGGCCAGCCCTTTGTCGACATCCTCTTCGAGAGCGTCTCCGGGGTGACCACCACCGGACTCTCCACCCTGGCATCAGTGGAGTCACTGCCGCAATCCGTCCTCTTCGCCCGCGCCTGGAACCAGTGGTATGGCGGGCTCGGTTTCGCCGTGCTGGCGGTCGCCATGTTGACCAGTTACGACCTCTCCACGCGCCGCCTGGTGGAGACGCCGCCCGCCGACGAACATCTGCTCACCACCACCCTGGGCCATGCCCGCCGTGTGACCTGGGTCTACCTCAGCCTGACCCTGCTCGGCATATTCGGCTTGCTGCTGAGCGGGCTGTCACCAAGCGAGGCCGTGTTCCACGTCCTCTCCGCGGTGTCGACCGGCGGTTTCGCCAGCCACGACGGCAACCTGGCCGACCTGCCGTCGCGTACCGCGCAGGTTCTGATCAATCTGCTCGCCCTGTTCTGCGCCGTCTCCCTGCCGATCTATGTCCTGCTCTTCCGCCGCGAGTGGCGACGCGCCTTCGGTGACATCGAGTTCAAGGCCCTGATTATCGCCTGTGGCTCGATTGTCGCGCTGCTGCTGGGCATCGCATGGCTCGCCCCGCATGGAGCGGCCCAGTATGCCACCATCGACCTGGCGCTGCTCGGCGTCTCCGCGCAGAGCACCAGCGGCTTCTCGACCGTCGATCCGGCCGGGCTGGATGCAATCTCGAAGGGCATATTGATCGTCGCCATGAGCATCGGCGGTTCGATCGGCTCCACCGCGGGAGGGCTCAAACTGCTACGCTTGATCATTGTGCTGCGACTGCTGCAGCTGTTGCTGCGTCGCGTCGCCATGCCGGCCCACGCGGTGATCGACCTGACGGTGGGCGGGCGTAGAGTGGCCAACGAGGAGGCGTTGCGCAGCCTCATGCTGGTGCTGCTGTTTCCGGCAACGGCATTTATCTCCTGGCTGCCGTTTCTGGCCTTGGGTTATCCGCCTCTGGAGTCGCTGTTCGAAGTGGTCTCGGCGCTCGGTACGGTGGGTCTCTCCAGCGGCATCGCCGAGCCGGCGCTGCCGGCTGTGCTCAAGGCCGTACTCTGCGCCGACATGCTGCTCGGCCGCCTGGAGTTCATCGCCGTGCTGATACTGGTCATGCCGGCCACCTGGATCGGGAGAAGAAGATCATGAGAGCGGTATTCATCGGCGCCAGCCCCCTGGCCATCGAGACCACCCGCTACCTGCTGCAGCGCAAGCACGAAGTGGTCATCATCGAGCGCGAGATGGAGGTCATCGATAACCTGACCCCTGAACTGGACTGCGGCTATCTGCATGGCGACGGCAGCCGACCGGCGGTTCTCAAGGAGTGCGATCCGGCACGTACCAGCTGCCTCTACTGCCTGACCGGCTCCGACCAGGCCAACATCATCGCCAGCCTGGTGGGACGTTCGCTAGGCTTCAAACGGGTGGTCACCAGGATCGAAGACCCCGAGCTGGAGCACATCTGCATCGAACTGGGGCTGGAGGACATCATCGTGCCCTCGCGCACCATGGCCCGCCACCTGACGGAGATCTTCGACGGCATGGACCCGCTGGAGATCTCCGCCAAGATCAAGGGGGATGCGCGCATCTTCTCCTTCGTCCTGCGTAAAGAGGACGAGTGCCTGGTGGCGGACCTGGGCCTGCCCGAAGAGACACGTATCATCTGCGTCTATCGTGACGACGAGTTGATGCTGCCTGACGCGGACACACGCCTCAAGGCCGAGGACGAGATCATCCTCATCACCCGTGTCGAACACCTGCAGGCGCTGATCGAGCGCTGGCAGGCGAGAAAAGAGGAGTGAGCACCCGAGATGTGTAGGGTGGGGCCCTGCCCCACCGTGCGTCAGACGATCGGGTCGCTCCCGAAGTGGCTGTAAGATGTGATCTTCCATGCCCGATCATCCCGCCTAACTTGTACCGAGCATGCGACTGAACTCGACTTCAAGCTGGATGGATTCCGCCCAGTGCACCTGTACCGGTCATGCGCCGTGACCGAACGGAGCATTTAGTATTTAAGGTCATTTGGTCTGTGACTGGGTCTCCAGTTGCCATCCCACTCTCCCCGGTCGATTCAAGTTTCCAGAGCGCTCTACCGCAAAGGGTATGAAGGGCATGGCGTTCTCTGCGCTCCGCTTGAATGCCGCCCCGCGGGGAAATATAGGGATGGCACTTGATTCATAAGACGACACCTGTGAAACCTCTAGTGTCCAGGCTGACCCTTTGGTTTGCCCTGCAGCCATTCTTGACCCCCGCCGTGGCGCTGCCCAACCAGCCATCACCCGGCGTGCTGACCGATCCTCCAACCGTTGTCGCACTCCCCGCTCCCGCGCAGAAACCGGTTTCCACGCACCATGACGCCCTCTCGCAGATGGCGAACATATCGAGTCCTGAATCGCCCGTTGCGCTCGAGACGGCTGATTCGTCAGCCACTGTACCCGGCCTGCATGATGGCGGGACCTCAGCCGTCGATGGCTTTCCTCTCATTCCTGCGGTCACCCCCCGTGCGACCACACCGCAATCCGCACAGCGCAAGGGAATTCGTTTTGGCCGCCGTATAAGCACACAGAACAAGTTGCTCGGCGAGCTCGACGGTCTCGTGGTCGATTACGGTCTGGGAAACTTCGCCTTCAACGGCATTGCGGGTTTCCCTATCGGCAACGAAGGCGATGGAATCAATCCGAGCAATCAGTTGTTCGGGTTTAGCGCCGGCGTTCGCAAATTGCCCAAAGGTTGGGATCTCGGCGGCTATATGATGGAACTGAGGAGCGCCGATCAGAACGCCAGGAGCGCCCTTGGCGGTGCGATGAGATTTTCGCAAAACAGCCGGTCGCTGCTGATCTCGGCGGACTACGACCTTGAGACCCATTCATTGAGCAGATTCATGCTGTCCAGTGCCTGGAAATTGCTTCCCGCCTCCACCTTGAGCACCACCCTCGACATACGCCAGAATCATCTGCCGACACCACAGAACAGCTATCTGCAGCAAACCATCGCCTTGACGGAGGGTTGGAAATGGGGGCTGCCTTTCGATCGGATCAACGACCTGTCGGCGAATGCCGCCAGCGGTGTTACCGCTTTTGGTTTCAGCCTTTCCCACCTGCTGCCACGCGATATTGAGCTGAACAGCGATATAGCCGTGCTGAATATATCGAACGACGAGGATCTGAATGACCTGAAAACCCCGTTCTCCGAATTCAATGAGTACTATTTTAATCTCACGCTTTCCGGAAATGGCTTGCTACTCCCCGGGGACAGCAATACGGTGACGCTCCACAGCTATATCAGTGAGTCGTCCCACCTCTCCTCCTCGATAATCGACGGCAGCTACGCCCTCTCCCATCGATGGCTTGTGGCGCCCAGACTGCAGATCGACTACCAGGACAACCTGTCGGATCACTCGACTCAATGGGTGGCTTCGCCCGCCCTGAAAGTGGAGTATCGATGGCGCAAGCAGTCGATGATTCATTTCACGACCACGGGTGAGTGGCGTAGACACCGGGACTCGACCGATGAAGTGTCCGCCTCCTCCTTTGTCGTGAGCCTTGGCTATCAGACCGACATTTAGCTCCGTCACATAGATAATAATTAAGTGTAAATATATTCCATAACATGCTGTTATTAATTAATTAATATTTGTTTATGTCACTTCGGTTCATTTAACGACCGTTGTATAACTCGATATCCGCGAACCTTACCCGGCGCGTGGGCGATCAATGCAGAAACGAGGATCATTACGAGAAAGAGCTCTGCTTGCCAGGACGGCCACGCCAGTCCGATACCCAACAGCCCCACCTTGAATAGGATGGACACGCCTTTGAGTTGGAATAGCCAGAGCGGGCTTGACCAGAGATAGAGAGCGGAGAGCGCCACCCCCGTGACCAGCGTGAGCCACCAGTAGGACAGCCACAGGGCGTCGTCCAATCCAAACAGCAATCCGCCGCCGAGTCCCGCCACGCCCACCAGGTGTCCGCTGCGCAGACCGATATTGACCCAGCGCTGGCCGGAAAAATAGCGTGCTTCCTCGAATTGGCTACGCTGAGGTTGGGGAGAGGCCCCCCCCCGAGTTGTTTTCCGGTCGCCAGGCATGAGGCACCTCGATCTCGATCTGTCGTGGGCTGGTGTACAGTTATTGCTCGTCTTTGCCAAGTCTGACGGGATTGGGTGCCACAATCCACCAGACCGAAGTTATTCCTGAAATTCGTGTATCCATCGCTAGCCGAACCGGTGTATCCGGAATCCGATTCTACGCTCGGGCAGTGAACCGACGATGATAGCTGAGTTGGATGCGCCACCCCAGGGCATGGGGTTTTCTCTATATACCAGGCGCTAGCCCCTCTGCCGAATAGACAGGTCTCCCGCCTGCCGCCGTTGTGTTCTGCGCGTGTCAGCGGTCGAAGAAGCGGTCCATGGCGGGCTGTAGCATCTGTCTATAACGCTTCTCTTCGATGCGCTGAAGCCGTCTCGACTGTTTGGCGTCGGGCTTGAGTTGCTCGCAATAGCGGCGCGCAACTTCAAAATCACGGCTGATATGTTCATGGTACTTGGCCAATTGTTCCATCGAATCCTCGCAGCCTAGCGCTGCCAGCTGTTCCCAGATTGGGACCGCCCGCATCCAGTCTCCGGCCCGTCGCGCCAGATGGCCAAGCAGTCGCCTGCCCCTGTCGTCAAGCGGCTGTGTCGTGGAGTTCAGCATCGTATAGGCCTTAGTCTCGTCATATTTCGCGATCCAGCGGGCGAGCGCGACGATATCGACACCATGGCATTCCGGCGCTTCGACGGCCTGAATCAATACCGCATGCGCAAGCGCCAGGGAGACGATGTCCTGCCGGTTGTGCTCGACCACACGCACCAGTTTCTCCACCCTGCCCTGCCGCACATAGTCGGTCCAGGCCGCCGGCGCTTCCGAGCCCGGCAGGTCGTTTCGGCGTGTGAAACCGAGCAGTCTCTGCTCCAAGGTCGTCAACCGGCAGTCGGGCCAGCGCCGGTTGAACAGACGGCGTACCGGATGGAGCAGATCGAGATGCAGCGTTCCGTCGAAGGGATGCGGCACACCCTGCATGCGGTAGCGGGTGATCATCAGCGGCAGATCGAAACTCTTGCCGTTGTAGCTGACAAGACGATCGTCGCTCGTCAGCATCCGGGCAAAGGCCGTGAGCATGCCGGCCTCTCCGGCGAACCGGGTGATCAGGTATTGCGTCACCACCAGGGCGTCCCGCTCCACCACCGCCACGCCGATGAGAAAAGCAAGCGTGCCGCTGCCGCCCGACAGGCCGGTGGTCTCGGTGTCGATATAGAGCTGCCGCAGGTGGGCCTCCCTGCCCTCGCCCGGGAGCTGCTCGGCGTTGCGCATCAGGCTCAGCGGATGCCGGCCGAGCCTGCCGTCGAGTGACAGGCGCTGTTCGATGCGGATCACGCCGTCGGCGATCAGATAGCCCTTCAGCCGCTGGGCCAGGCTCTCTTCAGCGCTCTTGGCGTCGATCTGCGGCGGAGGGGAAAGACGATCCAGCCGGATCCTGTCCAAGCGCCGTTTCAATTCCGATCCCGTCGATAGCGACTGAAAGACGCTTTGACCTTTACCCGACTGTCTTTGCAGCCGGCAGAGTTTCGCTTTGAGATCAATCATCGGCCAGCAGCGCCAACACCTTCAGCGCAGCCTCCTTGGGTGAGTAACCCCGGTCCTCGTCGCTGGCCAGAATCGGCCCGATGCAGCTGGGACAGCCATGGCGGCAGCCGCAGGCCGCCACCAGCTGCCTGGCGTCACTGACGATGGTGCTCCGCTTCTCGTAGAGGGGGGCCGATATTCCGATGCCGCCGGGGTAGTTGTCATAGAGAAACAGGGTCGGCGTGAACTGCTCCAGTTGCGCCGGATCGATCGCTTCATCCTCATTCGAGCGCAACTGGCCCCGGCCGTTGATGCCGACGCTGGCGAACCAGCGGGCGTTGCCGTCGCCCACGGCGCGGCCGATGTCTCCGGATTCGGACAGCATGCGCATGGCGGCGATGATGTGCAGGGCGTAACCGGCGCCGAGGAAACCGTCCAGCGCCACCTGGCGGGAGTCGAAGGCGGCCTCCAGCGCCGCGGGGTTGACCTGCCACCAGACGGCGGTGGTGTGCATCTCCTGATCCGGCAGATCGATATTGCCGTAACCCACGTTCTCGTGGCTGTAGTAGCGGATCTTCTTGTAGCCGGCGATGCGCTTGACCAGGTGAACCTCGCCCTGGGCCACGGCATGCTGTGCCCGTTTCGTCTCCTCGAAGCGCTCCAGGATCTTCAGCCGCGTGTAGTCGATGGCGTCGGTGTAGTAGTCGGCCCGGGTGCGGGTGACGAAGGCCTTGCGGCCCTCCCAGTCGAGCCGCTCCACCTGGTAGGGCGCGGACTGGATCATGTAGATGGCGCCCTCGTAGATGGTCATCGGGGCCGAGCTGTAGTCGACCTCGGCGATCACCCTCTGCTGTCCTCCGCTGGTGTCGATCACCACGAAGTTGCCCTCCGCCACCGAGCGCAGGCTGACGCTGTTGGCGGGATAGCTGTCACTCATCCAGTGCCACTGCTCCCCCTCGCGATGGAGGATGCCGTGCTCCGCCAGGTAGGCGAGCATCTCGCCCAGATCCTCCCTGCCGAAACGCTCCCCCTCCCGGAAAGGCAGCTCGAAAGCGGCGCAACGGATGTGGTCGAGCAGGATCAGCAGCTGATCGGGATCGATGCGCGCCTGCTCCGGCGAGGCGCCGAGGAAGAAGTCGGGGTTGCGGATGATGTACTGGTCCAGCGGCAGGCTGCTGGCCACCAGCACCCCGACCGCGGTGCGCTGGCGACGCCCCGCCCGGCCCAGGCGCTGCCAGGTGCCGGCGATGGTGCCGGGATAGCCGTTGAGCACGCAGAGGTCGAGGGCGCCGATATCGACCCCCAGCTCCAGGGCCGAGGTGGAGACCACGCAGTCGAGCTGGCCCTCCCTCAGCTGCCGCTCCATGGCCCGCCGCTGCGTGGGCAGATAGCCGCCGCGATAGGCCGCCACCCGGGCCGGATGGCGCGGGTCCTTGTCGAAGCTGTCCTTCAGGTACTTGGTCAGCACCTCCACCATCAGTCGCGACTGGGCGAAGACGATACTCTTGAGCCCCTGCTTCACCGCCATCCTGGCGATGCGGGTGGTCTGGGATCGAGCCGAGGCACGGATGCCCAGGTCGGGATTGACCACCGGCGGATTCCACAGCAGCAGGTGTTTGGCCCCCTGGGGCGCGCCGCTCTCGGTGATGGCGTCGACCTCGCCGCCGATCAGCGCGCCCGCCAGCTCCGCCGGGTTGGCGATGGTGGCGGAGCAGAAGACGAAGACGGGGTCGGCGCCGTAGAAGCGGTAGATGCGCCGCAGCCGCCGTATCACGTTGGCCACGTGGGAGCCGAAGACGCCCCGGTAGCTGTGCATCTCGTCGATCACCACATAGCGCAGGGACTCGAAGAACTGGGCCCATTTCGTATGGTGCGGCAGTATGCCCTGGTGCAGCATGTCCGGGTTGGAGACCACGATGTCGCCCCGGGTACGCACCGCCTTGCGGGCATCCCCCGGGGTGTCGCCGTCGAAGGTGAAGGCGCGCACCCCAAGCTCGCCGGCCTCGTTGAGGGCTGCGAGTTCCGCCACCTGGTCCTGGGCCAGTGCCTTGGTGGGAAAGAGGTAGAGCGCCTTGGCCTTCTCCTGCAGGGCCGCCTGCAGCACCGGCAAGTTGTAGCAGAGGGTCTTGCCCGAGGCGGTGGGGGTGACGACGACCGTATGCCGGCCCCCGCGAACCGAGGCCCAGGCGGCCGCCTGATGGGTGTAGAGCCGCTCGATCCCCCGGCCGCGCAAGGCCCCAGCCAGTCGCGGGTCGAGGTCGCCGGGCAGCGCTCGATAGTCGCCCTGCCGCGCCGGCACCAACAGTTCGCCGGTGATACGTGCGGCGTACTCCGAGCGCAGTCTGGCTGCAAGGCGTTCGGCCGGATCCGCATGCGAAACCGGGGGCGGGACAGGGAAGGATTCCGCGGGACTGTTCATGTAGTGTTCTCTCTCCGTTCTCTTTGTGTAGAATAGAGAACAAGTGGAGAACAAATCAAGGGCCATCCATGAAACTGACACGACGCCAGCAGGATATTTATCAAACCCTCCTGGACAACCAGGACCGCTTCGATCACCCGCCCACCTATGACGAACTCTGCCGACTGCTCGGACTCAGTTCACGCGGATCGCTGCACAAACACATACAGGCTCTGGTCCAGGCGGGCCTGGTGGAGCCCATGGAGGGGCTGCAGCGGGGCATCCGCCTGAGCCAGCGGGAACCGCCCGAGGGCATCCCCTTCCTCGGACGCATCGCCGCCGGCAGACCGATCGAAGCCATCACCCAGGCGGAACTCATGAAGGTGCCCGACGAACTGCTCGGGCGCGGCCCCTGCTATGTGCTGCAGGTGACGGGCGACTCCATGATCGAGGAAGGGATCTTCGACGGCGACTACGTCATCATCGAACAGCGTAACCGCGCCGACAACGGCGATATCGTGGTGGCCCTGGTCAACAATGAGGAGGTGACGCTGAAGAAGATCGAGCAGAAACCCGGACAGGTGATCCTCTACCCGGCCAACTCCGCGATGTCGGCGATGGTCTATAGACCCGATGAAGTGCAGATACAGGGCGTGCTCAGGGGGCTCATGCGAGGCTACCCCTAGGGCGCGATTGGCCTTTCATACTCCTGAGCTGCTGTCCTCATAGTCAATGCTGATACGGCCCCCGGCGTGGGGCCGAAACCGGTCATTGGCAAATCGCTGGTGATCGGGGTGGTCACGATAGCTCTCGATGACCGAGCGATCGGTAAACCGCACGATCCAGCAATGCCGATAGCTGGCGTCGTGCTGAACCGCATGACCGGTAAACACCTCGGTGACGCCGGGGATGGTCGAGAGCACGCGTCTGCCCTCCGCCATCATCGCCTCCACGCCTGCGGCGTCGAGACCTTCGGTGTTGTACACGATGACATGGGCAACCGGTTTCCAGGGTCGGCAGCTTGTCAACAGCTCCTCGGCCCTGCCGGCACTGCCCCAGACCTCGATGCAACGCGCCGCTTCCTCGCGGATCGCTTCGCTCACGCCACTGACCAGGGAGCTGTAGCCCGCTCTTCCCTGGCTCTGCGCGTTCGCGTGAACACAGCGCCCTGCCGCGTCCGCAAGCGCGGTGAAGTAATTGATCTTGCTAACGCCGTTGTCGATGAGCTGACGGAACTGCTCGTCACTCAAACCGGTGCCGCCATGGATCACCAGGGGCATGCGCAGAGTCTGATTGATCTGCGCCAGGCGCTCGAAATCGAGTTTCGGTTCACCTTGCATGCGTCCATGCACGGTGCCGATGGATACCGCGAGAAAGTCCACCCCGGTGGCCTCCACATAGGCCTTGGCCTCATTGGCCGTTGTGTAGACTACCTCGCCGGGATGACGCTCGGCGTCTTCACCTTCCACACCGGGCACATAACCCAACTCCCCTTCGACTGGAATTCCACAGGCATGGGCCATCTCCACGACCGCTTTGGTCTGACAAATATTCTCCTCCAGCGGCAGGCTTGATGCGTCGACCATGACACCGGTGCAGCCCTGATTGATAGCGCTAACGGCGGATTCCATGGATTCGCCATGGTCCAGATGGATCGCCACCGGCACGCATGTGTCGCGTGCCGCTTTCACCACCGCGCTCATCAGCAGTTCGAAGTTGAAATACTCGAAATGCGACTCCGCCAGACTGATGATGATCGGTGCCCGCTTCTCTTCCGCGGCAGCGATGATGCCGCTGATAAAGTCCAGACTGACCACATCGAAAGCGGCGACGGCATAGCGGTTCGCATAGGCATGGCGCAACATGTCGCCCATGTGGACCAGAGGCATGGTGTGTTCTCCTGCATCAATGGCAAGTTCGGTAGCTCTTTTCTTATGGCTACAAATGTTGATTCCCTGAAGCTGCGCGATATGTTGTTGGCGATTTTTCCGGTGGCAAGCAGATAAGTCTAATTAGATGTCTTTAGCCGAACTATAAAATATACCTTATAGGCATAGTGATTCTATGAAAAAGGTGTCACCCAATATTTAAATTAGCCAGTATGGTTGGATTGCTTGAATGCGAGCACGTAATCAGTATTCACATACCAGGCGGCATGAACCTGACTTATTGATTAATGTGAGTCATGCTCTAATGCTTTTCCTGCACTGCGACAACATCTTCAACTATCGTGATTGGAGTATTTGAAACGAAATCTTTTTAGGTCCAATGGTTACTCCTGAAGTTCGTTGCAATGCATAATCGGAATGGCCTTTCTTGTTCACTCCGCATAGCCTAAGGTTTCGGGCACTAATTGACGAGCCACAAAATAATCAGAGGCTCCTTAGGTGTTCCCAAATTCATTTGTACTTAATTTTTAGCAGCAGGATAGTGAAACTGAAAATGAAGGTTATTGTATTAGCTGCGACTATCGGCAGGTCGTCAGTCAACAGACCATAGACCAACCAGAAAAAAATACCTGTTGTAAAGGTTACATACATGGCAAGCGAAATATCCCGGGTATGCCTGGTCCTGATAATTCGGATGGCCTGGGGTAAGAATGCAATTGTCGTTAATGTTGCAGCGATAAAGCCTAAGGCGGTAGATAGTTCCATTGTGTCAACCTGATTCATAAGTCCGCTTTTGTCGCATACCAGTCTAAACACTTACAAAAATTTGTCATACGACACAACGTATGTCATGAAATACACTTCCCATCATTCCGGGATCACTTCTCTTTCAGCATTGCCCTGACCACTTCATTCCATCCCAACGCGAGATTGTCTCTGTTGTATCCCCCTCCTCCCAGGGCGATGAAGCGTCCGTTGCAGTACTCGTCGGCGAGTCGGTTGAGCCGTTTCGCAGCATGGGCATGAGCGGCCGGCGTGAAGGCCATGTGGGTGATGGGATCGCCCCGTATGCTGTCGGCGCCGGCCTGCAGGATAATCAGTTCAGGCTTGCCTCGGCGGACAAATTCCTCCACCGATGGCCAGACTTTGAAAAAGAGTGAGTCATCCGCGAAGGGTGGCAGCGGAACATTGAGTTTGGTGCCCTTGGCGGCGCCTTTGCCGGTCTCTTCGACCGCGCCCGTGCCGGGATAGAGAAAGCGTCCGTCCTCATGGATATCGGCCAGGATCAGGTCGGGATCCTCTTCGAAGGCGTAAAAGACGCCGTCGCCATGATGTGCGTCGATATCGACATAGGCGATGCGCCGGATACCGTGGAGTATTCGTAGATTTTCGATCAGCACGCCCACATCGTTGAAGACACAGAAGCCTGCCGCCGCTTCCCTGCGGGCATGATGCAGTCCCGCGATGGGCACGAAGACTTTCGGGTGGACTTCCGAGAGGATGCTCTCCATCCCGTCGAGCACCGAACCGGCTACGGTACACGCCGCCTCGAAGACACCTCGAAAGGCGGGTGTATCGCCCAGATCGAGATAGCCATTGCCGACTTTCGATTGCGCTTTTACCCGGGCGATGTATTCCATGGTGTGAAAGGCCGACAGTGCCCGCTCGTCACACACTTGGGGAGCGGCCACATGAACCCGCTTGTCCAATCCCTGTTTGATCGTCTCTTTCCAGAATGCCTGGATACGATCCGGTCCGAACGGATGGCCTTCGCCAAATCCGTACCGCCCCAGCAGTTCGCCAAAATAGATACTGACGGTTTTTTCACTCATAAAGTCAGCGCGTCAGTGACAGTCTCATGGGGTGTAAATTCAATCATCATATCGAACCGCTGCCGAACAGAACTTATGGCTTGCCGGATCGACCTGCTCGCCGACACAGAGTTGGCGTATAGAGACAGGGTTCTCCTTGCAAGGAAGGTGGATGACCCAATATTTCGAATATATATCTATTCAACAAATTCGGCACTTTTGACACTATTGCAACCGGAAACAAGTCAACTAAGCTATAGTTTACATGCGGTTTTTCATGTTCTTACTCATCCAGAATAACGATAACAGCAAACCAGCTAGTCGCTTAATAACAAATATACCGGAGGATCATCACATGATAGCACCACGCATTGCGAAGCCTGTGATTGGGGCAATTGGCATCCTGTTTCTTGCCACTGCAGGCATCGCTTTTGCTCAGGAGGATGTCGGCACGGTAACCATCGGTAAAATGGAATTTCAGAAAAACTGCGCCGCGTGCCATGGCATTGGTGGTAAAGGTGACGGCCCCTTCATTGAGTTTTTGAAACAGTCGCCTCCCGATCTGACCCTGCTCAGCAAGAACAACGGTGGTGTCTTCCCGCAGGAGAGAGTCTACGAGTGGATTCGGGATCCCCAAAAGATCCGGGCGCACGGCACCGATGAGATGCCTATCTGGGGTGAACGATACAGCCGGGAAATCATCGAGTATTACGGCCCCGACTACACTGGGCCGGGCAGCTCGGTCCGACAGCGCATCCTGGAATTGGTGTTTTATCTCGGGAGCATTCAGCAAAAGCCATGAGCCTTTGGATGGCATGACTTATTCCTGAAGGCGCTTTTCAAATCGGCTGATTCCAGCAATCCCGTCCGCGTGGCGGGATTGCCTTGTACGCAGACCGATCAGCAGCGTTTTCGAGACCGCTTGATTAATCCTGCACCTTCCCGGGACTTCAGATGTCCCTGAGCAGCCCTACATCTCAGCCGAAAGATAAGATCCCAAGTCCTTGTCCGCACTCAGAATATGACCGGTCAACCAATGCTCCAGGTAGTCGATATCCTCACCCGAGAGCTGCTTGCCCTCTTGCAGATACTTCTGTTGTAGCTCCTTGGCGCTTTCGATCAGGTCCTGGTGTTCGGCCTTGTGTTCCGCCATGCCTCCATAGCCGTACTTCAGCATCAGTCGTTCCTCGTGGCGGAAGTGCCATACGGTGCCGCTGATCAGCTCGTCGAGTACGGTCTCGACATAGTCTGTCGAGTCCCCCTCCTCCACCGCATGGTTGAGGATATTGAACAGCTCGACCAGTCGACGATGATCCTCGTCGATTTCGTCCACATCGACGCTGAGTGTTTCGCCCCAGAGTAAATCTTTCACTAGCCTCTCTCCTACTCAATCTTCTTATCGGGATACCTCGGCGTAATTGACGCCGTTCCGTCATTCCATTCCGCTGTCGACAAGGATCCCTTTGGAGACACCGTTCCATCTGAAATAAGTATAGTTGGCGCACTTTGGAGCTGAAGCGGGAAGCCTTCAGAGTTCCGAATTTCGCTGTTGAAATCGAACCGTTGAGCTAAAAAGAGAAGCGCAATTTCGTATCAATGAGAGAATCCCCGGTGTTCAGCAACCGGGGATCATCGGGTGGGGAATCAGCACTAACGGATCGAATCACCAGTCCGGGGTTTTGGCTCCCCCTACCTGCATGTGGAGGGCTGGTGGTGCGACGGCGCCAGCGTGAAGCGCCGTCGCCCCATCCGTATCACCTGAAGCGCAACAGCAGATCCTTGGCCTCGATGGTGGCGTCGGGCTCGACCTCGATGCTCTTCACCACACCCGCCATGGGCGCATTGACGGTGGTGAACATCTTCATCGCCTCCAGGGTGAACAGGGGATCGCCCTTGGCGACCTGGTCGCCGACGCTGACCGAGATCTGGGTCACCTTGCCGGGGATGGGTGCTCCCACCTGACGCAGATCGTCCGGGCTGGCCTTGGGCCTGGCGGCGGTGTCGACCACCAGGCTCCTGTCCTGAATCTCGATATGCCGAGCATCGCCATTGAGTTCGAAAATGGCCGTGCGCCTGCCCTTCTTGTCCGCCTCGCCCAGGTGCAGCAGTTTGATGAATAGGGTCTTGCCCGGTTCGATCTCCACCGCGATCTCCTCGTTGATGCTCAGGCCGTAGAAGAAGGCCGAGGTGGGCAGCACCGACAGGTCGCCGTACTGTTCGCGGGTCTGCTCGAAGGTCTCAAAGACCTTGGGGTACATCAGGTAGCTGAGCAGGTCCTCGTCGCTGGGCTCCCGGCCCAGCTTTTCCGTCAGCTCGAACTTGAGCGGCTGAAAGTCCACCGGTTCGGCATGCAGCCCGGGGCGGTCGTCGATGGCCTTGCGCTCACCCAGGACGATGTGTTGCAGCGTCTTGGGCCAGCCCCCCTTGGGCTGCCCCAACCCGCCGGCCAGCATGTCGATCACCGACTCGGGAAAGGGTACCGACCCGGGCGCCAGGTTGAGTACGTCCTGGGCCTTGAGGCCCCGGGTGACCAGGAAGATCGCCATGTCTCCGACCACCTTGGAGCTGGGCGTGACCTTGACGATATCGCCGAACAGCTGATTCACCTCCGCATAGGTGCGCGCGACCTCGGGCCAGCGTGCGCCCAAGCCCATGGCGCTGGCCTGCTCCTTGAGGTTGGTCAGCTGTCCGCCCGGCAGCTCGTGCAGGTAGACCTCGGCGGTGCCGTGCGGCGCGCTGGTGTCGAAGGGTTTGTAGAAGCTGCGCACGTGCTCCCAGTAGTGGGACATCTCGTCCAGCGCCTCACGATTGATGCCGGGGTCGCGCGCGGTGTGCTCCAGCGCGGCGATCATCGAATTGAGATTGGGCTGGGAGGTCGAGCCCGAGAGGCCGGCAATGGCGCCGTCGACCACGTCCACACCGGCATCGACGGCACGCAACACGGAGGCCGCATTGATGCCCGAGGTGTCGTGGGTGTGGAAGTGGATCGGGATGCCCACCTCGGACTTCAGGGCACGGAACAGTACATCGGCGGCATAGGGGCGCAACAGCCCCGCCATGTCCTTGATCGCCAGGATGTGCGCGCCCCGCGCCTCCAGATCCTTGGCCATGGCGATGTAGTATTCGAGATCGTACTTGTTGCGTTTCGGATCGAGAATATTACCCGTGTAGCAGATGGCCGCTTCGCAGACCGCGCGGCCGTCCTCGAGCACCGCCTCCATGGCGGGATAGAGATTCTCCGCATAGTTGAGGCTGTCGAAGATGCGGAAGATATCCATGCCGTTTTCCACCGCGCGGCGCACGAAACTGCCGACGACGTTGTCGGGATAGTTGGAGTAACCCACGGCGTTGGCGCCGCGCAACAGCATCTGGAAACAGATGTTGGGGATGCGTTCACGCAGCTTGGCCAGACGCTCCCAGGGGTCTTCGTTGAGAAAGCGCATGGCGGTGTCGAAGGTGGCGCCGCCCCACATCTCCAGCGAGAAGAGGTTCGGCACCTTGTGGGCGATCACCTCGGCGATGCGCAGCATGTCGTCGCTGCGCATGCGCGTGGCCAGCAGCGACTGGTGGGCGTCGCGCAGGGTGGTGTCGGTGAACAGGGCCTGCTCCTGGGCCAGGGTCCAGTCGGCGAAACCCTTGGGCCCGAGTTCGAGCAGGCGCTCGCGGGTGCCCTTCTCCAGCGGCAGGCGGTGATCGTAGTGCGGCACCGGGGCCGGGGTGAAAATAGCTTCCGGCTTCCAGCCCTTGGCGGTGGGATTGCCGTTGACGATCACATCCCCGAGATAGGCCAGCAGTTTGCTGGCGCGGTCGCGGCGCGGCTTGAAATCGAACAGGGCCGGCGTGGTGTCGATCAGACGCGTGGTCGCCTTGCCGGAGCGGAAGGTCTCCTCCTGAATGACGTTTTCCAGAAACGGGATATTGGTTTTCACGCCACGCACCCGAAACTCGTGCAACGCACGGTTCATGCGTTCCAGAGCGTTCTCCCAGGAGGGTGAGCGCACGGTCAGTTTGACCAGCAGCGAATCGTAGTACGGCGTCACCACCGCGCCGTTGGTGGCAATGGCGGCGTCCAGGCGGATGCCGCAACCGGCCGGAGAGCGATAGGTGAGTATGCGGCCGATATCGGGCGCGAAGCCGTTCTCCGGATCCTCGGTGGTGATGCGGCACTGTACCGCGAAACCTTCGCGGGGAATCTGTTCCTGGGCCGGGATGCCGATGTCCGCATCGTGCAGCGCGCGGCCCGAGGCGATCAGTATCTGCGAACGCACCAGATCGACGTTGGTGATCTCTTCGGTGACCGTGTGCTCGACCTGGATGCGGGGGTTCATCTCGATGAAGAACCAGTCGCCGCTCTCGGCATCGACCAGGAATTCCACCGTGCCGGCGTTGTCGTAACCGATCTCCTGCGCCAGGCGCACCGCGGCCTCGCACAGGGCGTGCCGGGTCTCCTCGGGCAGATCGACCGAGGGCGCGATCTCGATGACTTTCTGATGACGGCGCTGCACCGAGCAGTCCCGTTCGTGCAGATGCACCACGTTACCGTGCCTGTCGCCGAGGATCTGCACCTCGATGTGCTTGGCGCGCTGAATGAACCGCTCCAGAAAGACCGCGCCATTGCCGAAGGCGTTGAGGGCCTCGGTGCGTGCCTCGTCGAGCAGTTTGCCGAGATCGTCCGGATCGCGCACCACGCGCA
>JBNKQR010000024.1:0-41736 GCA_050295975.1 Thiohalomonadaceae bacterium
TGAAGGCGTCGATGTGGAAACCGGTGACGGTGAGTGAACCGGTTGCCAGCACATCCAGAGCCAGTGCCGCCGCGCCGCCGAGGCTGACGATGGAGAAGAGCAGGTTGAGCCAGCCCGCGAGTGGCAGGCTGGGGATCAGCGCCAGTAGCACTGCGCCCACTGCGGGGGTGAAGACGGTCAGCAGCAGTGCGTTCACGCTTCCTCCTCCCGATCATTTTCGGTGAGGCGGTTGAGGTCGTCGACATCGAGGGAGGCGACGCTTTCACGGATCTGCATGAAGAAGACGCCAAACAACACCGCCGCCACCAGCACGTCGAAAGCAACACCCAGCTCAACGATCAACGGCATGCCGCTGGTGGCTGCCACCGCGGCGAGAAAGAGGCCGTTCTCCATCGACATAAAGCCGATAACCTGACTCACCGCCTGACGTCGCGCCACCATCATCAGCATTCCCAACAACACCACCGAGAGGCTGATGGCGAGGATGTTGCGAGTGGCGGCTAGCTCCAGTCGGGCGATGGGTAACACCACCCAGTAACAGAAGATGACAATCGCCGCGCCGAGCATGGTGACCATGGCGGGATGGGCCATGGTGTCCAGTTGCCGCTCCAGTTTGAGGCGGCGGATCAGGCGGTGCAGCATCCAGGGGATTAGCAATGCCTTGAGGATCAAGGTCATCAGTGCCGAGAGGTAGAGGTGCGGTTCGTTGTTGGCGGCGGCCACCAGCGCGGTGGCGGTGGCGACCAGCGTCCCCTGCCAGGCGAAGGCGTGTACCGTAGCGAGCAGCCGTGCCTGGGCCAGCAGGGCGAAAGAGGTAAACAGCACCAGCGCGGCGATAACAAAGACCGCCTGTTCGGTGAAGGTGAGGTTGAGCAGGCTCATGCACCCACCTCCAGGATCACATGGCTCAGCAGGCCCAGCAGTGCCAGCAGAAAGGCGACGTTGAGGTAGAGCGGGGCACGAAACAGGCGCATCTTCGCCAGTACCGTTTCGCTTACTGCGAGCAGGATGCCGAGCAGCGCCAACTTGGCGGCGATCGCCAGCAGGCCCATACCGAGTGTTGCCGGGTCGAGTTGCTGGGCGATGCCCCAGGGGAAGAAGACATTGCTGATCAGTACGCCGTAGATCATCAGCTTGAGTTGTGCCGCCCACTCCATCAGTGCCAGATGCCGACCGCTGTATTCGAGGATCATCGCCTCGTGGATCATGGTTAACTCGAGGTGGGTCGCGGGATTGTCCACCGGTACCCGGCCGGTCTCCGCCACCGCCACCATCAGCAGCGCGCCGAGGGCGAACATGAATGAGGGGCGCAGTACCAGCTCGTTGCCCGCCACGTAGTCGATGACGCTGGCGAGATTGGTGGTGTGGGCGCTCATCGCCAGGGTGAAGACCGCCAGCAGCATCGCCGGTTCGGCCAGACCGGAGACCAGCATCTCCCGCGATGAGCCCATGCCGCCGAAGGCGGTGCCGACATCCATTCCCGCCAGGGCGAGGAAGAAGCGCGCCAGGGCCAGCAGTCCCACCAGCACGATCACATCGGCCACCGCTGCGGTGGGGAGTTGCGCGGTGACCAGCGGGATCAGCGCCGCTGCCAGCCAGGTGGCGGTGAAGACCACATAGGGTGCGGCGCGGAACAGGGGCGAGGCGCTGTGGGCGACGATGGCCTCTTTGCCGAACAGCTTCCACAGATCGCGATAGGGCTGCAGCAGGGGTGGGCCGCGACGATTTTGCAGCCGCGCCTTGACCTTCTTCACCCAGGCGGCGAGCAGCGGCGCCGCGGCGATGAACAGCAGCGCCTGCAACAGGGCCAGTTGCCAGGCTGTGCTAGTCATGAGATCACCCACAACAGTAGTAGCAAGGTCGCCAGCGACCAACCGAGGTAGGCGCGGATACTGCCCGACTGGATCCAGGTGACGCGCCGCGCCGCCTTCTGGATCGCGTTGGCGATGGGCAGGTAGAGCAGGGCCCAACTGCGATCGACGATCAGCAGACGGTAGCGGCTGCCCCCCTCGCTCTGGTCGAGTGCCTCTTCGACCCGGAACAGTGGACGGAACACCCGCAGGAACGGCTGAGAGAAGGCGGTGCCGGTGTACTGCATGCGTGAATCGGGTGGCGAGAAGCCGCAGTCCCAGGGATCGGTGCGGCGGGTTTCGCCACGGGCGAGGCGGCGAACAACCAGTGCAGTGATCAGGATAACCACCACCAGCGCGAACAATACCAGCGGCGGCGAGTAGCTGGCGGTGGCCTGTTCCACCGGGGTGAGCCAGAGCCAGCCATTGGCGGTGGCCTGAGACAGGCCGGTGCCAAGTAGCTGTTGTGGCACCGCGTCGATGATGTCGATTAGTGGCGTGGGCAAGACACCTAGCAGCAGGCAGAGTAGCGCCAGCCACGCCTGTCCTGCACGCATACCGAAGGTGACCTCGCGGGCGCGGCGCGCCTGCCGGGAACGTGCCTGTCCGAGGAAGGCCACGCCGAAGGCTTTGACAAAACCGGCAGCGGCCAGCGCTGCAGTAAGCGCTAACATCGCCGCGGCAATCGGCAGCACACTACGCAGTACCCCACTGTCGAGGTGCCACGCCTGGAGCGCCGCCTGGAAGGTGAGCCATTCGGAGACGAAACCATTGAACGGCGGCAGACCGGAGATGCTGATGCAGCCGAGGAGGAAAAACAGCCCGGTCCAGGGCATGCGCCGCATCAGCCCCCCCATCTGTTCCATATCGCGCTGGTGGCTGGCGTGCAGTACCGCGCCTGCGCCGAGGAACAGCAGGCTCTTGAACAGGGCGTGGTTGAGGGCGTGATAGAGGGCGGCGACCAGGGCGATGACCCCGAGTAGCTGGTGGCCGGTGCTGAGGAACACCAGCGCCAGACCAAGGCCGATGAAGATGATTCCGATGTTCTCCACCGAGCTATAAGCGAGTAGACGTTTAAGGTCGTTCTGTTGCAGGGCGTAGAGTGCGCCCATCACCGCCGAGATCGAGCCGACGATCAATACCACTACCCCCCAGCTCCACTGCAGTGCGCCGAGCAGATCGAAGGTGAAACGGATAAAGCCATAGACCGCTACCTTGAGCATCACCCCGGACATCAGTGCCGAGATATGTGATGGGGCAGCAGGGTGAGCCTCGGGTAGCCAGGCATGCAGCGGCACCAGCCCGGCCTTCATGCCGAAGCCGATGAAGGCGAGGGCGAAGGCGATGCTGGACCAGATGGGTGGCATGCCGCTGGTGCTGCGCATGGCATCGAATTCGAAACCATTACCAAAGCCGCTAAGTACGCCGTAGCCGAGCAGGATGCAGAGGCCGCCGATGTGCGCCATCAATAGATATAGGAACGCAGCGCGACGGTTCGATGCCTGGTCGTGCTGGAACGAGACCAGAAAATAGGAACTGACCGACATCAGCTCCCAGGCGACCATGAACATAAAGGCGTCGTCGGCCAGCACCACCATGGTCATGCCGGCAATGAACAGTCCGGTAAAGCTGCCGAGCACCGCCAGTGGGTCGCCGCCGTGGGAGAACTCGCGTACATAGCCGGGGCCGTACATTGCGATGGCGATGTTGACCAGGCCCAGTGGCAGGAGAAAGAAACCGGAGAGGGCGTCGAGGCGCACTCGCCAGTGGAGCCAGGGTAGGCCGAAAGGCAGTCGGTCGGCGGAGAGGGTGTCGATGGTCAGGGTGCCGAATCCGGCTGCCAGCGCCAGCAGGCCAGAGAGACCGATCAACAGGAAATAGATGCGACTGAGATTGGAGGTATGGCGACCGGCGAACAAGCAGAGCACGCTCGCCGCAAGTGCAGCAAGGATGGAAGCGTATGCGAGGTGCAGCAGCGTCGCCATGGTTACAGGTTCCCGTTGCCTCCCTTAAGGCGCACACCGCGGCCGCCGTTCTCGTCCTCAGTGAGCAGAATGAGGCCACCGCGCTCCAGCGCATCGACCACCTTTACCAGGGTATCCACATTGCCGCGCACATTACCTTCACTGCTCTCCATGCGGCGGATGGTGGGCAGGGAGACACCTGACTCTTCAGCGAGGCGGCGCTGGTCCCAGCCGAGCAGGGCCCGGGCGGCGCGCATCTGTGCGGGGGTGATCATTATGTCGCGTTCCTGTTTCTGGTGATTAACGCTCAATAGTTATTGATAAAGTATCAATACTGCGTATTTTGCAATGACTATTGCCGATCATGCTCCGCTCATGGGGCGGATGCAAGAGGATGCCTTGCACAGCATGGGTCTTGGGTCGCAAACTACTGTTTTGCTGTTGCAGAGTAATGAGAGCGTCTGATGCTGAGCCTGTTTCCCGAGATTAAACCCTACGTAAGCCACACTATCGATGTGGAGCCGCCACATCAGTTGCATGTGGAGGAGTGCGGCAATCCGGATGGCATTCCGGTTTTGTTCGTGCACGGTGGGCCGGGTGCCGGTTGCGAGGATTACCATCGGCGTTTTTTCGATCCGGAGCGCTACCGCATCATCCTCTTCGATCAACGCGGATGCGGTCACTCCGCGCCGCACGCGGAATTGCAGGGCAATACCACCCAGGCGCTGGTGGCTGATATGGAAGTGATCCGAAAGCGGTTGAATGTCGAACGCTGGCTGCTATTCGGCGGTTCATGGGGCTCGACCTTGAGCCTGGTCTATGCAGAGTCTCACCCTGAACGGGTGTTGGGGATGGTGCTGCGCGGCATCTTTCTTTGTCGCCAGCACGAGATCGACTGGTTCTATCAGCAGGGCGCTAGCCGCCTCTTTCCCGATTACTGGCAGGATTATCTTGCTCCAATTTCGGAGGAGGAGCGGGGCGAACTACTGCAAGCCTATTACCGTCGCCTCACCGGTGAGAATGAAATAGAGCGAATTGCGGCGGCCAGGGCGTGGTCGTTGTGGGAAGGGCGCACTGCTACCCTCAATCCAAGTGCATCGGTGGTCGAACATTTCGGCAATCCCTTTACCGCGCTTTCGCTGGCGCGCATTGAGTGTCACTACTTCGTTAACGAGACCTTTCTCGAGCCCAATCAAATCCTGCGTGATGCAGGAAGGTTGGTGGGTATTCCCGGGGTGATTGTGCATGGCCGTTACGATGTGATCTGTCCGCTGGAGAATGCCTGGCAATTACACGAAGCGTGGCCCGATTCCGAGTTACGTGTCATCCCTGCCGCGGGTCACTCCGCTTCTGAACCTGCCACCGTCGATGCATTGATCACCGCTACCAATGAATTTGCGGAGCGTTTGTCATGATCGGTCTGCTGCAGCGTGTTACCGAAGCAAGCGTTACGGTGGAAGGTGAAGTGATCGCTTCCATCCATCAGGGCTTGATGGTTTTGGTCGGTGTGGAAAAGGGTGATACGGAAGCGCAGGCAGATCGTTTGTTGGAACGCCTGCTGGGCTATCGTGTTTTCGCAGACGAAGCAGGCAAGATGAATCTCAGTCTTCGCGATATCGATGGCGGCCTGCTGCTGGTGCCGCAGTTCACTCTGCCTGCCGATACGCGCAAGGGAACTCGTCCCGGATTTTCCACCGCGGCCTCTCCTGCGGAGGGCGATCAGATGTTTCGTTATCTGCTACATCAGGCCCGGGCGGCGTTTGGCACGGTCGCTGCCGGTCGCTTTGGCGCCGATATGCAGGTGGCATTGATCAATGATGGACCGGTGACTTTCTGGTTACAGGTCCCCCCGCCGCATTATTAGGGTATTCCCCAATACCATTGAAACCCGCACTGTGCCTTAGTCGAGAATAATGCTTGGTTAATAACCACAAAAAATATATGAGAAATTTAGTCGGGTATATGCAATATTTTGAATATTCTAATATTTAACCGTTGCTTGTCATTTGCTGTTAACCCTGTCACATTCCGTGCACAAGTTGTTTTTATGCCACAACGGTCTACCTTATCGGTGTGGTTTTTTCGTTAGAAGCAAGAGTGAAATAGAAGAGGGAGGGGTACATGAAAATCCTTAGTAAAGCAGTAACTACCTTAGCAGGTGTTGCAGCGGTCTCTGCTGCAATGATCACCGATGCACAGGCGATTCCTGCCTTTGCACGTCAAACCGGTATGGCTTGCGTCAGCTGTCACTCCGGTAGTTTTCCTTCACTGAACGCTTTTGGTCGGGCCTTCCTGGCCTCCAGCTACACCATGCGCGGTGCTGCCCCGCTGGTAGAGGGTGAAGACTTGTCAATTCCTTCAGACCTGAAAATGTCTCTGGTTACCAAGCTGCGTTATGAAATGAAAACTGATGTAGATCGTGGCACGGTCCAGTGGCCAGACGAAGCCGGTCTACTGGTAGGTGGTCGTATGGCTGAGAACATCGGCGGTATGGCTGAGCTGGACATGAAAGCGGCAGATGCGGATAACAACTTTGCCAACTTCAAAATCTCTTTCAATGCTCACCCGAATGTGACTGTTGTCATGTGGGGAACCGATGGCTTGGGCCCCGGTTACGGTATGGAATTGATGAACACTGGCCTGAAGCGTTCACAGCGTCCGATCGAGAACCGCAAAGGTATGTCCGCATTCCAACGTCTTGGTTCCGGCGCAACTGCGGCTGAAGGTCTTACCGCTGCCTATCACGACAACGACATCATGGTTGCTTACTCCCAGTGGGCACCTCACAAAGGTGATATTGAGGCAGATATCTTTGGTGGTCTGGCGCATAATGTGCGTGCCAACTACTTCATGAATGTCGCTGGTTGGGACATGGGCTTCGGTCTCTCCTGGATGGGTGGCACAATTAAGCACGGTGCTCACGATCCTGCACTTGAACTCGACATCGATGCACAAGGTGCTGACTTCCAGATGCTGGGTGACATCGGTTCTATTCCTTCCGAGTTTTACCTGAGCTACGCGGTTGTACCCAAAGCATCTAAAGCTCGTATAAATATTGGCGATCTAGATAGTAAGCTTGATGACACTTTTGCTAACTACTGGAATGACAGTACTACCGACAACAAAACCGCGATTGGCTTCCTGGGTAAGTTCTCCGTTCTGCCGCGTACCAGTGTCTATGTAGCCTACGGTTCATCTGATGATGGCACTGACACCACCAGTGAAGTAACCACCGGTGTTCAATACATGATGGCACAGAACGTCAAACTGGAAATCTTCAATGTTGACTATAAGGACGGCGCTTCCGGTACCGATTACTCAATGGTCGAGCTGTTCTCAGGTTTCTAAGAACAACACGTATAGAATTCAGTTTGAGAATGGAATGAGGAGATAAATATGAAATACATCAAGCAGTACGCACTTCTGGCAGCCATGGCCGCGGGTGTAACCCTGAGCAGCAACGCAATGGCCTCCAACGCCTACGAAGGTTACCAGCTGTACAACACCTACTGTATCTTCTGCCACGGTGCAGATGGCAAGGGTGATGGCCCGCTGGCTTCCAAGCTGGGTAAAACCAAGCCGGCCAACCTGACCGATGCTTCACGTATGCGCAAGCGTAGCGATAAGGATCTGTTCCAGATCATCCAGGGCACTGCGGATCACGCCAAGATCAATGGCAAGATGCCGCGCTGGGGTCTGGCTATCCCGGGACCGCAGATCAAATCTCTGGTCTCTTATGTCCGCATGCTGCATGACTCAAAGCACTCAGTCATGGGTGACCCGGAAGCAGGTCGTAAGATCTACGAAAGCACCTGTTCCGCCTGCCATGGCGCAAACGGTAAGGGCGACGGCATCATGACCAACGTTCTGCCGATGGAGCCTGCAGACCACACTGATTCCGCCAAGATGGGCAAAATGAACAACGCCAAGTTGCTCAACGTTGTCAGCAATGGTACCAGTGGTCCTAAGAGCTTCATGCCTGGTTACAAAGGTAGCCTGAGCAAAGACGAAATCAACTCTGTCGTCGGCTACATCCGTCTGCTCTCTTACTAAGGGAAATGATGGACTGCCCCGGCTCGTTCGGGGCAGGGCATAAAAACAAAAACAGCGGTCAGAGAAATCTGCCCGCTGTTTTTTTTGCCAAAGAATTACTGTTGTTAGATATCGTTCAAAACGGCTTTTCGGCGTTCTTTATATTCCTGCTCTGTGATCAGGCCTTCGTCATAGAGTGATTTGAGTTCAATCAGGCGCTGCTTTGTGGTGAGTGTCGGTGCCATCGGTATCGCCGCGGGTGCTTCGGTGCTCTTGCAATTAAGTTTGGCGACAAGACCATCCTCAAGAATGGTGTTATTCACACTTTTGCGGTAGGTCTCACAGCCCTGATACTCAAGCGTGACAATGCCGTATTCGGCCTGTAGTTGAGAAGGGTAGTTGTTGGGGAATACCTGTTCCCGCAGTATCTCCTGGGGAGTTACCCCCAGAGCCTGACCCATTACATAAACCGTAGCCCCAGCCGGAGTTGAGGTGACGGTAAATCGACTGGGATCAGCATAGAACATAGTGTGGGTGCTGCATGCGCTGCTCAGTACGCCGACAATAGCGGCGGTTAGTACGGGACGTTTCATAGTTGCCTCGTGCTGCGAAAAATGTAAGACACACTGTATAATACACAGAACCGGGGTTGGCGTCCGTATCGAGGGAGATGCGCCAATTCGGAGAATAATTACAAACCGGTAGATCTACCAGTCTGTTATAAGTCCCGGATAGGGCGGCAATAGACCTTTGACAATAATACCTGTGCCAAAAGGCCGGGAACCACACGGGTGAAACAGCCATGCAATACCACGTTAGCGATGAAGATATTAAAGCGGCCAAATGGCCCCACGATCTGTTTCTGATCAATCTGATTTTTAATCACATTCTGATGTTTGTGGCCTTCCTCTCTGCCAGTTCTCTGTGGCAGTGGGTGATTCTTGTTCCTATCGCATCACTTCTGATTTTGGCCTATTCCATCTGGCGAGCGAAAAAATCTCTCTCCGTGGATAGCTGGTATGTGAAGTGCCATTGGCAGATTTGTCACAAGCGAAGCATGATGTTCATCGGCATGATTGTGCTGATGTTAATAGCGATGACCATTGTCCTGCTGGTTTCAGATGGCAATCCACGACCGCAGCACATCGCTCTGGGCGGGGCAGCGATTCTGCCGACCATGGTAATGGTGCTGGTGTTGATTATCTTTGAGACCGAGGCGCTGGATGATGCCAAGAAGGGACGAGTTCCCGATAACATTGTTAAACGTTACCCGGAAGGGCAATACGACCCGGCCTGAGGATGATCAAATTAAAGCTGCGGCCGCAGTTGGGGCTGACAGTCTGTTCTGAACGGTGCATTATGCACCGTTCATTGTTTACAGGGGTATGAAACGGTATGGAACGGCACATGTTTCTCGGTGTTTTGGTTTTCAGCATCATTGCGGTGATTGCTGGCGTGCTCTTCGTGCCGGGCAGGCCGCCTGGCGAGGTTCATCTGCCCTGGCAAGTGGAGATCACCCCGGAGGGGCACAGCAGAGTCTTTGGAGTTGAGATCGGTCGTACGACTCTTGCAGAGGCTCAACACACCTTCAAAGAGCCTGGAGAGGTGAGTCTGTTTGAGCATGAGGATGGGATGCGTGCGGTTGAGGTCTATTTCAATAACGTGGATATCAGTGGGCTACGAGCACGGATGGTGCTGGTGATGGATCTGAGCCCGGAACAACTGACAGGGATGTACCAGCACGGTGAGCGACTGGCGAATATGGGGGGCGGGCGTCGAAAGGTGACCCTGTCAGACATGGACATGCAGACCTTGCAACAGATGACCTTCAATAGCCTGAGCTATATCCCACGCCACAATCTGGATGACGCGGTGGTAAAAAGCCGTTTCGGTGAACCGGCAGAGCGTATTGCCGAAAGTAAGGGTAAGGTGGTGCATTGGCTCTACCCGGAGAAGGGGCTGGATATCGCACTGAATCCGGAGGCCAAAGAGGTGCTGCAATATGTTCAACCGGCGCGCTTCGAGGCGGTACGGCGTCCCCTGCTGGAGCAGGGCGGGACTGCTAAGCCTTAGCCGATTCAGTCGTCGGCGTCGGGGAAATCCATTCCGATTCGCGCGTTGCGGCGCTTGTTGTCGGTATCAGGCAGGTTGTCTTCATCCTCATCCAGCAACAGGCGCTGACCATCACCGTCCAGGTCGTCATACTGACCACGCTTGACCGCCCAGATCAGCACGCCGATGAATATCAGGCCAAGGATCAGCATGCCGGGTATGAGTGAGTAGATGACTTCCATAGTACTTTTTGTATAGTAGCGGGTGATTCAGGATTTGTGCCTGTTGCCAGGTAAGACAAGGATACAGGTTGCAGGTTGCAGGCGACAGGAAAAAAACCACTATCTTTTCTGCTACCTACTGCCTGCCACCTTTGAACAGGGTCCTGATCCGGGCTGCATTGCCGATGACCAGCAGCGAGCTGATAGGCATGGATACCGCCGCGACAAGCGGGGTAATAAAGGCCATCATCGCCAGCGGAACCATGATGATGTTGTAGGCAAAGGAGATGCCGATGTTTTGACGGATGGTGCGCAGGGTGCGGCGTGAGAGGGCGGTGGCCAGACGAACCTTGTCCAGTTCATCACTCATCAACACAATATCGGCACTCTCTACCGAGACTTCCGTACCGGAGCCAACCGCAATTCCCACATTGGCGCGAATCAGGGCGGGGGCATCATTAATGTCGTCTCCCACCATGGCTACCCACTCCCCTTGCTGCTGCAGCTCGCGGATCACCTGATCCTTGTCCTGAGGCAGGACCTCAGCGATTACCTCCATGCCGCCCAGCTGCTCCGCCACCGCTTCAGCGACACGCTGACGATCTCCGCTCAGCAGCGTCATCCTGATACCCACCGCACGCAGGTTGTCCACCAGGGTTCTGGCATCGGGACGGAGTTCATCGGAGATGGCAAGCAGGCCCGCGTATACGCCGTCTATGGCGACGTGAACGCAACTGAAGGCCTGAGCCTCAAGTGATTCGAGCAGTGCCCCTGTCTCCTCGCTGGGGCTGGCCTGATGCTGCCTTAGCCAGCCAGCGGTGCCGATGACGACCTGGTGCCCCTCTACCTGGGCATGGATGCCGTTACCCGGTTCATTGTCAAAGCTCTCTGGGACCATGCTGGGATTGGTCAAATTGCGCTCACTTGCGGCTTCGATAATAGCGCTGGCGATGTTGTGCTCCGAGTAGCGCTCGGCAACGGCTGCCATACGTAGCAGTTCCTGCTCCGTGATACCCTCCATGGCTACGATTCTCTTCAGTCGCATCTTGCCGGTTGTGAGGGTGCCAGTTTTATCGAAGACCACATGACTGATCCGCGACAGGGTCTCCAGTACTTCACCATTCTTTACCAGGATACCTTGGCGAGCCCCCTGCCCGGAGGCGACCGCAATGGCCATCGGTGTGGCGAGGCCAAAGGCGCAGGGGCAGGTGATGATCAGAACGGCAATGCCGTTGAGCATGGCCATATGCCAGTCGAAACTGGTACTGAGCCACCAGGCGAAGGTTGCACTGGCCAGGATAAGTGTGACCAGCACAAACCAGGGCACGATACGGTCGGCGGTGCACTGAATGGGGGCTTTGGAGGCCTGCGCCTCCTCTACCAGGGCGATGATGCGACCCAGTGCGGTATTTCGCAGGGTGCCAGTGACCTGCACTGTCAGGGCGCTGCTGAGGTTCATGGTACCTGCGGAGACACTATCGTTTTGCCCCTTTTCCACCGGGACCGATTCGCCACTGAGCATGCTTTCGTCGATGCTACTACGACCATCGATGATGATGCCGTCGACCGGAACCTTGGTGCCCGCCTTGACCAGCACCTGCTGCTCCGGCTTGACGCTACGGATAGGCGTGATCTTCTCTTCACCATCGATGAGAAGAGTAGCAACCCGGGGTTGCAGATCCATCAGGCGTTGGGTAGCGGCGACCGCGTGACGTTTCGACATCGCCTCAAGGTAGCGCCCAACCAGTATAACGAACATGAAATTCACTACGGTGTCGAAGTAGACCTCCCCTACGACCTGATCATTGAGGGTGACGTAGACCGAGTAGAAATAGGTAGTACTCGCACCGATAGCGATGGGTAGGTCCATGGTCAGGTGCAGGTTACGCAGACCTGACCAGGCCCCTTTGAGGAACGGCCAGCCGGAGTAGAACAGGGTGGGGGTCGCGAGGGCAAAACCGAGCCACTGGAACAGACCGAGAAATTTGCCATCATCGGCGGTGTCGGCCCCGGCGTAGAGGGCGATGGATATCCACATCAGGTTCATCATGGTGAACCCGGCAAAGGCCATGCGGAACAGCAGTTCCCGATTCTGCTTTTTGATGGTGCCTTCAGCCGCTTCCGGATCGAAGGGCATGGCGGAGTAGCCGATCTGTCCCAGGCGGTTGATGATCTCTGAGAGTTTTATCTGGCTGTTGTCCCAGCGCAGAAGCAGACGTTTGCCAGTGAGGTTGACCTGGGCATTGAGAACGCCGGGCAGGCGACCAAGGGTCCGCTCTATGAGCCAAACGCAGGCGGCGCAGTGAATCCCCTCCACTAGCAGGTGAAGCTCTCGCACTGCCCCAAGGTCATGGATGAACTCCTCCTGCACCTCCTCCAGGTCATAGAGGGCGGCATCCTTTGGTGGTTCTGGTGGGGGGGCCAGCAGAGTGCCTTCAGGGGTGCGCTGGTAGAAGCCCTGCAAACCGGCTTCATAGATGGCCTGGCAGACCGATTGGCAACCAAAGCAGCAGAATTCACGCGCGGCGCCGTCGATCTCCTCGCTAAACCGCTCATCCGGTGGTAACGGCAGGCCGCAGTGAAAGCAGCCTTCTGCAAGGGGATCGCGGCTCATGGGAACCGCACCGGTTAAGGAACGAGGGCGCTAATGCGGCGGGAGATCTCCAACTCTTCCTCACCCTGTTGCACAACTATCCTGATATCCCAGATACCCTTTAGTGGCAGGGTCAGACGCGACTGGAATACACCATCCGCAACCTTTTCCATGGCGACGTTATGGTCCGCATCGGCATCGGATGGGCGGTAGGCCTGAAGACGGGCGTTGGCATCACGTAGCGGCATGCCAGCGGCGTCGGTGACATTAATACTGAAACTGGTTGCCTGGCCAACAATGACCTCATCTGGCAGTGTCATGCTCAGCTCCCAGCCTAGCCGGTTTTTAGCCTGTCGTTTCTTCAGGAAGTTCTTCTCTACATCGCGTCCTTTTTCGTAATAGTTCTTATCTACCAGGCCGGGGGTCGTGTAGAACGCGGTTACGATAAAGATGACGTTGATCAGAACAACTGTAATTAACAGGCCGAGCCAACCCAACACCCACGGATTGCGAAAAGCCTGTTTATTGTCTTGTGAGATGAACATGCTTGCCACCTGATGCTCTATTTAAAATCGAGAGAGCCCACTGAATCTGTTCAGAGGGCTCTCATTACAGGAAGGTATCGTTACGAGACGAACCATCCTCCACGCCGCTGCTTAACGAGGGCTGAAGAAGGCGCTTTCGTACTCGACAAAGTCTTCCGGATTTTGCGCGTTATAGGCCCTGAAGGTCAAAGGAACACGAGACTCTTCAAGACTTTTGCGCGGTATTTTTACGTAAACGATATGCGACTGCAGGCGTCCGGGGTTAATGCTCAGGGCTTTTACCGAATCGGAGAGTTGCAGTCCTTCCGGGCCTTCTGCGGCAATCATGATATTGACTGTCTTATCCAGCTTGTTAAGGACCTTCACGTCATAGCGGTTCTGGATGGAGCCATCGCTGAGTTGAACAAACAGCGGTGAACGCTCATGGATGACCTTGAGCTCCAGTGAACCGAGGTGAGTGACGCCATAGCCAATGCCAGATAAAGCGATGAGCAGAATAGTGATATAGACCAGCGGGCGAGGGCGCTTAAACAGTTTCACCGTTGGCTTGCCTTCAACCTCGTCCAGTGAGGCATAGCGAATCAGGCCGCGAGGTTTGCTGATTTTGTCCATAACCGAATCACAGGCGTCGATACAGAGGGCGCAGGTAATGCACCCTTCCTGTTGACCGCCGCGGATATCGATACCGGTGGGGCAGACTGCAACACACAGATTGCAGTCGATACAGTCACCCTTACCTGATTCTGTTTCGCCCTTCTTTAGTTTGCCGCGTGGCTCACCGCGCGTGTAGTCGTAGGCGGGCAAGATAGTTTCGCGGTCATACATTACACCCTGGATACGGGCATAGGGGCAGAGCCAGAAACAGACCTGTTCACGCATGAAACCAGCGAGGAGAAATGTGCCCGCGGTAAACAGCGCGACTACTGCGAGGGCAACTGGAGGCGGTGTCAGGTTAAAGAAGCTTTCCCAAAGTTCGTAGGCGTCGGTGAACCAGGCAGCGAAGCTAATACCGGTTAATACCGAAATAGCCAGCCAGATGGCATATTTGAAACCTTTCAAACGAATTTTGCGCGCACTTAGGGGCGCATCGAGAAGTTTACGTCGTTGGCTAGGATTTCCTTCGATCTTCTCCTCGATCCACATGAACAGGTCAGTCCAGGCAGTTTGGAAGCAGAAGAAGCCACAAAAGACCCGGCCGGCGATGGAGGTGACAGCAGCCAGCAACATGGCGAAAAACATCAGGATGAGGGAGAGCATCCAGACATCTTGCGGCAGGATGGTAATGTCGAAAAAGTGGAATTGGCGATCAGGGATATCGAGCAGAATTGCCTGGCGATCTCCCCAGCGTAGGTAAGGTCCAAGAAACATGATCAACCAGACCGAATGGGTGAGCCATTTAATGGTACGGAATTTACCGGCCATACGCCGTGGAAATACCGTTCCGGCCTCGACATTTACATGCCAGGTGCTTGTTTCTTCATACAGATCGTCAGCAATTTTTTGCTTCGCGTCGGAAGTTTCGTTCACTTGTGCCTCCCGCCCACTCTAAAAGGATAAGGGCAAATCACTCAAAAAATAACCGGTTGCAAATGCACGTCCGGTAACCATGGAACCATCAGTCCCTGACTTTTTGCTGTAGTTGTGGCAGACGATGGTAGCACACTATAAGCAACCGCTAAATAATCCACAGGGCTTCATTTAGCCAAGTAGTTCATTGCCAGCGACATGAACGTAATATCCATATCGTTTGTAGTGTCTTTATTTTGTGAGGTGATATGTCAGGCGAAAAAAAGGGGGGGAATAATTATTCCCCCCCGTGTGGATCAGTACTGCCAATTCTTTCGATTAAATCAGTCGTGTGAGTGAGTGGAATTGATCTGCTTACCCACGCGAATACCGATTACAACCAAAACAAGAACTGAAACAGCCACAGTTACTATAGACCAGAAAGCTACTGCATCCATGATTACATCCCCTTTAGGTATGGGCCGCATGTAGGGGCATGCGGCCCGTACTATGGATATAGGCGGCAAAAATTGCCGCCCGTACCTTTACTGCTTACTGACCACCGCCCAGCTTATGGACGTATACGGCCAGCTTTTTGATCTCAGTATCAGACAGCTTGGTACCGCCGAACTTAGGCATTACCGCGTTGCGGGTCTGCGGATCGGACGGATCATTTACACCATGAAGAATAGTGTATTTGACACTGGCACGCTGGTCTTTGGCAGCAAAGCGCCAGATACCATCGGTCAGGTTAGCTGAACCCATGAAGGAGAGACCTTTGCCATCCGGACCATGGCAGGCAATACAGCCCTTGGCAGTGAACAGCGGGTTACCGGCAGGGTTGCCAGCCATGACCGCATCAGCAAGTTGATCAGCTTCAGCGTCAGTGAGCATCTTGGCGTTGGCTGTCATGATGCCGTTACGACCACCGGTGATGGTGGTTACGATGGTGTTGATGTCACCGCCGTAGAGCCAGTCATCGTCAGCCAGTACTGGGAAGTTCGGGTTACCCTGACCGCCGGTACCGTGGCAGGCTGCGCAGTTGTCACCGAACAGAACCTTGGCAGAACGAACTACATAGTTAGACAGTTCATCGTCGGCCAGAATGGCTGCAGCGGACATGCCGGGCAGCTGGTTCTCGTACTTGGCACGTTTAGCTTCGATCGCTCCCAGGTCCTGTTTGTACTCCTTAATGGAGGTCCAACCAGTGAAACCCTTGGTGTGGGTATTGACCATTGGCCACATCGGGTAGATCAGGCCATAACACAGGACGAGGATCCAGCTTGCGTGGAAGCCCATCATCCACCACTTCGGCGGATCATTGGTCAGCTCGCGCAGGGTGTCATCCCAAAGGTGCCCTGTATCCGGAGCACTATACGGATTTGCGTTGTCACTCATTTTCTGTTCTCCGTTTCGATATAGGCGTCATCTTCCTCAAATGGCAGATGACGCTGTGACTCGAGTTTGTCTCGGTTCTTCGGATTAAAGACGAATACATATGCCCATACCATGAGGCAGAAGATGCCGATCATGACGACCAGACCAATCCAGTCGTGCAGCGTCATCGCTGCCCAGTCGGTATGGAAGTATTCCTTCAGACTATCCATTACTTGCGGTAGTCCTTGTCCTCGAACTTAACCATGGTGCCCAGTACCTGTAGGTAGGCTACAACCGCATCCATCTCTGACTTGCCTTTAACTTCTTCGGCAGCACCAGCGATGTCGTCCTGGGTGTAGGGAACGCCAAGTGTCGTCATGACACGCATCACAGCTTGTGTGTGGCCAGGATTGACGGTGGCTTTATTCAGCCAGGGATAGTTGGGCATTACGGACTCGGGTACTACAGAGCGAGGAGCTTCCAGGTGACGGCGATGCCATTCATCTGAATACTTGCCGCCAACACGGGCCAGGTCCGGACCTGTACGCTTGGAACCCCACTGGAAGGGGTGGTCGTACATGGACTCAGAAGCAAGGCTGTAGTGGCCATAGCGCTCTTTCTCATCGCGGAACGGACGAATCATTTGTGAGTGGCAGAGGTAGCAGCCTTCACGCTTGTATACGTCACGACCGGCCAGTTCCAGCGCGGTATAAGGACGGACGCCGTCGCCAGCTTTCCACGAGGCCAGGGTTTGACCTGCGCTACGCTGCCAGACGATTTCCGGGTGGTTGTTATGCTCCATGGTGTCTTTCAGGTAGAACAGTGGAACGATTTCTACCAGACCGCCCACAGAGAGCAGTACCATGAGCATAGCAAGCATGACGAAGACATTACGTTCTGTCTTGTCCTGCAGTTTTGTTGAATGGATTTGATCAGCCATTGTTATATGTCCTCCCTTTTAGGCGCTGGCAGTAGCGGCAGAACCACTACGCTGGCCTGCGGCCTGGCGGATAGTCATTACGACGTTGTACAGCATGAATACGCCACCCAACCAGTAGATCATGCCGCCGATGGCGCGCATAGCATAGTAGGGGTGCATTGCTGCAACGGATTCGGCGAAGGTGTAGGTCAGGGTGCCGAACTCGTCATAATCACGCCACATCAGGCCTTGCATGATGCCGGATACCCACATCGCGGAGATGTAGATTACCGCGCCAATGGTAGCCAGCCAGAAGTGCAGGTTAACCAGTTTGGCGGAGTACATGCGGGTGTTCCAGAGCTTCTCAACCATGTGGTAGAGCGCACCAGAAGCAACCATGGCAACCCAGCCCAGCGCACCAGAGTGTACGTGACCTACAGTCCAGTCGGTGTAGTGGGAGAGGGCGTTAACGGTCTTGGCAGACATGACCGGACCTTCGAAGGTGGACATGGCATAGAAGGCCAGGGACATGATGAGGAAGCGCAGGATGTAGTCATCGCGCAGCTTATCCCAAGCACCTGAAAGGGTCATCATACCGTTGATGGCACCACCCCAAGACGGGATGATCATAGCCAGGGAAACGGCTGCACCGATAGAACCGGTCCAGTCAGGCAGGGCGGTGTACTGCAGGTGGTGAGCACCCAGCCATACATAACCAAACATCAGCGCCCAGAAGTGGATAACAGACAGACGGTATGAGAATACCGGACGGTTAGCCTGCTTCGGTACGAAGTAGTACATGATGCCAAGGAAGCCAGCAGTCAGGTAGAAACCTACAGCGTTGTGACCCCACCACCACTGAACCATCGCATCTTGAACCCCAGAGAAAATGGAGTAGGAGTGGAACAGGTCAGTTGGAAGAGCCAGGGAGTTGACCACGTGCAGGTAGGTGATCATCACCTGCATGCCCATGAAGAACCAGTTAGACACATAGATGTGGCTGGTCTTGCGGGTAGCAACGGTCATTACGAAGTTCAGGGTGAAGGCAACCCAGACCAGGGCAATGGCGATGTCAATCGGCCACTCCAGTTCTGCGTACTCTTTACCGCTGGTGAGACCCAGTGGGAAGGATACTACCGCTGATACGATGATCAGGTTCCAGCCCCAGAAGGTGAACCAGGCCAACTTGTCACTCCAGAGACGAACGCCACCAGTGCGCTGTACGGAGTAGTAGCCGGTAGCAAACAGTGCACAACCACCGAATGCAAAGATAACTGCATTGGTATGCAGCGGACGCAGGCGACCGAAGGAAAGTTCGGCCAGGTCCAGGTTAAGAACCGGCCAGGCCAGTTCCGATGCAACGTAGACGCCAACGAGGGTGCCCACGACCAGATAGACGACGGCCATTACGGCGAACCACCGTACGACGTCGAAGCTGTATTTCTCTACTTGTGTTGTTTCCACAGAGTAGTCTCCTTTTTGTTGTTACAAAATTGTTGTATCAAACGTATGCCCGAGGGCTACCACCAAATTAGGGGATTTTGCAGGTAGCTGAGCAGGAATATCACAACCCATAGGGCTGAATTCTGATATCTCTCTGTTTTCTTATCCTCCCCTGTCTGCTTTTGTGTCAGCACAACCCATACTTCGGGTACTGAGCTACCTGAAATAATTCACTTATTTAACATGGGGGATTTTGGGTGATTCGGCTTAGATGCCACCGATTCGGACTGCTTTTTCTTGTTGGATTGCCGCTTAGACTGAGGTAGGGCTTTAGTTTCACAACTTAACCCTATAAAAATACTCATGTATTTTTATCCTCGACCATGCTCTCCGTACAAGAATAACCCCCAAGTTCTTATTGCAGCGGCTAGCATGGTAGACGAAAAAACCATACCAGAACATTGATTTTTGTCAATGAATAAGCCATTTGACACAGCTTTTTCTGGAAAAGAGGTTTTATCACCTATTGCCCTTTGTACAGCCATTTCCCAGCCTTGATCAAGCATCATTACTGCTTTGGCGGACATTTGGTGCGTTGGCGATGGAGCGCAGCCGCGGCAGATCAAGAATACAAATATGCTTTCGCTGCACACTGAGCAAGCCTTCGTCTTGAAAACGAGTGAAAAGACGGCTAACGGTTTCCACTGCCAGGCCTAGATAGTTGCCGATGTCGTTGCGCGACATACTCAAGTAGAAATCTGTCGGGGAGAAGCCGCGCTGTTGATACCTATTGGAAAGACTGAGTAACAGGGCGGCAAGCCTCTCCTCGGCGCTCTTTTTGCCCAGTAACATGAGCAGCGACTGGTCGTGCAGAATTTCCTTACTCATTATCTTTAGAAGCTGATGCTGCAGACTGGGTAGGCGCATGCTCAGTTCTTCGAGGCGGTCGAAGGGGATCTCGCAGATGCTGGTCGTCTCCAGTGCCTTGGCTGCGCAGGGGTGATGCAGCAGATTTATCGCATCCAGCCCCAGCAATTCACCGGGCAGGTGGAAGCCGGTGACCTGTTCGTGGCCGTCCTCGGTCGGGGTGTAGGTCTTGATAGATCCTGAGCGCACCGCGTAGATGGCCTGGAACGGATCGTTGACATGAAAAAGGTGTTCACCGCGCTTTACTGGTCGGCGGCGCTTGATAATACTATCGAGCTCTTCCAGCTCCCTGGCATCAATGCCAACGGGTAAACACAATTGAAAAAGGTTGCAGTCCTTGCAGGCTACCTTGATCGCATCGATCTTAACCGCGGTACTACTTGCAGCTTGCGTCATGATCAGCTCTCTCCGGGGGGATAACGCTGTATTAGATTGCGCATACTCTTATATTTTGTGTGGTGATGCAATATCAGGGTATTCTTATGTGATTGTGTCAGGTTTATTTAATCATCTGGCGGTTCAGAGTATGCTATTAAGCTTCCTTAACCCAGACCCACTATGAGGACTCTCCATGGCTGGACGCAAGGCCACGGTACAACGCGATACCCTGGAAACCCGAATCGAGGTCAGTCTTGATCTAGATGGTGATGGCAGTGCCCGTTTTGACACTGGCGTGCCCTTTCTGGAGCACATGCTGGATCAGGTGGCTCGCCACGGTCTGATCGATATTTCGGTTGAGGCCAAAGGGGATCTGCACATTGATGCCCACCACACGGTGGAGGATGTCGGGATCACGCTCGGCCAGGCATTTGCCAAGGCGGTGGGTGATAAAAAAGGTATTCGTCGTTATGGCCACGCCTATGTGCCGCTGGACGAGGCGTTGTCACGGGTAGTGATCGACTTCTCCGGCCGTGCCGGGCTGGAGTACCACGTCGATTTCCCGCGTGCCCGTATTGGTGAGTTTGATGTGGATCTGCTGCAGGAGTTTATGCAGGGATTCGTCAATCACGCCCATGTGACCCTGCACGTGGATAACCTGCGTGGCAGCAATGCTCACCACATCGCCGAGACCATCTTCAAGGCCCTTGGCCGGGCCATGCGTATGGCGCTGGAGGCGGACGAGCGGATGCAGGGCAAGATGCCATCAACCAAGGGCAGCCTGTAGACCGAAACAGTTCCTACTGGGAACGTTAATCAATCAGTATATCTTGATGAGACAGCTTCCATGAGCAGTGTGGCAGTAATCGACTACGGTATGGGTAACCTGCACTCCGTAGCCAAGGCCCTTGAGCACACCGGCAAGGTCAAAGAAATTCGTGTAACCCATGATGCGGCTCAGATCCGCAGTGCCGACCGAGTGGTGTTGCCTGGTGTCGGCGCGATCCGTGACTGTATGGCGGAGATTCGCCGTTTGGGTCTGGATGAAGTGATTGCCGAAGTGGTGCAGAACAAACCTTTCCTTGGTGTTTGTGTCGGTATGCAGGCGTTGATGGAGATAAGTGAGGAGAACGGTGGTACCCCCTGTCTGGGAGTATTCCCTGGCAAGGTCTCCTTCTTCGGCAATGAACTGCGGGAGAGCGAAAGTGGTGTGATGCTCAAGGTGCCGCACATGGGCTGGAATCAGGTGCATCAGGAGATAGCGCATCCACTTTGGAACGGTATTGAACAGGATGCCCGCTTCTATTTTGTCCACAGCTACTACGTCACACCGACGGATCCTGCCATCATGGCGGGTAGTGCCCGTCATGGTGTTGGTTTCGCTGCGGCGCTGGCTCGGGATAATATCTTTGCCACTCAGTTTCACCCGGAAAAGAGTCAGCACGATGGTCTGCAACTCTATGCCAATTTCCTCGAGTGGGACGGTAATCTTTAACTATATATATGGGACTGCCGAGAAGAACGGCACTATCGTGTTAATAGTCATCCATTATGGATGGCGGTATGGAAGAGGATGTGAAAGATGTTGTTAATTCCCGCCATTGATCTGAAGGACGGCAAATGCGTGCGTCTTCGACAGGGGCGAATGGAGGACGAAACTGTCTTCTCCGATGACCCGGTGGCAGTAGCTGCACGTTGGGTTGAGGCTGGTGCGCGTCGTTTGCATTTGGTGGATCTAAACGGTGCCTTCGAAGGTAAACCAATGAATCGTGAGGTCGTGCATGCGATCGCCGAAGCGTTTCCAGAGTTGCCGATTCAGATCGGTGGTGGAATCCGTGACGAAGAGACGGTGCAGAGTTACCTTGATGCTGGAGTATCGTATGTCATCATCGGTACTAAGGCTGTCAGTGCACCACACTTCATCAACGACCTCTGCCTGGAGTTTCCCGGACACATCATCGTCGGGCTGGATGCGAAAGAGGGTAAGGTGGCGATTGATGGTTGGTCCAAGCTCTCCAAGCATGATGTCATCGACATGGCCAAACACTTCGAGGAGGATGGTGTCAGTGCCATCATCTATACCGACATCGGTCGTGACGGCATGATGAATGGGGTAAATGTCGAGGCAACACTCAAGCTGGCACAGTCCGTCAACATTCCGATCATCGCCTCTGGGGGTATTACCAATCTGGACGACGTGCGAGCTCTGTGTGCAGTAGCCGATGAAGGGATCTCTGGAGCGATCACCGGCAGGGCGATTTATGAAGGCACGCTCGATTTTGCCGAAGGTCAGAAGCTGGCCGACGAACTCTCTTCAGACACTAATCTGTAAATCTAACGAGGCGAGCAATGGCATTGGCAAAACGCATCATTCCCTGTCTTGACGTGGACAATGGCCGGGTAGTTAAAGGGGTGCAGTTCGTCGATATCCGCGATGCCGGTGACCCGGTAGAGATCGCCAAACGTTATGATGAACAGGGCGCGGACGAGATTACCTTTCTCGATATCACCGCCTCTTCTGACGAGCGCGAAACCATGGTGCACGTGGTGGAGGAAGTGGCCGGACAGGTCTTTATTCCTCTAACCGTCGGTGGTGGTATTCGTAAGGTAGAAGATATTCGCCGTATGCTTAACGCCGGTGCAGACAAAGTAGCGATCAACACTGCTGCCGTTTTCAATCCGGAGTTTGTTAAAGAGGCGGCGGAAAAATTCGGTTCGCAATGTATCGTTGTCGCCATCGATGCCAAGCAGGTCAGTGACAATCCACCTAAGTGGGAGATCTTTACCCACGGTGGACGTAAACCTACCGGGATCGATGCGGTGGAGTGGGCAAAGAAAATGGTCGATTACGGCGCGGGTGAAATACTGCTGACCAGTATGGATCGCGACGGAACTAAAAATGGTTTCGACCTGGCCCTGACCCGCGCTGTAGCCGATGCGGTACATGTGCCGGTGATCGCCTCAGGTGGTGTTGGCAATCTGGATCACCTTGCTGAAGGTGTCAGTAAGGGGCACGCGGAAGCCGTATTGGCGGCAAGCATTTTCCACTTTGGTGAATACACCGTGGAACAGGCAAAGCAGTGTATGGCCGACCACGGTCTTGAGGTTCGGCTGTGAGTGACTGGCTGGAGCAAATCAAATGGACCGATGATGGTCTGGTGCCTGTGATTGCTCAGGAAGAAGGCAGCGGGCAGGTATTGATGTTCGCCTGGATGAATCGTGAATCGCTGGCGCTAACCGCGGCCGAAGGCGAAGCGGTCTACTTTTCACGTTCGCGTAACAAGCTGTGGCACAAGGGTGAGGAGTCGGGTCACGTACAAAAGGTGAAAAACATTCGTGTCGATTGCGACAAGGATGTGCTGCTGCTGACCATCGAACAGGTTGGTGGCATCGCCTGTCATACTGGACGACACAGTTGTTTCTATAGCGAATTGAATGGGGAGGCATGGGTTGAGGTTGAACCAGTGCTGAGAGATCCCAAAGAGATTTATAAGTGAGCATGCGATGAGCAGCGATACTTTTGAAAAACTGTCTGCGGTACTGGAAGCGCGTAAGAACGCAGCACCAGATAGCTCTTATGTGGCGAGCCTTTATCACAAGGGACTGGACGCGATCCTGAAAAAGATCGGCGAAGAGGCCACCGAAACGGTAATGGCAGCGAAGGATGGTGCGCCGGAGAAAATCATCTATGAAGTGGCCGATCTCTGGTTCCATACGCTTGTTTTACTCAAGCAGCAGGGACTGGAACCACAACAGGTACTCGACGAACTGGAACGTCGTTTCGGTCTTTCCGGTCTGGATGAAAAGGCGAGCAGGAAAGAGTGATGAGCGACTGTCTCTTTTGCAAGATCATCAACGGTGATATTTCTTCGGACAAGGTTTTCGAAGACGACAAGGTGTTTGTCTTTCGCGACATCAATCCCAAGGCGCAGGTACACCTGTTGATGGTGCCAAAGGAACACATCGCCAGTCTCAATGAATTAACACCAGCGCATGATGCACTGATGGCGCACATGCTGCGGCTGCTGCCACAGCTGGCTCGCGAGCAGGGACTCGAGTCTGGCTTTCGTACCATCATCAATACCGGCAAGGGTGGCGGCCAGGAGGTCTTCCATCTACATATCCATCTTCTCGGCGGCGACGACCTACCGGGGTTTTAAAATAAGCGGAGTAGCACACTATGGGCATTAGCATCTGGCAACTGGTAATTATTCTGGCCATCGTCATTCTGTTGTTCGGTACCAAAAAACTGAAGAACATCGGTAACGATCTCGGTGGTGCGGTTAAGGGTTTTAAGAACGCGGTCAAGGAAGGCGAAAGCGAAAAAAAGGATCCGGCTAACCTGGAGAAGCAGGAGTCCGCCGAAGGTGAAGTGATCGAAGGCGAAGCGACTCAGGAAAAAGACAAAGTCTAATTCCCTGACAACGACGCGATAATCTTTCAATGTTCGATATTGGTTTCTGGGAACTGACCCTGATCGCCGTCGTGGCGCTGCTGGTCATCGGTCCCGAACGCCTGCCCAAGGTGGCACGCACTGCCGGATTGTGGGCAGGGCGTATGCGCGGTTTCGTTATGACGGTGAAGGCCGACATCGACAAGGAGTTGCGTGCCGAAGAGCTGAAACGAATCATGGATGAGCAGGCGAAAAGTAGCGGCATACATGAAATTCTGGAAGAGACCAAAACCACCCTCGACGATCTGGAAAAGCCTGATTATCTGGTGAAGGCGGTGCCTTCGGAAGAGAAGAGTGAGAACGAAGATAGTGTAGAAAAGGGAAAGCCACATGAGTGAGCGTCCCGATCTGCAGCCGGAAAGCGAGCAACCACTGCTAACCCACCTTGTTGAAATGCGCGACCGCCTGTTGCGTGCAGTACTCGCAGTATTAGTGATCTTTCTCGGTGTGTTCTATTTCGCCAACGATTTTTATCACATCGTTGCTACGCCACTGATCGATCATCTGCCCGATGGGGCAAGTATGATCTCCACCAAGCCCGCCGGCACCTTCTTCACGCCGATGAAGCTGGCACTGGTGATGTCGATCTTTGCCGCAATGCCCTTCATTCTCTATCAGATGTGGGCTTTTGTTGCACCGGGCCTTTACACTCACGAACGTAAACTGATCATCCCGCTGCTGGTCTCCAGCACCCTGCTGTTTTATGCAGGAATGGTGTTTGCCTACTACGTGGTCTTTCCATTGATGTTCAGTTTCTTTGTTACGGTCGCCCCAGAAGGGGTAACCGTAATGACCGACATCAGTGAATACCTCGATTTCGTGTTAAAAATATTCTTCGCCTTCGGCGTCGCCTTTGAGGTACCTATCGCCACCATCTTGCTGGTGTGGATTGGCGTCACGACACCGGAGAGTCTGGCGGAGAAGCGTCCGTATATCATCGTCGGTGCCTTCATTGTAGGAATGCTGTTGACCCCGCCGGATGTGATCTCGCAGACCCTGTTGGCGTTGCCCATGTGGTTACTGTTTGAAGTGGGCCTGATCGCTTCACGCTATTTTCTGCGGATGAAAAAACAGCGTGAAGAGGAGCTCGAGGCCGAGGAGTCGCTGGATAGCGATGAAGATATGGAAGCTGCGCTGGATCGTTACGAGACGGAAGAGTTGCGTAATCGTTCAGACAAGGAAGATAGCGATAAGAGTTGATCAGCTCGTCTTGCGCACTAGCCACAGATGAGTCACCCGATAGAGGATCGGGATCAACACCAGCGTCACCAGCAGCGACATGCTGAGTCCGGCGATTAACGCTACCGCCAGTGGTTGCAGCATTTCAGCACCTTCCCCCACCCCAATTGCCAGCGGCAACATGCCGACTACCGTGGTCAGGGTGGTCATCAAAATCGGTCGTAGACGCAAGCGTGCCGCCTCAGTGATCGCCTGATCCAGTGCCATGCCGTTACTGCGAGCAATGTCCATATACTCCACCAGAATGATCGCGTTATTCACCACGATCCCCGCCAGCATGATCATTCCCAGCCACACTGGCATCGACAGTGGCAATTCGGTGACGATTAGACCAAGCGCCACACCGATCACGGCGAAGGGGACACTAAGTAGGATCACCACTGGATTACGCAGCGATTCGTACTGTACTGCCATTACGACAAAGACCAGAAACAGTGCCAGACCAAGAAGCATCTGACTCAGGCGGCGACCCTGTTGCAGCGATTCGTATTCACCACCGTCGTAAATGGTATAGCCCTGTGGGAGCTGGAACTCGGCCAGACGCCGTTGCATCGTTTGGTAAACCTCACCATAGGTTATCTCTCCGCTAAGTGAAGCGCTGAGTTCAACAATACGCCGCTGGCGGTCACGGCGGATCTCCGCTGGGGCGGCGATGAGTTCTACCTCAGCCACTTCGTTGAGATGAAGAGCCTGTCCATCAATCGCATTGCGTAGTACCAATTGCTCCAGCGCAGCAGGGGAGTTGACCTCGCGTTGCGGCAGGCGAATGCGGATATCATATGCGCGGTCATTTTCCAGATAATCACTGATCACCTCACCATTCAGCGCCAGCTGCAGGGTGCGTCCCACTGCTGCGGCATCGAGTCCGAGCTGTGATAACCGCTCGCGTTTGAGGCGGATACTCAGCTCCTGGCGTATCTCCTCAGCGGAGTGCTGCAGGTTGCGGATGCCGGGAGTCCCTTTTAGATGTTTAACCAGACGATCAGCCAGGGCGGTGAGTACCTCGATATCGGGTCCCTGAATACGCAGGCTGATGTCGTCGTCGCCGCTACTCAGGCGAATGCCGCGAATGCCACGGCTACGCAGCATGATCTTGTAACCGGTTAAACCCAGTTGATTGATCTGTTGCTGGGTTGTTTTGATCCAGGCATTACTGCTCATCGCGCGTTCACTGCGGGGAATGAGTTGGACCGTGAGAGTGCTACGATTGCTGCTCTCACGTTCAGTACGCCCAAAGATGAAGCCGCCAACCAGTGAGAAGACCGATTGAACCTCTGGTTTGGCGCGCAGCATCTTTTCGATTCGGCGAACGTTGTTGTCCATCTCTTCCAGAGCGGTACCGGGGTCGGCACTGATACTGATGCGGATCTCGCCAGTATCCATGTTGGGGATGAAGACCTGCTTCGCACCGCTGAAAATCGTGCTGCTAAGTAGTAGTGCCGCAAGCAAACTAAGCACTAGCGAAAGTTGGAGTTTTGGTTTTGTGATCAGTTTGCCCAGCAGTTCGCTATAACTCTGCTGTAGCGCGGCGACAAAATGATTGATGGCCTGACTGACACGATTTATCGCCTGCCCACGGACACGTACCGCCCAGGTCGGAACCAGTGTCAGAGCCACCAGCATCGAGGCAAGTATCGCGGCAGAGATGGTGAAGATCAGTTCGCGGAACAGCAGACCTACCAGACCGCTGATAAACAGGAATGGCAGCACCGCCGCCAGATTGGTACTGGTGGCAGCAACGATGGCGCTGTTGATTTCGGCCGCGGCTGCAGTACCCGCCTCCTCGCCATGTTCACCGGCTGCCTGATGACGCTGAATGTTTTCCAGCATGACGATGGTATTGTCCACCAGCAAACCCACACCGAGAGCGAGACCCCCCAGGGTCATGATGTTAAAGGTCAGTCCACCCATCGCCATCAGAGCAAAGGTCACCATCACCGCAAATGGAATAGCACTGCCGATGATCAGGGTACGGCGTAGATCGCCTAGAAACAGATAGACCACCAGCATCGCTAGCGCCGTGCCACTGAGTGCGGCGAGGGTGGCGTTGTTCAGGGCATTACGTACATAGACCGCCTGGTCGGAGACCTGCGCAATACCGACGTCATCAGGTATCAGACGCTGGCGGCGTAGCTCTGCCAGTCGGTCATTGACCGCATCGACTACATCGACGGTATTGGCGCTGGGCTGTTTCTGGATCGCCACCTTAACCCCTGGGATGTCATTGAGGCGTACCTTGATCCGCTCGTCACTATGACCGTCATGGATCCTGGTTAGCTGTTCCAGTGGCAGAGTGCTGCCGTTGGCCAGGGGGATCGGCAGAGCGCGCAGTTCGTCCAGAGTACGGAAGCGGGCTGAGGTGCGGCTGCTCAGTTCCTGGCGAGCCATAGTCAGTCGGCCAGCGGGCACTTCCTGATTGTTTTGTTGAATGGTCTTGATTAGAGAGTCGAGATTGACCCCCAGTGCCGCCATACGCTGCTGATCCGGTTCGATCAGGATCTCGCGCAGGGTACCGCCACCAACCTCTACCGCGGCAACGCCGGGCAGATTCAGAAATTGCTTGGAGAAGTCGTAATCGACCCAGTCGCGTAGTGCTGCCGAGTCGAGGCTTTCAGAACTGATGATGTATTCGGTGACCGGGATCTGTGATGGATCAAGTTTGTAGATCACCGGTGGTTGAATAGAGTCGGGGAGAAAACGCTTGGCCCGGTCGAGGCGGGTACTCGCGTCGCGCAGGGCGAGATCGATATCGCTTCCGTACTCAAAAGTGAGGTCGACGTTGCTGCCGCCTTCGTTACTCCTCGACTGGATCGCGGTGGCCCCTTCGGTGATCGCCAACTGTTCTTCAAGTTGGCGGGTCACCCGGTCTTCCATCACCGTGGCGGGAACGCCGGGGTCGAGGATGCGTACGCGGATCTCTGGATAGATCAGATGCGGCAGCAGATCCACTGAGAGACGGCCAAGGGAGAAGAGCCCGAGTACCACAACGGCTGCGGCGAGCATGGATACGCCAACGGGATGACGGATTGACCAGGCGGCAATGCCACCGCCGTGAATCGCTGAGAAATGCTTGTTCATGGTTGCACGGCTTGTACCAGCATACCGTCGGCCAGACCGAGGAAGCCGTTGGTAATAACGTGATCCCCCTCTTTCAGGCCGTCCAGAATCTCTACCGCATTGTCCAGATGGATCCCGCTGCGGACTGCTGTACGACGGGCCTTCTGTTCATTATCAATAACATAGACGAACTCACCCTGAGTATCGCGGCGTAACCCGGAGAAGGGTAGCAGTAGTCGTGGTTGAGGCCGCAGTTTGAGCTGTGCACGGCAGAGCTGTCCCGGTTTGGCCTGCTCGGGTGGCTCGCTAATGCGGATCTCGACGATACCCTGGCGGGTCACCGAATCGACGGTAGGATGGACCCGCAGCACGGTACCATTGAAGCGTTGGTCACCCAGCGCATCGAGCATGATGGTCACCTCGTCACCGACAGCCACGCCGGGTAACAGGAGTTCTGAGATGGTGAGTTCCGCCAACAGGGTGTCGGTAGCCGTGAGGGTAAGCAGGTGGGTGAATTTGGCAGCGATGTCGCCAGGCTCTACCAGGCGCTGACTGATGACACCGTCGAAGGGGGCAGTGATGCGTGCGTTATCCAGGCGGGCCTGGAGCAGGTCCTCTTCTGCTGAAGCGATATCGAAGGCGGTACGTGCTCGCGCCAGTTCGTCTTCGCTGATCAGCTTGCTGTTCTGTAGGCGCTCCAGTCGGCGCACGTCCAGGCGGGCCTGCTTGCGTTGCGCGGTTGCCTTTTTGACCTCGGCGCGGAGTTGCGAGTCATCCAGTTGTAGCAGCAGGTCGCCTTTGTTGACCCGGTCACCCTCATAAACTTTTAAAGTGGCAACGCGTCCCTCTTCTTCTGCGAGCAGTTTCACCTCCTGCTCGGCACGCAGGGTACCGGTGCGGGTAATCGCCTGCCCAAGAGACTGCCGAGTGACGGTGGTGGCCTCGACCTGAAGGGGCGTTGGCCCAGCCTTGGCCTTGTTGGCACTGTTCTCATCACTACATGCGCCAAGCAGTAGCGTTACTCCCAGAAATAGATAAAGCGGTTTCATCGGCGACCAATCCTTAGCGTTGGAACAACGGCACGATACACCCCTCGTACCTTTACGCCAAGAGAGTAGCCGCTTCAGGCTTAACCGCCGATTAACCTTTTGCCTTATTGGTGGGTGTGGTTGTGATGGGCGCCGCCATGACGGCAGCCGATGGCGTCACCAACCGGTGCTAGATTGCCGGCCAGATATTCACGCACGGCTCTGTCTGGATCTTTTTCCGCAGTGACGATGCCGATGATGCCCTTGGATGCGAGACGTAGATACATCCCCTGACCCATGCTGCCGCTGATCAACACTGCAGCCACATCCAGTGGATGTGGCTCGTGTGCCGAGCTTTCATGGAATGATTGCTCAAGTGGCAACTCCATTAATTTTTTGTTGATGACCTGCTTGTCCTCAACATCGTAGATCCAGTATTTACGACAACGGCCAGCGTGTTCAGTAACTTCACGACGGTTCTGACTAGTAACAGCAATTTTCATATTTTTTCCTCTGGTTAAATGTGGGCGTCCCTGCCCTGAGTGACATAACTTTTATGTCGCTGACAGTGCAGACAAAATGCCATATGCCATCAGCGGCCAACCAATAAACGGATGGAACACGACACGCCAGATCGACATGCGTGGCACAAAACCGACGCCGTGAACGAAGCCAGCGGAAATGCCCCACAGCAACAGTGTGAGCAGACCATGATTCACATCGCCAATCGACACTGCGACCACACGTGGATAGATAAGCAGCAGGCTCGACAGGACGATGGCCATCGCCAATGAAGCGAGCTGTAACCAACCAGCCGATGGGTAGGGGATACGCCATGGCGCATCCCCCTGATGCGATCCGTTCACTGCCATATCAGTTACAGTTTTCATCGTCATTCACGGCACTTTCTGATTCCAGCCACATCACGTTTATGATGCCGAAGCTGCATGCCAGCAGGACACCGAGTATCCAGGCGAAATACCACATAGTTGTTCTCCTCCGGTTTAATAGGCTTCGTGATCGTGTGTACGAATATGTTCTACCGTTACCCGTCCCCACATAACCCGATAGGTCCAGGTGGTGTAGGCGAGAATGATCGGTACAAAGATCATCGCTGCCCAGAACATTACCGTCAGGGTCAGATGGCTCGATGGCGCATCCCACAGGGTGAGTGAACTTGAGGGTGAGGTGATGGATGGCATGACGAACGGGAACATGGAGAAACCGGCAGTGAGGATCACGCCGGACATCGCCAATGAACTGGTTACAAAACCAAGTCCTGGACGATTAACCCATGCCAGCAGGGCTGTGGTGAGAGCACCGAGCAGACCGAGTAGCGGTGCGGCGATCATCCACGGATAGATGGAGTAGTTTTTCATCCATGCACCCGCGGCAATTTCAACACTCTTGGCCAGTGGGTTGGGTAGTGCATCCAGTGGTGGTTGGGAGATGATGCGGTAACCGTCGATACCCATAGCCAGCCAGACACCCGCCAGAGCAAACGCCGTGAACATCACCAGCGAGGCGATGATAGTCGCCTTACGTGCCCGCTCCTGTACTGGAGAACCGGCGCGCAGGTGCAGCCACACCGCGCCGTGCGTAACCAGCATGGAAAGACTGACTACCCCGGCAAGCAGTGCAAAGGGACGTAACAGGCCGAAGAAGTTTCCGGTGTAGGTCGGACGAAGAAACTCGTCGAACTCAAACGGTACCCCGAGGATTACATTGCCGAAGGCGACGCCGAACAGCAGTGCCGGGATCGCGCCACCAACGAACAGTCCCCAGTCCCAGGTGTTACGCCAGCGCGGGTCGGCGATCTTGCTACGGTAGTCGAAACCAACCGGGCGGAAGAACAGCGCGAACAGCACCAGTAACATGGCGATATAAAAGCCAGAGAAGGCGGCCGCATACACCGCAGGCCAGGCAGCGAAGATCGCCCCACCTGCGGTGATGAACCAGACCTGATTGCCATCCCAGTGCGGACCGACGGTGTTGATGATTACCCGGCGCTCCTCGTCGGTTTTACCGAGGAAAGGCAGCAGGGCACCGGCACCCATGTCGAAGCCATCGGTGATGACAAAGCCGATCAGCAGTACGCCGACCAGTAGCCACCACACCAGTTTCAGTGTTTCGTAATCGAGAATCATTGAGAAACTCCTTCTGTTGCCGGGGTCATGCCGGATTGCTCGAAGTGATAGCGACCGCTATGCAGACTGCTTGGACCGAGACGGGCAAAGCGGAACATCAGGAAGAGTTCGACTACCAGCAGCAGGGTATAGAAGCCGGCGAAACCAGCGATGCTGAAGTAGAGATCACCGGTGCCGAGGGTGGAGGTGCTCAGATGGGTCGGCAGCACCTCGCCGATGGACCAGGGTTGACGACCATATTCGGCAACAAACCAGCCCAGTTCTGAAGTGATCCACGGTAGCGGAATACTCCACAGCGCCGCTTTCAACAGCCACTGTTTTTTGTCGGCCTGGCGTTTGGTGCAGTACCAGAAGGCCAGTGCGAACAGGACGATGAACCAGAAGCCCAGCAACACCATCAAACGAAAACTCCAGAACAGCGGCGCGACTTGCGGGATGGTGTCGTTGACCGCCTGCTGGATCTGCGCTGGTGTGGCGTCAACGATATTGGCGGTGTACTTCTTCAACAGCAGGCCGTAGCCGAGATCCTTTTTCACCTGCTCAAAGGCAGCGCGGGTCTGGTCGTCGGTCTGGCCGTTGCGCAGTTTCTGCAACAGGTCGTAGGCGATCATACCGTTGCGAATTCGCTCTTCATGTTCGACCTTCAACTCCTTGATGCCCATCACCTCCTCATCAGTCGAACGGGTGGCAATTAACCCCAACGCCCAGGGGATTTTGATTGCGGCATGGGTCGTTTCATTTTCCTGGTCAGGAATACCGAACAGAGTGAAATCGGCTGGGGCTGGTTGCGTCTCCCACTCAGCTTCGATGGCGGCCAACTTCGTTTTCTGCACATCTCCAAGCTCATAACCAGACTCATCACCTAGCACCACTACCGAGAGTGCCGAGGCAAGACCAAAACCTGCGGCGATGGCGAAGGAACGACGAGCGAAGGGAATGTCGCGACCCTTGAGCAGGTAATAAGCGCTGATACCGAGAACAAACATTGAGCCGGTGACGTAACCAGCGGAGACGGTATGAACGAACTTCACCTGTGCCACTGGATTGAGTAGTAGTTCAGCGAAGGAGGTCATCTCCATACGCATGGTCTCGAAACTGAAGTCGGCGCCGACCGGGTTTTGCATCCAGCCGTTGGCTACGAGGATCCACAACGCCGAAAGATTGGAGGCAAAGGCGGTGAGGAAGGTCACCAGTAAATGGCGACGTTTGCTCAGTCGATCCCAGCCAAAGAAGAACAGACCGATGAAGGTCGATTCGAGGAAGAAGGCCATTAAGCCTTCGATCGCCAGAGGTGCACCGAAGATGTCACCGACGTAATGGGAGTAGTAGGCCCAGTTGGTGCCGAACTGAAACTCCATGGTGATACCGGTGGTGACCCCCAGAGCAAAGTTGATACCGAACAACTTGCCCCAGAACTTGGTCATGTCCTGGTAGATCTGTTTGCCGGTCATGACGTAGACCGACTCCATAATTACCAATAGAAAGGAAAGTCCCAGTGTCAGGGGGACAAAAAGGAAGTGATACATCGCGGTGAGTGCAAACTGCAACCGCGAGAGGTCAACGACCGTCTCGGTAACCATTCTCTACTCCTGTGTCTCGATTCGGTTAAAGGGGGAGTGGGCGATATCGCGGGAATCACCCAGGATGAAGTTGTCGATCACCTGATCGGTGACTTCCTGCCTGTCGGGTTGCGCAAAGAAGGCGTGCCAAATCAAAGTCAGCACAGCCAGCTTGAGCGCCACCACTACGGCGAGTTCCTTCATCAATGATTGTTTCCACATGTTCAACTCCTGATGGAAATAAGCAGTGATCGACGGTGGAGAGGGTGGGGGGATACCGGCGATCACTGCTGCCCGTTTAGGACAGAGTGGTTGTTTGCAAACTAAGTGCCAATTGTGACGTACCGCACACTTACTATTTCGTAAGCCAGCTGTGGCGCCAAATAAGTCGTCGCCAAGGCTTAATATTGCTGCAATATGAAGGGTTATTCGTAGGCCTTTTATGTTTGCCGTATGCCAATAATGGCGCTTATACTGCTGCAATTGACATATGTGAGTGGTGAAATGACACAGCTAGAGGTTCTGCCGCAGGGACTCCCGATGAGTGAATTGCAGGGAATGCTGGAGGTATTTAATGATCCTGCGGCGCTCATTTCGCCTGGATACGAGGTGCTGGCGGGAAATAGTCGCTACATGGCGGAATTCGGCGCGGTACTTGTGCCCGGCAAACCAGCGTACTGTTTTCAGCTTTCCCATCACTATACGGTACCTTGCGATCAGGCCGGTGAGGACTGCCCTCTACGCCTGGCTCGCGGTAGTGGTCAGCCAACTCGAATGCTGCATCTCCACCATACCTCCCGTGGAGAGGAGCATGTGGATGTGGAGATCTATCCACTGTTCAATGCCAGTGGCGTAATCCACTGCTATTTGGAGTTGATGCGTTCCAGTCGACTTGCGAGCCAGGACCCGGGTGCCGGACCGCTACTTGGTCGATCAGCCGCATTTAATAAAGTGGTGGGTCTGGTTGAGCGGGTAGCCCCCAGCGAGGCGACGGTATTGCTGCTTGGAGAATCCGGTACCGGCAAGGAGTTGATTGCTTCGGCAATCCATGACGCCAGCCTGCGAGCCGGTGGCCCCTTCGTGCCGGTTGAGTGCTCAGGTCTAACCGAGACCCTGTTCGAGAGCGAGCTGTTCGGCCATGAAAAAGGCGCCTTTACCGGTGCGGTGAGTCGCAAGGTCGGGTTGGTCGAAGTGGCTCGCGGCGGTACCCTGTTTTTGGACGAGATCGGTGATGTACCTCCTGCGCTACAAGTGAAATTATTGCGTCTGTTGGAGACAGGGACCTATCGTCGGGTTGGCGGTATCGAAGTGCAGAAGGCCGACTTCCGACTGGTCTGCGCCACCCATCGAAATCTGCAACAGATGGTTGCTGATGGGGAGTTCCGTCAGGACCTCTACTATCGTCTCAATACCTTCCCCATCGAACTGCCACCACTACGCCTGCGACTGGATGATCTGCCACTGCTGCTGGACAATCTGCTGCAGCGTTTTGCTCCTGCACGCAAGATCAAAGTATCGAGAGAGACACTCGACTGCCTAAAGCGTTACCCATTCCCTGGGAATATCCGTGAGCTACGCAATATCGTTGAGCGTGCACTCCTGTTGGCGGACGGCAATCTGATTTTGCCTAACCATCTGCCACCTGAATGTGCTCTGGATGAAGCGTTCAATATCCCCCCCACGCCGTTCCCCGATGAACTGGTTACCCTGGAACTGGCCGAGGAGCGCTATCTTCGTTGGGCAGCGGCTCGCTTTCACGGTGAAAAGCGTCAATTGGCAGAGAAGCTCGGCGTCAGTGAGCGCACACTCTATCGCAGGCTCAGCGAACTGGGGCTGACTTCTCCACGATAACTTTGCACTTCTTGATGTGATCTCCGTTCCTGTGGGCTTCTATACTGATTACAGAGTTGGCGAATTATATTGAGTCACTCTCGGTTTGCCTGCGATACAGGTTTGTAATCAATCTCCTCATCTCCCCAGAGGTGCATCATGAACAACAACGGAATAACACTTTCACTGGGCCTGCTGGCGCTTTTTGCCTGCACCGCGCTTCAGGCAGAAGAACTTCCCCAGCGTGGCCCAATCCCGTTCAGTGCCTACGACAAGGACGGTAATGGAATGGTTAGCGAAGCAGAATTCAATGCGGTACGCAGCGAACGAATGAGTCAACGCGCCGCGGATGGAATGCCCATGCGTAACGCGGGTAACGCACCGATGTTCTCGATGTTTGACAGTAATGGCGACGGGCAACTCACCCAGGAAGAATTATCAGCGGGACAAAAGGCTCAGATGGGACAACGTGGTGGTATAGGGCCTGGTTCAAGTATGAGGCCAGGCAGGAATATGCCCACCTTTGCTGAATATGATCTGGACGGTAACGGTGTCATTGAAGAAAAAGAGTTCTATGAGGCACGCAGTAAACGGATCAGTGAAAGGGCACAGCAGGGATATCCCATGCGTAATATCGGTAATGCCCCGACTTTTGGCGACATCGACAGCAATAACGATGGAGCGATTAGCAAGGAAGAGTTCGCAGCACATCAACAGCAACACCAGCGTATGCCAGTACGTTAATTCCTGCATGAGCGTATTGGAAAAGAGAGGGGCTTCGGCCCCTTTTTGCTGTGAGAATCGTGATGGACAAACCTGTTTGCTAACCTATGCTTGAACTGTTACGTCCTGTGTATTGAAACGTATCGATACTGCCCAGAACGATGAATCGAACTGGGATGATCTCAAAGAGTAAGAGGAGTAAACAGATGTTCAAGAAGGCCATAACAACAAGTGTTCTGTTCATAGCAGTAGTTGGTAGTGGTGCAGTGTTGGCAACAGAGGCGCAGGACAAGGGTAGGGCTGTCTATGCTCAGCGCTGCCTGCATTGTCATGGTGAAAAGGCAGACGGTAAGGGCCATCTCATTGATTTTCTCAAGGTCGTTCCTGCCGACCTGACTGCGTTAAACAGACAAAACAAGGGTTGTGTGGCTGAACGAGTGCTGAAAGCTGTGATTGGTCGTCACGCTACCAAAGAAAAAATGCCGTTGTTGAAGGACACGTTGAGCCCTGAGGATATCTACTTCGTTAGTGAATTTATTAAATCCGTGCAGAAGTAATTAAGTGCTGATGTAATCAATCCCTGTAACGGTAACGTTGCGGGGATTTTTTGTGAGATCAATTTGGATAGAAAAGCTGTAAGCCCGCAGGGCGGATGTCATGGACGGCATCCGTCAACCTGGGACAGGTCGTAAGCCAGGTGAAATAGATTATTTATATAGAAGAAATAAATTGGTGGGCCCACCAGGACTCGAACCTGGGACCAAGGGATTATGAGTCCCCTGCTCTAACCAACTGAGCTATAGGCCCAAAGGGCGTGATTATACGTAAAAAATCTCGTCGAGTCTCTTTCTGCGGACAAACAAAAAACGGCACCCGAAGGTGCCGTTGCTGTTTCAGTAGTTACTGCCTAGCGACTCAGTTTCCTTCGGAATCAAGGAAGCTACGCAGGTTCTCGGAGCGAGTTGGATGGCGCAGTTTGCGCAACGCCTTGGCTTCGATCTGACGAATACGCTCACGGGTAACATCGAACTGTTTACCCACCTCTTCAAGAGTGTGGTCAGTGTTCATGTCGATACCGAAGCGCATACGCAGTACCTTTGACTCGCGTGCGGTGAGGCCTTCGAGAACCCCCTGAGTTGCTTCACGCAGACCTTCTGCGGTGGCGGACTCAACCGGAGAGAGGACATTGCCATCTTCGATGAAATCACCCAGGTGTGAATCTTCATCATCACCGATGGGGGTCTCCATGGAGATAGGCTCCTTGGCGATCTTCAGTACCTTGCGGATCTTATCTTCCGGCATTTCCATCCGCTCGGACAACTCTTCCGGGGTCGGCTCGCGGCCCATCTCCTGCAGCATCTGACGGGAGATACGGTTGAGTTTGTTGATGGTTTCGATCATGTGTACCGGAATACGGATGGTACGGGCCTGGTCCGCGATGGAGCGGGTGATGGCCTGACGAATCCACCAGGTGGCGTAGGTGGAGAACTTGTAACCACGACGGTACTCAAATTTATCGACCGCTTTCATCAGGCCAATATTGCCCTCCTGAATGAGATCCAGGAATTGCAGACCACGGTTGGTGTATTTCTTAGCGATGGAGATAACCAGTCGCAGGTTAGCCTCGACCATCTCTTTCTTGGCTCGACGTGCCTTGGCCTCACCGATGGACATGCGACGGTTGATGTCCTTGATCTCGGCGATGACCATACCGCACTCTTTTTCCAGGGAGGCGAGTTTGCCCTGACTACGCAGGATGTCGTCCTTGTGGAGCTTGAGCTCCTTGGCGTAGGGCTTGGTAAAGCGGGTATGCGTATCAAGCCACTTCAGATTGGTTTCGTTCTCAGGGAAGCTGGCAATGAAATCCTTGCGCGGCATTTTTGCCTGGCCGACACAAAGGCTCATGATCTGACGCTCGTAGTCACGGATGCGCGCGACAAGACTGCGCATGTTGGTGACCATGCGGTCCACCAGCTTGGGTGCGAGGCGGAATTCAAGGAAAGCTGCGGTCAGCTCTTCCTGGAGTTTTACGCTGCCTTTGTGATCTTTACCGTTCTTGGCGATGGCAGCGATGGTTTTGCTGTGGAGCTTTTCCATCGCCACAATGCGAACACGTACTTCTTCGATATCGAGGCTGGTATCTTCTTCTTCCTCATCGTCATCACTGTCGGAATTTTTAGCTTCAGCGGCTTTTGCCTGCTGCGCGGCTGCCGGAGTGACGGGCACCGGTGGCTCTTCATCGGGATCGATAAAGCCGGTGATGACGTCAGCCAGACGCATTTCACCCGCATCCACCTGATAAAACTCACGTATCAGTTCAGCGATGGTTTCCGGGTGGCTAGCCAGTGCCGCCAGCATCTGGTTCATACCATCTTCGATGCGTTTGGCGATCTTGATCTCGCCTTCGCGAGTCAGCAGCTCTACTGCGCCCATTTCGCGCATATACATGCGTACCGGGTCGGTAGTGCGACCGAATTCGCTGTCCACGGAGGCCAGTGCAGCGGCAGCTTCCTCTGCGGCGTCTTCGTCGGTAGTGACCGCTTCGCCGGAGATCAGCAGGGTGTCAGCATCAGGCGCCACTTCATGAACGGTGATGCCCATATCGTTGATCATGCTGATGATGTCTTCGATCTGCTCCGGGTCGACGATATCGCTCGGCAGGTGATCGTTGACCTCAGCATAGGTCAGGTAGCCCTGTTCCTTCCCGCGGGCGATAAGTAACTTTATTTGAGATTCTTGTTGCTGTTGCATCATTTGCGCTGCTCTCGGTCCATGGCCCCAAAAGGGGGCGCTATAAAAAAAGGTCATGAAAAAAGGTCATGCTAAGGATAGTCACGCATTCCTTATTCGCCACATTAATCGGTAAAAATAGGCAAAAAAGTGTGATTAACCATGCATTTCTCTCAGCAATCTTTGATATTCCGCCTTCTCCAGCTCACTTAGCTCGGTGAGCTGCTTGCTCTTCAGTTCCTGGTAGCGCTGTTTCAGCATCTGTTGTCTCAGACCGCGCAGGGCACCGATAAATTCGTTTTCCAGGTCATCCTGTTCCGCATCGAGGAGCAACTCCTTCTGCGCCAGGATGAACAGGTGTCGCTCCTCTTCTCTACCGCGCCAGTGTTCCAGCAGGGCCGGGGTCGTCAGCTCGGGCTGACGCTTGAGCAACTGCAGCATCTCTAGTAACAGCCCGATACCAGGCAGTTGTAGATTGGCCAGTTCCTGGTCCAGTTCTGTCACCGCCGCCAGCCATGGGTGTTGCAGCAGCAGCGTGATGGCATGTCGCACATTCGAGGGCGGCTGCCGTTTGTCATTCGTTGTTCTGACTGTGCCATTCCGCTGGGCCGGAGCCATGGGAGCCGGTTTACCCAGCAATGCTTCCGGCTGCATGTTAGCCAGTGGAGCCATTCGCTCAGCCAGCTTCTGTCGGTAGATGCCTTCAGGCAGCTTGGCCAGCAGTGGCTTGCTCAGCTCTACTAGCCGGGCCTGGCCATCGATGCGGCTAAAGTCGGCCTGCTGTTTAAAGTGCTCGACCAAAAAATGGTCCAGGGTCTGGGCACGCTCCAGTACCTGCTCAAATCCTTCACGGCCCACCTGGCGGATCAAGGTGTCCGGGTCTTCGCCATCGGGCATGAACATAAAGCGCAGGCTACGACCATCACTCATCAGTGGCAGGGCGTTCTCCAGTCCACGCCAGGCGGCGTCGCGTCCTGCGCGGTCGCCATCGAAGCAGAACACCACCTCGTCTGTATGACGGAACAACTGCTCCAAATGTTCCGGTGTGACTGCCGTACCCAAAGTGGCCACCGCATAGCGCACGCCGAACTGGGCCAGGGCAACTACATCCATATACCCTTCAACCACCAGCAGCCGCGGTAGCTCCCGTAGTGCCTGACGTGCTTCATAGAGACCGTATAGTTCGCGTCCCTTGTGAAACACCGGTGTTTCCGGTGAGTTCAGGTATTTAGGTTTGTCGTCACCCAGTACCCGGCCGCCGAAGGCTATCACCCGTCCGCGACGGTCGCGGATCGGAAACATAATTCGGTTGCGGAAGCGGTCATAACGTTTGCCGCCATCCTTCTCCGCCAGCAGTCCAGCGCTGAGCAGATCCTTTTCATTCTCCCGGCCCAGTGCGCTGAACAGGTTATCCCATCCGGGCGGGGCGAAACCGATGCCGAAGTCTTTGGCGATCTCGCCGGAAAGGCCACGGCCCTTCAGATAATCGACTGCGTGTATTGCCTCAGGATGCTGCCGTAACTGGTGGCGGAAAAAGGAGGCCGCCTGTTCCAGTATGGTGTAGAGCCGTTTACTGCTTTCCTGCGCCTGTGGGTTGGGTGCCGCACCGCCACCCTCACGTGGGACCTCTAATCCCAGCTGCTTTGCCAGTTCCTCAACCGCTTCCACGAACTCCATGCGGTCATACTCCATCAGAAAGCCGATGGCGGTGCCGTGAGCTCCGCAGCCAAAGCAGTGGTAGAACTGCTTAGCCTGACTGACAGTAAATGACGGTGTCTTTTCGTTATGAAACGGACAGCAGGCCTGGTACTCCCGGCCGGTCTTTTTCAGCGGCACACGGGAGTCGATGACCTCGACGATATCGACGCGGCTAACCAGGTCATCTATAAAGTGTTGCGGGATTCTTCCTGCCATGATCCCTCAAGCATGCGTTATCGAGTAACGCGTAGTGACACCAGGTCAGGAGGAGAGGCGGGCCTTGATGCGAGCGCTGACTGCGCCCATGTCGGCACGTCCCTGGACTTTGGGTTTCAACAGACCCATTACCTTGCCCATGTCTTTCATTGATTCTGCGCCGGAGCTTGAGATAGCTTCATCAATAAGACTATCGATCTCAGCTTCACTCAATGCTTCCGGGAGGTAGTGCTGGATGATTACCAGCTCTGCTTCCTCTACCGCTGCCAGTTCTTCACGTCCGGCATCACGGTACTGGGTGATGGAGTCACGACGTTGCTTGACCATCTTGTCCAGTACCGCGAGCACCTGCTCGTCATCCAGCTCGATTCGCTCATCCACCTCACGTTGCTTGATCGCGGCCTGGATCAGGCGAATGGTGCCAAGGCGGTCTTTCTCCTTGGCACGCATAGCGTCCTTCATATCGGACGTGATCTGCTCTTTTAGCGAATTGGCCATTTCAGATTGTAATTGCTGGGGCTGGTCGCTTAGTACAGGCGACGTGAGCGATTCAGCTCGCGTGAAGTTTTCTTCTGCTGGCGTTTTACTGCTGCGGCCTGCTTGCGCTTGCGCACAGCGGTCGGCTTTTCGTAGGCCTGGCGGCGGCGTACTTCGGCCAGGACACCGGCTTTTTCACAGCTACGCTTGAAGCGGCGCAGGGCCACATCAAAGGGTTCGTTCTCTTTTACACGTACGGCTGGCATATGCCTAATCACCTCGTTAGGAATGTTGCGGACTCCCCCACCTGGGGGAGAGAACCGGCAATTCTAATTACGTAGAGGAGAAAATGCAAAGGTTATGAAGGGAAAAGCACAAGGTTAAGGCTGAATGCTGGGCCTCCCGCTCTCCACCTTATATATCTTGTATATCTTGAACCTCTCTTTGTGGCGGGGGACAATGCGCGCCATGTTGGTACTTGGTATTGAAAGCTCCTGTGACGAAACCGGCGTCGCCCTCTATGACGGCGGGCGGGGGCTGCTGGCGCATACCCTTTACAGCCAGGTGGCTATGCATGCGGAATATGGCGGTGTGGTGCCGGAACTGGCCTCCCGCGACCATGTACGTAAGCTACTGCCGTTGGTGGAAGAGGTGCTGACACAGGCCGGAGTGGCACGGGGCGACCTTAATGGTATCGCCTATACCGCCGGGCCCGGGCTGATCGGTGCACTGCTGGTCGGTGCCGCGGTAGGGAGAAGTATGGCCTGGGGTC
>JBNKQR010000025.1:0-40276 GCA_050295975.1 Thiohalomonadaceae bacterium
GAGGACACCGCGCTGCCCATCGGTCACGGCCAGACCATCTCTCAGCCCTATACGGTGGCGCGCATGACCGAGGCGCTGCTGCAGGGTGGTGCGCCCGAGACGGTGCTGGAGATCGGTACCGGTTCCGGATTTCAGTGCGCCATCCTGGCACAATTGGTCAGGCGAGTTTATAGCGTGGAACGCATCGAGGCGTTGCAGATCCAGGCCCGGCAACGGTTGCGGGATCTGGGTATACGCAATGTCCGGCTCAAACACAGCGACGGCGGTATCGGTTGGCCGGAGTACGGTCCCTATGACGGGATCCTGGTGACCGCCGCCCCGGCCGGTCTGCCGCATTCGCTGCTCGAACAGTTGGCGGTGGGAGGACGCCTGATCCTGCCGCTGCAGAAGGACAGGGGGCAGGTGATGCTGCGAATCACCCGCACAGCGGAGGGTTATCAGCAGGAGCAGCTGGAGGCGGCCAATTTCGTACCACTGCAGGGTGGCATTATCTGATGAGACTCTTCTCTTCGCTCTACAGCCGCGCCATGGAGTGGTCGCGCCATCCGCACGCCCCCCGCTATCTGGCGGGTTTGAGTTTTGCTGAGTCCTCTTTCTTTCCCATTCCGCCGGACGTGATGCTGGCGCCGATGAGCTTGGCCACGCCCAAACGGGCCTGGTATTTCGCTGCGCTCACCACGCTGGCCTCGGTGCTCGGGGGGCTGCTGGGTTATCTGATCGGCCTCTTCGCATTCGATGTGATCCAGCCCTATCTGCATGAGTGGGGGTACTGGCAGGCCTATGAAAGGGCGCAGGGCTGGTTCGATCAATGGGGTTTCTGGGCTATCTTTCTGGCCGGTTTCTCCCCCATTCCCTATAAGGTTTTCACCATCACTGCCGGGGTCATCTCCATGGCCTTGTTGCCTTTCGTACTGGCATCGGCCATTGGGCGTGGCGCCCGTTTCTTCATGGTGGCGGGGCTGATGGCCTGGGGCGGGGAGCGCATGGAGCGCGCGCTGCATCGCTATGTCGATCTGCTTGGCTGGTTGATGGTGGTAGTATTTGTCGTGGTGTTTATCTTCTACAAATCGCATTAGGAGACCGGTTATCGTCTGCTACGGTGATAGTTCAGCATTGATGCTTCGAGCTGCCGGCGCGCTGCTCGCGCTATCGCTCGTCCTCGCCGGATGCAGCTCACGTGGCAGTGCGCCAGTCTACAATCGCTCAACCGTGGAGCCTCCGCTGGAGGTGACCTCCACCCAGGCCTCGCCATCGCCCGCCCGCGATCGTCCGCCGGTCTATCCACGCAGCTACTATCTGGTACAACCGGGCGATACCCTCTATTCGATCGCTTGGCGGCAGAATATCTCCTATCACCAGCTCGCTGGTTGGAACGGCATTCGTCCCCCCGACTATCAGATCTTTCCCGGGCAGAGGCTGCGGCTTAAACCGCCGGTCAGGCGCCACAGCCCGGCAACCGTCAGGACGCCGCAACCCCCGGTCACGCAAGCGGCCAAACCCCCGGTGACAACCCAGGTCGAAGCCGCAGCTCCGCCTGCTCCCGTCAGGCAACAACCGGCGGCGGCACCAGACAAGCCAAAGCAACCGGATCCGACGACGAAAACAGTGAAGTTAGCCTGGGACTGGCCGACAAAGGGTAGGGTGGTGCAGACTTTCTCACCCGGTGACGACACGCGCAAAGGGATTTGGATCGATGGCCGCATGGGGCAGTCGGTTGCCGCCGCCGAGGCGGGTAGGGTGGTTTATGCTGGCAATGGACTGGTGGGCTATGGCAACCTTATCATCATCAAACACGACCGCACCTATCTCAGCGCCTACGGCTATAACAGCAAGTTGTTGGTGAGGGAGGGCGACGTGGTCAGGAAGGGCGATGTGGTGGCGCATATGGGCGCCCCCAATATCGGCGGTCAGCCGGTCCTTCACTTTGAGATCAGGCGGCAGGGAAAGCCGGTCAATCCTTTGGCTCTGCTGCCAAGACAATAATAGCGATAACCGTGCCTGAGAGGGCAATGAACAGGTGATCGGGATCGTAGCGCAAGACAACGATGACTGCGACCACCATTGGAGTGGAGAGTATGAGCAAGCGTTCCGTTGAATCGGATGAGAACATGGACGACCCGGTGTCAGAGGACGAAGCCATCCTCGCCGAGGATGACGACGATTCGGATGTCGATGTCGTTACGGAAGATGCGGATGTCGAGGAGAGCGACGACACGCTCACTTTCAGAACGCCTGAGCCGGGTGATGCGCAGATGGATGCCACCCGCCTCTATCTCAATGAGATTGGCATCTCCAAGCTGCTGACGGCGGAAGAAGAGGTCTACTTCGCGCGTCTGGCGCAGAAGGGCGACCAAGCCGCGCGTCAGCGCATGATCGAGAGCAATCTTCGGCTTGTGGTCAAGATCGCGCGACGCTACATGAACCGGGGTCTGGCGCTGTTGGATCTCATCGAAGAGGGTAATCTAGGCCTGATTCGTGCGGTGGAGAAGTTCGACCCTGAGCGGGGTTTTCGCTTCTCCACCTATGCGACCTGGTGGATTCGTCAGACCATCGAGCGGGCTATCATGAACCAGACCCGCACCATCCGCCTGCCGATCCACGTCGTCAAGGAGATCAATGTCTATCTGCGGGCGGCGCGCAAGCTGGCACAGTCACTCGACCATGAGCCGAGTTCGGAAGAGATTGCCGATCTCCTGGATAAACCGATCGACGAGGTCAAGCGGATGCTCGGTCTCAACGAACGCGTCACCTCCGTCGATACCCCCTTCGGCAAGGATGCGGACAAACCGCTGCTGGATACGATCGCCGATGAGAAGAGTTCGGATCCGACGGTGGATATTCAGAACGACGGCCTCAACGCCAATCTCGATCGCTGGTTGAGCAAGCTCAACGACAAACAGCGCGAAGTGGTCGAGCGCCGTTTCGGACTCCACGGTTATGAGAACTCCACTCTGGAGCAGGTCGCCAACGAACTCGGCGTGACACGGGAACGGGTACGCCAGATCCAGATGGACGCTCTACGGCGCTTGCGCGACATTCTGGAACGGGACGGCTTCTCCGTAGATTCGATCTTCAAATGAGCTCTGACCGCAGCTGCTGCCTGTTTGGCGATGCGGCCAAACAGAACGCGGTAGAAGTCGCGTGCAGCGAATGCGGGCTCGATCCCATGTGTCTGGTGCTCGATTACGCCGAAGCGGGCAGTGGTGTGCCCGAGGGTATATTGCTGCGTCGCCAACGGGTGGAGACCGGTGAGAGCCTGTTCGAATCCGGGCAGCCTTTCGACGCCATATACGCGGTGAAGTCAGGTTCTTTCAAGGCCTTGATGTCCGATCCGCAGACGGGCGATCGCGTGGTCGGATTCTACTTTGCCGGTGAGCTCGTCGGTGCGGATGGCATGGCGCAACACCGTTATGCGGTATCCGTCCGTGCCCTCGAGTCGAGTCAGGTCTGTGTCCTTCATCTGGCGCGCCTGGACGAGGCCGGCAGGCCGCAACAAGCGATCCAACGGGCATTGATCGACATGCTGAGCCGGGAGGTGGCGCTGAATCAGCGAATGACGGCCGCCCTGGTACGGCAAAATGCGGATCAACGCCTGGCGGCGTTTCTGCTCTCGTTATCGGAGCGGCTGAGCAGCCGCGGTTTTGCCTCAGATGAGTTCAATCTGCGCATGTCTCGCAGTGATATCGGAAGCTACCTGGGTTTGGCGAGGGAGACCGTAAGCCGCTTGCTGACCCGGTTTCAAAAGCAAGGTCTGATTCGTCTTCGCGGCAGACAGCTTCAACTGCTGAATGTCGCCAGCCTGCGTCTGATCGCCTACAACGATTAGATCGCCATCGCCCTCTCCGGATTTCGATCTACTGGGAATAACGCCCACTGAATGGTGCTTTCGGAGAATGATCCGAGGGTTCAATCTCGCTTCTGAGAAAATCTACATCCACAAGAATGATTCTCACTAACATCCATGCTGTGTTGTACGTCGAAAGACCAAGTTTTTTACTCCGAGTTTTTGGTGAAAATGTTCATGTTATTTTCTATTTTGTTGATCTACGTCAATTGTCATTATGAATGTTGAAAATATTTTTTGATTCAATGTGTTAAGTGCAATGTTTCATGGCCTTTTCTGCTTAGATTCAGGTTGACATCTTCATCGATAAAGAGTGATATATGTCACGCTCAAATGTGTCATATGACGCAGTTGAGTTTGTGTGGTCACTATCGATCGCCAGATATGTAACTTAGGTCCTTCAATAAATCTGTAAAAGGGGGGTTCATGGACGCCGCAGCCGAGCAGAAATACAACTTCGATGTTGTACGCTGGTTTACCGTCATGGCCGTTGTCTACCTCGTGGTGGGCGCTTTGGTTGGTGTTTATATCGCTGCCGAATTGGCTTGGCCGTTTCTCAATCTCGATCTTCCATACACATCATTCGGGCGTCTGCGTCCATTGCATACCAATGCGGTCATCTTCGCCTTCGGCGGATGTGCATTGATGGCGACATCCTATTACAGCGTACAACGTACCTGCGGTGTCCGGCTGTGGAGCGACAAGCTGGCCTGGTTTGTCTTCTGGGGCTGGAATCTGATCATTGTTCTGGCGGTTGTCAGCTATCCGCTCGGTATCACTTCGGGTAAAGAGTATGCCGAACTGGAGTGGCCGATCGATATCCTGATCGCGGTCGTCTGGCTGGTCTACTCCTTCAACTTCATCATGACCCTGGCAACCCGTAAGTCGTCACACATCTATGTGTCGAACTGGTTCTTCCTCGGCATGATGGTGATGATCACCTATCTACATGTGGTCAACAGTCTGGCAATCCCCGTAGACCTTTTCCGTTCATACTCCGTTTTCTCCGGTGTGCAGGATGCCATGGTGCAGTGGTGGTGGGGCCACAACGCGGTGGGCTTCTACCTGACCGCCGGTTTCCTCGGCATCATGTACTACTTCGTGCCCAAGCAGGCGGGTCGTCCGGTCTACTCCTACCGTCTGTCGGTGATCCATTTCTGGGCGCTGATGTTCGGTTATGTCTGGCTGGGTGCGCATCACCTGCAGTACACCGCGTTGCCTGACTGGACCGGTTCTCTGGGCGCAGCGGTCTCCCTGGCCATGATCATCCCCTCCTGGGGTGGCGCGGTGAACGGCATGATGACCCTGTCCGGTGCCTGGGACAAACTGCGCACCGACTACATCCTGCGCTTCCTGATCATGTCGCTGGCCTTCTACGCCATGTCCACCTTCGAGGGTCCGGTCATGTCGCTGAAGACCGTCAACGCACTCTCCCACTACACCGACTGGACCGTCGGCCACGTGCACTCCGGTGCCCTGGGCTGGGTGGCCATGGTCGCCATCGGCGCCATCTACCACCTGATGATGCGTACCTTCCACACCGAGATGTGGTCCATGAAGCTGATCAACGCTCACTTCTGGACCGCCACCATCGGCGCGGTGGTCTACATCGTCGCCATGTGGGTGTCCGGTATCATGCAGGGCCTGATGTGGCGTGCTTATGATGAGTACGGCACCCTGGCCTACACCTTCGCTGAGTCTGTCGAAGCCATGCATCCCTACTACGCCATGCGTGCCGTGGGCGGTGCCATCTTCCTGCTCGGTGCAGTCCTCATGCTGATCAACGTGCTGATGACTGTGAAGAAGTCGGTTGGTGAAGGTAGTCTGCAGCAGGCCCGTACCGCTGCGGCCAGTGCTTAATTCAAAGGGGGTTTCGCAAAATGGCGAATGAAAACCAATCATCAAGCTTTCAGGAGAAGATGGAGAAAAACGTCTGGCTTCTCCTGGTGATTCTGGCATTGGCTCTGTCCGTGGGCGGTCTCGTCGAGATCGTGCCGCTGTTCACGATCAAGAGCACGATGGAATACAACGCAGCACCTGAACTGGTCTGGCAGCGTCAACCTGGTCAGACTCTGCACGACCATAAAGCCGGTGACGGCATGCGTCCCTATACCGCGCTCGAGTTTGCGGGCAGAGACATCTATCTGAGGGAAGGCTGCTACGTTTGCCACTCCCAGATGATTCGTCCGTTCCGTGACGAGAAAGAGCGTTATGGTCACTACTCGCTGGCATCGGAGTCGATGTACGACCATCCGTTCCAGTGGGGCTCCAAGCGTACCGGTCCCGACTTTGCCCGCCTCGGCGGCAAATATTCCGACGACTGGCATCGCAAGCATCTGCGTGCGCCTCGATCCGTGGTTCCCGAGTCCGTCATGCCCAACTACCCCTGGTTGAAGGATAATTCTATCGAAGGTAAGGATATGGCCACCCGCTTCACAGTTATGAGGCTGTTGGGTGTGCCTTACAACGACGAAGATATCGCTTCCGCCAATGGTGAGTTGAAAGGCAAGACCGAAGAAGATGCTTTGGTGGCCTATCTGCAGGTCTTGGGCACCATGGCAAAGATCGACGAAAACAAGGTATACCGTGAGTAGTCTGAAAGAGTACTTTCATACTGATTGGGAGGCGATGACCACCAATGATTGGATCGGTCTGACCATGACGGTCGTCGCCTTCGTGCTCATGGTAATCGTGTATTTCTACGCATTGCGTCCGAAGAACAAGGAAAAGCTGGAAAAGAACCGCTTTATCCCGATGGACGACGATGCAACTGATAGCGGAGACAAAAATGGCGGACAATAATCCTTTTCCGGGTGAGAACAACACCGGACATGTATGGGACGATAACCTCCGGGAGCTGAGCAATCCCCCTCCACGCTGGTGGATGATCGCCTTCTGGGCCTCGGTTATCTGGTGGGTGGCTTATGGCATTCTCTACCCCATGTGGCCGACAGGTGCCGGCTTCACCAAGGGTGTCATGGGCTGGACTCAGATGGACGAGTATCAAAAGGGCGTCGATGAGGTCGAGGCTGTGCGTGCGCAGTTCGAGAACCAGATCAAGAGCCTGAGTGCCAAAGAGGTGCTGGCCAATCCAGGTCTTTCCGACTACGTCGTGGCATCTGCCAAGGTGTTGTTCGGTGACAACTGTGCGGCCTGTCATGGTGGCGGTGGTCAGGGTAACGTGGGTTTCCCCGTTCTGGCTGATGACGATTGGCTCTATGGTGGATCCATCGAGAACATCCAGCAGACCATTACCAATGGTCGCAAGGGCATCATGACCGCCCACGGGAAGATCCTCTCAGACGCCGAGATCGACAGTCTGGCGGAAGCCGTTCTGGCAGGTAACCCGACATCCGATCCCAACTTTACCCAGAAAGGCTGTATCGCCTGTCATGGTATGGACGGTAAGGGTATGGCAGTACTTGGTTCGGCCAACCTGACTGACGGTATCTACCGTTTCCGTCCGACCGAAGGTCAAACCCAGCTCGACAGCATCAAATACACCATCAAATACGGTGTAAACGATGCAACCGAACCGAAGACTCGAGAGGCTCAGATGCCCGCTTTTGGTGACAGGCTGTCTGCAGATGAAATCAAGAAGCTGGCGGTCTATGTTCATAAGTTCGGCGGCGGCCAATAACAGGGCAGCGCGAACGGGCATTTTTTCCATCAAAACTGTGTGAGGCATTGCCTCACACAGGAGTCAAAGTAAGGGGATTGCTATGAACGGAGATGCAGTATTCTGGGGTTCCATCGCTACGGTTGTCATCGCTGTGGTGATTGTCGTTTTCCTCGCCTTCAAGGTCAGGAACCTGATCAAAAGCGATGCCGAGAAACACGGCAACTGAACGGCCGCTAGCCGGTCAGACGAAAGGGGGGGTTAACCCCCCTTTTTTATTGTGACAATTCAGTTCGGCTGTGGAGGAACTGTATCGATCAGGCCGGGATATGACTAGATGGATGCCCATGTGTTATTGATAAAACGCATTGGCCAGGAATCGAAAGAGTATATATGATTATCCTAATTTACGCCCCCTGAATTACAGGAGACAGACCGTTGAGCGAGATAAACAACGCGTCATCCAGAGATAAAGCGATGGATGACCTGTATGAAGAGTCGGTACATTGGCATCTGAACACCGGTGATGAAACCATCCATGCCAAGCGTATGGGCGGGTACTGGCGTAAAATCAAATGGCTCACGGCGGCAACCTGGATCATTTTCTTTATCGGCCCCTACTTTCAGTGGGCTGGTCGTCAAGCCGTTCTCTTTGACATCCCCAACCGTCAATTCCATATCCTGGGCGTGACCATCCTGCCGCAGGATTTCTGGATGCTCTCCCTGACTCTGCTCTTTTTTGCGCTTCTGCTGGCGGTTGCCACTGCCCTGGCAGGCCGGGTCTTTTGTGGATTCTTCTGCTTTCAGACGGTTTGGACGGATGTCTTTACCTGGATTGAAGACAAGCTCGAGGGCACTCCGCAAAAACGTCGAAAGCTCGATGCATCACCAATCAGTTTCAGCAAGATTCGCATCAAGGCCGCCAAGCATCTTCTCTGGCTCGTGATTTCCGCTTTGACGGGTATCAGTTTCGTAGCCTGGTTTTATGGGGCCATCGACTTGTGGCGTGATCTTTTCACGTTTCAGGCATCCACTGTCGCCTACGGTTTTATTGCACTGTTCACTGCAGGCACATATGTACTGGCAGGTTATATGCGCGAGCAGGCCTGCTTCTGGCTCTGCCCTTATGCCCGTATACAGGGGGTCATGATCGACAAGACGACCGTGGTGCCTACCTACGATTATCATCGCGGCGAGCCCCGTGGGCGGATCAAGAAAGGGGAGTCGGAAGAGGATCGGACCACCGGTGACTGTGTGGATTGCAAACAGTGTATTGCCGTCTGTCCGACGGGTGTCGACATCCGCCACGGTCAGCAGGAAGGCTGTATCATGTGTGCGCTCTGCATCGACGCCTGTGACGAGGTGATGGAGAAGGTCGGTCGACCCAAGGGTTTGATTCGGTACGAATCCTACGAGGCGTTGGAGGCGAACCAAAAGCCGCTTCCGCTCTACAAACGACCGCGTGTATGGGTCTACTCCGCAATCATGTCGCTGGCCGTGATCGGCATCGTCTACGGTCTCACTTCACTCGCGCCGCTGGAGCTCAAGGTGATTCATGCGCGGCAGCCGCTGTTTGTGCTGCAGAGCGATGGCTCGATCCAGAACAAGTACACCTTGAAGATCCTCAATAAGATGGGTGAGGATATCTCCGCCACGATCAGCGCCAGCGGACCCACGGGTCTGGTGCTTGTGGATGCCGATAAGCCGGTTACGGCTCGCCATGGGATGGTGACTTCTCACACCGTCTTCGTGAGAGTTCCACAGGAAAATCTCGAACAGGAGACCACGCCCATCATCTTCAAGGTGCAAGGCGAGTATGACGAGAAGATGCTTGAGGGAGACCGCAAGAGCGTCTTCATCGGTCCACGTTGATCGCGATCTGTTGTATCATATGGCATTTCCCGGGGGGGTGGGCGTCGTGTCCGCCCCCGTGCCTTTAACGAGTCTTCTAAGTTACCGCTATGGCAGATAAAAACTCCGCATGGCATAGTCCCTGGGTGATCGCCTGGGTGGCTATGATCGTGATCTTTTTCATCATGAACGGGATCATGGTCTATCTGGCGCAGACCAATAATCCCGGACTTGTGGTCGAGGATTTCTACGAGCGCGGGCAGGATTATGAAAAGAACATGCTCAAGCGCCAGGCAAGAAATCCCGGATGGCAGATGAAGGTTGATCTGCCCAGAAAGATCGGTGTGGATGAGGTGGTCACCTGCCGATTCACGGTCAGGGACAAGGAAGGTGCAGCTGTCGATCCGACGGCCGTGGTTTTCTACGCTTACCGCCCATCGGATGCGAAGCAGGACTTCAGTGTGCCGATGCAACAGGTCGGGCCAGGCCAGTACGAGGCCGAAGTCCGTTTTCCGCTGTTGGGCGCCTGGGATATCCTGGTCAGCGCGCAGCACGGCGAGGATGAGTACAACACACCGAAACGGATCGGCGTCGGTATCGATTGGGTGCCTTGAGCCCCGATGTGTTCGTTTGACAGTCGGGCCGCCCAAATCCCGTGGCCTGCTGAGGGTGCCGTCTGATGTCTGATGAGGCAGGGTCTTCACGCGCCTGTTTTCACTGCAGCCTGCCGATCCCGCCCGAAGAGGTGGTTACCGCCGAGATCGAGGGCGAGGTTCAGGAGTTTTGCTGTACCGGCTGTAAGGCGGTCTGTCAGGCCATCTACGATGCCGGGCTCGAGGGCTTCTACCAACGCACGCCGGAAGGCGCCTGTCTGGCGCCGCCACCGGAAATTCCCAAGGAGCTTGCGCTCTACGATCTGGACGAAGTTCAGGAGGAGTTCGTCGGCGATCTGGGCGAGGCACGGGAGATCCACCTTCTGATCGAAGGTATTCACTGTGCCGCCTGTGTCTGGCTGATCGAACATACCCTCAATGCCATGACCGGAGTCGTCTCGGCGCAGGTCAACCTTTCCGGCAAGCGCCTGCACGTCAAATGGCACAATGGCCAGGTAGCACTCTCCAAGATCATGCAGCGACTGGGCCAGATCGGCTATGCCGCCGTTCCCTACGATCCGGAGCTGGCCGAAGGGGCGCTGAAGCGACAGAACCGTCATCTGCTCTACCGCATGGCCTTTGCCGCCTTTGGCATGATGAACCTGTTGTGGATCTCCATCGCGCTCTATGCCGGCGCCAGTGAGGGTGAGTTTCGCGGCATGTTCCACTGGATCGGTTTTGCCCTGGCGACGCCGGTCCTGCTCTACTCCGGATTTCCTTTCTACAAGGGGGCCTGGTCTGGCCTCAAGAATTTCCATCTGGGGATGGATCTGCCGATCGCGATCGGGGCGTCGATCACCTATCTCTATTCGGTCTATGTGACAGTCACCGGCAGTCAGCTGGGCGAGGTCTACTATGACACGGTGGTGAATTTCCTCTTTGTGATCCTGGTCGGCCGCTATCTGGAGGCGATCTCCAAACGCCAGGCGGTGGCCGCGACCCAGCGTCTGCTCGACCTACAGCCGCGGGTTGCGACCCTGCTGCTGGAGGATCGGGAGAAGGTGGTGCCGATCCGCGCTGTCAATACCGGTGATGTGGTACTGGTCAAGCCGGGTGAGCGGATTCCGGTGGACGGCGTGGTGCTGGATGGCACCAGTGGTGTCGATGAGTCGATGCTCACCGGCGAGTCGCAGGCCGTGCTCAAGGGTGTCGGAGACGAGGTGGCTGCGGGCACCATCAACAGTCACGGCGCACTGCAGATCGAAGTCAGGGGATCGCTGAAGAACACCGCTCTGGGACGCATCATCAGTCTAGTCGAGGAGGCGCAGGCATCGAAGGCGCCGATTCAATGTCTGGCGGACCAGATCGTGCCCTGGTTCGTGGCGGTGACCCTGGCCTTGGCCACCCTGACCTTCCTGTTTTGGGTGAACACCGACTTCGAGGTGGCGCTGCTGGCGGCCACCTCGGTGCTCATCATCACCTGTCCCTGTGCCTTCGGACTGGCCACTCCCATGTCCATTGCAGTCGCTTCCGGACTGGGCGCGAAATATGGCATCCTGGTCAAGAACGGCGAGGTGCTCGAGACGCTCTCGGCTATCAACCACATCATATTCGACAAGACCGGAACCCTGACCGAGGGTGGTCTCTCGGTGGTCGCGATTCATGGGGAGGCCTCTGGCTGGAAGGAGTCGGATGACACCTGCCCCCCGGAGATCGCCTCGTTGATGAGCCGTCTCGGCGCCATGGAGAGGTTTGCCGAACATCCGTCGGCCCGAGCGGTGCTCGACTGGCTGGAACGGCGGGAGCTCGATCATCGCCAATACAAGGCGGAGGAGTTTCGCTATAGACCGGGCCAGGGCGTCTCCGCCCGTGTGGCCGGCGAGCTGCTTCTGGCCGGCAATCCGAGTCTGATGGCCGCCAGTGGCGTGGCTTCCAGCGAGCGTTTCGACCGTCTCGCCTGGGAGATGGACGGGCGCGGCGTGGGTTCGATTCGTGTGGCTGTGGATGGGCGCCAGGTAGCGCTGATCGCCATCGAGGACCGGCTGCGCGACGACGCGCGCGATCTGATCTCCGCGCTCAAGCAGGAGGGCCTCAAACTGACCCTGCTCACCGGCGACCGCCGCCAGGCGGCGGAGGCGATCGCGGAGCGTCTGGGTGGGCTTGAAGTGATCGCCGAGGTGTTGCCGGAAGAGAAGGATAAACACATCGCCCGTTTGCAGGAGAACGGTTTCCGCGTGGCGATGGTCGGCGACGGCATCAACGATGCCCCGGCGCTTGCTCGCGCCGATGCGGGCTTTGCCATCGGCACCGGTACCGATGTCGCCATCGCCAGCGCCGATATCGTATTGATGAGCAGTGAGCTCGAAAAGGTGCGTCTGGCCATCGGACTCTCACGGCGCACTCTGCGCACCATCCGTCAGAATATCGGCATCTCCATTCTTTATAACCTGATCATGGTACCCCTGGCCATGGCCGCTATCGTCACACCGTTGGTGGCCGCCATCTCCATGCCTATGAGTTCTCTGGCCGTGATCGGCAACTCCGCCCGTATCCGCACCCTGTTCAAAGGTGTTAAGGTAAGGTCATGAAGCGCGACGAGGGCATGGTGTAATGGAAGTCATCTACGGCTTGATACCCGGTATGATCCTACTCGGTCTGGCTGCCGTGGGGGTGCTGTTCTGGGCCGCGCGCAGCGGCCAGTTCGACGATTTGGAAGGCGAGGCACACCGCATCCTGATGGATGACGACCTGAAGCCGAAAAAGAAAAAAGCGCCCAAACAGCGCATGCCGGATGCCGAGGATCAGGAATAGTCGTTCAAACTGTTCCTAAGCTTAGCCAAGGGGGCATTTCTGCTCCGGTTTTAATCCTGTACCGGCTGGTTCTCAAGATAGCGCCGGTTGTTCTCTTCGATGCGGGCGACAAACCCGTTGATCTCACTCAACGGCATGTACTGAATCAGTTCCTTGCCATCCGCATTGAGGCCGATGCTGACTCCCCGGTCCGGGTAGATCCAGTGGATGATTCCGGTCTCCAATTCGGTAAGCTTCTGTGCCGGCTGGCCGAAACGGCTGCTCACCAGCGCCTCGTCCAGATTGGCGTAGGGAACGTAGTTGATCAGACGGATCGGCAGCGTGCTGACCAGCGTGCTGTCTTCGCTGCTCAGCTCAACCTTACGCGTGGTATCGCTGGAGCGGCTGATGCGGCTGCCGCGGTTGAACAGTGCGGCCAGCGTGGTCTCATTGGCATCGAGCACCAGGATGAAGTCGGCTCTCAGACCGCTGAGAAAAACCCGCTCGAAGTAGGCTTCCAGTGCAGGTTTGCCGCTTTTATCGACAAAGAGGTTGATCTCCCCTTCCATTTGGAACACGGCTCTGGCATCGGCCAGGGTGCTCTTGCCCAGTGTCAGTTTGAACACCTGTACTCGATTCTCGGCAGTCAGATGGATATCCCAGGGGAGTTTGGGGTCGGGGTCGACCTGGCGGCCGCCCGGAAGCAGGATGGCGAGGGCAATGGCCACCAGGGAGAGGGAGATGACCCAGAAAATGATCTTTTTTTCCATCTGTACGGTTGTCCGAGATTGAGGATTTTTGCTGTGAGGCCGTAGTGGTTGGGTTGAGTTTGGCTGCCAGGTCGGCCTGTTACTGAGTTGACGCAGCAGGGACTGATTCTACTATGGGAAGCGGTCTTTGGTTCATAACAATTCTCAAACAGCAGCCCTGGATGGGTGTGGTGTCGGGTCTGGTGCTGTTCGCACTTCTGTTTTGGTTAAAGAAGTGGCTGGCCAAGAAACTCATGCCAGACGTGGAAACGGACTGACTTCTCCCGCCAACCGGTGGAATCATTGGGGTTTGCCATAGATGCATTTACCCCCGGCTGATGGTAGCCTCCCCTCGCTGTTACATATTTATGACCGGCAGGACGGGCTGTAACCATGAAATTCGAAATTTCTGACGAGCTGACACGACAGGCCAAGATTCCGCACGATATTTTTCTCACCAACCTGATCGGAAACCATATCCTCTGGTTTGTGGCCGCTCTGGGCCTGGTGCGCTCCTATTGGCAGCCCTTGGCGCTGGTTCCTATCGTATCGCTTTCGCTGCTGGTCTATACCCTGTGGCGGGCCAAGCGGTCGCGGCGCGAGGATCACTGGTATGTCATGGTTCACTGGCAGATTGCGGCACAGCGCAGCCGCTTTTTCATCTATATGCTGCTGGCGGTTCTGGGTGTCAGTTTCCTGGGCTGGATCGGCTACACCTACCTGGGCATGATGAAAGTGGCCGTGATGGCCATGATCGGCGGCATCGGGTTGCTGCCGATCATGGTCACGGTGCTGATTCTGATTCTCATGGAGTCGGATGCCCTGCATCAGGCGTCGTTGCACAAACTCTCCGAGCGGGTTGTCGCAAAGTTTCCGCCGCCGCAGGATGTGGTGGTCCTGGAGGAGGATGCCGAGAAGGCACCGGCCAGCACGCCGGATGCCGACGTCAAATCATGAACAGTGCCGCTGCCACCCTGCGCCCTTCCGTCATCAGGATATTGTAGGTGCGGCAGGCCGCGGCCGTGTCCATCACCTCGAATCCTATACGCTGATGCATCAACGGTTGTGACAGGGACGGATGCGGGAAGTGTTGTTGCCGGCCGGTTCCCAACAACACGATTTCCGGCCTCAATGCCGCCAGCTGTTCGAAATCAGCCGTCGCGAGTTCAGACACCGAAGCGGGCGTCCAGTCGGCGATGACCTGGTCCGGTAGAAGGATCAGGCTCTGTCGATAGCGCTTCTGGTCGATGATAATCTCACCCGTATCGTAGTGCTGTATGGTGTAGCCGTCGCCGCTGGTGTCGAGCATGAATTTCATGCTGCCGACCATACCGCATTCGTCGCTACGAAAAAAGCTGCCGGTTACGTGATTTAATTGATCTTTAGCAGGCTGTCAGTTAACTTTAATCCCTTTGGACCCAGCAAAAAGTCGAGGTTTTCGTGTCCACGCCAGAGATGGAAGAGTTCCATAGAATCAAGCGGTTACCGCCTTATGTTTTCGCTATCGTCAATGAGTTGAAGGCAGCGGCGCGAGCGCGTGGCGAGGATATCATCGATTTTGGGATGGGCAATCCCGACCAGCCGACACCGCAGCACATCGTGGATAAGCTGTGCGAGGTGGCCAATCGCAAGGATACCCACCGCTATTCCATGTCGAAGGGCATCCCCCGCCTACGCCGGGCCATGTGCAACTGGTACAAGAACCGTTACGGGGTCGAACTGGACCCCGAGACCCAGATGATCGCCACCATCGGCTCCAAAGAGGGACTGGCGCACCTGGCACTGGCCTGCATGGGGCCGGGCGACTCCGTGCTGGTACCCAATCCCGCCTACCCGATCCACCCGTATGGATTCATCATCGCCGGTGCTGATGTACGGCACGTACCGATGGTGCCGGGTATCGATTTCTTCGATGAGCTGGTGAGGGCGATCAAGGACTCCTGGCCACGGCCAAAAATGCTGGTGCTCAACTTTCCCGCCAATCCGACCACTCAGTGCGTGGAACTCGAGTTTTTCGAGAAAGTGGTGGAGATCGCCAAAGAGTACAACATTTGGGTCGTGCACGATCTGGCCTACGCTGACATCGTCTTCGACGGTTATGTGGCCCCCTCGATTCTGCAGGTGCCCGGAGCCGACGAGATTGCGGTAGAGTTTTTCTCACTCTCCAAGAGTTACAATATGCCCGGTTGGCGGGTCGGCTTCATGGCCGGCAACAAGACGCTGGTGGCGGCACTGGCGAGAATCAAGTCCTATCTCGACTACGGGACCTTTACGCCGATCCAGGTAGCGGCCATAGCCGCTTTGGAAGGGCCGCAGGATGTGGTGAAAGAGATCAGCGATATGTATCAGAGTCGTCGCGATGTCCTCTGCGACGGTCTCAACAATATCGGTTGGCAGGTGCAGCGGCCGAAGGCGACCATGTTCGTCTGGGCGCCGATCCCGGAGCCCTATCGGGAACTGGGCTCTCTGGAGTTCTCCAAGAAGCTGCTGAAGGAGGCCAAAGTGGCCGTCTCCCCGGGGGTCGGTTTCGGTGAGCATGGTGACGACCATGTGCGTTTCGGTCTGATCGAGAATGAACACCGTACCCGTCAGGCAATCCGCGGTATCCGCGACATGTTTCGTCGTGATGGATTGATCCAACCCTAGAGAAAGATAGAAAGATAGCCAGGAGAATGAGCTTGAATCCAGTCAAAGTGGGTCTGTTGGGACTGGGCACCGTCGGCGGCGGCACCCTCAGGGTTTTGACCCGGAATGCCGATGAGATCGCCCGCCGTGCAGGACGTGGTATCCAGATTACCCATGCAGCAGCCAAGGCCTACGACCCGAAACTGTTACAGGGCGTCGAGGGAATGGAGCTGACCGATGACGCATTTGCCGTGGTGGACAATCCCGAGGTCGAGATTGTGGTCGAGCTGATCGGCGGCTATTCACCGGCACGCGAACTGGTATTGAAGGCGATTGAAAACGGCAAACATGTGGTGACAGCCAACAAGGCGTTGATCGCTCTGCATGGAAACGAAATCTTCGCAGCCGCTCAGAAGAAGGGCGTGACGGTCGCTTTCGAAGCGGCCGTGGCCGGAGGTATCCCGATCATAAAAGCGGTTCGAGAGGGATTGGCGGCCAATCGCATCGAGTGGATCGCCGGCATCATCAACGGCACCGGAAATTTCATCCTCACGGAGATGAGGGACAAGGGGCGCGAGTTTGCGGATGTGCTGAAAGAGGCCCAGGCCCTCGGATATGCCGAAGCTGATCCCACCTTCGACGTCGAAGGCATCGATGCTGCGCATAAACTGACCATTCTGGGGTCGATTGCATTTGGTGTGCCCCTGCAGTTCGATAAGACCTACACCGAGGGGATCACTCAGATCGAGCCACAGGATGTCGAGTACGCGGCTCAGTTCGGCTATCGAATAAAACACCTCGGAATCGCGCGAAAGAGTGAAAAGGGGATCGAGCTGAGGGTACATCCAACGATGATTCCCCATCGTCGGCTCATCGCCAATGTGGACGGTGTGATGAACGCCGTGCTCGTCAAGGGAGATGCTGTCGGTCCCACGCTCTACTATGGCGCCGGTGCCGGTGCCGAACCCACCGCATCCGCGGTGGTTGCCGATTTGGTCGATGTGGCGCGTGTGCTGACTACCGATCCGGAAAACCGGGTGCCTCACCTGGCGTTCCAGCCGGGCGAACTGGTCGATTTGCCGATTCTGCCTATCGATGAGGTGGAGACTGCTTTCTACTTGCGCTTGCAGGTGCAGGACCGTCCCGGCGTGTTGGCGAAGATTGCCGGTATATTGGCCGACGAAGGTATCAGCATCGAGGCGATTCAACAGAAAGAGCCGGCCGAGAACGATACCACGGTGCCCTTCGTGATGCTTACGCAGAGGGTGCTCGAGAAGCAGATGAATCAAGCCATAGCCGCCATCGAGCAGCTCGACAGTATCGCGAGTAAGGTGATGCGCATCCGGGTCGAGCGCCTGGATGGCTGATAGAGTGATGATCACAGAAGTTTTGAGAAACGCCTGCCACGGCAAAAGCGCGTGGCCGGTGTCGAGAGGTTAGCACTATGACGTTCCGTCCCCGTTATACAGGTTTGATCGACAAATACCGCGACAGGCTACCGGTTCATGACGATACCCGCATTATCAGCCTGGGCGAGGGTAATACGCCGTTGATCAGGTTGCAGAACATACCTCGGGAATTGGGTAAGGACGTCGATATCTATGTCAAATATGAAGGCCTGAATCCTACCGGTTCGTTTAAGGATCGGGGTATGACCATGGCGGTCACCAAGGCCGTGGAAGAGGGGAGCAGGGCAATCATCTGTGCTTCCACAGGTAATACATCCGCCGCAGCAGCCGCTTACGCTGCGCGGGCGGGAATCACCGCATTCGTGCTTATTCCCGACGGAAAAATCGCCATGGGCAAGCTGGCGCAGGCAATGATGTACGGTGCCGTCACTATTCAGATCAAAGGCAACTTCGACGACGGGATGCAGTTGGTCAAGGATGTTGCCGAACACGCCCCTGTGACTATCGTCAACTCCATCAATCCCTACCGTCTTCAGGGGCAGAAGACCGCTGCCTTCGAAATCATCGAGGAGTTGGGGCATGCGCCAGACTATCACTGCCTGCCAGTAGGGAACGCCGGTAATATCACTGCCCACTGGATCGGCTATTGTGAATACTCCTGTTCTTCGGGAGATCATGTCACCGAGGCCTGTGCCTATTGCGGCGGGAAATGCAAATTTGCCGGTGGAGCGATAACCGGAAAACGACCGAAAATGGTGGGCTACCAGGCTGCCGGATCGGCACCTTTCATGCGTGGTGGACCGGTCAAGGATCCGGAAACTGTTGCAACTGCGATTCGTATCGGCAATCCCCAATCCTGGCAACAGGCATGGAAGGTGCAGGAAGAGTCAGGCGGTTGGTTCGATGAGTGTACTGATGAAGTGATCCTGGCAGCGCAGAAGTTGCTTGCAGAGCGTGAAGGCATATTTTGCGAGCCGGCATCTGCCACTTCCCTGGCGGGTGCTATGCGGGACATCCAGTCTGGCAAAATACCCGAGGGATCGAGCATCGTTTGTACACTGACGGGAAATGGCCTGAAGGATCCCGATACGGCGATCAAGCAGTCCACGTCACCTGTGATCAGTATTCCGGCTGAACTCGATGCGGTTAAAAAGGCTATTTTGGATAATACCTTCGAATAAGTCTTAGCCGATAGAGATTCAAATGGTAAACGCCACTTTCAAATACGATTTGATTTCAGATTCTGTGGGGCGGCATAAGGTTTTGTCAGGGCGGTCACGATTAGTAATGCTGATTATATGTACCAGAGAAGCATTTTTTAGCATGGACTCTGGTCTATTGACGTAAATCTAGCATTAGTGAGAGTTGCTTGAGAACCGCCTTCCGATTTGCCAATTCATCGTTTTGATATCTATTCCACGTTAATTGCATCTTAAGATAAATAAGTTTTGATGTGATCTATGACTGGAAAATCCCACATCAACGAAATTGTTGTTTGCTAACGTAGATAATGTGTCGCATGAAAGGGAATCCAATTCAAGAGCAAATCCAAGATTCACGAACGTTAGAACGTTCTTTATGGAATCATTCCTGACCTCAGTTCGGTAAATCGAATGGCATCAGACGCGAAAAACAGCAATGTTGATACAACCGGTAGAGACAGGTTTGCAAAGAACGTCTTTACTAGTTGGGGCAGCCACATTGTATTAATCATCATTGGCTTTGTCGTGCCGAGAATGATTGACGACCACCTGGGGAAGACCTCCCTTGGCATATGGGATATGAGTTGGTCATTCGTCAATTATCTTTCGCTTTCCGGTTTGGGAGTTGGCTCATCCGTAAACAGATATGTTGCGAAATACTACTCTGGTGAAGATTATCTGAATCTGAACAAAGCAGTCTCTTCGGTTGTGGCAATTCAGGCTATGATCGCTGTGGCTGTGGTTATTGGTACGGCAGCGCTTGTCTATTTCTTACCGGATTATCTCGAAGGTTGGGATCCAACAGAGCTTTCACAAGCGGTAAACGTAGTTGGATTGCTCGGTTTGAGTCTTGCTGTTCAAATGCTGTTCGACACATTTCGTGGAATCACCACCGGCGTGCATCGATGGGATCTTCATAATGGGTTGAATGCCGCAAGCAGCATAACCTCTGCGGTTCTCATGATCATCGCCATGCTGCTTGGTTATGGCATTGTCAGTCTGGCTGTCGTCTATTTAGGCGTCAACATTGTTGCTGAACTCGTGCGTGTCTATATCGGTTACTCTGTGTGCCCCAATCTACAGTTGAAAGTAGGCTATGTCAGTCTTAGCCACACGAAGAAGATGTTCAGTTATGGCATGAAATCCGTCGTTATCGGTGCGCCACAGTTGGTTGTTGTTCAGACAATCAATATTGCCTTGGCGGGGACGGTCGGAGCGGCCGGGCTTGCAGTTTTTATGAGGCCGATTGCACTGATTCGACATATAGAGACATTCATGAACAAGTTTGCGTTTGTTCTTACTCCAACTGTCGGATCGTTAATCGGTATTGGAAAAGGTGATGAAATCAAGGATGTTCTGATTCAAAGTACCCGCTATTCAGTCGCTATGACGCTTCCGATGATCCTGGTATTGGGTATATTGGGTGACCATATTCTTACCATATGGATGGGACATGATTACGCCGATATGTACGTGATAGCGATTTTGGCATTCGGATCCCTGTTGTCGATTTCGCAGGCACCAACCTTGCGTGTACTGATGGGCATGAATCTCCATGGAAAGGTCGCGATAATCACGTTCGTAATATCCATTGTGATGCTGGTAATAGGAATTCTTTTTATGAACAGCCTTGGCTGGACGCTACTTGGCGCGGCGATTCTCACTGGCAGCATAAGAACGATCACAAGGGGTATTGTGATACCGATATATGCTTGCAGTAAGATAGGTATTACTGTTCCGCAGTACCTTAGACGGTCATTCGGGCTTCCCGTGCTTGGGAGTAGTGTACTGGCGGCATGGCTCGTTCTCAGCAGGTATCTTGGTGGGGATTCTTCACTACAGATTCTTTTGATCGGGATGATTGGGTCTATGGTGCTGTTACCGATGGTTTATTGGCCAATCATTAAACCATTGATACAGGGAAAACTGGCTAAAAGGAAACGCGTGAATTAGTCACTGGCTAAAATGTCTTTGTAGACATTGTATGTTTTTCGCGCAACCACATCAGGATGAAATCTGTCGCTGGCAATTTGCTTCGCACATTTCTGCATGCGCGTTCTCAGATCCTCGTCGCTTAGAATTTGCTTCATCCGCCTTGCTATGTCTTTGACATCGCTTGGATTGACCAAAAAGCCACTCTCACCGTCCTTTACCATATATGGCATGCCGCACATATTGGATGTGAGTACGGGTACTCCTGCAGCCATTGCTTCTTCAATGCCCATGGGTGAGTTTTCCTCATAAGAAACAAGTGCAAATATGCTAGAGTCGGAGAGGTGCTTTTGAATTTCGGCTGTGGTTATACGTCCTAAGAGCTTTACATGGTCAGTAAGGTTTCGCTCGATGATGGCTTGATCCACCAATTTTCCATATTCCGCATTTGAGACAGAGCCGGCCAAGCGCAACTCGACATCTATACCTTGATCGAGTAAACGTTCGACAGCGTAAATCAGGTTTAGCGTGTTTTTTCTTGGGGATATGACAGCGGCGCTAAAAATCACATTTGAACTGCATTGGTGCGGTATGTCGAAGAAAGTCGATGAAATGGGATTGTCGATGTCGTGAATGACGGCTTTGCTATATTGCGATACACGCTCTCTTACATAAGGGCTTATCGAGATGATGTGCGGTTGTTTGGACCAGCCGCGTGTTTCGATATATTTCCATAATTTTGAGCGTAACCAAGGCAGCTTCTTATTGGATAGGATGGTGTCGCCATAAATGAAGCCATGAACAGTAAACACTTTTGGATACGGTAGGTCGCTGGTCATTATTCCATAGGTGTCATGGGCATGCACAATATCAGGTGAAAGCTCTGCAAGATACTTGCAAACAACAGTTTTCCCTTTTGTGATTGCGTTTAGTAATTCGTTGTCTGTGTCCCTGGCTAGACGGTGAATCCTGGCGCCTTCCCATTCATAGGTTTCATTTGAATCAATTTTCTTATCAAGGGTTACAACATCTAAGCTGAGGTCATCAAATGCTGTAAGGCCTCTGACAAGGTTGACGCTGACAGCTTCAACGCCACCATATGGGAAATCGGGATCACGAGGGAACTGGGTGACAATGGCAAGTTTCATGTACGGATCATCCGGGTTGTTAATCAGATAGATTCAAAAACACGTAGAAAGCGCTTCATTGAGATGTCGATGGCATGATTCTGGAGGTAGAAAGCACGCGAATTAGTGGAAAGTTCATGCCAGTATTCGTAATTGTTTTTTAATTTGTAAAGAGCCTCGACAAAATCTTCGGTTGATTTAGCATTAATTCCAATACTATTGTCTGTAATCAGATTGTCTGGATTGATTGTGGAGACTACGGGTAGACCATGGCTCCAGGCTTCAAGAAATGTATTGGGAAAACCTTCGTAAATAGATGTATTGCAAAATGCAGAAACCGCACTATATCGATCATTCACTTGTTCTCGATTTAATTTTCCATGCATAACGACATTGGGTAAATCCTTTGCGCGTTCCAGAATGGTATTGTAGTAGTCTTTCTCTTGATCCAATCCTCCAGCGATTTCAAAGATTATATCTTTGGCGAGTGTAGCAATATCCAACAATATTTCAGCGCGTTTGACAGAGGCAATTCGTCCTACCCAAAGAACACGAAACTCACCATCATGTAGGTGCTTTGCTTGTGTGAAATCAGAACTCGGAGCAACACATGGCATTGGTAGTGGGGTTGAATCAAGACCGAAGCCGTTTTTCAACATGCCTTGCTGATAAAGCGTCTGCACGATTATTGAATCTGCATGCTTAAGTCCATATCGATAGAGTACTCTTTCTCTAAGGGTTTTTAGGGTGGGTAGTTTTGGATCGCAATCCGGGTCGCTGGCGACAGAGTAGACAAACTTACGATTTTTGAACCTGCAGAAAAGTGAAACCTGGCCGGTAACGTACTCGGCACAGTTTTGATAATAGATATCTGCATCCGCATGCTTCAATGCATTGATCAAAGATGTCCATCTGGGATGAAAAAAGCGAAGAACTGGCAAGCCATCGGTTCTTTTGCAAATCTTAATGATCTGGACACCATCAATATACTCATCTTCAGAAGTGCTCTCGTTCCATGTCACAATGGAAATGTGATGCTGAGTACTTGATGCGAGCCATTTAGCGAGCAATGCCGTTTGGGTTTCTACACCACCAATGTGACCTTTTGTGTCACCGATCATTGCCCCATAGGCAAAGGGCGAAACAATGCAAATATTTTTTGGCATGAATGATTAGTGTCTATTTGAAGAAATTGGGTCTTAGAAGTTGCTCATCAGCGGGTTTATCGCTATTCGTTGCCCACAATGTATTGACAGTGATTGGATTCGCTAAATCGGTTTTGTCTATTTTTTCAGACGCCTGTTTTCGTAGTAAATAGACTCTCAACATAAGTCCGGTGATGCACCACATAGCGACTGAGCCTTCACGAGGATAAAATGTTTGACTGCCGAAGCCTGCAATGAAAAGAGCCAGGATCAGGGATAACGAAGCGCCGCCAACAAAAACAAACACTGGACTTCTCGTGTCTCTGAAAAGTGAAAAAGAGTATTTCAGAATAAGAAGATAGAATATAAGAACGGGTATCATGCCAATCACCCCGTTATCGAACATCCATTGCAGATACATGTTATGGGGATGCGGGAAACCTTCTTGAAAAGTCAACCATAAATAACTACTCAATCCCGATCGGATCATGGCCTCCTTGCCATAGCCAGTAATTGGTGATTCTTTGATTTTGTCGATAACAAAAGGCCAGGCAATTGTTCTGCCGGAGGTGACAGTATACAAATCGACATTACTGTCTTCGTTTACTAAGCCCTCTTCAACTAAAGCAGTATTACGCTCGTCTACCGTATCTTCACTGAAACCCATCAGGAATCTGTCGCGCGCCGCCGGTACGAGAGAGATGATTATTAGGGCAACTATAGGGCCATAAAACAGAAAGCGGCGCCACTTGAAAAAGGCAAATAAAGCGCCAATGGCGGCCCATGTGGCATAGCCTGTTCTGCCGCCACTGAGAGCTAATGCGTATAGAATGACACCACAGGCGAAATAGATGAACAAGCGCTGTTTTCTGGTATCTGCAATCTCTTTTAATGTAAATACCGCCCAAAATGCTCCAGCGAACATCATGGCTAGATTGACCCTGTGGTACCCGACATTGTCTGAGAGCAGTTTTCTTGCCAGATATTCAAGTCTGTCAGCATCGGTAATTGCGGCAAGCGGCATGGCTTTTATCGTCAATACACCTAGAAACAGATAGATGGATAAGGCTGATACTGCACCGTACACGAACCGCTTGTAACTATTGCATCCGTGAAATAGCAATAGTCCGGGTACGACCCACTTGATGACATTGATGACGTGTTCAGAGAATAAGCCCAATCTGGTAGGTGGGTCTTCACCGAATAGTTCGTTATATTCAATCAGATTGGATAAGTCGCCAGTCATTCTGAAGTATGCAATGAGGCAAAAGGCCATATATAAAGAAAAAAAGATCCACAGATTGTCGGGCGTCTTCCAGTCAAACCCACGATTTTGCTTATTCTCAAATAAGAATCCAAGTAGTACGAAGAAAAACAAAATGTTCCAAGGATTTAAACCCTGAATCCCAAGAATGGTTTTAGGCACGTCCGGGTGTTCAATAATGGATAACAAGGCAATCAGAAAGCAGAGTGATTTGTACCAGTCTTTGAAGGAATAGACACAGAAAAAACCGATAACGAGTGATAGTAGAGTTAGTCTGACCATTCTGGGTAGTAAATAGTGCCGATTACAAGCTGCAGAATAATTTAAAATACGAAACCTGGGATCAAGGGCTATTTAAATAAAGAATCAATAGCATGTGGTAATATAAATGAAAGTTTCAAGTCTGTCCAAGTATATGTTATTGAGTTAAATTTCAGTCATCCTGTGACATTGGGTCATTATCTGATGCATCGGTTTTGGGGTTTGTAATGATACTGTGAGCCAACAGGGCTGTGCTGAATGCAAAAGGTAGAATATATAATACAAATATACCCGGGCTGTAATTATTTAATTAATTATGAACAGAAAGTTTTTGTAACAAAGAATAATAATAAATCTGTAAAAATATATTTTATTTAATATTGTAGTGAATATGGCTATTGCTCAAATGAATTACGGCGCGAAGAAGTTTGATTCATAATTTCGCTATTTAAATGTAGCCATATTTACTGACCGACTAATTTGTAGCGGATATTCGAACAAATATTAATCCAATGACAATGCCAAATAATAATGTGCGTGTATTGCCCCGCCGTCTTGCTGATTTAATAATGAATTGCGATGTCCGGCAATTAGGAGTGCATTGATGTATCTGAAAAGAGAAGTAATTAATCAATTCTCAAGGCATATGCACTAGCGAAAATATACTATTAGTAATTTAATTTTCGATGTGCGATTTAATTGTAGAGGGACCGTGGTAAATATTGAAATAGAATTTTACAAGTTAACTATTAATGTCAGCTATCGGCGTGCGTCCTTCTTATGAAGGATCTTGGTGAATCTGATGTGTTTATGTATAGCGGGTAACAAAGAAAATTCTTAGTTTCTTTATCTTTATGATGCTACTATTTTACGTAAATTAGAATATTGGTTTGAGATTTCAGTACAAAAGTGCCTTCAATGAGCAGTCATAAACAGCCAGAATTGCGGAAATACCCCTATCCCTACCATGCCCTATTAGCTATCTGCAGCGATCTTGATGAGACGCCCAACGAAAAAATATATTTTGAGATACTCAGATACCTGAATACGGATCAACAGACCCTCATCGGTAAGGGGGTTGATTTGGAAGTGGGCAATACGATCTATTTTCATATGCCAGAAGATCAATTCGCGTATTGGAATTGTTCAGAGAAGGCCAGAAGTAATATACATAAACTTATACGTTCTGGCTACATCGACTGCATCCATTCCTTTGGTGACTACGTAGATACACGGCAGCAGGCACTAGATTGTCTACAGGAACTCGATGCTCATGGCTGCAAGATCAAGGTTTGGGTGGATCATGCGCAGGCGCCCACAAATTTTGACCCAGATATTATGAAGGGCCAAGGAGCAGTAAAGGGGGCAAATGCTTACCATGCCGATGCAACTGTAGACAAATACGGCATAAAGTATATTTGGAAAGGTCGCGTTACAAGTTTGATTGCCCAAAACGCCAGGCGATCATATAGAGGTATCTTTAATAGGCGACGAGTAGCAGCATCAGCTAAGACAATACTTACCGAATTCGCAAAAGGTCTTCTAGCTGCGCTTGGAAATGACAAGTACGCCATGCATAAAAATAATCGTGTTTTACGTGAAACAGAGTTGGTCGACGGTACCAGGATTTATGAATTTATGCGCTCCAATCCGAGTTGGGCAGGCGTTTCAAAATTTGAGAAAGGGCGCGAAATAGATAAGGTATTGACCAGAAAAATGCTTGAAACACTGGTCCGGATGGAGGGCTGTAGCATTCTGTATACCCACTTGGGGAAAATATGGTCAGAGAGTCAACCATTCAATGATTCCACAAAACGTGCTTTTGAATTTCTAAAAAAGATGTATGAGAGTGGCTTGGTACTGATTACTACAACAAGGAGACTGCTTGATTACATCACCATGAGAGACGGATTGGAATATTCAATTAAGTTTGTCGGTAACAGAACGGAAATCCATATTGAATCGAATAATAGTGATGTGGATAATCTGGACGGATTAACGTGGTATGTCGAGGACCCTGAACGTGTCGATATTTTTGTATGTGGCAACAAACTGCATGGTGTGATTATGAATCCTCCTGATTCTACAGGTAGAGTCAGTATTTCACTGCCGTTCGAAAGGCTTCCGTACCCTAAGCTTGATTAACAAAGAACAGAATAATAATGCTTTATCAATATACGTTGCGTGCACTGTGCTTCTTGTACATTATGCTGTTAAAAGCAGCAATAGTAATTAGAAAAAGAAAGCGTCAAAGAAGAACTAAGCTAGAAATACTCATCACAGGCACATTCTATTCTGACAATTGGTTGATTACCCATCTCAAGCCTTTGGCGATGTCAGAGGAAGTTGCACTTGTGAGAATGGTATCTATACAAGAAGTGCCTGCCATGGACAAGGTAGAAGGGATTTATCCGCCAAGCTCATTAATAAAGCTTGTGGGGGGAGTTCCCGCCAGGTGGTTGTTTTTTGTCTGGATGGGGATCAAAACCAGGCCGGATGTAATGGGAGGATTTCACCTGTTAATAAACGGGTTGCTGGCAATATTGTTTGCGAAATTACTGGGTTCTGAATCACTCTATATATGTGGAGGGGGTCCAAGAGAGGTTGCCGGTGGTGGTATAGAGACGGAAAGCAAAATATTTAACAGACTCAGAAGGCCGGACGATAAAATTGAAAAATATCTGTTAACAGCCATAGATGCCTGCGATTTAGTGATTGTCATGGGGACGGGAGCAGCAGAGTATTTTCGGTCAAAGAGCGTCAGAACGAGAATAGAAATAGTCCCTGGAGGGTTTGATTCTGATAAATACTGCCCAGGAGAAACGAAAAAAGAATTCGATTTGATTTTGGTTGGCAGGCTTTCGAAGGTAAAACGGGTCGATATATTCCTTGAAGCGATTGCCAATCTGCACAAGCAGCAAATGCCTTTAACTGCCGTGATTGTAGGTGATGGACCAGATGGACCTGACCTCAAAGATAAAGCACGCTCACTGGGAATAGACAAAAGTGTTCATTTTGCAGGTTGGCAAAATAATGTTCACGAGTGGATGGCAAGATCGAGAATATTCACACTGACTTCCGAGTCAGAGGGATTATCACAAGCACTGATACAGGGCATGATGAGCGGTCTTCCTGCCGTGGTTACGGATATTGGGGATCTCTCGGACCTGGTCAAAGACGGTGTCAATGGGTATCTTATCGATAGCCTTGACGCTGACGATTTTTCTCGTGCTTATGGGAAGCTGTTAAGAGATGAAAAACTCTATAAATGCATGAGCGAAAAAGCATTTCATGACACGCAACAATACAGCTACCACCGCGTCTCCCAGCAATGGGATGATATCTTAAAGACAAAACAGGGTTGAATTCCTATTCAAATTCATTTGCTCCTATATCCGGGCGAGTACCGTTATATCGCAGAGAAACACCTTGGTTAGCATTCCAGCTCGCGTCTTTGTCGATGGTTATCGTGTTCGTGGTGTAATTTATAGAAACAATAGTAAAGGTTGTCGACACGCCATCCAGTTGAATGATATCGCCGGTTACATCTTCTATTCCGAAACCATCATGGAAGAAGCCGGCATCCGATACCTGTATAGATCGGCCATTCCCGCTACTGGTAGTAGTAGTCAGGAATCTTCCGGCATTGATCATTTGACTCGATGGCGTCAGTGAATAATCGTGATTGTCTGGATCTACGAATCCGGGATCAACTTCGATATTATCCAAAAAGAACCCAGGGTAGTTCGCCTCGTACCAATCCAGCGTGTTACCGCTACCCTGCCAGGCTCCGATGACATCATCAGGTATAGAGCCGCTAGTCATGTTGTTATGATCCAACACAACTCCCTCTAGCCTGCTTCTGTAGACCACTTGGAATGGCGATGTGCCTCCACACTCAACATTTTCACTGAAGGCATTATTGACAAACAGGTTGTCCGTGTAGTCGGAAGAGTCTGGGTTCCATGTAGCGATACCACCACAATGGTTTTTGTGGAAAGTGTTGTGATATATCCGATTATGTTTGTTGTATAACGCTTCAGGGCTGTATGATTGCATTCCGATTCCGACGTTATTGTCATAAAAAGTATTAAACCTGACTATTCCGTTCTGCCCTGCGTACTGAATGCCGTTTCCACCTGATGGACTATAGTAGGTGGATGATTTTGCAAAAATATTGTTTTCAATCACATTGTATTTTGTGGCATCGTGAATGAAAAATTCATGATCGAAACCTACATCATCACAGTCGTAAACCTCACCAATCTTCTGGTCTGGATTGGAAAGATAATTGTTTCTGATAATGTTTTTGTTGCTGCATTTTAGCGTCCACAGGACATGAGCAGCATTGTTCATGCTATTGCCTTCTATCAAGTTGAAGTCAGACTTGATAAGAGCAATATTGTCCTGTGTGCTGTCATCAATGGTGTTATCCAGGATTTTGTTGTAGGTGGCTTCCTGAAAGAAAAGGCCCGTCTTGGAACTTCCGCCGGAATCGAGTGCGCCGGAAAAGTGATTATTGCGAATGATATTGTGATGCGAATTCACGGCGTACATCCAACGATTGACATTGGAGATTTCAAGTCCATCTATGATCAGATAGCTCTTGCCGGAGATGATGATCGCTGGAGACAGTGATGAACCGGTAATCACGGCATTTTCGTTGTTGTAAGCGCGGTAAATTATCGGATTCGTCGAGGTCCCTGAGTTTTGCGGTGCTAGCTGTTCACCGAAATTCCCACTCCGTATTTCTATCGTGTCGCCAGCGACAGCGGCGCTGGCCGCGCTCGCGAGTGATTTGTAGGCTTCTTTGTTACCGCTACCGCAGCTTCTGCTTGCTTCGTCATAGTCGGTGCAGTAAGTGGCCCCGATCAGTTGATCGACGAAAATATTACCGCTCGCGCTGGCTGGCGAATCCGTCACAGTAATACTAAAACTGCCTAAAGCCGTAGTCTCAGTTCCGTCAGATACACTGATGGCAATATTGCTGTATGTGCCAAGGTCTCCATTGGATGGGATTCCTGAAAGCTCTCCGGTAGCCGTGTTGAACGCACTCCAAGAAGGAAGATTCAATATGCTAAAACTAAGATCATCCCCATCGGCGTCTTCACCCGTAGGAGTAAAGCTATAGAGTTCTCCTGCCAGGACGACTGACGAGGGTTGGCCGCTGATCGTCGGTGCTCTGTTGATATCGTTCACACTGATCGAAAATGGAGCAAGTGATGCTGTGGCTATACCATCAGATACGGAAACAACGATATCCGAATAATTACCTGAACTGTCGAAGTCAGGAGTACCGGTGATCGATCCGTTGCTTCCATCGAAGGAGGCCCATGACGGTAAATTGGCGATGGTAAAGTTCAATATGTCACCATCTGGATCACTTGCAACGGGGGAAAAACTATAGGAGCTGCCTTCATCCACCGTCGTCACCGCTGTTCCACTGATAATGGGCTCACGATTGATGTTGACTACTGTGATCGAGAACGGCGAAAGCGAGGAACTGACCGTGCCATCACTCACGGTAATCACGATATTCCCATACAAGCCGGCGTCAGCATAACCGGGCGTTCCAGTCAGAGCGCCATTAGAGATGTCGAAGTTTGCCCAATTCGGGAGATTTATAACGCTGTATGCAAGGTAGTCTCCATCCGCGTCACTCGCCGAGGGAGTAAAACTGTATGCACTCAGTTCGGTTACGCTTGTTTGCGGTGTTCCGGAGATTGTCGGAGCATGATTGGTTTCGCTGACTGAGATGCTGAAGGGAGCCAAAGAGACAGTATTTTCTCCATCGGTGACACTGATTGTAATGTTCTCATAGGTCCCGATATCACCGATCTGTGGTATACCCGTCAGAGTGCCGGTGCTGCTGTCGAAACTGGTCCAGCTGGGTTGGGCTGCGACAGAAAAGCTGAGCGTATCACCATCAGAGTCGTTGGCGATGGGCGTAAAGCCGTAAGCGATTCCCACTGTTGCCCCGGTAGCCGGTGAACCTTGAATGCTGGGCGAGGAATTGGTGCTCGTGTCGCTGTATTCGACACTAAGCAGGGGAGCTGCGCTGGACCCTCCCTCGTAAGAAACCGCGGTTCGTACACCCGTTCCGGAAATGACCAGTACAAGATGGTTGCCAGATTGCCAGCTTGGCCGATCCACCACCTCCTGTATCAATTGGCTCAGATCGGTGCTGGTTTGAGCCGCTTGGCTGTCACCTATCGTCTGCCATGGATTGGGCCTCCAGGTGGCGACGGCTGTAGATGATGCGCGGCCGGAGACATTGCCGGATGTCGCATTGAACGGGACGGCGTCATCGGCTGCTTCCGCCCATATGACGAGATTGGTGTCATCTGCGCTTGCTTCGTCAACTGTAAACTGCAGATTCGCCTGCACGATCTGTGCGCCCTGTGGGACATCGACCAAGAAGCGAAGACCGACCAGTTGATCGCTACCGTCATGCACGAGTTCAAGGTCACTGCTGTCGATGTACATCGCGCCGTCGGCCGCCTCCTCGACATCATCCGCTCCGCTGTTGATGCGTGTATTTGCGCTTTGAAGGGAGGAGAGGTCTACGACGGTGATGCTGAAGGGTGGAATGGTTGCGCTGGCGATACCGTCTGAAACGGTAATCGTGATATTCGGGTAAACGCCGACGTCGCCGGGACCCGGTTGTCCGGCCAAGGTGCCTGTTGAACCGCTAAATGTTGTCCAGCTTGGTTGGTTTTGGATACTGAATGAGAGTTCGTCACCATCGAGATCTGCTGCTGCAGGGGTGAAACTGTACAGATCCCCAGTGGAAATTGTACTGCTGGGTGTGCCACTGATAGAGGGCGCGCGGTTTCCGCTGGTCACGCTCCCGCTCTCTTCTGTCCCACCGCCACAGGCGCTCAGCAGGACGGTGATGAGTAGGAGGGTGAATAAGGGTGTTGGTCTCATGGCTGTCGGCCCAATGTGAATCTGTTTCCTGCAACAGATTAGCGACCGAGCGGGAAAGGCATGGATGTCATGGTTCACGTTTTGCCAATGTCGGATGACGGGAGGGGCCGTGAATTACTTGATACCTTGAATGCGCTCACATATTCCCGGGGCGCCGTCCGTCTTTTGGTCGGATGCCCGGGGGGTAGGCTTCAGTTCTGAGAGGCGTGATCGTCATGCCAATTACTTCAAGGCCATATAGCGGCACATGTGTAGTGGGGGCGGCCTCTATCTCGCGGCAGGCGTTGACAGGTCCGTGGCAAAAATATTTGTGTAACCTTCGGATAGTTAAACAAATATTGCGTATGGCATGAAGATTCGGAAGGACGGATTGTGGGGGGCAATGAAAGGGTTCCGGACGGCATGAGATTTGAGGCATATTTTCATCTTTACAGACTTTGGGAGAGGAGACTGCTGCTGTTGGGAAGCGAGACATCTGTTGGTAACTGCCTGTAAAATAACGTTTCACCTCGTCATCCTGGCACGAAACAGAGTGGTTGAGTCATTGAGGAACCTTTCGAAATTGCATCTTGCACACCGTGGCGGCATTGCAAACCCTGCTCCGATGCCCATTTAAAAGGTAAACTCCGTTCCTCGCGGTGTCTGCGTCTGGTACTCCAATGGTGCCTCCTGTGGGCGTTTTCGGGCATGAACCGCCCTTAAGATAGCTTCCAGTTGCCCGATGGCGTAAAAGTCATCCAGGGCGGTTGCGAGACGGACGCTGACAGATCTCTGGGCATCACCTCGCAAAGCGTGGATATCCCCAATACCACGACAGCCATCATCTTGATAGGGCGATATAAAGCGGACTGACACAATGAAGTACTTGATTCTGAAGTTACTCTACCATTTCGGTTTTGTGAGGCTCTGGTGTTTCCTCAGAAGGGATAAGATCACTATTCTGACGCTTCATGGGGTGATGGATAGTGGGGTAGCCTGCGCATGGGAACCGCTTCGCCCGAGGACCTCCAGACAGCTCTTTGACGAGACCCTTGGATTGGCGGTGAAGTATTTTAATTTCATCTCGCTCGATGAAGCGTCAGACATGTTGAAAGGGGCGACTCCGCTGAAGAGCAACAGTTGTGTCGTCACCTTCGACGACGGGCAGTTGAACAACCTGGAGATCGCTCTGCCTATTCTGAGAAAGTACAAGATCCCCGTTGTGTTTTACCCGACTACCGGGATCCTGGAGCGGTCTGTACCCTATTGGTTCGATCGGTTGGATTTTGCAATCCAACAGCCCGGTCTGGATGGGGTCAAAATACTTTCCGGGGAAGTAGAGATCATTCTTGATCAATCATCTCGGGCGAGTATGGCGAAGTCGCTGTCGAGATTGATAAGAAGTCTGAAGAAACGCGATCTGTCCGATGCTGCTTTCCAGAGTGAAGTCAGTGAAATCTGTACGTTCCTGGAAAACACCTCGGGCAGCTCCATCGCCAACGTGGCTGAAGGGGACCTCTGGTCATCGCGGTTTTCCCGAGAGGACATCATGGCGTGCGCGGAGATGGATGATGTGACCCTTGGCAGTCATACCATCAACCATGTGCGTTTACCGTTCGTCGACAGTGATGATGCGTTGGTGAAGGAGTTGCAGGGCTCGAAGGAGACTTTGGAAGAGTTGATGCAGGGGCCCTGTCTTCACTTCTGTTATCCCAACGGCGATTGGGACCAGCGCTCAGTCGGTGCCGTGAGGGGTGCCGGATATCAGACGGCGGTGACCACCGATGAAGGGTGGAACGCTGTGGGGGACGATCTCTTTACTCTCAAAAGATACTCTTTCCCCGTCAAGGGCGACCCGCTAAAGGGGCTGTTCGCCATACTGGGTATCTTTCATTTCATCAGCAACTCGCGATTTGGCTAATCACGCACTTTAGCCAACCCGGATTCGGATGCGCGTTTCCCGGCTGCAGGTGGTTTCTGGGAAATCGCGGGGCTATTCCTGCGGTCGCGTACGGGGGGCGACGGCTGGCGTCAGGTTCGATCACGGTGCCTGCTCAAGGCGGTCAGATTCTGTTCGAGGTGCCGAGCTCTCGGTCCAAACTTGCATCAAGCGTTCCGCAGCTGCGCATGACGCGCACAAATACGGGCCGGAATGGATGGGATATTCAGGAGTCGGGCCGTGGCAAATCGGTGCCAGCCGTCATTCAGGATGAGGCTTCCGTCTCTTGCCAGGTTGACAGTCACTTCGTCCATCAGGGCCAGGATGTTGCTCAGTTTCCCTTCCCTGTAGAGTTGATGGTTGCTCTTGTAGCCCTCTTTCTGGATGGTGGCATAGAGGCGGTCACACTTTTCGAAGCGGCGGAGAAGGGCTTCCGGCGTGTCGTATTCGCCCCGAAAAGGGCGGCCTTGTTCGATAGATTCCAAAGCAAAGGCATAGAAAGGGGTCTCTTCCCAGGGCGCTCCGTACTGGAAATGTTGGACATAGGATTGGTAGAGGAGGTGAGATTCCACGGGAATGACTCGTTGATCCCAATCTCCGTCCCGGTAACCGCCGAGGAATCTTTTAGGCGGGAACTGGCTATCCGGCGTCTGTCCGACGCTTACGGTTGCCGGTTCGATGAGCATCATTTCATTGATACGCCCCCGGGACGCTAGGTTCAGCCAAAGCCATTTACCTCTGCGATAGACCGTCTTGGACAGGCTCAGGAGGGGAGGTGTCTTGGACATGAAGGCGTTATTCCGGTCTGTATGCTTAGCGTCTTAGCGCAACCGATGAAACATCACGCGAGTGAATGGCCGTTCGAAAATACTGAGATCCGAGGCGACTCTTGGTGGCGGCAGACCTCAATCCGCTCCACAGTGCACGAACATGCTAAGGGTATCAGGCTTTGCCCTGCGGAATGAATAGCTTTAAAGCTTGCGATCCGGCCTTGCTTTGATGGGGCTGGTGGGGAGGGTTGTGGGTGGAGCAGGGTGGTTGTCCCCGGCTCCACCCCGAGCTGCTTAGCTGAGTCTGACCAGAATGATTTCGGAATATCCGCTCTCGGCGCCATCAGTGTCATAGGCGGAGACGGCGAAGTAGTAGCTGCCAGCGGAGAGGTTGTTCACCGTGTAGCTGGTGACGGAGTCGTCGTTCAGGTCCACCAGCGGATTCATGTTGTCGCTGGATGTGCCCATATAGATCCGGTATCCGGCAAGTTCGGTCAGGGGCAGGAAGGAGCCATCGGTGCGGGCGCTTGGAGGCGTCCATGAGAGGCTCACGCCTTCCGCAGTGGATAGGTTTTGAGACGCTGTTCCGGTGGTGCTAGTGGTCGTGCTGCTGCCGCCACAGGCACTCAAAAGGGAAACGGTCAAAGCGAGAGTGAGAATCAGAATGTATTTGCGCATGGTGCTCGACGTACTCTGTAGTTGGCCGGAAACGCTGTGGCGCATCACCACAAGTCCACAACAATGGGCGCAGTCTACAGGTAAATCCCAGGAATGGGTGGACTGAGATGCCGAAACTGTGATTTTGGTCAAGCGATGACCGGATAAGACCAACTGCGTCACTCAGGCATTCGGGCGGTAACGGCCTGTTTTAGACATTCGAGCTGATTCTCGTCGAGGATGGGGTCGTTCTTTCGGTCGGTGATGAAGAATATATCCTCCACCTCGGCCCCCAATGTGGTGATTTTGGCGTGCTGCAGGCGGATATTGCAGCTGGCGAACGCCTGTCCCACATCGGAGAGCAGTCCGGGACGGTCCAGGGTAACCAGGCGCATGGCGGTTCGATGCAGATTCGGTTCCTGGGTGAAGTAGACCCGGGTCGTGGTGTCGAAGTGCTTGTGTCGTCTGGGGATGCTGCGGGAGACCTTGAGCGGCTGATCCCCCTCCTGGGTCAACCCTTCGCGCAGGGTCTCGATGACCTCCTCCCAACGCACCCCCTCTTCCACCGGGCTACCGTCCTGTTCCAGCACCAGAAAGGAGTTGAGGGAAAATCCTGCCGTGGTGCTCATGACGCGGGCGTTGACGATGGAGAGGGCCAGCTGATCGAGCAGGGTGGTGATCACGGCAAAGAGGTTATCCCGATCGATGCCGTAGAACAGGACCTCGGTGCCGCCGCGTTTAGCGGTCTGGCGCATCCGGATCAGTGGCAGCTCATGGGCCGGAGTGGCGAGCACCGCCTGGGTATGGCGCTGGATCGCATTCGGCGAGTGGGTGAGAAAGTACTCGTTGTTGAAGGTCGCCCACAGTTTGCGGATGGCGCTCTCCTCCAGCTCTGTCGAGCGCAACAGCTGAGACATGGCCTCCTCCTGCTTCTCCTTCACCAGCTCCTCCTGAGCCAGGGGGTTGTCCAGGCCCCTGAGCAGCGCGCGTCGGGTAGCGTTGAACAGGTCGCGCAGCAGCGAATCCTTCCAGGAGTTCCAGGCGGCGGGATTGGTGGCGCGACTGTCGGCGAAGGTCAGCAGGTAGAGGTAGGTCAGGCGGTTGATGTCGCCGACCAGGGCGGCGAACTCCTGTACTACCTCGGGATCGGTGATGTCCTTGCGCTGGGCGGTCATCGACATCACCAGGTGGTTGCGCACCAGCCAGCTCACCAGATGGCCGTCGTATTCGCTCAGATGGTGCAGGCGGCAGAACTCCAGGGCGTCGAGGGCGCCCAGCTCGGAGTGGTTGCCGCCCCGCCCTTTGGCGATGTCATGAAACAGGGCCGCCAGGTAGATCAGCTCCTCCTTCGGTAGGGTGCGCATCAGATGGGCGCAGAACGGGTGCTCCTCGGCATACTTTTCGACGGTCAGCCGGCGCAGGTTTCGCACCACCATGAGGGTGTGCTCGTCCACGGTGTAGACGTGGAAGAGGTCGTATTGCATGCGTCCGACGATATTCTCGAACACCGGGATATAGGCGGCCAGTACCCCATAGATGTTCATCCGCCGCATGGCGCGGGTGATGCCCCGGGGTTGGCGCAGGATCTCCATGAACAAGCTTTGGGCGCGGATGTCCTGGCGAAACTGCTCGTCGATCAGATAGGTGTTGTTGCGCACCAAGCGGATAGTGCTGGCACGCACACCCTTGAGGTGGGGATTCTCCTGCAGCACCAGAAAGAGTTCCAGCAGGGCGGTGGGGCTGCGCTCGAAGACGCGGTCGTGGGTCACCTCGAGGAAGTCGCTGCGACTCTGGAAACGCCGGCTGATCGCGATCGGTTCACCCAGCCGGTCCTTGAGCAGAATGGTCTCCTGGAAGTGCTGCAGCAGCATCTCGTTGAGCCGGCTCAGCTCCATCACCGTGCGGTAGTAGTCGCGCATGAAGCACTCCACCGCCAGGTTGGCGTAGTCGTCGTCATAGCCCAGCTGGGTGGCCAGGGTGCGCTGGTGGTCGAACAGCAACCGGTCGTCGTGTCGCCCGGTCAGCAGGTGGAGCGCGAAGCGCACCCGCCACAGATGGTCCTGGCCATCGATCAGGGTCTTGTATTCCGCCTCGGTGAGGAAGTCGTGGCCCACCAGGTCGTGCAGGTTCTTGATACGGAAGTGACGTTTCGCCACCCAGCCGATGGTCTGGATGTCGCGCAGGCCGCCGGGACTCTCCTTGACGTTGGGCTCCAGGTTGCTGATGGCATCGTCCTGTTTGGCATGACGTTGGATCTGTTCCTTCCACTTGGCCTCGAAGAAGTCGTGGCTGCTCCACATCCGCTCGGGGCCCGTGGCCACCAGCATGGCGTCGTAGAGGGGTTGCGAACCGGCCAGGTGGCGGGCCTCGATCAGATTGGTAATGACGGTGATGTCCTGGGCCGCCTCCCTGACGCAGTCGTCGATGGTGCGCACGCTGTGTCCGACCTGCAGGCCGATGTCCCACAGCAGGGTCAGGAACTGCTCCAGGTTGCTCTTGAAGGCTTCGAAATTCCGCTCGCTGTCGAGCAGGATCAGCAGGTCGATGTCCGATCCCGGGTGGAGTTCTCCGCGGCCGTAGCCGCCGACTGCCACCAAAGAGGCCTCGGCGGCATCGGAAAAGTGGAGTCGCCAGGCGCGTTGCAGCACTTCGTCCACCAGACGGGCCCGTTCCGCCACCAGGATGCCGGTGGGAGTGCTGCCAGTGGCGAATCGCTCTTTGACACTCTCCGCGTAGTGCTTCAGGTAGGTCTTGCAGGGTTGGACCGGGGAGGAGCCGGTGGCGAACGCCTCATCGAGCGTGGCGTAATCGATCATAGGGTGTTTGATTACTGGAAAAGTCCAGCCTCTTCCTCGCGCAGCGTCAGGATATCGCAGCCGCTCTCGGTGATCAGCAGGGTGTGTTCATACTGGGCGGAGAGGCTGCGGTCGCGCGTGACCACGGTCCAGCCGTCCGGCTTGAGCTTGACCTGCTGTTTACCGGCGTTGACCATCGGTTCGATGGTGAAACACATGCCTGGCTGCAACTGAATGCCGGCGCCCGGGGTGCCGTAATGGAGCACCTGCGGATCCTCGTGGAACTCGCGGCCGATGCCGTGGCCGCAGTACTCCCTCACTACCGAATAGTTGTGCGACTCCACGAAGCTCTGGATGGCGTGGCCGATGTCACCCAGATGCTTGCCCGGCCGGGCGTGCTCGATGCCGATATAGAGGGCTCTCTGGGTCACGTCCATCAGGCGGTTGGCCAGTACCGAGGATTGACCCACGGCGAACATCTTGCTGGTGTCGCCGTGGTAGCCGTCCTTGATGACGGTGATGTCGATGTTGACGATGTCGCCCCTTTTGAGTCGCTTCTCACCGGGAATGCCGTGGCAGACCACCTGGTTCACCGAGGTGCAGATCGATTTGGGGAAGCCGCGGTAGTTGAGAGGGGCTGGAATCGCCTTCTGCACATTGACGATGTGGTCATGACAGATACGGTCGAGCTCATCCGTGGTGATTCCGGGGCGGACATGGGGCTCGATGATTTCGAGCACTTCGGCGGCCAGACGCCCGGCCACGCGCATTTTTTCGATCTCAGCCGCCGTTTTGATTGTGACACCCATGTGAAATCGCTTGAAATCCGGGGGGTTGAATGGGTTGAGGGATGTAAGCGTTTGTCGCTTCGAGCCGCTTATGGTATAAAACGCACCGCTGAATCGCAATCGGTTCAGCCAAGCAAAACCGCCAGGTAAACAGGGTTTGCCGGCGGACACTACACACACATACCGGCACATGGGCCCGGGTGCCCTCGCAAGAGGGTCGGACCATGGGGTATGTGGAGGTAACAACCCATACAATCAGGAGTCACTCATGAGTGAAGTATCTATGCGCCAGATGCTTGAGGCTGGCGTGCATTTCGGACATCAGACCCGCTACTGGAATCCCAAGATGGGTTCCTACATCTTCGGTCACCGCAACAAGATTCATATCGTCAACCTGGAAAAGACGCTTCCCCTGTTCAAGGATGCGATGAACTTCATCGGTTCGCTCTCCGCCAACGGCGGCAAGATCCTTTTCGTCGGTACCAAACGCGCGGCCCAGTCAGCCGTGCGCGAAGAGGCCGAACGCTGCGGCATGCCCTATGTGAACCACCGCTGGCTGGGTGGCATGCTGACCAATTTCAAGACCATCAAGCAGTCGATCAAGCGCCTGAAAGAGCTGGAATCCATGTTTGAGGACGGCAGCGTCGAGCAGCGTTTCAACAAGAAAGAGGCTCTGGGCCTGCGCCGCGAGCTGGAGAAGCTGGAGCGCAGTCTGGGCGGTATCAAAAACATGAACGGCCTGCCCGACGCCCTGTTCATTATCGACGTCGGACACGAAAAGAACGCCGTGGCCGAGGCTCGCAAGCTGGGTGTGCCGGTGGTCGGCGTGGTCGATACCAACAACGATCCCGACGAGATCGATTATGTGATTCCCGGCAACGATGACGCCATTCGTGCGATTCAACTCTATGTTCAGGGTGCCTCAGCCGCGATCTTGGAAGGGCGTGCCAGCGCTGCCCACATGGCCGGCGGAAACGGTGGCGAGGAGTTCGTCGAGGTCTCGGAAGACGCCTCCTGATCGCGCGTAAAGACGACACAGCCTGGGTCGGACTCGGTCGCTGACGGGATCCGGCCCTTTCCGTTTATCTGAAATCTAGAGAAAAGGGTAACTAATCATGGCGATTACAGCCGCTTTAGTGAAGGAGCTGCGCGAACGTACCGGCGCAGGCATGATGGAGTGCAAGAAGGCACTGGTCGAAACCGATGGGGATATCGAAGCCGCCATCGAGAACATGCGTAAATCGGGTCAGGCAAAGGCCGCCAAGAAGGCGGGCCGTATCGCCGCCGAGGGCGTGATCGTGCTGAGCTTCAGTGACGACAGCAGCAAGGCCGCGATGGTCGAGGTCAACTGCGAGACCGATTTCGTGGGCAAGGATGACAATTTCACCTCTTTTGCCAGCGCCGTGGCCGACCGCGTGCTGGCCGGCGGTGCCGACGATGTCGCCGGGCTGATGGAGCTGCCGCTGCACGAAGGTGAGGAGACCACCGTCAACCAGGCCCGCGAGGCCCTGGTTTCCAAGCTCGGTGAAAACATGAACGTACGCCGGTTCACCCGTTTCGAGGCCGGCAACGGCAAGCTGGTCAGCTATCGTCACGGTGTGCGCATCGGTGTCGTGCTCGAACTCGAGGGCGGCGACGAGGAGCTGGGCAAGGACTTGGCCATGCATATCGCGGCGACCAATCCGGTCTGTCTCTCCGAGGACCAGATGCCCCAGGATCTGCTCGACAAAGAGCGCGAGATCGTAACCGCCCAGGCCAAGGAGAGCGGCAAGCCGGACGAGATCATCGAGAAGATGGTCGACGGTCGCATGCGCAAGTTCCTGGCCGAGAACACCCTGCTGGGCCAGGCCTTCGTCAAGGACCCGGATACCACTGTCGCCAAGCTGCTGAAGAGCCGCGACGCCAAACTGGTTCAGTTCCAGCGCTTCGAGGTCGGTGAAGGTATCGAGAAGAAGCAGGAGAACTTTGCCGAAGAGGTGATGGCTCAGGCCAAGATGTAAGCGGCAG
>JBNKQR010000026.1:0-39264 GCA_050295975.1 Thiohalomonadaceae bacterium
AGGTGCGGTACCAGGCGCGCAGGTCCTCCACCGTGAGGCTCCTGAGATCGTCCATCCAGCCAATCACCGGGTTGTGGTAAGGGTTTACCTCGAAGGCAGCGGCCATGAAGCGTTCGCTGGTCATCGCGCCGGGGGAATCCTCGGTACGCATACGGCGCTCCTCCATCACCACCTTCACCTCCTTGGCAAATTCATCGGCAGGCAGTTGCAGATTACGCATGCGATCCGCTTCCAGTTCGAAGGCGATAGGCAGACGGCTCTTCTCCAGCTGCTGGAAATAGGAGGTGTAGTCACGACCAGTGAAGGCGTTCTCGCTACCACCGTTCTCGGCGATGATGCGTGAGAACTCCCCGGCAGGATGCTTGGCAGTACCCTTGAACATCATGTGCTCCAGTACGTGGGAGATCCCGGTGATGCCGATGTGCTCGTAGCTGGCGCCGATTTTGTACCAGATCTGGGAAACCACAATAGGAGCGCGGTGATTCTCCCGCACCAGCAGCTTCATGCCGTTATTCAGATGGTATTCGTGGACCCTGGTAGTACCGCTGTCGACCGGTTGTTCATTTACTGCAACACGATTACAGCCACCGAGCAGCAGCAAAATGAGTGGGATGACTATTTTCGTTCTATACAAGGCTCGCGCTTCCTGTTCTGTTTGTTCTTGCATACCCCGTTGTGGGGCGAGATGGTACGATACCCCCTTAAGGCGTTTAAGGCTAAGGGGTCGTTCAACAGTGACAACCCTGTCTGGCGTCAGGTTCAACATTATCCCGGATTTATTCATGTTTGGTTTCGGCAAGAAAAAACAAGAGCAACCAGAGAAGTCGTCCGGCGGCCTCTTCTCCCGTCTTAAAAATGGCCTGAGTCGCACCCGTGGCAACCTCACCGGTGGCATCGGTGATCTGCTGCTGGGCAGCAAAACCATTGATGACGATCTGCTGGAAGAGATCGAAACCCAGCTACTGGTTGCAGACCTGGGAGTCGAAGCCACTCAGACCATCATCTCTAATCTTACCCAACGTCTGTCTCGCAAGGAGCTGACAGATGGTGAAGCGCTGATGGCTGCACTGCGCGAAGAGATGCAGACCATGCTCATACCCTGCAGTGTGCCGCTCGAAATCGACTCTGCAAAAAAGCCCTTCGTCATTCTGGTAGTCGGCATCAACGGCGCCGGCAAAACCACCACCATCGGCAAACTGGCAAAGCGGTTACAGGACCAGGGCCGCTCAGTACTACTGGCCGCCGGCGATACCTTCCGCGCCGCCGCGGTGGAACAGCTCCAGGTGTGGGGAGAACGTAACGATATTCCGGTGATCGCCCAACATAGCGGCGCCGACTCCGCCTCGGTGATCTTCGACGCCATTGAGGCAGGTAAGGCACGCAACGTCGATGTGGTGATCGCCGATACCGCAGGACGGCTGCATACCCAGTCGAACCTGATGGAAGAACTAAAGAAAGTGAAGCGGGTGATCGGTAAGCTGGATGATTCCGCGCCCCACGAGGTGCTACTGGTCCTCGATGCAGGTACCGGGCAAAATGCTCTCAACCAGGCACAGCAGTTTCACGCGGCAGTCGATGTTACTGGCCTTGCCCTGACCAAGTTGGATGGCACCGCCAAGGGCGGTATCATCTTTGCCATCGGCCGCAAGCTTGGCCTGCCGATCCGCTTTATCGGCGTCGGTGAAGGAATAGAAGACCTGCGTGTGTTCGATGCGGAAGAGTTCATCGACGCCCTGTTCGAAAAATAACAAGAGAGCCCGGCAACCCTTCATGATCCGCTTTACCAACGTCAGCAAACGCTACCCCGGCGGCTTCGAAGCACTGGGAGACGTAAGCATCCACCTTGAGCCCGGTGAGATGGCCTTCCTCACCGGTCACTCCGGTGCGGGAAAATCGACCCTGCTGAAACTGATCGCCCTGATTGAACGCCCCAGTGGCGGTCAGGTGATCGTCAACGGCCAGAACCTCAACAAAATGGGACGCCGCAAAATCCCCTTTCACCGCCGCAACATCGGTGTGATCTTCCAGGACCACCGCCTGCTGTTCGACCGTACCGTATTCGATAACGTCGCCCTGCCGCTGGTGATCGCCGGTTATAGCCACAATGAGATCGGCCGCCTGGTACGAGCCGCGCTGGATAAGGTGGGTCTGCTGAGCAAGGAGAAGGTCTATCCGATTACCCTCTCCGGCGGTGAGCAGCAGCGGGTCGGCATCGCCCGCGCGGTAATCAACAAGCCGCCACTACTGCTGGCCGACGAGCCGACCGGTAACCTCGACCCGCAACTATCGAAGGAGATCATGGAGATCTTCGAGGACTTTAATCAGGTGGGGGTCAGCGTATTGATCGCCAGCCACGACCACGCCCTTATCCGCACCATGAACCACCGGGTACTGGTACTGGACCACGGCAAGCTGGCCGGCGACGGCTATGTGCGGAGGTCCGATGGAGCGTAACAAAACCCTGCGCGAACAACAGGAGTTCGGTGGCCGCGGCGCTAACGTGCGCAAACGAGGCATCACCAGTGACTTTGTTGTCTACCTGCTGCGCCACGCCCAGACCATGATCTATGCCCTGGGCCAGCTCAGCATCCGCCCCTTCTCTACCCTGATGACTGTAGCGGTAATCGGCATCGCCCTGGCAATGCCCGCTGGTCTGCATGTGCTGTTAAAGAACGTACAGACGGTTCTCACTGGCTGGGATAGCGCGGCCCAGGTCTCCCTGTTTCTGAAAAAGAACACCAAGGAGCAGTCGGCCCTCAATCTGGCCGACCGACTACGCCAACGTCCCGGAATCGCCGGGGTCGACTACATCTCTGCCGAGCAGGCGATGGCGGAGTTCCGCAAACTCTCCGGCTTTGGTGATGCGCTCAAGGCGCTGGATGAAAACCCGCTACCTCCGGTGCTAGTTGTCCACCCTTCGGTTAAACAGCAGAGTCCTGCTCAGTTGCAATCACTGGTGGAAGAGCTGCGCAAGAACGTCGACGTCGATCTGGCGCAACTGGACATGCAGTGGATTAAACGTCTCTACGGCCTGATGGATATCGGCCGCCGCGGTGTTTTAGTGCTGGCTGGGATGTTGGCGCTGGCGGTACTGCTGGTGGTGGGTAACACCATCCGTCTGGCGATTTTGAACCGCCGCGATGAAATCGTGATTACCAAACTGATCGGCGGCACCGACGCCTTTATCCGCCGCCCCTTCCTCTACACCGGCTTCTGGTACGGCATCCTCGGTGGCATCATCGGCTTCATTCTGGTGGAGATGGCTCTGTGGGTACTGGCGGGGCCGGTTAACAACCTCGCCGGACTCTACAACAGCACCTTTCGTCTTGGTGGTGCCGACTTTATAACCGCCGGTTCACTGCTGTTCGGCGGGCTATTCCTTGGCCTCTCCGGCTCCTGGCTGGCCGTGGGTAGACATCTGCGGGCTATCGAACCCACTTGATGTCATAATAATTTCGTAACTCCCCCGGTTCTGCTACATGAGGTAGCCACAGTGCAAAGCCGTATTATGGTTGTCGACAGTTCGATAGTTTCGCGTGAAGTGCTTACACGCGTCCTGTGTGAAGTGATCGATGGTGCGGATGTTTGTGCCTTCGCCAGTGGCAAAGAAGCGCTGGATCATCTGGAGAAAGAGCACTACGACCTGGTCACCACCTCGCTGATGCTCTCTGACATGGACGGCCTCGATCTCTGTCGTCAACTGCGCGGCTCATCGGCACACAACTTCACCCCCCTTATTGTCATCTCCGGTGATGCGGATGATCGTCTGTTACGTGAAGGGTTTGCTGCCGGGGTCACCGACTATTTCGACAAATCCCGTGGCTATCCTGCCTTCGGTAAATTCATCAAGGCCTTTTGCCAGCGTAACCGAGGCATGGTGGGGCGGGTACTCTACGTGGAGGACAGTCGTACAGCAGCAGTACTCACCAGGCGCATTCTTGAACACCATGGACTACAAGTCACTCACGTCACCTCCGCTGAGGAGGCTTTGCAAATAATGAGACGGGAACCGGGGGACGAGGGGCAGGCGAACGGTGGTTACGATATTGTGGTGACCGATTTTCACCTTAGCGGTGGGATGTCCGGAGGTGATCTATTGCATGCCATCCGTACCCGCTTCCACTATTCACGCCAGGAACTGCCGGTACTGATGATCACCGGTAGCGAAGATACGCGTACCCAGGTCGAGGCATTCCACTCCGGGGCCAATGATTTCGTCAATAAGCCGCTGGTGGAAGAGATACTCATGGCGCGCATCCACTCACTACTACTGGTTAAGCAGCAGTACGATGCACTGGAAACCCAGACACGCAAAATGGAAGAGTTGGCCACCACCGACAGCCTCACCGGTGTACGCAATCGTCACTTCATGCTGGAGAAGGGCGAAGCGATGAGATTGAGTGCTGAAAACCAGCCCTTCTGGGCGATGATCATCGACATCGATCACTTCAAAAAGATCAACGATAACCAGGGTCATCTCACCGGGGACCGGGTACTGGCAGCGTTAGGCACCATGCTGAGACTGCTTCTATCAGACGCAGCGGTAGTCCGCTTCGGCGGTGAGGAGTTTGCCGTGCTACTGCCCCACCATGAACGAAGGGCCGCAATGGAGAGAGCCGAGGCGGTACGACAGGGGGCAGAGAAGCTACACCCGGACAGAGTCAGTTTCACTGTCAGCGTCGGTCTCGCGGGAAATGAAGACCACCCTGAGGCAGACCTCAATGCCCTTATCGGCCTCGCCGACAAGGCCCTCTACGCCAGCAAGGCTGCTGGGCGCAATCGGGCCTGTATCACCCTCTCCGACGGCGAAACGCTTGCCCTGGATGACGAGCTAAGCGCCTGAACTTCCCCTACACTCTGAGGTCGAAGCAAAATCGATAAAATGGCTTGGCAGCACAATAACCTAGTGTTATAGTCGGACATATCCAAGGCATAACGGTTTTCGACGGAGGTATCCAATGTCCAAGGCACTGGAATTACAGATGAATTTCCCGCTGAGCAGTATTGAGGCCTACTCCCAGGCGGTCAGCCGTATCCCTGTGCTCACAGCGGAAGAAGAGCGTGAACTGGCAGTACGCTACCGCGAGGATGAGGATATTGATGCGGCACGTAAGCTGATCCTGTCGCACCTGCGCTTTGTCGCCCATATTGCCCGCGGCTACAGCGGCTACGGCCTGCCCCATGCTGACCTGATCCAGGAAGGCAATATCGGCCTAATGAAGGCGGTCAAGCGCTTCGATCCCACCATGAATGTACGCCTGGTCTCCTTTGCGGTGCACTGGATCCGTGCCGAGATCCACGAATTCATCCTGCGCAACTGGCGTATCGTCAAGGTGGCCACCACCAAGGCGCAACGTAAGCTGTTCTTCAATTTGCGTGGAAAAAAGAAACGCCTCGGCTGGTTCACCGACGAAGAGGTTGGCACCGTCGCGGAAACCCTCGGCGTGAGTCGTGCCGATGTGCTGGAGATGGAGTCTCGTCTCAGTGGCCGCGATATGGCCTTTGACGGTGCTCCGGACGATGGTAAGGACGAGGACGATCTGGTGGTCGCCCCGGCCAATTATCTACAGGATGTCCGCTTTGAACCGGCAGCCCAGGCTGAGCATGATGATCTGGAAGAGCACAACAACAACCAGCTCCATGCGGCACTCGACGGCCTGGACGACCGTAGCCGCGACATCGTTGCTTCACGCTGGCTTACCGAAGACAAGGTGACCCTGCAAGAGCTGGCTGACAAGTACAGCGTCTCTGCCGAACGCATTCGCCAGCTGGAAAAGAATGCGATGCAGAAGCTGAAGAACGTGCTGACCGCCTAAGATAATTCAGCAGCAAAACAAAAAGCCCCCGTTAGGGGGCTTTTTTGTGTCTCGTTAAACCTGAAGTTAACCTTTCGCCGCGTGCTCAACAAAGAGTGTCTGGGTCGGGTAGGCAAACTCAATCCCCTCCTCCTCAAAACGACGATGAATTGCAAAATTGATCGACTGCTGAATATCCATATAGAGGGTGTAGTCCGCAGTAAGAACGTAATAGACCGTTTCAAAGTTGAGTGAGAAATCGCCGTAATCTTTAAAGTGACTGCGGTCGAAACGTACCTGCTCACCTTGTGTCTCCACCGCCTGGCGCAAGATCTGCGGGATCAACTCCAACTTGCTGCGGGGTGTCTGATAGGTGACCCCAAGAGGGAAAACGACCCGACGTTCATACATCCGCCCGTAGTTGCGCAGGCGGCTACCCAACAGATCGGCATTGGAAAAGACCAGTTGCTCACCGGAGAGACTGCGTAAACGGGTGGTCTTCAAACCAACCTTCTCCACGCTACCGACGCAGTCATCAACAACAATAAAGTCACCAACGGCAAAGGGCTTATCGAGCACGATGGCCAACGCCGCCAACAGATCACCAAGTATATTCTGCACCGCCAGAGCCACGGCGATACCGCCGATACCGAGGCCGGTAAGCAGTGCAGTGACATCGATACCGAGATTATCCAGTGTCAACAACAGCACCACCGACCAGAGCACCAAGCGGCCGAGGAAACTAATAGCATTTAAAGTGGTGACACTGGCTGGATTTTCCGCAAGTTGCTTTTCACCGTAACGATCGAGCGCCAGTTTGAGCAGCGCACCGGCCCAGAATCCCACCTGCAGGAACAGGGCGATCATGATCCCGCTATCGACAATGGACTCAACACGTTCTGGAATATCTACGAAGTGCAGACCGAGATAGAGGCTGAGCAGAATGAGAAAAAGACTGCGGGTATGGCTCAACACATTGACCAGATCATCATCGAGCTGACTCTTGCTACGCTCGGCCATCTTTACCAGACGCCAACCGACCACGCGCCGCAACAGTGCCAGCAGCACCATGCTGCCAATGGCAACGGCGACAGCAATAAGCCAGTCACGTAGATCGTTTTGCAGGAGTGTCAGTTCTGGAAGTTGCATCGGTTTCCCTCTTGCCGCGACAACTGCCGCTAGTTCTTTATCGCCGGTAGCGAAAGTGCCGCTGCGATTTCGCTTACATCTAATTGCGACTGGTACGGTACCACGCCAAGTAGCGGCGCCTCCAGTTGCCCCTCCAGTGTAGCCACCACTGCTCTCTGTTCCACCATCTCTGCCTCAAGTCTGTTGGCAATCCAACCAACCAGTTCGCAACCGCTGCTGCGGATAACCTCAGCGGTGAGTCGTGCATGATTGATACAACCGAGGCGCACACCGACCACCAGAATCACCGGTAAATCTAGTGCCTTTGCCAGGTCGGCAACTGTCTCAGTTTCATTCAACGGTACCTTCCAACCGCCGACCCCTTCAACGATTACCTGATCAACTTGTCCGGCTATACGCAAATAATCATCACGGATGATGTCGATCTGGATCGGCCTTCCGGCTTTTTGCGCGGCAATGTGCGGAGCAGCGGGTGGCTCATAGGCGAAGGGATTGATCGTTTCGTATGGCAGTTCAATCGACGCATGGGATTGCAACAATAGCGCATCGTCATTGCGCAAACCTGCTCTGGTCTGCTCGCAACCACTGGCCACCGGTTTCATTCCCGCCACTGTCTGGCCAAGCTGCTGCAGCTTCACCATCAGACCCGCGCTGCACCAGCTCTTGCCTACGCCGGTATCGGTGCCGGTGATGAAATAGCCCTTAGCCACGGCGGCTCCTGAACTGATCCAGTGACACCACCACTTCGCCGTTGTTTACCGGTTGCGGCTCACGCTCCTGTTCTGCGCACCAGGCGTGGCCGTAGATCACCTCGTAGCTGGCGGGCAGCAGCCCCTCATGATTACGAAACTGCTCATAGGCGTCGAGTACGGCGCGCAATTTGCCACGCCCGGTGAGGCCGGTATGGCGACCCGGATTGATGTTGTGCGCACCCAACTCCTTGAGGTCACGCATCAGCCCCATGCCGTCGCGGTAGGTAAGGGTAATGTGTTCCATATCCATCACCGGCTCAGCCAACCCTGCATGCAGCATCGCATCGCCCACATCGTGTAGATCGAGAAAGGCGTTTACGTGCACCCGCTCATCTACCTCGGCCCAACTGGCACGCAGCTCCTGCAGGGTATCGGGGCCAAGGGTGGTGTAGAAGATGACGCCACCCGGTTTAAGCACGCGACGAAACTCGCGAAAGGTCTGCTCCAGATCACTGCACCACTGCAGCGTGAGATTGGAGAAGAGCATGTCGAAACTGTTATCGGCGAAGGGCAGATTTTCTGCATCACCGCTGACAAAGGCGTGCTTCCGGCGCAGACGCTGCCACCAGCCAAAACGGCGACGGGTGTGCTGTAGCATCGCCTCGGCCAGATCCAGCGCAACGATACGCGCCTGGGGATAACGTTGGCTCAGGGCATGGGTGCAATGCCCGGTGCCACTGCCGAGATCGAGAATCGTACTCGGCACCATCTTCAGTACTTCAAGCCGCTCCAGCAGGCGTGAACCGACCTCGCGCTGCACCACCGCTACCGCATCATACTGATCAGCCGAGGCCTCAAAGGCGGCGCGGATGTCGCGCTTGTGTGGACGCGGGATCGACATACTCAAACAAACTCCTCAATAACGGCGATGAATGGCTCAGGGTGCGAAATAAAGGGGGCATGACCCGCTCCGGCGATGGCAACGAGTCTGGCGTTCGGTATCTGTATGGCGGTAAATTCCGCTGCCGCCAGCGGCGCCAGGGTGTCGCGTTCGCCGTGGAGTATCAACGTCGCCTGCTTGATTGTGGCGAGCAGTGGACGCAGGTCTGCATCGCCAAGTAAATTCAGTCCCGCTGCCAGTGCCTCCTGCGCCGGTTCACCGTGATCAAACAGGATCTCGCGCAGGCGGCGCAGCTCCTCACGCCCCCGCTCGGAGCCCCGCGATTGCAGTGCGACAAAACGTTGCAGAGTGGCGCGGTAGTCATCGCGCAGACTGGTGGCGAACTGTGCCAGCTCCGCTTCCGGCATGGCGTGTGGCCAATCTCCTTTTTGTACGAAGCAGGGATTGGCACCGACCAGGATCAGCTTGCTGACCGCTTCAGAATTCGCCGCTGCGGTGAGGGCGATACGACCGCCCAGTGACCAACCGAGCCAGGTCGCATTGGCGGGTACCTCACTGACGATCTGCGCGGCAATATTCGCCAGGGTGTACTCAGCCAGCGGCATCGGACTACGACCGTGCCCTGGCAGATCCACCAGGTGCAAGCGATACCGTTCCGCCAGGGCATCGACCACCGGTTCGAACAGCCCGCCGTGCAGACCCCAGCCGTGCAGCATTACCAAATCGGGGCCGCTGCCCCGCTGCTCAATGTAGAGACTCACCGCATCACCTCTTCCAGCGTAGCGAGCAGATGGTCCACCTGCTCCTCACTGTGGGCGGCGGAGAGGGTAATGCGCAGTCGCGCCGTCCCTTCGGGAACGGTGGGCGGGCGGATCGCGCTGATCAGAATTCCTTTATCCAGTAGCGCCTCGCTCAGCCGAACAGCCTCATGGGCATCACCCACCAGCAACGGCTGAATTGGCGTCATCGAATCCATCAGGTGCAGACCCAGTTGGGTCGCCCCGCTACGAAAGCGGGCGATGAGGCTATGCAGCTTCTCCCGTCGCCAGCCATCGCTCTGCACCAGCCGCAGGCTGGCACGGGTCGCCTCGGCCACCGCAGGCGGCATGGCGGTAGTGTAGATGTAGGGACGGGCCTTGTTGATCAGGGTCTCGATCAGCGCCTCACTACCGGCAACGAAGGCGCCGAAGCTGCCAATTCCCTTGCCCAGGGTCCCCATCAGGATCGGCACATCGTCGAGACCGAGACCAAAGTGTTGCAGGCTGCCACCGCCGCTGTGGCCAAGCACGCCAAGGCCGTGGGCGTCGTCCACCATCATCCAGGCACCGTTGGGCATCGCCGCTTCAGCCAGCGCAGGCAAGGGGGCGATATCCCCATCCATGCTGAAGACGCCGTCAGTAAGGACTAACTTCTCCTCGCTCTTGCTCGCCTGAAGTCTCTTCTCCAGCGCCATCGGATCGGCATGGGCGTAACGCACCAGCTGGGCACCGGAGAGCAGTCCCGCATCGAGCAGAGAGGCGTGGTTGAGACGATCCTCGAAGGCGCTGTCTCTGCGACCGAGCAACGCCCCGGCAATACCGAGATTGGCCATGTAGCCGGTGGAGAAGAGCAGCGCACGGGGACGCTCGGTGAAAGCGGCCAGCTCCTCTTCCAGTGCGTGGTGGGCGTGGCTGTGACCATTGACCAGATGGGCAGCACCACTACCGACGCCATATTCGTCAGCGCCGCGTTTGAATGCGGCGATCAGTTCCGGGTGGTTAGCCAGACCCAGGTAGTCGTTGCTGCAGAAGCTGAGCAGTTCGCGGCCCTCACTGCGCAGGAGTGGCCCCTGTGGCGAGTCGATGACCCGGCGGCGGCGGTACAGGCCCGCCGCCTCGCGGGCGGCCAGTTCGGCGGCAAGGTCTTTCATAGTGTGAGGGATATCAGCCTTCGGCCTGGAGTCCCAGACGCTGGAACAGGGCCTTGTCGTGATCGGTGGATGCGTTGTCGCTGGTCAACAGCTTGTCGCCGTAGAACAGGGAGTTGGCACCGGCGTGGAAACAGAGTGCCTGGGCTTCGTCAGTCATATTCTCACGTCCCGCTGAGAGGCGAACATATGAGGCAGGCATGAGGATCCGCGCTACGGCAATAGTACGAATAAATTCAAAGATATCGAGTTCCGGGTTATCGCTGTCACCCAGCGGGGTGCCCGCCACCTTGATCAGCAAATTGATCGGCACACTACCCGGATGCTCTGGCAGGTTAGCTAACTCCTGCAACATGCTGGCACGGTCGTGACGCCCCTCGCCCATACCCAGGATGCCTCCACTGCAGACGTTGATCCCCGCCTGCTGAACCCGATTGATGGTGTCGATACGGTCGGCGAACTTGCGTGTGGTGACCACCTTGCCGTAGTAGTCGGGCGAGGTGTCGATGTTGTGGTTGTAGTAGTCGAGGCCCGCCTCCTTGAGCTCAGCGATCTGCTCATCATCGAGTTGCCCCAGGGTGACACACGCCTCCATATCCAGCCCCTTGACCCCTTTGATCATTTCGATCACCACCTGCATATCGCGGGCGTTAGGCTTGCGCCAGGCGGCACCCATACAGAAACGGGTCGCTCCTCCCTGCTTTGCTCCCCAGGCTGCTGCCAGCACTTCGTCCACCGCCATCAGCGCCTCACGCTCCAGCTCGGTGTCGTAGTGGGCGCTCTGGGAACAGTAGCCACAGTTCTCGGCGCAACCACCCGTCTTGATGTTGATCAGGGTGCTGATCTGCAGGGTGTTAGGCTCAAAATTCTGCCGATGGAGGGTCTGGGCCTGGAACAGCAGATCGTTGAATGGCAGGTCGAATAGCGCCTCGATCTCTTCAATGGTCCAGTCGTGACGAAACTGGCTGCTCTCAACCGGGGCAACGGTAGCGTTGTGATACATGGGATTTCCTGTTTGAGCCGCGTTCCCGCGGGGTTTAGACTTGCGGCAAGTATTCCCGCTCAAGGATGGGCTGTCAATTGAACAGGATAGCTAAGGTTTACAACCGGTTACTTTGTGGCCGCCACGGACTCTATCCGCCGCGCTGCGCCCTTTGTGGACAAGCGAGTGACACAGAATTAGACCTCTGCACCGGCTGTCTCTCGGACCTGCCGCGCAATGATTCGGCATGTCTTCGCTGTGGCATACCGTTGAGCAACGGCGCTACGCTCTGTGGTCCCTGCAACCACACCCCTCCCCCTTTTGAACGAAGCATCATTCCCTTTCGCTACGCCCCACCACTAGACCATCTATTACAGCAGCTTAAGTTTCATCAGCGCCTCCATCTGGCCCCCTTGCTCGGCGAGCTGTTGGCCGAAGCGGTCACGACCCGGAGTGAACCTAAACCGGAGTTGATCCTGCCGGTGCCGTTGCACCGAAGCCGGTTGAGCGAACGCGGTTACAACCAGGCGATGGAACTGGTGCGCCATATATCGAATCAATTGACGATTCCATTCGCTTATGACCATCTAAAACGACTTCGTCACACAGCTGCACAGACCTCACTAAAGGGGAAGGATCGACGCAAAAACCTGCGTGGTGCTTTTGCTGTAGAGGGCAAACTGCCCGGGCACGTTGCGCTACTCGATGATGTGGTGACCACCGGCGCCACAGTAAGTGAACTGGCACGGGTATTAAAACGAGCAGGGGTGGAGTCTGTTGAGATATGGGCAATCGCCAGGGCGGGACAATAAATCCAGGTTGCAGGAGCTATCACCTGCTACCGGTCATCATGCTTTTATTGAAGCGCTTTGATTCGGCTCTCGACATACTGTCGCAGTTTAGGTGACAGGCGACCACTCTTGTTTGCCTCGGTATAGGCGGTCAACGCCTCTCTGTTTTTACCGGCACCTTCCAGGGAAATCCCCAGTCCCATCCACCAGACAGACTGGTTAGATTGTTGTTTCAGGGCAGACTGGTAGGCGGCAATGCTTTTGGCATGATCACCCATACGTTGATAGACCGCCGCAGTAAAGGCATAGAAGTCACCACTCTGCTGCTGATGCTGCATCGCATTTTCCAATGTCTTCACCGCACCGTTCATATCCTCTGCATCCAGTTGCATACGGGCGTAAAGCAGCGCCAGCTTGTTATTACCGGGGTCAATGGCTAACCCCTTTTGCAACTGTTCCGCCGCCTCTATACGACGTGACTGGGAGAGGTAGAGTATCGCCAATGACTCACGACTGGCCATATGTTTGGCATCGATACGCAGCGCTTCGCGCCAGGCATCCGATGCACCCTTTCTATCACCCTGCTGTAACAGGGAATAGCCCCGCTGGTACTCTTTCTCCGCCAGTTGTTTATTACTTTGCGGACGCAAACGTTTTTTAATCAGTACTGGTGCTGTTCGAACCGGTACGTCCTCTTCGACGGATTGGCTCAGCGAGATCTCTTCCTCTTCCATCTCGGGTACGGTCATCCCCGCTGGGGTCTCCCTGATGCTCGACATCCGAGAAGGGGCCTTCTGCACCAATGGTTCAGCGGGCGGAGTGGATTTCGTTTTCTCTGTGGTGGCTGCTGGCCTGGTCACCGGTTTTACTGCTGTCTGCTGAACAGGTGCTGCTTTCATCTGATTCTCTGCTACCTGGTGTGTTGTTGACCCCTGTTGCTCCTGCCACAGCAGGTAGGCTGAGATCGACGCCAATACAGCAATCACCACAACCAAGCTTAGAAGAAGGAAGTTCTGTTTTCTCTGCATTCTTCGTGCCGCAGTACCCATGCCATCCACTGCACGCTGTGCCAGATCACCTGATGCCCGGCGGGACTCGAGATCCTTGAGCATTTGATTGATCAGACTCATGCAGCAGCTCCGAAAAAGAGATTGGTTTGTATCACTAGGAGAGTGATCAGGGTAACAAGCAGCAATAGCAGTCCTGCCAGCAACCAGTTAGCGCTTTTACCATTCTGCCAGAAGCGACCATGTCGGGCATCCTCGGTATCAATGATGGCCAGCTTTACTTCAGACTTGCTTATGCGACGTATGCCTCTACCGTAGCCCAGTAACAGGGACTTGTGAGCAAGAATATTAATCAGACGCGGAATCCCCCTGCTACCGTGGTAGAGCAGAGAAAGTGCTGGTTCTTCAAATCCTACATCACCGTCGTTACCCGCAACCACCAGGCGATAGTTGATATAGGCATCAAGACCATCACGATCGATTGGTTGTAGTACATAGGAAAAGGTGATGCGCTGACGCAACTGTCGAATGGAAGGCTTACTCAGCACCACATCCAGTTCTGGTTGGCCGAATAGCACCACGTGCAATAGTTTGCGCTTTTCCGTTTCCAGGTTGGTAATCAGGCGCACCGCTTCCAGGGTCTGATCCGGCATCGCCTGGGATTCATCAATGCACAACACCACCTGCTTACCAGACGCGTTCAGTTCGATCAGTTTCTTGTTCAACGCGTCCATCACATGATGTGTACCCAGATTGCGTGGCAGCTCCAGGCCAAGCTCATTCGCTACCGCAAGGATCAGGGCGTTAGGAGTAAGAAACGGGTTGGGGATATAGGCGGTGACATATTTTTCACCCCCCTTGTCCAGATGATTGAGGAGTTTGCGGCAGAGTAGGGTTTTGCCGGTGCCTACCTCGCCGGTGACCTTGATGAATCCTTCACCGTTTTCCAACGCCACACACAGGGTATTAAAGGCGTCGCGATAGCTACCATAGGAGAAAAAGAAACTGGTGTCCGGTGTTAACGAAAAGGGAAATTCGCGTAGGCCGTAATGTTCAAGATACATGATCTTCCGGCTACATACTTTCAGACATATCGCGAACAGATCCGGAGGAACGCTTCAGCTCGTTCTGCCAGGCATGGCCATTGGCATCAATGACGGTCGGTTTGAGCAGAATCACCAGTTCGCTCTTACGGGTGCTCATTTTGGTGTGGCGGAATAGCGCACCGAGCAGCGGAATGTCACCCAGAATTGGCACCGAGGCAACCTCATCCTGAGTCGAGTTCTGCATTAGACCGCCGATCACAACCACCTGGCCGTTGGCGGCGCGGATGATGGTGTCAGATTCACGGATATTGCTGGCCGCCAGGGGCATGGTCAGGGTGCCGAAGGTGGTATCAATGGTCTTGGTCTGCTCGGCCACATCACTCACCGAGGGATGTACATGCAGCACGATATCACCCTGCTCACTGATCTGCGGAGTCACGTCGAGGGCGACACCTGAGAAGAAGGGATCGAGCTCAACCGAAACGCTGGTACTGCCTGTGGTAGAGGTCGTGTCAGTGCTGATATTTGTTACGTAGAACTCATCGGATCCGACCTTAATCACCGCCTTCTGATTATTTACGGTAGAGACCCGCGGACTGGAGAGCACCTGCACATCACCCTGGGTCTTAAGCAGTTCGATAAAAGCAGTGAAGTCGGTGGTACGGAGTGCCATGGAGAAGATCCCACCGAAGGCACTGGTACTGGTCCCATCCACCGCACCGTAATCCGCGGGATTGAGATCACCGGTATTGCCATAAATTCCAGAGACACCACTGCCGCTAAACAGGGTTCCACCACCGGTCTGGCCGATGGTCAGAGTGTCTGTACCACTGGTAGCAAGATTCCCCCAGTTGATGCCGCTCTGAAAACCATCGCTGAGCAAAACTTCAATAATCCGTGCCTCCAGAATCACCTGGCGGGTCACTATATTTTGGGTATTTTCAAGATACTCCTCGATCACTCGCATCTCATCTGGCATGGCACGTACCATTACCATGCCGGTCTGCTGATTCACGGCGATTTTTCTACCCTTCTCCTGACCGATGATTGTCTCCAGTGACGACTTCAATTGCTCCCAGAAATCGGCATCGGTGGTGGTGGTGATCACACTACTATTCTCGCCACTGGATGAACCTCCACTGGAACTGCCACTCTCACTCCCTGAGGAACCGCCGCTACTGGAAGTGGAAATCTGCCCGGTCTTCGAGGTGATCAAGGATTGTCCAGCGCGTTTCATCGCCAGATAGTCGACCATAAAGATGCGAGTGTGGATGGTATTGGGATAGACCTGTACGTTCTTGCCGCTGATCTTGTAATCAAACCCGTTAACACTGCGCACCACCTTCAGCACTTCAGGTACGCTGACGTTTTTTAGATCGAGGGTGATATATCCTCTCACCTTTGGATGCACCACCATGTTGTACGGTGTACTTTCGACCAGGCTGAGGAAGAAATCACGAGCACTGACCCTGCGCACCTTGACATCAAAACGCTGCTCAACATCGGTGCGGGTGTTGATGCCAGGTAGCTGCACCTGCACCTGCGGTAGCAGTGCGGCACTAACCTCAGCAGGTGGAGCTGATGGGGTAACAGCATCAGGCTTGACCTCAAAGGCATCCTGCATAGCGCCACTGACATTGGTATCCCGCATCGTGTAGCCGCTACAACCACCGAGTGTCACCACAATAACTGCGGCGACAGCAAGGGAGCGCATAACTTGATTGACGGTACTCATTATCGGGATGCCTCCACTGGCTTTTTAATACTTACAGGTAACAGAGTGAGGGTACGCTTCTTCCCCGCAATGCTGATGACGACCTCGGTCGCTTCTATCTCCAGCACTTTGGCGCGGTTCACCCGGTCACCGACATTCACATTACGACCATTAATAATCGCAGCGCGGCGATTCGATGAAATAAATATGGAACTTAATTCGTAACCCGTCACTCTCTTTTGCATCGTATTACCCTTGCTCAGAGTAACAGGTGGACGCATTGGATCATTCAGGGCCTCTGCCGACAGTGAAAATGACACTATGCTACAGAGCAGGGTTATTAGTACACGCATACTCAACCACCTAGACACCGACCCATCCCTCCGTCAGGCTGATGGTGTGCACAGTAATAACAATGTCGGCACGTGGATACTCACGCATAGTAATCTTCACTTCATCCCAGCGGAACTGCCAGGGCAGGGTCTCCAGGGCACGTAAATAGTCTATGGTTTGAGCATAGCTGCCCTGCAGCTCAATGCGCATGGTGTGTTTAAAGATCCCCTGTGCACTGTTGTTGCCTTTATCATCCTTCACATCCAGTAGCGACTCGCTACCGAGATTTTCAAGATGGACAAATTTGAGTCCATGCTGCTGCTTAAGTACGCTCTCGATAATCTGCGCCATCTGTTTTGGCTCGATCAATCCCTTGATCATTTCGCCTATCTGCTCACTAGAGTTCTGTAGCTGTTCCTCCAGCTTGCTCAACTGCTCACGCTCGTCACGATTGGGGTCCACATTGTGTTCCGCCATAATCGCCAGGGCTTGATCATCCAGTGCGGTGATTTCGGCTCGAATCGTCTGCAACTGTTTCAATAGCTCTCGCTGCTCAAGATCCAAAGGCGCCATAAATAGCGTATCCCAGATCATGAACAGGATTGCCGCAACGGCAATAAAGATAATCGCCCGTTCGCGCAGCGACAGTGCATCAACCCGGGTTTGCAGTGACTCAATTTGCTTGCGGATCATCGCTTGCCACCCTTGCCATTACCCTGTTCAGCTTCAGTACGCAGGTTGAAGGCGATCAAGGCGCCTTTCTCGTCGCGTGTAATGTTGACGCTGCTGAACACGGTTCCATTGAACGAAGACTCGTTAGCCAGTCGCTGGATCAACATGGGTACCTCCTTGGCAGAGGTGGTTTTGCCAAGCAGGGTCAATTGCTTGTTGTCACGTACACTGATCTCCTCAAACCAGAGATTCCTGACATGTTGTCTTGCTAAACCTGAAAGCTGCTCAGAAAAACCGGGGTTACCGCCTGCACCAGTATTCTGGTGACGTAGCTCTTTTACCAAGCGCAGGCGATGCTCAAGCAATGCCTGCTTGGTCCTAATGGACTCCACCAGGGTCAAATCTTTCTTCTTTGGTGGATATTTGTTGCGCAGTTCGTTGAGGGTATTGCTGTGCTGGGTACGTTCCAGCTTCAGCTTCTCCACCTGTTGCTGCAGACTGCTGCTTTGGTAAGCACTGATAAAATAGATCAACATCAACAGAACGAAGATAACAAGATTACCCCGCAGCAGGGTATTCAGGGAAAAGACCCGTTCCTGTTTACGTAGTATTGGCTGATAGAGGTTAATCTGCTGCATTACAGTGCCTTGCTTCTCTCTCGTAGTGCTGCGCCAATGGGCAACAGGCAAAGGGACTGCATCTCTTCACTCAACACCTGCTCACACTGCAGTAGCTTGTTGATATCCAGCATCTTCACTGGAAGTCCAAGGTGTTCATCGAGGTGCTCATGCATACCTGGAATATGATCTTCCATCGGCGCTAGCACCACGCACGCCACTGGTGGTAAAGAGAAGTGGCTTTCATAGTAATCAAGGGATCGCTGCACTTCGAGGACGATGTTATCAAAAGCACGATCCAGCGGTTTGGCATAGGATTCCGCATCATCGATGGTAAAGACATCATCCGCTTCGGATCTCGCAGCGGTATCTTCGGCGACAAACGTACTCAGCTGGGAAAGCCCGATGTCCAGACGACGCGAAAGGAAGAGATTCTTCTGCCGACTGATGGTTAGCAGACCGCTCTCATTACTCAGGTAGAGCATCGCTACACCGACCTCATCCTCGGGCATCAGGCCCGCGATGTTGCGCATCGCCAGTTCTGGAATATCGATCACCGTAAGGTTGATGCGCTCCTCTTCCAACTGATTGATATGTGCCTGCACCGCAGCACGGCGTGCAGCAACCACATACATCAGCTTCTGCCGACCACGCTCTTCCTGACCGGGGATATCGAATACATCGACGATGGCATCGTCTACATGGAAATCGATCAGGTCCTTGATACGCCAGCGGATCGCCGTCTTCAGTTCACTGGGATCAACCTCCGGAGTATCCACCAGCAGCAGGGTAAACATCTCGTCTTCGGCAACGCTGATGCAAAAGGCCTCAAACAGACCGAGCTCTTCGCTCAGGCGCCCAAGCAGTGAGGGGCGATCAGCCAGGGTGGTATTGGGGATATATCGACAGACCGTCAGACGCGGCACATCTTCGCCGGGCTCCTGGGAAACGCGTGCGATGCCCACCCCGTGCTGAGAGAGGCGTATGCCGAACTGACCGTCTATCAGCGCCTTTTTTTTCAGGAAATCAAACAGAACCGAGCCCCTCACGTCGCCGCCTACTTAATGTGAACCGTTTCACAAAAGCCATAGCATTGTAACCCTATTGATCAAAGAATCAATGGCAGGATTGCTATGTAACGGAATGAAAGTAAAAGAAAACTATACCTCGAAAGTAGCAGAATTCACTAACACTTGCAGAGAAAGTGAAAGGCGATACCACACAGCACCGCCAGGCCACTCCAGATCTGGCTACGGTAACTACGGCGGGGGCCCCGTTGGGAGTGGCTCAGAAGCACCCAGTGCTGATATGGCAGTAGCAGGATGGCCGTGGCCAGACCGATACGGAAGAATAGATTGAGTTCCAGTTGCCGGCCCAGCAGCCAGAGGGTAAACAGGGCGCTGAGCTGCATGGCCAGGATAAACAGCCAGCTGTTCTCACCAAACAACAGTGCCAGTGAGCGGATACCTGCCTGTAGCTCATATTTGCGTCGTGGCAGGGCATAGAGGGTAGTAAATGCAGTAGCCCACAGCAGCACCGCGGTAAAAAGCAGCCAGGTGCTCTTGTCCGGGGCAACACCCTGGCTAGCCCAGGCCATCGGTACCAGCCAGGCATAACAGAGACCGAGGTAGGGTTGGGTTAGCAGTATCCGTGTCTTGAGGAGTGGATAACCAAGCAACAGCGCCAACGCCCCGATGGCGTAAAAGAGCAGTGGTATACCCATCGGCCAGATCAGCAGTAGCGCCAGGATCAGCAACAGAGCAAACAACAGTTGCGCCTCCAGTGGAGTCACCAGCTTGCGAGCGATAAACGACTCCTGCGCCTGTTCAATCAGCTGCGACTCCATCCAGTCGTTAAACACCCAGGCGGCGCAGCGGGTTAGCACTGCAGCGAAGAGCAGTGAAAGCAACGGCAGCCACTTTGGTGCACCGCCAGAAGCCAGCAGTGCCGCCCACGCTCCGGGAAGCAGAAACAGCACCATATCGCTGGGGCGGTGCAAGCGGCAGATATTGAGAAAGCGACGGTTGGCAAAGTAGAACTGTCGCAGGGTCTCCTTAGCGGACATTGGCGCCCCCTCTTTTTCCATCTTGCTGCAGTTCGGGCAGGAAGAATTCGCTCACCAGCAGTGTATTACCGTGCAGGCAGAAGACAGAACGACGGCCCCATACCGGGTTGCCGTCGGGGATAGCCATACCGCGGCTACGACGATAGAGACGCTGCCGCGGTCCAATACGCGCCACCTCCATCGGACTGCGCTGCATGTGGGGATCGGCAAACAGTACCGCCCCTAACGAATGGTTACCCAACTGTGCCAGACGACGCAGCCCGCCTTTGAGTGAGGGCAGCGGGATCACCGTGCGAGCAAAGACCCACGGGGTATCGCCACAGAGTAGATGAACCTGACGCACCAGAGCGATCTCCTGAGGCGGTCGACCGAGGGCGCGGGACTCACTGAGCATGGGACGCTCCAGTCGCAACGACAGCAGCTTGACGCGGAAACCTTCACCGCAACGCTGCTGCAAACGTTTTGTCAGGGAGGCGTGATCCAGCAACCAGCTACGCCATGCCCTGGGCAGGGCGTTGCGCCGCAGCTGCAAACTGCTTTGCCAGGCCGGTTCGAGGGCGTGTTTGCCGAGATCGTTTTTCATGCACCAGACGGATGAGAGGAACCAGCGACAAGGATAAAGCTTTCGGGCGACGGGTAACAGATGACTTGTTGGCAATAGTCACACACTGCCATAGCGTGTCCTACTCCCTAACCAACGCTGAATCAGCCGTTCCGCCTGTTGCGGATGGTCTTGCAGTAGCGGTGTGGCGATAGCAGCGACCTGCTGCACCATCTCCTGATCCCGCTGCAGATCGGCCACCTTCATCTGCATCACCCCGGTCTGGCGTGTGCCAAGCACCTCGCCGGGACCACGGATTTCCAGATCTTTTTGCGCGATGACAAAGCCATCATTGCTTTCGCGGATCACCGTCAACCGCTCCTTTGCCACCTTTCCTAGCGGCTGACGGTACATCAACACGCAACTGCTTTTGGCGCTGCCGCGCCCGACCCGGCCACGCAACTGATGCAGCTGCGCCAGCCCCAGGCGCTCGGCGTTTTCGATGATCATCAAACTGGCATTGGGTACATCGACACCCACCTCGATCACTGTGGTCGCCACCAGCAGTTGCAGTTCGCCCGCTTTAAAGGCGGCCATAACGGACTCCTTCTCTGACGGTTTCAAGCGCCCATGTACCAGACCGATCGCCAGTTGAGGCAACAGCTCCTGCAGCTGCAGCGCAGTCGCTTCTGCGGCCTGGCACTGTAACGATTCCGACTCCTCGATCAGAGTGCAGACCCAGTAGGCCTGACGTCCGTCAGCACAGGCTGCGGCAACTCGCTCAATCACCTCATCACGGCGCTCATCGGACAGCACCACCGTCTCCACCGGGGTGCGACCTGGCGGCAGTTCATCGATCACCGAGAGATCCAGATCCGCATAGGCGGTCATCGCCAGACTACGCGGGATAGGCGTGGCGGTCATGATCAGCTGGTGCGGATAGACCCCGTCCTGAGCCCCCTTTTCGCGCAGGGCTAGCCGTTGGTGGACACCGAAGCGATGCTGTTCGTCGACGATCACCAGCCCCAGATCGGCGAAGACCACCTCCTCCTGAAACAGGGCATGGGTGCCAACCACCAGCGCCGCGCTACCCGACTCGACCACCGCAAGCGCCTCACGCCGCGGCTTCGCCTTGAGTTTGCCGCTAAGCCAGGCGACCTCGATCCCCAGCGGCGCCAGCCACTGCCGGAAGTTATGGAAGTGCTGCTCCGCCAGCAGCTCGGTGGGGGCCATCACCGCCGCCTGCTTGCCACACTCAATCGCTTGCAGTGCTGCCAGCGCGGCAACCACCGTCTTACCGCAACCAACATCCCCCTGCACCAGCCGCTGCATCGGGGTGGCCCGTTGCAGGTCGTGTTCGATTTCGCTGCTTACTCGCTGCTGTGCCGTGGTCATGGAGAAGGGTAGTGCCGCGCTCAGTTGTCGGCGGAGTTTCCCCTCACCCTGCAAAGGCGGCGCGGGGTGTTTGTTCATCGCCAGACGGAGCTGACGCAGACTCAACTGGTGCGCCAGCAGCTCTTCGAAGGCGAGGCGCTGTTGTACCGGGTGTCCGCCGTCAACCAGCGCAGCGAAGGAGATATCGGGTGGTGGGCGATGTAGCAGCAGCACCGCATCCTGCAGTGTCGGCATCCCGTCGGGGAGCAGCTCCGGTGGCAACCATTCGGCAAGCACGATGCTCCCCTGCTGCAACCGCGCCACCGCCTGATCGATTAGACGACGCAACCCGGCCTGTTGCAGTCCCTCTGTCGCTGGATAGATCGGCGTCAACGCCTCCTCCACCGCCTGCCCCTCACCTACCCGGCGAAACTCCGGGTGGATCATCTCCAGGGTGGCGCTGCCACGTCGCACCTCGCCATAACAACGCAGACGAACACCACGGGAGAGACTCTCTTTCTGGGAACTGTTGAAGTGGAAGAAGCGCAGGGTCAGGCTGCCGGTGCCATCACTGATACGGGTTAGCAGCATCCGTTTGCGACCGAACTTAATCTCGCTGAGCTGCACCTCGCCCTCGATCATCGCCTCACCGCCGGGACGCAGACTGCCGATAGGGGTGAGGCGGGTGCGATCCTGATAACGCAGCGGCAAATGGAACAGCAGATCTTGCAGGGTACTGAGGCCCAGCCCCTCGAGTTTTGCACTCATGGCCGGTCCCACGCCTTTCAGCGTGGTCACACTGACCTCATGGGCGGCGGGCGCTGCCGGGGATTCGTTGTGGGTCATTGGCGAAAGCGAACGTCGGCTCAGGAGGATTTCCTGAGGGCCGCGATCTGCTGTTGAAAACGCCGTTGCAGCTGTGGCTGGTTGGCGAAGGGATCGAGCTGATCAAACAGCCGTTCCAGCAGGCTGAGACGCTTTGCCGGACGAGGATGGGTTTTGAAGAGGAAGGCGAGTGAGGCATCTTTTTGATCCATCCCGGCCAGGGTCTGTAACACTGCCGGCAGGCCGTAGGGGTCGTAACCGGCACGGGCAGCGATTACCACGCCCATACGATCCGCTTCGAATTCATCACCCTTGTCGAGACCACGGGCATAGAGCTCCTTAAAGCCGTTGGATATCTTTTGCATATCCCTGGCCCGGTCAGCATCCACCTGGGTCCTGGCTACATTCACCAGTAAATTGACCCTCGCATTTTTGCGCACCGCGTTGAGATAGTGACGGCGCACTACATGCACCGTTTCATGGGCCAGGGTACCAGCCAGCTCCGCCTCGCTGTTCATCTTCAATAGCAGCCCTTTGGTGACCAGGACATAACCACCCGGCGCAGCGAAGGCGTTAATATCTTCGCTATCGACCACGGCAAACTTCCAATCCAGATCTTTACGCTCGGTGTGCAGCGCGACCCAGTGGCCAACCCGGTTGACGTAACGTTGCAGTGGATCGTTATCGACTAAAGGTACTGCACCGAGCAGCACCGCTACCGCCTCTTCACCGATGAGCTGCTCCTGCTGGTTATCCACTTCACCGAAGGCATCTTTGGTCGAGCGCACTAACTCGCCAAGATCAAGATTGTTCAATGCACCATCCTTGATACAACCGCCTAGTACCACGGACGTCAGGAATATGAGAAGAAAGTGAGAGGGGCGCATCATTTCGGCTCCTTGAAATAACGCAATTTCTGTTCATGCAGATCGCCTTTGCTCGCAAACTTTTTTGCGCTGACGCTACTGACCTTAAAACTATCGAGTTTTCCTACCGCTTTATGATCCGGTTTAGCATTACTCACATCGGCGGAATCGAGACCACGAATACCGGTGGCGACGGTTACACCGCTGGCACCGGAACGACCCGTGGAGAGAAAGTTAAGGGTCTGAGCCAGACCACCACCCTTGTCACCACTACTCTTGCCATCACCCATACGGATATGGCTCATGCGCACCCAACCGGTGTGCTTCTTTGCATCCTGCGCCTGATACCAGCCACCCTTGCGCTGCAGGATCTGTAATGGAGTTTTTGCCTTGAGTTTGCTGACAGTCGCCGCGTCACTATGCGGCGTGGCACGCAGGGTGGTGTCGCGCAGGGCGACCGCCGCCTGTTGTGCCTGCAGGGTAGCGGGGAGGAGGAGTGCAACGATAAGCAGCAGCTGTTTGCTCATGCGGTGAAACGTCTCCTTGGTTCATAGAGCCGCACCTCGGCGGCGCGACCCTTAACCTTATACGAACCGTGATCCGCAAAGTCAAATTCGCCCCGGCAGAGGCGCATGGTCTCTTCCGATACCAGTATACGTGCAACCCCTTTGGTCTGCCCCTCGATCCGGCTAGCCAGATTCACCGTGTCGCCAATGGCGGTGTATTCAAGACGATTTTCGGCACCGACGAAACCGACCACAGCAGGGCCGGTGTGGATGCCGATACCGATATCAAACGCCTCACCCGCACCCATATCACGGCTGAACCGTTGTAGTTCATCGGACATCTCCAACGCCGCCGCCACCGCATGAATCGCCTGGGTCTCATCGTCTACCGGTGCACCCCAGAAGGCCATAATCGCATCGCCAATAAACTTGTCCATGGTACCGCCATGACGAAATATCACCTTCACCTGACGGCTGAAATAGTTATTCAGCAGCTCCACCACCTCCTCAGCAGTGTGCTGCTCTGACAAGGAGGTAAATCCACGTATATCGGAAAAGAGCACGGTGATCTGACGACTCTCACTCTTCAGTGATAGCGCCGACTCACCGCTGCGCACCAGGTCGGCTACCACCCGCGGATCGAGGAAACGACTAAAGATCGCCACCGAGCGTTGTCGCTCCTGCTGCGCCCGGATGTAACTGTAAAGTGCACCGACAGAGTAGTAGACCCAGGCAAACATCACCGGCGTTAGCAAGGGCAACCATAGCCGGTAGGTCAACGCGGTCGATGAGGCGATAAACAGCAATGGTGTTATCGCGAGTAGCGCCAACGCGACAAACAGCGGATGGATTCTACGAAGAAAGGCGAACCAGAGCGAAGCGATAAGCAGCAGGGTGAGTAACGGTGGCAACCACTTGGGTGCATCAAACAACCAATCACCACGACGCAGGTTATCGAGCGCGGTGACCACGATCTCCATCGCTGGATGGGTGCTGTCCATAGGCGTCAGACGCAGGTCATGCTGGCCGGTAGCGGTCGAACCGATGAGAACGATCTTGTCGCGGAACTCATCCAGAGGTCGCTGTGGATTGGTGAGCGAAAGGTCGTCATAGACATCGGCGTAGGAGACACGTGGATAGCTCAGTGCAGGACCCTGCCAGTTCAGTCGCATCAAGGTCCCATTCTCTGGTATCGGATATCCCAGTGCGCTGGCGACTTTGGCCGCCAGGGAGGGCAGACGCCAACCTTCGATTTCACGATAGAGGCGGTAGTGTCGCGCCACACCATCACTATCCATGTCAAAGTTGATCGCACCGAGTCGACCATTCAAATTGGTCGCCATGTAGGGCAGCAACAGTGCGGCACGGGCCTGCTTATTTGCCGCCGCTGTGCTCTTAAAACCCAGCGTTTCACCGAACACCTCAAGCGGTAACCCGACCCCGGGACGGTCGGTTTGCAGTACCACATAGGGGAGAAAGAGATTCTCGGTGTTGGCGGCCACCTCGGCCCAGTAGGTATCGTCATCGGGACGCAGCAGATCCCGATCACTAAAGATGATATCGAACACAATCGCCTTCGGTTTCTGCCGAGCGATCCACTCCACCATCTCCGCATGCACCGAGCGCGCCCAGGGATAGCGACCATGTTCCGGCGCCATTCGCGCCAGACTTGGCTCGTCAATATCCACCAAAACCACTTCACCGTCGGGCTTGTGTTGTTCTGCAAGCTGACGCAGCAGACTGTCGTTAAAACTGTATTCGAGGTGGCGCAGGAATCCCGGACCGTAAAACTCCGTCAGCGCCAACAGCAGAATGGCTGCGGCAATCAGGCTAAAGGGTTCGCGCCAGACCCTTTCCATGGGATTCGCTTTTTTATCCGCCGAGTTCGAGCACGCCGTCCATCTCTACGCCTGCATCTTTGGGCAGCGATGCGACGCCGATAGCAGCACGTGCCGGATAGGGCTGACTGAAGTAGTCGGCCATAACAGTGTTAACCAGCGGGAAGTGGGAGAGATCGGTAAGAAAGATATTGAGCTTGGCCATGTCGGCGAGGGAACCACCAGCGGCCGCGGCTACCGCGGCGAGGTTGTCGAAGACCCGACGGATCTGCGCCTCCATATCGCCGTCCACCATCTCCATCGTCTCTGGCACCAGCGGGATCTGCCCGGAGAGATAGACGGTGTTACCGACCTTGACCGCCTGGGAATAGGTACCGATAGCCTGTGGTGCGCTGTCGGTGTGAATAATTTCGCGTGCCATGCCGCACTCCCTGAGTTGAAGAAACGAAGACGATCACTCTAGCGGAGACGAATGGAAATTTCACCGCAAAAATGGAAGGAGATAACGGTCATTCGATGCCACATATTCCTCAATGGCTCGTTATCACCAACGGTGGACACCCAGAGATGTAACAGCAAGTATCATTAATTATGCGAAAAGCCCGGTAAAACACCGGGCTACCTGGATGAGGTCAGAAAGATTTTCCATCTGCTCAGCGAGCAACAAGCATTTTATATTTCACACCTGACAGACAATATCGCGGTAGAGTTTCTACGCCGCTATTTTCTCAGATCGCTACTGCTCATTATCATACAACTGATCTTTCGGTAACATAATTGAAATTTCCGCATAGTTATAGTTGTGTACCTCGGTGAAAATGGCCGGGTCGACATCGTCAAGAGCTTCCACCTCGGTCACCTGTTCACCGGAAAGGGCAGCAAGCGTATCGGACGCCGAGAAGTTGACCAGCGATGTATCATGAATCCGGTCAGGGTCTGCGTACGGAGGCAAAAAGATCGTACCGTAACTGACAGTACCATAGGTCTCGATAGTACCTTCCGCCCATATTACGAGGGGACGATTAGCGGCACCGATACTGCCACCATTTGCCACTATATCAACAGAATAAGCTGCGATATCCGCATCTGCTTTGGTACGGGCCGGGATATTGCCTGCACCCAGAATACTCCCGTTATCTGTCACCACTGTCACCTTGTTTCCAGGTACATCTGTACTTGTCTCAATGCGATCGATAATGACGGTGTCAGTATTCGTAAGACTAATATTGCCTGACGTTGTACTCATCATTTCAACCAGGACATTACCTGTATTACTCATCTGAATCAGGCCGCTGCCATTCTGCACGTTCATGTGCCCGGGGTCAGAAGCAGTGCCACCTGTATTCGTCGTCAGAGCATGATCAGATAGACCGATACCTGATGTCGCAGACAGAACAATGTCTCCAGCCGTAATATTGGTGCCAGTGGTGTTGGCCAGAATCTGGCCGTTGGAGGCTGCCACACTCACGGTACCGTTTGTCGAGGTAATTGAGCTAATCCTTACACCATTATCCGATTCAAAAGTGGCATCGCCGGACACAACGACATTAGCTATATCGCTCAACCCACCAGCATGCACATAGACATCACTACGAGAGTTAAGTCCGCTAATTGTGAGCACCGTCGAACCATTATCCAAATTGACTGACTGCGCATCAATCACATTCAGCGAGCTGACATCAAGGGTGCCTGTCTGTGCTAATGTGCCATCCGTATCTACGGTCAAACCACCGGCAGTAACATTCGAAAGGTTAGTGTCAGTAACATTTCTCAATGTGATATTGCTGCTGGCCGAGAGATTCAGGGCGCCTGACAGCCGATTGGCATTATTCAGCTCAATACTTCCATTGACTGTTTCAAGGTGCAATCCCGTAGCAGACGTCAGTGCTGCACCATCGGTGATATTTCCGCTATTGGCTGTCAGGAAAAGATCGCCTGAGAGATTATTCAGCGTACCAATGCTCACTCCACTCGCATCGACGATATAGATATCACCGCTAGCGTTGGCAATACTCAGGTTATCAATGTCCGTAGAAAGCCTCGCTATGTCAGTTCCCACTGTACCCACACCTGCAAGCGTCAGGGAACTTGCTGTCACTGTGCCTGATGTGTTGGTGATTGACTCGGCTGTCAGGGTAAGTGTGTCAACTATGCCTAAATCGCCAGCCAAATCGATGCTGTCTGTTCCGGCGAGCGCATCAACCAGGAGACTGTTCTTTCCTGAAAAAGTAACTTGCTGACGCGCATTAAGCTGATAGGCATTACCGTAGAGCACAATAGCATCGTCGCCGAGTGTGCCATTCACAGTGAAATCGGCAGCAATCACATCATCGTTAATAGTTTCAGAACCCAGATAATTGACTGAATAGGTATTGCCACCAGATGCGTAAGATATGCGGTCATACGAACCAACTGCATTGCTGAGATACCCACCACTATACGTAGCGTTCCCACCTGCAAGGTTCACAGCATCGTTATCATTACCACCGTCGAATCGTAGTGAGCCGGCAGCACCACCGAACACAACATTGAGTGTGTCGTCACCATCACCGCCAAAGATACCACTTGTCGTATCGGCGTCAGGTAATACCTGATCACCTACAGAACCACCACTTTGCACATTAAAAATGTCGTTACCTGTACCGCCACGAAGAATATTGAAATCAGTAAAGGCAATAGTAGTCGTTCCAGTTATGTCGCCAGAATTGTTACCTGTGATACTCCATGTATCTCCAGCATTATCGCCAATCAATGTGCTATTGCTACCGTTGCCAACAAGTCGCTCGATGTTGGAAAAGGTTGCAGTATTGAGATCGAGATCAACGGAGACTACCGCCAGCCTGGAATAATCCATCGTGTCGATGCCATTCCCACCGTCAATCAGCTCGGTCCCGGCACCAGCTTCATTTATGATGAAGGTATCATTTTCAGAACCACCGGTTAAATTGGAAAATCCTGTGAAAACAACAGTCGTTGTATCGATTCCGGTACTTGTATTATCGGTAACGGTATTATCACTAGTCATATTCGTAGGCGCATAAAGCTGCCATGTGTTTACGCCGTTTTCGGCCACGAGTGTAACAGTGGCATTTCCATCACCAATGACACTCTCGATATTTTGCATATCAGAAAGATATACTGTTGTATCACCCAAGGCTGAATAGTTTGCAGTGTCACTTCCACCAGCACCATCTATCATTCCCATTATAGAGCCATCATCAGGATGGCCAGGAAAAGTGTTTGCTGCATAAAAAGTAAATGTATCCGTGTCACTCCCACCCGTCAGGTAATTAAAACCCTCAAACTCTATTGAACCGACGCTACCACTATTTTCTCCGGTAATTCCCCAGTCATTCGCAACATTATCCCCAATGAGAGTACTATTTGACCCATTACCTTTAATGACTTCAGCATCCACAACCCCGTTGTATGCATCTGTCAGATTAACCACTACGGTCGTCTGCCCTGAATAGTCGACCGTGTCGCGGCCTAATCCCGCCTGAATCGTGCCGTTGACACTACCACTCTCCTCGAAAGAAAACGTGTCATCACCATTACCGCCCGTCAGATTTTCGATTTCATAAAATACTATACCGCCAGTACCGTTAATATTTCCGCTACCTGCCCCCGTGATATTCCATTGATTGTTAGCATTATCTCCGACAAGCGTGTCTCCATATGGAGCATTTGCAGCATCATTACCACCGCCCCGAAGGGCGGAAATAGAAATTGTGGCATCAGCTATATTAAATACGTCATTACCATCACCACCCTCCACAGTTCCGGCTATATCAACACCTAAGTTAAAAGTATCGTTACCTGCAAGACCGTCAATGGTCGTTGAATTGAAATTCTGATCTATACTTCCACCTACGTTTAGCAGGTTGAATGTATCTGCACCTACCCCACCATTTATGGTCAGGTCGATGGTTCCACTATCTCTATTGATGGAACCTGTAGCGGTCAAATCAAACGTATGTTCATTAACTCTATTTTGTTGTGCGAAATCCAGAGTCAAGCTAGTTCCGGGAGATAGTCCATCAGTGTCATACCCTGTGATTGCTCCATTCACAGTAAGATTTCCCTCAGCAACTACTGTCAAATCACCATAGGCATCAACAGTGCCCAATGTGGTGTTGGCCGCAGAGTTGTACAAGGTAATATCTGAGTAGCTTGTACCTGTACTGGTGAGAGATATCTCTCCTTGCAGGTTGTTTCCTGTACTACCCAGTGCAATCAATGCATCTGCTGTATTTGAAGTAAAGGTAGAGATACCTGTCACGGCAAGGTCATCACCGTCCGCATTTATATCACCTTGAGATATACCAACTGCGCCGCCAGAAGTTACATCAAGTGTCCCGGATATATCCATTTCCCCAAGTGCAACATTTCCAGTCATATCAATGGTTGAATCACCGGCAGTAATTGTGTATTTATTTGCCGCGCTAGAACGCGCATCGTAGTTTACGCCGGTCACATCAAATGCGCCGCCTCCGGTAGTGATACTTCCATTAACATCAACATTACCGACTAAGTCACCGTCTCCATTATTTCCAGCAAGGGTTACTGATAGTTGATCGGCAACAAGGTTGTTGCCATCAGAGATGGTTCCGTTAAGAGTGACATTGTCACCTGCCTGAACAGTTAGTGTTCCAGCACTACCCATACCGTCATAATCGATATTCCCGTCGATCCTGGCATTTGCACCTGCACCAGCTGTAACGGTAAGATTCTGTGTTAATTTCAACGCATTGGTTGATGAGGCCAAGTTAATAGCATTACCGCTGATACTTTGCGCAGCGGCACCATCAATTGTTAATGCCTGCGTGTTGACGGTAATATCCCCATTAGTACCCCCATTGGATATCACGTCACCCTGCAAAATCACTGCACTTGATGAGGTGGCAGCTGAAGGCACCGGCGGGGTGTTGTCTGTATCTGCACCGCCGATAGCGATAGTTCCACCGGCACCAACAACACCAGCACTTACTGATGAGGCGCCACCATTTGCCGTCAGGTCACCCACAGCGGTTATTGTTCCCGAAGCACCAATGCGAATATCACCTGCGTCTCCGCCAGGATACGAATAGTTCCCACCTGTTTTTGCCGTAGTGCCACTTGTATCAACTGCTCCCGCAACGTAAACATCTCCGCCTGTCGAATTGAATATTACATTACCTCCCGCACCACCATGCCCCCAAGCAGTAGTAGTTACATCACCACCGATAGAACTGATATTACCGTTGACCTGAATATCACTGTCACCTGCAGTAAGGGTGACATTTCCGGCACTCATTGCAGCATCAAAACTACTCGGTCCAGTTCCTATTGTAATTGCACCGTCTCCGCCATCTGTTGTAATGGCTCCCACATTTATTCCAGTGCCCAAAGCTGCGCCAGATGTCAACTTGACATCTCCACCATCCACTTCGGTGACGCCTTTAGTATTGATGCTACCCATCGTAATCGCTGAGGTAGTATCTATCTGCACAAGCCCACCTTCTGTAGTGATCGTATTCAGGGCAGTATTGGTGTAGTTCGCGCCAAAGGCTTCGAAAGATCCACCGCCAGTGTTTATATTGCCTGTGATATCGACATTGCCTGCTGCATCACCATCAGTATTTGCTGTCAGTGTGACATCGAGTTGATCCAAGTCTGGAGTTCCGCTATCGGCAATACCCGCGCCTAGAATTACGTCGTCACCGGCATTAATTTCAAGTGTTCCACTTGCTCCGATAGTGTCGTAATCAATAGCGCCAATGGAAACATCGGCACCTACGCCAGCCGTGATGAGACGACTGCTGTCTAGCTGTAGATTTGAGAGCGTAATCGTGGCACCGGCCCCCTCAGCACCACCATCAACACCGTCACCACCTACTGCTTCGACATCACCACCGAGAATCACACTCCCACCAGTGCTGGTAAGATCGATTGTCCCTGCATCTCCACCGTCATAGGCTGTTGGGGTATCGCCATCAGCAACCGCACCGCTACCATTGCTGTCAAGGGTCCCTGAAACAGTGATATCCCCTGTAGTAGCGCTAAGATTGATGTTGCCGCCATCGGTACCGCTACCAGCGATGACTCTTGTCACACCGGTCGTATCAATACTCGCCACGGTAATGGAAGATGCTTTCACGCTGACATCCCCGCCATGTGCAGTGATAGCACCGGTGTCTACCGCGCCAGAGGCCGTAGTTGGAAGATTGTTACCATCAAGCGTATTGTCACCGGCAAGTGTGATGTTTCCGCCGCTCCCAGCCGCCCCGCTTGCACCAGCGCCATTGTTGGCTGTCAGTGTGCTATCGGCGGTAATAGCGCCTGTCGTATAGATACCGATGTCACCGGCACTACCGCCCGTGCTTCCATTCGCATCGGCGTTTTGCCCGCTGGAATCGATGGCCGCATTGGCGTGGATATCGGCCCCATTGGTGGCAGTCAGTGTGATAGTGCCACCGGCAGTACCATTATTGCCTGCGTTCACCGAACCACCGGTTGTGGTGATAGCACCAACATTAATCCCGGTATTTCCGCTACTTTCAGTTGAAGTAATAGAAACGATACCACCGCCCTGATCCGCAGCACCGGTAGTGGTAATAGTTCCTGCCGTACCGCTGTAGTTCACACCTTCAGCTTGAAAAGCGCCGCCACCGGTATGGACATTACCATTAACGACAACATCCCCTGTTGCATCACCGTCGGCATTGTTAGCCGTCAACGTTACTGCCAACTGATCAGAAGTGGAATTTGTAATACTGCCATCCAACGTCACCGTATCACCCGCATAGACGTTCAGTTCGCCACTACCACTGGCGATACCCGCGTAGCTGACATCACCGAAAATTGTGGCATTGGCGCCATTGCCTGCCGTTACATTGAGATTCTGCAACAGGGCCAGTTGAGTTGAATCGGTTGCTGTGCCGATATTGATCGTGCCGCCTTCAATAGTCTGATCCGCCGAATCATTGCCATCATCGATAACGATGTTTGGTGCATCTAGGGTGATATTCCCATTTGAAGCACCAACAGCCGAGATATCACCATGTAATGTCACCGAGCCGTTTGCAGCCACTAAATCAATGGTAGACGCATTGCCGACATCTATACCGTTACCACCATCAGCTGTTAAATCACCCAAAACATCCATACTAGCTGTTGCAGAAATATTCCCGTTATCTAACCGAATTGAGCCTGCAATACCACCACTCCCACCCCCATCATCGGCACCACTGGTATTGATTGAACCGGAAACAACAAGGTCTCCTGTTGTTGTGGTCAGGGCAACATCGCCGCCGTTATCCCCTGAGTTAACCGCACCCTGGGTATCGATACTTCCCGCAATAATATTTCCTGCGGTGATGGTTACATTATCTCCAGAGGTTTTTATGGTGTCGGTATTAATCCCCAGCATCTCAAAGGTGCCGCCTGCCGTGATTTCTAACGAGCCACCAGCATTAGCAGACAAATCCAACGTATCATCTACCAGATCATTGATCGTGACATTGTTGGTCGCCTGAAGCAGGATATTGCTGGAGGTTGATATATTCTCCAGATCCAGCTCACTAATATCGAACGTACCTGAAGTGGCTAAATCGCCGATATTGGGGTCAAGCGGCTGAGCTGTTTCGTACCCGACTTCATTTCGGTCATGAATGATGATGTCCGTCGGGTCAAACAGCAACGTACCCATCTCACCATTCGCCGCAGTCGTATCCACTGCCCCGTCAAAACTGATACCATTCTTACCGGAGATCTCCACAAACCCACCGCTGCCTGCGTAGGCGCCGCCTTTTGCAGAGGCACTGCCGTAGAACCAGGTGTAGTCATTTCCCCAGTTGATGATTTTGCCGCCGTCGCCGTCGATGAGTGCGTCGGCAATAATTTGCGCGTTGGTTGAGATGTAGGTGCGGGAAGCATTGCGGATAAGAGTGTTCTGTCCCTGGTAGTCACCACCGATGAGGGCCTGGCCGCCGCCGTTGGCACCGGAGACATCGATTCGGCTTTGATCAAACAGGCCAACCTTGTCGCCAAGGATTTTGACAATACCGCCCTGCCCTATGGTTTCAGCTCTGGCGGTGGTGGTGCTGTTTCCGGTGAGGAGTGTGGTGTCGACGGCGTGCAGTTCTATGTTGCCGCCGTTGCCTTGTTGGGCATCGGCAGTGATGGTGCCACTGCTGGTGACGTTTTGGCCGAGCACAACAATGTCGCCGCCATTAGCGTTCGCATCACTGGCCGAGGCGTTGAGGGTGCCGTTGTTGACGACGTCGGCGCCACCTGTCAGGTCGAAGGTGCCATCGGCATTGGCGACGACACTGGTGGCCTGGGTGATGTCGCCGGTGTTAACGGCCCGGGAGAAGACATCCTGTGACTGACTGGCGGTGAGCAGGATACGGCCACCGTTGGCGTTGATTTCTCCGCTGTTGAGGACGGCGGGGTCTACACCCAGTTCACTTTGCAGCACTTCGTTGGTGACGCTGACACCAATAAGACCCTGGTTGTCGAAAGTGAGCACGGCCTGTTTGCCAGCAGCCATATTCACGGCACCCAGGTTGGCGCTGATCACGCCCTGATTTTGTACCTGTTTACCCAGCAGGGTGACGTTGCCGCCGGTGGCGGCGTTAATCAGGCCGCTGTTGATGACAGTGCCGTTGGTACCGAGGACTTCGTTGAAGATGTAGTTGCCGTTCATGAAGTCATTGGGGGAGATATCAAGACCGGAGGCGATCAGACCACCGACGTTAACGCTAGAGGTACCACCAAAGAAGAGGCCGTTGGGGTTGACCAGGATGACATGACCGTTGGCGTTTATCTGACCGTTGATCTGTGACGGATCGTTGCTGAGGATGCGATTGAGTGACAGAGATGAAGAGTCAGGCTGGATGTAGTTAACGACCTCGTCGCTGTTGAGGTTGTAGCTGTTCCAGTCGATGGCCATGGAGGAGCTTTGCTGATAGATGTCGGTGGTGACGCCGGATTGGGTAATGGTACCGGTACCACCGACGACGGTGCCACCGGTGGGTGAGGCATAGGCATAGGGGACAAAGGTCACATGACTGAGCAGCAGGGTGTAGCCGACAGCATGGAGGGCGGTGAGGGCTTTTTGTTTTAGGGCATGGATTTCACAGGCGATGGGATTCAAGCGCTTTGAAATTTCATTGAAACCGGTTGCCTGTTTTGCCTTACGGTCCTTTCTGCTCTTCATGGCTTTGTCCTGTCAGAATTGTCCATTCAACGGCTGTAAATAACGAGATTTTGTTCGGCCTAGTAGAGGTAGACCGCACCTGCACCTGTTCGAGTATCGTCGGTGTAATCACCGTTGATACCCGTCGCATTGCTGTCTTCCAGATGAGCACCGATTGCCAAAATGTCACCATCCGATGAAAGCGAGATACCGTATCTACTGAATTCATCACCCACATCGGTATCGGGTGCTTTGATATAGGCCTGCTGGTTCCAGCCGCTGCCACTGTTGATGAAGAGATAGACGGCGCCTCTTTCGTCATTTCCGCTTGCATCGGTACCGCTCCCCTCAATACCGGTGGCATCGCTATCTTCACCGTAAGCACCGACCGCCAGGGTGGCGCCATCCGCTGACAACGCAATCGCCGCACCAAATCGATCAGCCACCCCGGTATTCGACGCCTTGACATAGTCGGTCTGCGCCCAGCCGCTGCCGCTGTTGCTGAAGAGGTAGACCGCTCCGCTACTACTGGACCCGTTGTTAGTATCGTCACCCCCGATGCCGGTCGCATTGCTATCCTCACCCATTGCACCCACAGCCAATGTGGTGCCGTCGCCAGAGAGCGCGATGCTGAAGCCAAACGCATCACCATTGCCGGTTGTTCCTTCTGGATTTGAGGCCTTGATGTAGTCGGTCTGCGCCCAACCACCGCTATTGCTGAAAAGGTAGACAGCGCCACTGGCGAAGAGCGAGTTATCCGATGGACCTATAACGGCATCGTTAACACCACTGGCCGCACTGTCTTCACCATGCCCCGACACCGCCAGAACCGTGCCATCGCCCGACAGGGCGACGTTCCATCCAAAATAGTCATCCGGATCGGCATTTGCGGCCTTGAGCGGCGCGCCATCCGCCGCCCAGTTGCTACCGTCATAACTAAACAGGTATGCGGTGCCACTGCCGCCCTGATAGGGTGCGCCCACCGCCAGGGCGGTGCCGTCTGCCGAAAGAGCAACGCTGTAACCGAATTGATCGTTATCCGCGCTGGTGACTGCCTTGACATAGGCGTCCTGCACCCAGCCACTGCCGGTGTTCCTGAAGAGGTAGACCGCGCCGCGATCCGCACCTGCGTCATTATTTGTCGTATAGCTACCGTTAGTGACACCATTATCGGCTTCATCTTCCAGATAGGCCCCTACCGCCAGGACACTGCCATCTTCAGAGAGTGCTACGCTAAAGCCAAACTCGTCCCCGCCCCCTGTATTCGATGCCTTGATGTAGGCGGTTTGGCTCCAGCTACCGTTGGTGTTGGTGAAGATGTACACTGCGCCACTGTCCCCAGCGGTGGTATCGGTTTCATCACCATCGACACCCGTGGCCGCGCTGTCTTCGCCCACTGCCCCAACCGCCATGGTCGAGCCATCCGCCGAGAGGGCCACGCTAGTGCCAAAAAAATAACCAGTAGCCACTGCCGTGGATGATTTGAAATAGCCAATCCCATCAATCAGGTTATTTTGATTGTTGATTGAAACCACATTCGAATCGGTACAGCCGGTGCTGTTACAGCTTTGCAGCATGTACTGAGCATTGATGCGTTTGGGCAGGGAGACGACTAGGTTGTGGCTGGTGCTGTCGGCGGCGATAGTCGCTACACGGGTATAGCCGGAGCTGCCGTCCGGATTTTCCATCAGCCGGTATTCGGTTTCACCCGATACATCGCTCCAGGTGAAGTGGAAGGTCTTGGTCTGCTGTGCCGACCAGGAGAGGGTGGCCGCAGGCGGCGCGCTTGCGGAACTTCCGCTTGAACCACAGCCCTGTAACAGGCCCGCAGTCAGGGCAACAAAAGCACAGGTGGATAAAAAGCGTGAGGGGTGTCTGTTTTGGCTCATGGGGGGAGTCCTTTTAATACTGATTAATTCCGTGAAGAAGGCAAGACGAAAGCGTCCAGGGCACTGAGATGGCCCGGTAAATGGGGTATTGAATACGACGGAGAAAAATTCCGGGATTCAAGTCCGTTTGTGCAGATGGGTACCGCTTTCACCTGTTACGTCCCTGCAATGTCTACAACTGGGGGTTAAAGCCGAAGCCGCATCATATCAAAAATTCATAGGAACTTACCATTCAACGGACGAATTCTTGGGTGTGCTTCACACCGTTTTTCTTGATATATGTCAGATATTTCTGGTTTTATTTGTAGGTAAAAACCTAATGAAATCTGGCATCTACATTTAGTGCAGCGATCAGTAGTTCGAGAATATCGCGTTTTCCCAATCGGGTTGCGATAGTCAGCGCAGTATTGCCATCCCTGTCGGTCTGATTCGCTGGCACACCCGCATCAAGTAGCGCCTGCACGGCTTTGATCCTGCCATTGCGCACTGCCCAGGTAAGTGCCGTATTGCCTGACTGATCATGAATATCGGCATTGGCATGGTGACGCATCAACACCCGAATCGGCTCGACGTGCCCTTCCCGTGCCGCCCAGATCAGTGCGGTCCAACCGAGGGTCTGATCGGCCAGATCGATATTTGCGCCATGCTTTAACAACAGCTCCACCATCTGCGGATGGTTGTTACCGGCAGCGACCATCACGGTACTGTAGAGACCTTCATCCTGATCGTCCGGATCGGCACCGTGCTGTAACAACAGTTCTGCGATCTCGTTGTGGCCCTTGGCGGCAGCACGCAATAACGGCGTCCAGAGACAGTGATCGCGCAAATGGATATCGGCACCGTCGTCGAGCAATACTTTTACCCGTTGCAGATCGCCCGCCTCGGCAGCGAGATTCAACAGGCTCTGGCCCTTTTCGTTACGTTCGTTGGGATCACTGCAGGCGGATAAAGAAAAAACAAAAATCAGGACGAAAAGCAGACGGTAATACATGTCATCGTTCCATATTTAAAAAAAGAAATCTCACCGCAAAGACGCAAAGTGCGCAAAGGAAAGCTTTTGTGGTCATTGCGAAATGTCTCACCCGGTATAGAAATTTTTTCTTCGTGAGCTTCGTGCCCTTCGTGGTGAGTCTTTTCTCTTTGCGACCTTTGCGTCTTTGCGGTAAATGCTTTTTAACGTCTGTTTAGACGCAACACCTGTTCGATGGCGCGCAGGCGGCGAATAATCCGCGCCAGATGAACCCGGCCAGAGACTGAGACGGTAAGGTTGAGTGTAGTGTGGCGACCATCACGTTCGTCGAGACTGATATTCTCGATGTTGGCCTGGGTTTCGGCTACGGCTGCGGCTACGGTGGCAAGCACACCTCGCTGGTTACTCACCTCGATGCGCAGGTCTAACGGGAATTCGCCTTCCACCCCATCTGACCACTGCACATCGATCCACTTCTCTGGATACTTACGGAACTCTGCCAGGTTGTTGCAACTCTGCACGTGGATCACGATACCGCGTCCGGCAGTCAACAGACCGACAATTTTATCACCTGGGATGGGGCGACAGCACTTGGCAAAACTGACCACCGTGCCCTCGGTCCCCTTGATCGCCAGCGGACGGCTGCCCTTACCGCTCTCCTTCTCTTTCACTTCGCTCGCTTCGCCTGCATTGAGTGCGCGCGCTACAAGCGGCGCCATACGATTACCGAGACCGATCTGTGCAAGCAAAATATCCTCATTCTCCAGACCAAACTCTTGCAACAGATTCTGCATCTGTGAAGGCTCAATCTTCTCCAGACTCAGATTAATATCTGCCAGGGCACGGTTGAGCAGGCGACGACCCAGAATGATCGACTCTTCCTGCTGCATGTTCTTCAGATAGTTGCGGATGGTCGAGCGGGCCTTGCCGGTGACCACAAAGTTGAGCCAGGTAGGATTGGGCTTGGCCCCCGGTGAGGTGATGATCTCCACCGTCTGGCCGTTGTGTAGCTCGGTATGTAGCGGCGCCAGGCGACGATTCACCTTAGCGGCAACGCAGCTATTGCCTACATCGGTATGCACCGCATAGGCAAAATCGATCGCCGTCGCACCACGGGGCAGCCCCATAATGTCCCCAGTGGGAGTGAATACATAGGCCTCATCGGGAAACAGATCGACCTTGACGCTCTCCAGAAACTCCTGCGAATCGCCCGCCTGCTGCTGCAACTCCAGCAAATTCTTCAACCACTCACGCGCACGCACGTGGGCAATGCTGCTGGAGTCACTGCCGGTTTTATAGAGCCAGTGGGAGGCGATCCCCGACTCGGAGACGGTGTCCATATCGGCAGTACGAATCTGCACCTCGATGGGAAAACCGTAGGGGGTGAGCAGTGCAGTATGCAGTGACTGGTAACCGTTGGCCTTGGGGATGGCGATGTAATCCTTGAACTTGCTCGGCAGTGGACGGTAGAGGTTGTGGATCGCACCAAGTACCCGATAACAGGTGTCTACCTTGTCGACCACGATACGAAAGGCGAATACGTCCATCACATCGGAGAAGGAGAGATTCTTGTTCCGCATCTTGAGGTAGATGCTGTAGAGGTG
>JBNKQR010000027.1:0-37706 GCA_050295975.1 Thiohalomonadaceae bacterium
TCAAATGCCTCCATCCGTCGCGAAGCGACGCCCCCTCCTAGCCCCCCACCAACCCAATAAATCTATAAAAACCAAAATATTACTAGCTTTTCCCGCTTACCCTGCGTATAGTCCGCGCTTCGTACGCAACTGCGTGCCTTGTAGTCCTGACCTCCCGCCGTGAAGTTCACCGCCCAAGGGTTAGCGACAACCCGGCCTGAAACCATTCAGGCATATATCGGCGGCGTTTCCCCTCATCTGTTTGAGATCGCCTCTGTTTTATTATCTGGGGTATTCCCCATTTGCATCCATCCCGAGCGGGTGGCCTAGGAGCTATTTTGTCTTTTTCTGAGTTAAATCTTGATCCAACCCTTATGCGTGCACTTGAAGCCTGTGGTTTTAGCGCACCTACCGATATTCAAAAGCAGGCGATTCCCGTTGCCCTTGAAGGTCGTGACCTGATGGCATCGGCACAGACCGGTACCGGTAAGACCGCTGCATTCGTGCTGCCGTCACTGCACCGTCTGCTTACAAACAAACCCGCTGCCGGCATCGGCCCGCGTGTACTGGTATTGACCCCGACCCGTGAACTCGCCACTCAGGTGAGCGATGCGATTCGCGACATGGGCAAGTTCAGCCGTCTGCGTTCTGCCAGCATTGTAGGTGGTACCCCTTATCCGCCGCAGATCAAAATGCTGCGTGCACCGCTGGACCTGCTGGTTGCGACTCCTGGTCGTCTGATCGATCACTTCGAAAGTGGCCGTCTTGACTTCAGCCGCCTGGAAGTACTGGTACTGGATGAAGCGGACCGTATGCTCGATATGGGCTTCATCGATGACGTAGAGCGCATTGCCGCTGCTCTGCCTCCGCAGCGCCAGACTCTGCTCTTCTCTGCCACGCTGGAAGGTGAAGTGCGCAACGTGGCCAAGCGTCTGCTGCGCGACCCGCATCGCATTCAGATCGCTGGTGTGAAATCCAATCACGACTCCATTGTGCAGCATATCCATCAGGCCGACGATATCCGTCACAAGCATGCGCTGCTGACTCACCACCTTGGACAGGATGCGGTTTCACAGGCCGTGGTCTTTACCGCTACCAAGCGCAGTGCCGATGAACTGGCGAAGCGACTGGGCGAAGAGGGCCATCGTAGTGCCGCGTTGCACGGCGACATGAGCCAGGGCGCGCGTCGTCGTACTATCGAGCGTATGCATCGCGGTCAGTGCCGCGTACTGGTCGCTACCGACGTCGCTGCCCGTGGCCTCGACATCAAAGGCCTGAGCCATGTGTTCAACTTTGACCTGCCGATGGTCGCTGAGGATTACGTTCACCGCATCGGTCGTACCGGTCGTGGTGGCGCCAGCGGTATCGCTGTGTCACTGGTTGGTCCGCAGGATTGGGACAAGCTGGCACGCATCGAGAAGCTGACCGGTAGTAACCTGAACCGTATCGTGCTGGATGGTCTGGAGCCGCGTCACCCTGAGCCGAAGCCTTTCACCCAGGGCAAGCGTCGTCCTTCAGGTGGTCATGGTCAGAAGCGTCGCTTTGGTGGCAAGCCGAACGGCGGCGGCCATAAGCCGACCGTGCATCACAAGCGTCCGTCTGGCGGTGGCCGCGGCAGAGCCGCTAGCGGCAGGGCGTAAAAAACAGGAAAGGGGCGCTCCGGGAAACCGGGGCGCTCTTTTTTTTTGCTAAGAGATTGGTACGTCGCGGATCTCGAACTCCATCGTTTCCGAATCACCGAAGATGTAGCTCGCGCGTGGACCCAGACCAGCGATGGTGCCGGGGTTTAGGATCAGGGTCTGTCCCTGTTTGGTATTTTCCACCGTGCTGATAGCAGGATGGTGGTCGTGGCCACAACAGACGATATCCCAGTCACCGGTCAACGCCAGTGCCTCTGCGTAATGCGGATAGTGCACCAGAAATATCCGTTTCCCTCCCAGCTCCAGTCCCGCGTCCATCCCATGATAGTGAATCACGCTATCGGGCTCCTGGGTGAGCATCAGCATCAGATAGGTATCGCCTTCATTATTCCCATGAATAACATGCACCGGCAGGCCAAACTGCTGTAACGGCCGTAGCGCAGTAGGCGCACAGACGTCACCGCAATGCAGCACCACCTCGGCACCGAGTGATTTGGCTTCCTTCACGGCAGCAGCGAGCAGGTCGCGGCGGTCGTGGCTGTCGGAGACAATGCATAGCTTCATGGCGTTACCGCATACGCGGGGCGTCTGCCCCGCGCTCTGGATTAGAAGTTGGGTTTTTCCGGCGCCTTTTTGTACATCTCGATGGAGGCGAGGATCTCTTTCCTTGCATCCTCAACACCACCCCAGCCTTCAACACGCACCCATTTGCCTTCGTCGAGATCCTTATAGTGCTCGAAGAAGTGGGCGATCTGGTCTTTTAGTACCGGCGAGACATCTTCGATATCAAGGGCCTTGTGGTAAAGCAGGCAGAGCTTGTCAATGGGCACAGCCAGTACTTTGGCGTCATCGCCAGATTCGTCGGTCATCTTCAACACACCGACTGGGCGACAGCGGATCACTGAACCGGGGATCAGCGGTACCGGGGTAACCACCAGAACATCCACCGGATCGCCATCAGGTGACAGGGTGTGCGGTACGTAGCCGTAGTTGCACGGGTAGTGCATGGCGGTGTTCATAAAACGGTCCACGAACATGGCGCCGGTCTCTTTATCAACTTCGTATTTGACCGGATCGCTGTGGGCAGGGATCTCGATAATGACGTTAATGTCGTTGGGAACGTCTTGCCCCGAAGAAACTCTGTCGAGATTCATTAAATTATGGCCTCTGGCTTTTGTTGTAGTAGAAATATGAAAAAGGCCGGTAATTATACCGGCCTTGTCGGGAATTGGTAAGGGGCGGCAAGATACCGCCCCGATTTTTACAGTATCGGCACGATCAGCAGTGCCACGATGTTGATGATCTTAATCAGCGGGTTGATCGCCGGACCAGCGGTGTCCTTGTAGGGATCACCTACGGTGTCACCGGTTACCGCCGCCTTGTGGGCGTCGGAACCCTTGCCGCCGAAGTTGCCATCCTCGATGTACTTCTTGGCGTTATCCCAGGCTCCGCCGCCAGCGGTCATGGATATCGCCACGAACAGCCCGGTGACGATAGTCCCGATTAGCAGTCCGCCCAGCGCCTCTTTGCCCAGAACCAGACCCACCACCACCGGTACCAGTACAGGCAGCAGCGACGGGATCACCATCTCCTTGATCGCTGCCTTGGTGAGCATATCCACGGCGCGGGAGTAGTCCGGCTTTTGGGTGTGGTTCATGATCCCAGGCATTTCGCGGAACTGACGACGCACCTCGTTTACGATGCCACCTGCGGCTCGACCCACCGCTTCCATCGCCAGGGCACCAAACAGATAGGGCACCATGCCACCGAGGAACAGGCCGATGATCACCATGTGGTTGTCCAGTGAGAAGTTGAGTGCGGTTTCACCATTGGCGGCGAGTGCGTGGGTGTAGTCGGCAAATAGCACCAGTGCTGCCAGACCGGCCGAGCCGATAGCGTAACCTTTGGTGACCGCCTTGGTGGTGTTGCCCACTGCGTCGAGCGGGTCGGTAATGTTGCGGATCTTCTCATCCAGCTCCGCCATCTCGGCGATACCACCGGCGTTGTCGGTGATCGGGCCGTAGGCATCCAGTGCCACGATGATCCCGGTCATGGAGAGCATTGAGGTTGCGGCGATGGCGATACCGTAGAGCCCCGCAAGGTCATAAGCACCCCAGATGGCGGCGCAGACGACCAGTACCGGTGCCGCAGTGGCCTTCATTGATACACCGAGACCGGCGATAACGTTGGTGCCGTCACCAGTGGTGGAGGCCTCAGCGATGTGACGTACCGGTGAGTACTCAGTGGAGGTGTAGTACTCGGTAATTACCACCATTGCCGCAGTCAGCACCAGACCAATCAGCGCGGAGCCGTAGAGGGCCATGGTGCTAAAGCCGCTGTCGCCCATGATCATGCTGGTGACCGGATAGAAGGCAATCGCAGAGATACCGCCCGCAACAGCCAGGCCGCGATAGAGGGCGTTCATGATCTTGCCGCCTTCACGCGCTTTGACGAAGTAGGCACCAACAATGGAGGCAATGATGGAGACGCCGCCAAGTACCAGCGGGTAGATCAATGCGGCGTCGGTTTTCACCAGCAGACCACCGAGCAGCATGGTGGCGACCACGGTGACCGCATAGGTCTCGAACAGGTCGGCGGCCATACCGGCGCAGTCACCCACGTTGTCGCCTACGTTATCGGCGATAACCGCCGGGTTGCGCGGGTCGTCTTCCGGAATACCTGCCTCGACCTTACCGACGATATCGGCACCTACATCGGCCCCCTTGGTGAAGATACCGCCACCAAGACGGGCAAAGATTGAAATCAGCGAACCACCGAAGGCCAGCCCGACCAGCGGGTGTAATGGGTCCTCGACGCCGAACATCAGCAGTAGGCCGTAATAACCAGCGACACCAAGCAGACCCAGACCGACCACCAGCATGCCGGTAATAGCCCCGCCGCGGAAGGCGATCTGCAGTGCCGCATTGATGCCGTCGTTAGCGGCCTCAGCGGTACGCACATTGGAGCGCACAGAGATGTACATGCCGATATAGCCAGCAAGGCCTGAGAACAGTGCGCCGACGGCGAAGCCAACGGCGGTGGCGATACCAATCTGCCAGCCAATCAGGACCAGCAGCACGATTCCAACAATACTAATGGTGGCGTATTGGCGGTTGAGATAGGCCTGCGCGCCCTCCTGGATCGCACTGGCGATCTCGCGCATGCGCTCATTACCATCAGGTTTCGCCAAAATCCACTTCACTGAAATTGCCCCATACACTAGCGCCGCAGCGGCGCAAAGTAGGGCAAATAAAATGCCTGTGCTCATCGAACACCTCCCAAGTGGTTAGACGTTACTCCCCAAGCGACGTCTGACAAGACAAAAAAAGGGGAGCTTACGCTCCCCATGGGTTACTACTTCAGCTCGAAGTCACCGAGTTTCTTGGCGACCGCGACATTCTTTAGTTGCACATACTTTGGCAACCCGCCCTTAGTGAATGGCGGGAAATCCTCTCCCTTGATTAACGGCTCCAGGTATTTCCGGCATCCCGGCGTGATCCCAAAGCCATCCTTGGTGATGAAGTTTTTCGGCATCATCTTCTCTACGTTGGCTACCTTGGAGAGCGGTGCTTCGCCGATCTTCCAGCGGTAGGGTGTGTTAGAGGTACGAATGATGGCGGGCATTACCGAGTTCTTGCCTTTAAGCGCCATCTCTACGGCAGCCTTACCTGCGGCGTAAGCCTGATCCACATCGGTCTTGGAAGCGATGTGGCGGGCGGCGCGTTGCAGGTAGTCGGCCACGGCCCAGTGATATTTCAGTCCCAGGTCTTCACGAATCATACCGGCAACTACTGGCGCGACGCCACCTAATTGAGCGTGGCCAAAGGCGTCTTTCAGACCCTGATCGGCGAGGAACTTGCCATCGGCAGTGTGTACGCCCTCGGAAACGACGACTGAGACGTAACCGTATTTCTCTACCTTCGCTTTAATCGCAGCCATGAACTTCTTGCGGTCGAAGGCGACTTCAGGGAACAGAATCACGATCGGCAGATCAGTCTCAGCATCGGAAGCGAGACCACCTGCAGCGGCAATCCAGCCTGCATGGCGGCCCATCACCTCAATAACGAACACCTTTGTGGAGGTTTTGGCCATAGAGGCGACATCGAAGCTGGCCTCACGTACGGAGGTGGCGATGTATTTGGCGACTGAGCCGAAGCCGGGGCAGTTGTCGGTGATCGGCAGGTCATTGTCGACGGTCTTGGGTACATGGATCGCCTGGATCGGGTAACCCATCTTTTTCGCCAGCTGTGACACCTTAAGACAGGTATCAGCAGAGTCACCACCACCGTTGTAGAAGAAGTAACCGATGTTGTGTGCCTCGAACACCTCGATCAGGCGCTCGTACTCACGGCGGTTCTGCTCCAGGCTCTTGAGTTTGTAGCGGCAGGAGCCAAAGGCGCCGGAGGGAGTGTGGCGCAATGCAGCGATGGCTGCCTTGGAATCCTTGGAGGTATCGATCAGGTCTTCAGTCAGAGCTCCGATGATACCGTTGCGTCCTGCGTAGACTTTGCCGATCTTATCCTTGTGCTGGCGGGCGGTCTCAATGACACCGCAGGCCGAGGCGTTAATAACTGCGGTAACACCGCCGGATTGTGCATAGAAAGCGTTCTTTTTCCTGGACATCTATTACTTCCCCCTGATGTTGATGACATCGGATTGTCGATAACTTACTTTTCCTTCTCCAGATAGCGGCCACATAGAATGCCTCTGCCTGGAGTTGGGTAACTGTGAATCTGTTTAAGTCATGGTATTCCGCTACACCTGTGCCAAACTGTTGCTAGACACGATAGATGCGTTAGCAGGAGTAACATGATTCTCTGATTTTAGTACTACGAAATGGGTATCACTCATGTTGCTGTAACCGGCAGTACAGGTAGCTATTTCAGTTGAAAGAGGATTGAAGCGAACTTTTGCATACGCCCGCTGAATAGTTAGCTGAGAAGCGTATTGCTGCTTCGGGGCGTTTCTCATGATCCAAAATTCATGATTGTATAAGTCTGGAATACCGGCCATAGCGATGATTGAAACTCGGAGTGTATATATAAGGTTATGCCTGCGAGGTGTCTGACATCCGTTGTTATTGTTTGACTTGACAATAAAAGAGAGAGTAGCTTAAACCCTTACGTTGTGTAACGGTAATGCAATTTGTATATACCAGTATGGAAAATTCTTAACCACTCCGCTCCAGGGAGTGGATCTGGCAGGCGAGCGGCATTAACTTACTTTCAGGGGAGTGTGAGAGGGCAATGAGAATCGTACTGTTAGGGGCGCCAGGCTCCGGAAAGGGAACACAAGCAAAGCTACTCATCGAGAAGTACAACATTCCACAGATCTCCACTGGAGATCTGTTACGTGCTGCGGTAGAGGGGAATACACCACTAGGACAGCAGGCCCGTGCGGCGATGGATGCGGGTCAGCTTGTGAGCGATGACATCGTTCTAGGGATCATCCGTGAACGACTGGCTCAATCAGATGCCAGAGGTGGTTTCATTCTTGACGGTTTTCCTCGCAATATTCCTCAGGCTGAATCACTGGATGGGATGCTCAGCCGCATGGGAATGCCGATTGATGCCGCTATCCTAATTGATGTTGATCTCGATAATCTGATGCAGCGGCTTACTGGTCGCCGTACCTGTGCTTCATGCGGACAGATGTTTAACATTTTCAGTTCTCCACCACGCATGGATGATCGTTGTGACAAATGTGGTGGAGAATTACGTCATCGTGCTGATGACAATGAAGAGACGATTGGCAACCGTTTGCGTATTTACGAAGCACAAACAGCTCCACTTGTTGAATATTTTCGTGGACAGGGTAAGCTTTATAGCGTATCAGGGCATGGTGAGATCGATGATATCTTCAATTCAATCGATAGCGTGCTCGAAGAAGTCCGCAGTAAGCCGCAGATAGTGCCTTCTGTGCATCTTGAACCAGAGGCTATTCGCGAAGCGGCTGAGAAGATAGCGGCGATGATTAATGCCGATGACAACGCAACACCGAAGACAACTGTTGCGAAGCCAAAACCAGCGGTAAAGGCAGCATCTGCCAAGGCCACTGCTGAAAAGGCAACTGCCGATAAGCCTGTTGTAAAGAAGGCCACTAAGGCCAAGGCCGAGGCAAAAAAGACAACCGCCAAGAAGGCTGCGAAGAAAAAGGCACCTGCCAAGAAATCCGCAGCAAAGAAGGCAACCGCTAAAAAAGCAGCGGTGAAGAAGTCTGCAGCCAAAAAGGTTGCGAGCAAAAAAGCTGCAGTCAAGAAGGCCACCACCAAGAAGAAGGCGGTCAAGAAGTCTGCAGCGAAGTCCAAAGCGGTTAAAAAGGCAGTAGCGAAGTCCAAGGCCAGTAAGGAGGCAAAGATGAAGAAGGCTGTTAAGAAGAAGGCAGTAAAGAAAAAGGCGGTTAAGAAGGCGGCTGTGAAGAAGAAAGCAGTCAAGAAGGCCGCACCGAAGAAATCAATCAAGAAGGCCGTGAAGAAGAAAGCGGTCAAGAAAAAGGCTGTGAAGAAGAAAGCAGTCAAGAAAAAGGCCGTTAAGAAGAAAGCAGTCAAGAAAAAGGCTGCTAAGCGGAAGTCAGCTAAGAAGTAACAGCTAGCTGCTTCCTTCGGGCCAGTGAAAAAAGGCGGCCGCCGGTTTGACCGGCGCTCGCCTTTTTTTGTCTGCAGTTTAGGGTCAGGCGCTAGGGCATTCAGCTGTACATGGCGGGATTCTGTGCTAAGCCTATAGCTCCAGATTAATCAGTGGCCGAATACAGGGAGGTGAATATGTTCGAGGATGAACAGAGTGAGGCCGGTCACAACCGGTTGATTCCTGCGATCCTGTTGATCGTGGTTGTTGTGTTGTTGCTGGTTGATTCGGCACCAGCGGCTGGTTCCTGACGGGTTAGCGGTCAGCTGATGTGGCAACATGGCAGACCGAATGACCAACATTTCTATTACCACTTAACTCTCCTGTCACACCAGGTGCAGGATGTCGTGGGCGAGAAAGATTACGATCTCTACTGCGATCAACCAGATGATTATCCATTCCAGGATCGATGAATGTTTGTGGTTCTGCTCTTCGGCTAGCATGGTGAGCAGTTGCTGAATGATGTTCAGTTTGTCGTTGAGTAGACGGGTGCGCTGCTCCATCTCCAGATAGTTACAGATATTACGATAGGTCTCCTGCCATTCTGGGTGCTCCCAGAAGAATTCCGGCGTATCGAGCAGGTCGAAGTGTAGATGGATGTCGCTACGTACGATGTAGAGCATGCCTCGCAATTTGGCGATCGCCTTGCGGCCTAGATTGGCTCGGCCATAGCGGGCGATATTTTCCGGGATGTAGCGGGTCTCCTCAATGGTACGGCGTGCCTGATCCTCGAACTCCATCAGTTTTACCGATTGAGCCAGTCCGTGTGAAACGGCAAGTTTGTCTAGTGTGGCGTTGCTTGCCAGCTCTAGGTGATCATTGCGGATGCGTGCGCCACTCGCCTGATCGTCGAAGGTGAAATGATCGATGAACGGTATCGGGTGCAGATTACTGGAGACCTGGCGCAGCGTTTCCAGCAGAGACTGTTCCTCGTCATAACCCATCTCCCAGCCGACAAACACCCCATAGGGAAAAATAAATACCTCCCAGCCGGTTTGTGAGACATGCAAGGCACCCTGATAGGCTGTTACCCGATAGCGCTGTTCAAGAAGCTGGCGCAATTCCTCGTAGGCGAAGGTATTGGCGATGCACTGTGCAGTGCATTGTCTGGTAGGGGTTTCAGCTTCTGTTTGCATGGGAATTTGCCGTTCTCGTCAGGGGGCCGGATTGGGTTGTCGATTGTGGATCGCTTCAATTTCAAGAAGCACCTCGTCACTCAGTTGCAGATCGATGCTGTCGATATTGGCCTTGAGCTGGGTCATATTGGTGGCACCAATAATCGTACTGGTGAGGAACGGGCGTGTGTTGACGTAGGCCAGTGCCATTTGTGCCGGGTCGAGGCCGTGATTCTTCGCCAGTTTCACATAGGCGGCAGTGGCCGAAACCGCCTGCGGATTGTTGTAGCGATCATAGCTCGGCCAGCGTTGCAGGCGTGCGCCATCTGGCAGTCCCCCATCCAGGTATTTCCCTGAAAGAGTACCGAAGCCCATCGGTGAGTAGGCGAGCAGGCCCGCATCCTCACGGATGGCGATCTCAGCCAGACCAACTTCAAAACTGCGATTCAGCAGACTGTAGGGATTCTGGATGCTAACCACCCGCGGCATCTCCATCCACTCAGCGAGCTGCAGGAAGCGCGACAGGCCCCAGGGTGTTTCATTGCTGAGTCCGATGTGACGTACCTTTCCCTCCTGCACCAAATCGTTGAGTAGTTGCAGGGTCTCGATAATTGGGGTGGGACGGTCATCCGGGTCATGGCTGTAGCCGAGTCGGCCAAAGTAATTGGTATTCCGATCCGGCCAGTGCAGCTGATAGAGATCGAGGTAGTCGGTGTTGAGTCGCTTCAGGCTACCGTCGATAGCCTTGATGATGTTGTGTCGATCCAGACGGGTTTGGCCGTCGCGGATATGGCCGATCCATTCTCCTCCGCGTCCACAGACCTTGCTGGCGAGGATGACATCGTCGCGCTTACCTCGTTTGCTCAACCAGGAGCCAATGATCTCCTCGGTCTTGCCGTAGGTCTCGGCACGGGGAGGGATCGCGTAGAGCTCGGCGGTGTCGATAAAATTAACGCCCTGGTCGATGGCGTAATCGAGCTGGCCGTGTGCCTCTTTCTCACTGTTCTGCTCACCATAGGTCATGGTGCCGAGGCAGATGGTGCTAACGTCGATGCCGGTTCGTCCGAGTTTGCGATATTGCATACCTTCTCCTTACGCGCTAACCATTCGATCGGTTATATATCCTGCTGTGGAATAAGTCCATCCTGGACGGGCAGAGTGTAGAATAGCGGGCAATAGCCATTGCCAAGGATCACGTTTTCATGTCCCGCACTATCCCCCAGGTTGGTTTTGTTAGCCTTGGTTGTCCCAAGGCCACCGTCGATGCGGAGCGAATACTCACTCGCCTGCGCGCCGAGGGCTACCTTATCGCCCCTGACTACGATGAGGCGGATCTGGTTGTGGTCAACACCTGTGGCTTTATTGATGCCGCGGTAGAGGAGTCACTGGAGACCATTGGCGAGGCACTGGCAGAAAACGGCAAGGTGATTGTCACTGGCTGTCTCGGGGCAAAGGAGGGTGTGGTGCAGAGCGCTCACCCGCAGGTGTTGGCGGTGACCGGCCCCGATTCGCTGGATGAGGTGATGGCGGCGGTTCACGCACACCTACCACCGCAACATGACCCCTATACCGATCTCGTTCCTGCCGGAGGGATCAAACTCACGCCACGCCATTACGCCTATATCAAGATCGCCGAAGGGTGTAATCAGCAGTGCAGCTTCTGCATCATCCCCTCCATGCGCGGCAAGCTGGTTAGTCGACCCATTGGCGATATCCTCGAAGAGGCGGAGAAGCTGGTCAACGACGGCGTGCAGGAGCTGTTGATCGTGGCCCAGGATACCGCGGCCTATGGTGTCGATCTCAAATACCGCACCGAGTTCTGGCAGGGACGGCCGCTGAAGAGCGACATCGAGACCCTGGTCAAACAATTCGGTACCCTCGATGCCTGGGTTCGTCTGCATTATGTCTATCCCTATCCGAAGGTGGATCGGCTGGTGGAGCTGATGGCCGAGGGGCATGCCTTGCCCTATCTCGATATCCCCTTACAACATGCCAGTCAGAGTGTACTTAAGGCCATGCGCCGTCCGGCAGATAGCGAAAACATGCTGCGTCGTATCGAAACCTGGCGCGGTATCATCCCGGAGATCGCCCTGCGCTCTACCTTTATCGTCGGCTTTCCCGGTGAGAGCGAGGCGGATTTCGCGCAATTGCTCGACTTTCTGCGTGAGGCTCAGCTGGACCGTGCCGGGGCGTTTGCCTACTCACCGGTAGCCGGTGCTGCGGCCAATGAGCTGGCAGAACAGATTCCCGAAGAGGTAAAGCGGGAGCGGCTGGAGCGGTTCATGGCGCTGCAGGCGGAGATCAGTGCCGATAAGCTGCAACGGCGTATCGGCAACAGCTACGCGGTGATCATTGACGAGGTGGAGGGGGAGAATGCCATCGGCCGTAGCTATGCGGAATCACCGGAAATTGATGGGGTAGTGGTGATCGAAAATGGCGGTACGCTAGAGCCGGGTGACGTGGTTGATGTGGCGATCACCGCAGCGGACGAGCACGACCTCTACGCCAAACAGATTCATTCCTGATTTGACACATTCGTCACTGTTCTTCGACGAATTTTGTCTATAAATAACAGACGTCCCATCTATTCGGGATATCTACCGCAATCAGGAGAAGTCTCACAATGTCGATTAGAGCCGCGGCACGGCTACTGACCATCCCTCTTGCGCTGTTTGCCGCTGCGGCAGCGGCCCAGCCTGTAGGACATGTTGGTTTGCTGGGTGGTCAGTCGAATGTTGATCCCTCTGGCTACGACACCCCCTCCAGTTACAAGCTCTTTGCGGGTGTCTCTTTCTCGACCTACGGTTCTCTCGATCTAGCCTACGCCAACCTGGGCAAGTTCAAGCATAGTGTTGGTTCCGATACGCTCGACCTGGACGGTTTTGAGCTGACCGCTATGGGTAGCTATCCGTTATCTAAGCGTGTCTCGTTGTTTGCAAGGGCCGGTTACTACGCGTGGAACCTGGATAGTGTTATCTCAGGCACAAGCCTCGGGTTTGATGGGACCGATTTTACTCTCGGCGCAGGAATGCGTTTCGGTATCTCCGATGACATCCGTCTGCATCTTGAATATCAGAAATACAACGATATCGAAGGTGCGGACTTCGATAGTGTCTATGCGGGGTTCGATTTCGGTTTCTAGCTACGCTGTCGTGAAGTGAGATAGAGCCAGATAAACCCCGAAACACCTGCCACCAGTGAAGCGACCACAATCCCGGTTTTTGCCATCAGTAGATCCTGGGCATGATGGGCGAAGCCCAGTTCAGCGACGAAGATCGACATGGTGAAGCCGATCCCCCCCATTAATCCCACGCCGATGATGTGAGTGAAATCGAGTCCGTGAGGGAGTCTGGTGATACCCATTTTCACCGCCAGCCAGCTAAAGCCAACGATACCGAGCAGTTTTCCTACTACCAGGCCTGTAATCACCCCGAGAGCAACCGGATGTCCGAGAATGCTGCCAAACGATGCCCAGTCGATGGGAATACCCGCATTGGCCAGCGAGAAGATGGGGATCACAATATAGGCAGAGGGCAGGTGCATCTTGTATTCGAGTGTCTGTGCCGGTGCCTGTGCCAGTTGTACGCCCTCACCCAGGGCACGAACGCGATTGCGAAGCTCATTGTTAAGCAGGATATTCTCCTCACGTTGATAGGCCTCGTGAATCTTGGAGACCAACTCTTTCATATGTGAAAGAAACCGCTGTGGGTCATATTTTGGCCGCATAGGAATGGTGAAGGCGAGAAAGATGCCTGCCAGGGTCGCATGCACGCCACTCTTCAACATCGCAATCCAGAGCACAATTCCCAGCAGGATATAGGGCAACGACCAGCGTACACCGCCGAGATTCAGAGTGATAAGAAGTCCCAGAATCAAAACCGCAGAGAGTAGTGCGGTGTAGTTGAGTGTTTCGGTATAGAAGAGTGCAATGACGGTCACGGCACCGAGATCGTCGACGATGGCCAGTGCCACCAGAAAGGTAATCAGGTTGGTGGGTATCCGCTTGCCAAGCAGTGCCAGTGTGCCGAGGGCAAAGGCGATGTCGGTGGCCATGGGGATGCCCCAGCCATTAAAGGTGTGTCCGGAGGGATTGATGGCGATGTAGATAGCGGCGGGCACAACCATGCCACCGATAGCCGCAGCGATAGGTAGCAGCGCCTGTTTCGGATGGGCCAGCTCACCCACTATAATTTCGCGTTTCAATTCCAGGCCGATAACGAAAAAGAATAGCGCCATCAAGCCATCATTGATCCAGTGATGAACAGATTTTGATAGCTGGAATCCCTCAACACCGATGGTAAAGGGGAGCTGCAAAATATGATGGTAGGTCTCGCTCAAGGGGCTGTTGGCAATAATCAGCGCCACAACTGCACAGATCATCAGCAGGATGCCACTGGTGGTCTGGCGGTGAATGAACTCTTCCAGCGGCGAAAGAATACGCTCAAAGACCTTTTCCCACGGTGCGGTGTAGACCTTACCTTTCATCGTTTACTCACTATGATTTGTATGCGGATTAAACTATTGCATCGGTTCCCAGCCGGGTACCCCCTCAATCCGCTGTAGCCATGCACAAACAGCCGGATAGGGCTGCAGAGAAAAATCTGCCTCATCGGCAAGATTGACATAGGGGTAGCAGGCAATATCTGCAATGGTGGGATGGTCTGCTGCCAGCCATTCATTTTGTTGTAACTGAATCTCCATAGCGCCAACACCTTGTGCTGAGTCTAGTCGACACTGTTCCGGATCGAAGGGACGGTTAAAGCGTCGCGCCGCGCGGGATTTCGCCAGGCCAGTGAGTAGTTCGTTCTCGGACACCGCTAACCATTGCATTACCCTTGCCTCGCCCAGCGCATCGACAGGTAACCACCGTTCGCTGCCGTAACGGCGCGCAAGGTAGACCAGGATTGCCATGGAGTCCCAGATAACGGTTTCACCATCACTCAGTACCGGGATCTGACCACGGGGATTAAGCTGACTAAATTCAGGTGTTCTGTTTTCACCTGCGACCAGATCGACGGGAATTTTTTTGTACTCCACACTCAACATGGAGAGCAGCAGCCGTACTTTGTAACAGTTGCCTGATAGTGACAGATCATAAAGTGTTATCTGGCCCATACGACTTCCCCTCATAGTAGTTGGAGTACGGTTTACACGCGGGCATCAGAATCACGGCGATGTGGCGTCTCTGCAGCATTAGCCATATCTCCATCATCTGCAATCGGCATATCTACAACATTCTCTGTTTCTAGCCGTGGATCCATCTCCAGTACAACCGGTGAGGCCTGCTGTACCGGCTGGTATTCGCCCTGTTCTTCAGCAGGTATGGCATCGCTCATATGCATACGTGTCAGGGCGAAAAGACCGAATAGCAGCATGCAAGCAGCGAAAAAGAGTAGCAGCGACTCAGGGCCGAGTATTTGCATGAGAAAACCAGCGGCCATCGGGCCGATGGCCGCACCAATACCGTAGAGTTGCAGCAGACCTCGCGCACCATTCAGTGCTTGTCCCGCCTCCAGTCGATCGTTTACGTGGGCCACACTCAATGCGTAGAGGCTAAAGGCGAAGGCACCAAAGATAAATCCACCGCCGAGTGGTACCTGAACGCCAGGGTAGGGCGCGAGCAATGTGTGCATCAGTAGGGCGACACCGCCCCCGAGTAGTGCGGAGATAGTGAGTACACTGCGGCGATCAAAACGATCCGAAAGCATACCGACGGGCCATTGCAAAACGGCGCCACCAATTACTGTGAGGCTAATAAATAGCGCAATGTTTAATTCACTCAGACCGATACCACTGGCGAAAACGGGCCCCATACCCCAGAAGGCACCGGTAACCATGCCTGCAATCAGGGTGCCGATAACACCCAGCGGTGAATTTTTGTAGAGCGTTGTAAAGAGTAGTGGGGGACTTTCAATGGGCTCAGGTTGGCGTACCTTTGTCATCGCGACGGGGACCAACGCCAGTGAGACCAGGATTGTTGTAACGGCGAAAAGATCAAATTTATTGATATCACCAGCAAGCAGGAGGAATTGGCCGAAGGCCATCGCTAGCAGGGTTGTTAACATATAGACGGCAAAGAAACGCCCTCGGCTTTCTGCGGGGGCAATTTCATTAAGCCAGCTTTCAATCACCATAAAGAGCCCGACCATGCAGACCCCGGTGATCATTCGCAACAGGAACCAGGTTGTCGGAATGGGAAAGAGTGGAAACGCCACTGCTGCCGCTGAGGCGATGGTGGCGAGAATGGCATAGCTACGGATATGACCAAACTGACGGATCAACCAGGGGCAGAGATAGGTTCCGCCCACATAACCGATGAAGTAGGCGGCCATGATCAGGCCGGTGGTATCGACCGCAAATCCTTCCACTCCGGCGCGCAGGGCGATCAGCGTACCTTGTAGGCCAATGCCGAAGAGCAGGATGGCGGTGGCCAGTAATAGAGAAAGTATGGAGAGGAAGATATGTAGCATGGGTTTAGGATAACAACTTTGTTTCTACACATCCTTACTGCTTTATATTTCACCTGGTATGTGACGAAGCCAGTCGCACATCAGGAAATAGTTTGTATTTCAAAACGTTAAGACATGTACTTTTACTAAAATTTTATATGGGGTAGACTCGTATTTTGTGTGACATAAGTGAAATCGTAGAGTTAATGCCTGAGTCCAAACTAGCGTCAGTTCATGGTACGAAAATAAAAGGGAAGTTGATATGAGCGGCACATATATAAAACCCACACACACAATCTCTAGCGGAACGGCACTACTCGCAATGACACTGCTTGCGATGCTGTTATCAAGTTGTGGTGGTCTGGAAGATGAACTAGGTGGAGTGGGCGGCGGTACTATTTCTATTAATGCTGACTCAGGTAACCAGAGATCCTTGGAAGGGACATGGAGCGGCTGTTATTACGAATCCGGTTTGGGAGATTTCTATGTGGAGTACATCGTCGCAAATGACACCCTGAAGCAAATTTTCACGGAGTACCCATCTACTGATAGTAGCTGTACTGGTACCGTGGTGGACTCCACCCAAGTATCAGGCACCATGGCTACAAGTAGAGAAGTGACCACATCGGGTTGGCATAACGGTGGCAGTGTTACAGCAGCACCTGGCAATCAGGCTGGAACTGGTAGTCTCGCAGACCCACCGATCACCACCGGTCTAATTATTACCGATGATGCAACATTGGTTGAGACACTGCATTTCTTCTACATGGACGACTCGGCAGGAACATGGTGTATATATTCTGCGCTTAACCCCGCCTACGGTACGGATGCTGATGGTTTTCCATCGTATGTCTTCACTGGATTAGTCGCATGTAAAGTTTAATATACAGAAGTTAGTGTGAACGCATTCAAAGGCCCGCATCGCGGGCCTTTTTTATTTAGCTTTGTCTTGCTTCGTCGTATTTCGCCTGCTGCGGATGAGGCAGGTAGGCACCATCCTCGTCGTGCATCTCGCGGCCGATGATCGGTGGGGTGAACGTGCAGATCATACGCATGTCTTCACTGCCGCCGCGTAATAGATGTTCATCGTTATCGTTAAGCAGGTAAAGAGTGCCGTCCTTGATAGGATGGATCTCACCGGTTTTCAGATCCTCGATCTCACCGTTACCACCAACGCAGTAAACTGCCTCGATGTGGTGTTTGTACCAGATATGAGTTTCGGTTCCTGCCTTGATGATGGTTTCGTGAAAAGAGAAACCTGCACCGTCACTATCGAGTACAAAACGGCGGCTGATCCAGTTGCCGTTTTCCGCGTGGACCTCACGCTCCGTTCCACTAATCTCTTCCAGGGTACGTACGATCATCCAGTGGCCCCCTTGCGCATCTCATCACTGTGGCTGAGTAGATCGCCAATCGCCTGATCGATGAGGTCGATACCCTTACGCAGGGTCTCTTCATCAATGGTAAGTGCGGGTAGGAACTTCACTACGTTGTCGTCTGCGCCGGCCAGCTCGATGATCAGTTGCTTGTCGAAGGCTTCACGCGAAACTAGGCTGGCGAAACCACTACGTGGGATGTCGAGTCCCCAGACCATGCCGATACCGCGCAGTTCAATATCGAGCTGTGGATATTTCTCAACAATCTTTTTCAGCTCCTCTTCCATGATCCTGCCTTTGTACTTCACCGATTCGGAGAAGTCGTCGTTGTCCCAGTAGCTCAGGGCCTGGGTGGCGGCGACGAAGGCGAGGTTGTTACCGCGGAAGGTGCCGGTATGTTCGCCCGGTTGCCACTGGTCCAGTTCTGGACGCATCAGCAGGATAGCCATCGGCAGGCCGCCGCCGATGGACTTGGACATGCAGACCATGTCCGGTTTAATTCCGGCGCGTTCGAAGCTGAAGAATGTACCGGTTCGACCATTGCCCACCTGGATGTCGTCGATAATCAGCAGGATGTCGTACTCGCGGCAGAGCGCTTCCAGCTCCTGCAGCCATTTCACACTGGCGACGTTGATGCCGCCTTCACCCTGTACCGTCTCGACTATAATTGCTGCTGGCAGGTCGATGCCGCTGGAGCCGTCCTCGAGAAACTTGCGCAGGTAGTCGATGGTGTTGATGTCCGGGCCGAGGTAGCCGTCGAAGGGTACCGAGTCGGCGTTGTTACGTGCGCCGTAGGATTCGTCACGATAAAAGTCGTTACCGGTCACCGCCAGCGAGCCCATGGTCAGACCGTGATAGCCGTTGGTAAAGGCGATGACGTTGGAGCGGCGCTTGACCATCCGTGCCAGCTTCAGTGCGGTCTCAACCGCGTTGGTGCCGGTGGGCCCGGTAAACTGGATTTTGTAACTCAGATTACGCGGTGCCAGGATGGTATCGTGGAATTTGTGCAGAAACTGCTTCTTTGCCACTGTCGCCTTGTCCAGTGAGTGGACGATACCGTCATGTTGCAGGTATTCGATCAGCGCCTGACTGATCAGCGGATTGTTATGGCCATAGTTGAGCGTACCGGCCCCGGCGAAGAAGTCGATGTATTCATTGCCATGCTCATCATAGATAAACGAACCCTTGGCAACGTCAAAGATTGCCGGAAAGGCACGTACGTAGCCGCGGACTTCAGATTCAAGTTCTTCAAAAATTCTCATGTGATGTATGCTCCGGTTAGTTCCGTCTCAGTCCCAGGGTCCGATGCGGATCAATTGCTCCGCTTCGTGGGCCTCAGCGCCAAATTGCGCGGCCTCCAGGAACGTCTCTTCCGTGCTGCCGGTTTGCAGCTTCTCAGCCAGACGGGTGAAGACACGGCGTGAGGCAAGATTGGAAGGGGAGACGGTGGTTTCAACACTACGCACCATTGCGCAGGCGGGTTGTTTCAGTAGCTGTTCCAGCATGCGGCCAGCCAGCCCCTGGCCACGTGCGGTTTCATCGACTGCCATCTGCCAGGCAAACAGGGTGTCGGGACGGTCAGGGATGAGGTAGGCGGAGAGGAAACCGACCAGACGGCCGTTATCCTCGGCGACCACACAGGTGTCGCTGAAATGGCTGCAAAGCAGGAAATAGCAGTAGCTGGAGTTGAGGTCCAGCGGCGGACAGCGTTCAATGAGGTCATAGACCTGTTTGCCATCCTCCAGTACCGGTCGGCGTAGCACCATCCGGGGATTGTCGATCATGGTCATTCCAATGTCGTTGGCTGGAGATCGTTTGTAGGATATTTTGTATACAAACGATTTGGCCGGCCATTATATTGGGTTTAACTTGTTGATTTCAAGTGATAACAGTCAAAAGCTCAGGTAATATATCCTTTGTTCAGAAAGGTTTATGGGGCTGAAAAGCCCGCTACTTAACGGGTGTGAGGGGATGGAAAGACATACCGATGTACTGATTACACTGCGACGAATAATTCGTGCTATCGACATGCGTTCGCGCCACCTGATGCAGCAGGCGGGGCTCACTGGGCCTCAATTGCTGGTGTTGCAGGCGTTGGGACGGCATACCCAGATGAGTGCCGGAGATCTGGCCCGTGAAGTGAACCTGAGCCAGGGCACCATGACCTCAATCCTCGATCGGCTGGAGAAGCGCGATCTGGTCCTGCGGCTCCGTTCGGAAACTGATCGGCGCAAGATACACGTTACCCTCACTAGTGACGGCGAAAAGCAGCTGGCTGCCGCGCCAACCCTGCTACAGGAACGCTTTATTGAGCGTTTTCAGGATTTGAAGGATTGGGAGCAGACTCAGATCCTCGCCTCCTTGCAACGACTGGCAGAGATGATGGATGCACAGGATATCGACGCGGCACCTGTGCTCGATACCCGTCAGGAACTGGGTAATGCGCCAGTGGTGGCTGAGGAAAAGGCGATAATCGGAAAGCGCGGCGTATGAGTGCCCATCCATGAGCCCTGCACCTTGTTTACATTTGTTGGCGAAAGTAGCAAATTGTGCCGCTAAATGGTTAGCGTGAGTTTGCTCTGACATTTGAACGCCATTTAATACTCTGCTCTGATACCTGAACATATCAGTACATGAGCTAGCACCCGCAGAGGTATATGGGATATGGACCGATGAGAGGGAGAAGAGGAAGCTCGGTGCTGCCAGCAAAACTGACGGCGCCCAAAACCGACGGTGCAATCTCACGTACACGACTCTTTCAGCTTCTGGACCAGGCACGGGAGAAACCCGTCGTCTGGATTAGTGCTCCTGCAGGTTCCGGCAAGACGACGTTGATTGCCAGTTACCTGGCATACAACAAGATTCGGCCCCTTTGGTACCAGATTGATGTGCGTGATACCGATCCGGCGGCATTCTTCTCCTATCTGCGTCAGGCCGTTACAAAACTTGCGCCACGTAAGCGTGAAACGTTGCCACGACTCACTGCCGAGTATGCCCTGGGTCTTCCCGCCTTTACCCTGAATTTTTTTGAGCAACTGTTTGCAAGATTACGTCCCCCGGCATTTCTAGTATTCGATAACTTCCAGGAGTTGCCATCTGGCGTAGCACTGCACGGATTGATGGAAATCCTGATCAGTGTAATTCCGGAAAGCAGCAATGTGATCTTCATCAGCAGAGATGAAATCCCCCCAGAAATTTCCCGTTTTCGAGCCAGCAGACAAATCGCCGTTATTGAGCCGAGTGATTTGCTGTTCTCCGCCGATGAAGCAATGCAACTAGGAAAAGAGTTTGTATCGGCGAAACTCAGTAAAGGGGAGCTGGCGAGGCTGAACGAACGGGCTGGTGGTTGGGCCGCGGGACTGATCCTGTTACTTGAGAACGAAACGACAGACGATCTGCCGCAGAACAGGCAGATCGATATAACCGTTTTCAACTATTTTGCGGCGGAAATTATCCGCCTCGTGGACCGGGATACACAGAAATTCCTGATGTGTAGTGCGCTGCTACCCGTGATGGATGCTGCTTCAGCCTCCGCAATGACCGGTAATCCGAATGCTGGCACTATCTTGCAGAATCTGGTGCGCAAAAATTACTTTATAAGTCGTCATCCCGGCAAGGTGATGCGCTACGAATATCATCCTCTGTTTCGCGATTATCTTCTGAGCGAATTAAAGCAACAAAACAATCAACAAGCATTGCTCGAATTACAGAAACGTGCCGGGCGAATTCTGCTTGAGGCGGGAGAGTATGCTATGGCAGCAGACTTATTGACTCATGCTGCCGCCACTGATGAGTTGATGGAGTTGGTGCTTGCCCATGCAGAACAGATGTTGGATGACGGTTGTATACATACATTGACTCAGTGGATACAGGGAATTCCAGAATCGGTGCGTCAGCAGCAGCCATGGCTGATGTACTGGTGCGGTGTAAGCCGCATGTCTTCTGATCCGATAAAGGCACGGGACTCTTTCGCGCGTGCCTTTCAGTTATTCAATGAACACCAGGATGTTGCCGGCCAATATCGTAGTTGGGCAGGTATCGCCGAGTCGTTCGTGGTGGCGTGGGATGACTTTACTGCAATGCATGACTGGATGGATAGTTATCAGGTGTTACGCCAAAATTATCCCGATTACCCATCGATTGAAATTGAGAATCGAGTTCAGGCAGCACTATTCGGTGTATTGATGTATGTGCAACCGCAACATCCTGAACTTGAGCTGGCCCGTGCAAATACTGAACAAATGCTGGTTGAAGCAAAGGACCCGGATCTTCGAATCAAACTGGCAAACGATCTTGCACTGCACTACTCCTGGGTAGGGGATTTTGAAGCACACCGAAGAGTGGTTGAGATCGTAAGAGAGTCTAGTGAAGGTGAAGTGCTTAATCCTCTTTCTCGTCTTCTGCTTGGGCTTTCCCGCGGCACACTGCTTTGGCTTAGCGGAAATGCGGTGGAGGCAGAGGTCGTTGCAGCAGAAATGTTGTCTGTCGCCGAGACTTGGGGCATCCATTATATGGATACCTATTCGCAGGCACTGCGTATCTATGCCCGTGGTACCCACGGTGATCTTGTTGGCATGGGTGAAGCACTTCAGGAAATGCAAAAGTGTGCATCACCACAGCGGCGGTTGGACCTGGCACATTATCACTATTTGATGGGCTGGTATAAAAGCCTGTGTGGCGAATTTGCTCATGCGGTGGCGCATGCCCGCCAGGGACTGGAGCTGGCAACACAGACATCGGTGCAAATGCCGATAGCCCTTTGTCAGTTGGGACTGGGTAAAGCACTGGCGCAGACTGGCGAGTATGTTCAGGCTCATGGGCTTCTCGATAAGGTCATGACATTTGCGCAGGAAATCTCTAGCAAACATCTTGAGTTTATGATGAGGATCAATCGTGCGTATATCTGGTTGTTACAAAAAGAACATTCTGCCTGTGAAGAGGAACTGCGCAAGTTACTTTTTCTTGGTGCAGAAAATAGCTATGTGACATTTTATGGTTGGGATGGCGGCGTGGTTAGCCAACTGCTTGAGTTCGCCTTGCAACGTGGAATTGAGACGAACTATGTGTGCGCTTTGATCAGGAAGTGGAAGCTACTACCAAAAGATAGAGATATCGCACATGAGTTATGGCCCTGGCAGTTAAAGGTATACACCTTTGGCCGCTTCTCTCTGGTTATAGATGGCAAGGCGGAGAACATGGCGGGTAAGAACCGGGGACGTGTACTAGAGCTAATGAAGGTGATCATTGCACTTGGCGGGCGTGAAATATCGGAGTCTAAAATTACCGATATACTCTGGCCAGATGCAGAAGGTGATATGGCAAGACAGAACTTCAGAACCACACTGCATCGTCTGCGTAAAATAATTGGTTCGGAATCGATCATCGTTAACGATGGCAAGGTATTTCTTAACGCCGATCACCTATGGGTCGATAGTTGGAGTCTTGATCGTCTTTTGACAGCACTTGACGGTGCGAAGGATGCTGCCACTATTAAGCGGCTTAGCCAGCAAATCTTTTCGCTCTACTCCGGCGGTTTTCTGCAACAGGAAAATTACGTATGGCTTCTACCTATCCGGGAACGTCTACGTAGTCGCTACCTGCGGATTATCGAGCATGCAGCAGACAGGCTGTGTGAGCTGAATCATTGGGATATGGCAATTGAATGTTACCAGCGGGTTCTGGAGGTCGAGCCACTGGCCGAACAGATCTACCTCGGACTGATGCGGTGCTATTATCATCTGGGCAAAAGGGCGGAGGGTCTTATCGTCTACCATCGCTGCCGAGAGATACTGGCCAATGAACTGAGTGTGATACCTTCGATGCAAACCGAACAGTGTCATGCACTCCTGCAACAGCAGGACAACCCCTATCGATAGCCTAATTTTTTATCACCTTCCTGTTCTCTGTTACCGATAGTACCGTATTCTCATAACGACATTCTCAGGGCGTGTCGCCGTTAACTGATTGAAAATATTTATGATCGATCATGGTAGATTGAGTATGTAACGTCGGTGTAACGCCACCTGACGTATCCTCCAGGCTAGATGTCGAGAACCAGCTCGCAAGGCGGCAGGAGCCAGGGGGAAACAATGAATTACGTACGCCAAACAACATCTTCACAAATCAGTGGTGTTTTCGCTTTACTACTTTTTCTTCTCGTCCCTTTTTCTGTCCAGGGGGCGCCACTCAATACCAATGACGATGCAGCACTGGTTGCACTTTATAACGCTACTGGCGGTGCAAGCTGGACCAATAACACCGGATGGTCGGGTTCTGCGGGGGTTATGGTAGATGGCCTGGGCGGTGGCACACCTCCTGCCGGAGTGAGTATTGATCCGGCAACAGGACGCGTTACCCAGATCTATTTCTCCAACAATATTCTTAGCGGCAACTCGCCGTATCACCGACCCTGCTACAGGAACGCTTTCAGGATCTGAAAGATTGGGAACAAAGCCAGAGTCGTGCCTCATTGCAACACTGGCCGAAATGATGGATGCGCAGTATCTGGATGCGACGCCCGTCCTCGATACGCGACAGGAGCGAGGAACGGCGCCAGGCACTGATACCGTCCATACAAAAACTGAAACAGGAGACATTGCATCGTGTTATCTCATTTTTTCGTCAAGCGCCTGGTTACTGTTGCCCAGGCAGTCGTTTTGTTGTTGTCACTGGTTATCCCGCAGTTGGCGCAGGCCATCAGTTGGGCGCCCGGCATCAGTTGGGCGCCCGCTACTGGTCCTGAAGGCGGGACAATTTACTCATTCGCCATCGACCCGGCCACCCCCAGCACCCTCTATGCGGGGACCCCTGGTGGTGGGGTGTTTACAAGCACGGACAGTGGCGCCACATGGGCAGCGGCCAATAACGGCCTGACCTGCCAAGTCGTCTCCAGCCTGGCCATCGATCCGGCCAACCCCGCCAACCTTTATGCGGGGACGGATGGTGGTGGTGTACAGAAAAACGTGGCCCCGGTGATCCATCTGCTCGGCAGTAATCCGATGACAATCTCTTTGGGGGGCATGTTTACCGATCCTGGTACGACGGTTTACGATGACATCGATGCCGGTTTAAGTGCCGTGGTTACCGGCTCGGTCGATACCAATACGGTTGGCAGTTACACCCTCACCTACAATGCTATGGATAGTGATGTTCACACTGCAACGCCAGTCACGCGCACGGTCAATGTGACCGATCAGACAGCGCCGGTTATCACCCTGTTAGGCAGCAACCCGATGACAGTTAACAAGGGCAGTACCTTCACCGACCCCGGTGCGACGGTCAGCGACAATGTCGATACCGGTTTAGCTGCTACTGTTAGCGGCAGTGTCGATACCAATACCGTTGGTAGTTACATCCTCACCTATAACGCCATGGATGCGGCGGGTAATGCGGCCACTACCGTGACTCGTACGATCAATGTAGAGACGGCTGCAAGTAGTGGAGGCGGCGGCGGTAGCTTTGGCTGGATGCTGCTATTAATGTTGATTCTTCACTTCGCGATGACGAGACGAAGAGCGGCAGAATAACTGTGCAGACTATAGAAATAAAAAAGGTGGCCGGTGGCCGCCTTTTTTAATTCTAGAAGCATTTGGTTGGTTAGAAATTTTGTTTATATCCAATCAGGAAGCCACCAATGGTGACGTCAACTCCGGAATAACTATCGTTATAAAATATCTGGTAATTCGCAGTGACGGCAGATTTTTTACTAAGTTGATAATCAATGCCTACGCCATAGCTAAGCCCGGTTTCAGTGTCTGAATAGGTTTCTGACCATCCGAGTCCATAGCAACTTGCCGCACCAGACATTTTGATAGACGCGGTTGTGAGCATTAAACCTATAGTCCCGTGAAAGTTGATCTCAGGTGATAGTGGTACTGAGCCAACTGCTTGTGCACCGACAAAATTATCAGTAGATACTTCCTGGCTGTCACACGCGCTGGACCATTTATCTGAACCAATACCAAGACCTAATAGACCCTCAACAGAAAGCGCGGGAGATAATTTCTTGCCCACCTTGATAAAGGCATTTTGCGTACTAAAGTCTTCACCGCCGTCTACGCCACCGCTGAGAAAGCCAAGAGAAGCGTCGAAGTAGAGCCCCTGTGTGGCTTGAGCTGGAAGAGCAGTCACTGCAATAGTGAGCGGGATAAGTAGTACCGATACGAATACGTTACGCATGTAGATTCCCCTTTAATTTTGTTACAGGAAGATAGAGTACTGCGTATGTAGCGTATCCCGATGTAGGTTACATATAGGTCCCGGATGGAGAGCAGTGACGCTGCTTCAGAAGGTCGTCAAAACATTGTGGGATGAAATCGCGGTTTGAATTGAAAAAAAAAGCCCGCATCAGCGGGCTTTTTTGTGCATGACACTGATCAGCGTTTGCTACCCAGCATGTCATGAATGATGGGGGCCAGGATCAGCTCCATGGCAAAGCCCATCTTGCCGCCGGGCACCACGATGGTGTTGTGGCGTGACCTGAACGAGTTGGTGATCACGTTCGGTAGATAGGGGAAGTCCGTATTGAACTTCGTCGGATCGCAGGTACGGATCACTAACCCACCTTATGGATTGGTCTTCGACACTATTAGCGGACGGGTGAGCCGAATTCAGATTGGTACCGATAGCCTGGTCGTTGATGTCAACATACTCGGTCTATCGAGGCACATATCTGATGATGTGTTTTTTTGAGGGTAGATCAACCTAGGCTCGAGACCTTCTGGGGTTCTCATATATGGTGATTTGCAGTAGAGTTAGAATTTAAAAGGATATTCATGGACCTCGAAGGAATATGGATACGATAACATTTTCGTCTAGCGAATTTGAACCGGAATTCCGGGGGACCGCTATCGAGCACATGTGGTCGGATCAGTTACGGATGGACATCGATTTCACTGGGGCCAATCGACCATCGTTCAAGATGAAAGCCTTGGCCCTGCCAAATGTTCTATCTCTCTCCGCTTTCTCAGGTACAGCATCGCAGCTGACAAGAAATCCATCTCAGGCGGCTACCTGTGAAAATGACCTGATTTTGTGCGTTGCCGATGGTGCCAATGTTCGTGTAAGCAAATCAGGTGATAAGAGGGTTTATACACCGGGTGATGCCCATGTTTGGCTAGCGGATCGTAGTACCACCTGTGAAGTGGACAGTGATTACTCTGCCTTTATGTTATCCATTCCGAGTAACTTTATTTTAAAGACAGGTGTGGATTTGGAGCGCATCCTGGCGAAGGGTATACCGACGAATCACGCAGAAATGCGTATGCTAACCGGCTATACCGCCACATTGATTCGAGAGTTAGATCAAATAAAACCTGAAACTATTGACCATGCAGCCGCCCACCTGCGTGATCTCGCGTTATTAGCACTGAGTTCAGCACAAGAAAAGGCACATATCGATTCCGGTGCAAGTATACGTGCGGTTCGACTTGCACGAATTAAGGCAGATATCAGTGAAAATCTGCTTCGCCCTGAGCTTTCTGTTGAATGGATCGCCGCACGAGAAGGGATAAGCCCTCGTTATTTGCGTGACCTTTTTTCACTTGAACAGACAAATTTTACAGATTTTACATTGTTCATGCGTCTACAGCGTGCTTACCAGTTACTGACCGATCCACGGCAATGCCGCAGAAGAGTGAGTGAGATTGCCTATGAATGTGGTTTTGGTGATCTTTCATACTTTAATCGCCGTTTTAAACGTTGTTTTGACGTAACACCATCAGAAATTCGTGCTTACCTGAGAGCAAGCTAGGGGTCACCATCACACTCATGTATGGATCAAGATACCTGTTGAGTACACCTCTCAGTCCATGTGCAACTGCCGCAGCGGCCAAGCCTGAATCCGTCTGTACAAATAGCATGATAGACTGGATGTCAGCATTTTTTTGAGTACAAAAGTACAATGCTTGTAGGTTCGCTATTAGTTAAGACAGCAGGGATTTGCTGTTAGTAGTGTCGGCCATGGAACTATCCAATTGTTTTTCACGTAGAAAGTGCAACTGGAAAAATGACGACGAAAAAGCCTACATTTCAATTGCCAGCCAAGCTGACCATTCCAAAGGCTGATAAAGCCGTACCACGTGTGCGTCTGTTTCAGTTATTAGATGAAGCTTGTCGCAAGCAAGTTATTTGGCTCAGTGCGCCTGCGGGTTCAGGCAAAACCACCCTGATTGCCAGTTATCTGGCCGCACGTAAGATCAAACCCCTATGGTATCAGTGCGATGCTCGTGATGCCGATCCTGCCGCATTTTTTGCCTATCTGCGGCAGGCTGTCGGTAAGCTGGCTCCACGTAAGCAAGAACCCCTGCCTTTATTAACCCCGGAATATGGAATGGGGTTGCAGGTGTTTTCTCTGAATTTCTTCGAGCAGCTTTTTGCACGACTACACCACCCGGCTGTACTCGTTTTTGACAATTTCCAGGACCTCCCTGATTCATCCCCAGTGCATGAACTTATCGCATCACTATTGCCCGTACTACCTGAAAACGTGTTACTGATTTTTGTTAGCAGGGTTGATGCGTCACAGTGCTTTTCACGCCTGGCCGCACAGCGCAGCTTGACGGAAATCGACGCAAAAACCATAGCACTAACGTATGAAGAGGCACTTGAAGTTGGTTCACAGGTTGCGCCTGCATATGATCAGAAAACCATTAAGGTATTGAACGAGCGTGCTAACGGTTGGATAGCCGGTCTTGTGCTAATGCTGGATGGTGGGGAGACAGAAAGTCTGATTACATCACACACCAATCTCTTCAACTATTTTGCCGCGGAGATGATGCAACGGTCTGATACTGCTATTCAGGAATTTCTTGTAAAAGCATCGTTGCTACCGGTTATGGATAGTGAGTCAACCGAGAAGTTGACGGGTAATGTTCATTCAAAGAAGATTTTGCAGGAGCTGGTTCGGCGTAACTACTTTATTTCCTGTTTTCCCGGGGAAAATATGCGCTATGAATTTCACCCACTATTTCGTGACTTTTTGCGTGCAGAGCTAGCGGAAAGGATAGGAAATAAACAGTTGCAAGCATTAAGTCTCAAGGCAGGTAATGTCCTTCTTGAAGCTGGAGAGCACTTTGCGGCAATTGAATTGTTTAAATCTGCGGCGGCGACGGATGAATTGATTACTGCAGTGCTCGCAAATGCAGAATCATTGGTTGCAACTGGGCAATTTAGGACATTAAGCAGATGGATTGATGCTATCCCTGAGAGGTCTCGCAGTGAAAGCCCTTGGTTGCTTTACTGGCAGGGTGTTTGCGCAATGACCGTTAACTTGTTGGAGGCAAGGGGCGATTTCGAGCGGGGGTATGAGGGTTTTGACCGCGCAAATGATGCTGTTGGGATATTTTTAAGCTGGGCAGGTGTTGCAGAGACATTTGCTGTGATGTGGGGTGACTATTGCGGTATGGAACCATGGCTTGAGAAGTATCAGTTGCAGCGAAATAAGCACAGGGGAACACTTCCGCCGCAACTCGAGTTAAGAGTGCAGGCCGCCTATTTCGGTTCACTCATGTACCTGCGTCCATACGATCAGGAATGTCGTGATGTCGCAATTAAATTAAACCAGATGCTCGATGAGTTAAATGATTATGATGTAAAGATTAAGCTTCTTGCGAGCCTTGCTCTCTATTACCTGTGGATAGGTGATTTTTCACTGGCAGTATACACCAAGGAAAGAATTGACCTTATCTTGAAAGAGAAAGTTGTTAGTCCGTTATCACGCATTTATTCAACTCTTGGGGCCTCAAACATATTATGGCTGTTGGGCGAAACCGTCGAATGTAAGAGAGTGCAAGATGATGTAATGCGCTTTGGTGAATCCATGGGGATAACTTTTATGTTTCCCTTGATTTTAGCGCAGGGCTCCTATGCATATGCCACCGAAGGTGATTTAGACGGTATGCGCAAGATAATCGATAAAATGCAAGACTGGTTACTGCCGGAGAGAAAGCTCGACCGTTCGCACTACGAACACCTACTTGGATGGTACTTTGTTCTAAAAGGGGAATATGTTTCCGGTTTGAAACATCATCGTCAGGCACTGGAGTTGGCAACAGAAACGTGCGCATGGGTGCCTTCTTTGTTGACGCGCATGGGCCTTGCGGCAGCATTAATTCGCCTTGAAGAATATATGGAGGCGGATGATTTGTTGGACGAAGCCCAAGAGTATGCATCGCAGCTGAAAAACAGTCATTTGATATACAGCATATATATACTGCGGGCCTATATGTGGCATAAGCGCGACTCTGATGAGAAGTGTGAAAAATTTCTGGAACTTGGATTTCAGCTTGGTATGGATTACGGGTATTTGGTGCCATCATCTATGGACCGTCGTATTCTTTCCCCGCTTTGCGCGATCGCATTGGCAAAAGATATCCGAGCGGATTACGCCAAAACACTGATTAAAAAGTGGGCGCTGGAACCACCGGATATTGCAATAAACTCCGATTTATGGCCCTGGCCAGTAAAGATTTATACCATGGGCAGCTTCTCTCTTCTGGTGGATGAGCAAGCCGTATCGCTTTCCGGAAAGACAAAAACCAAGGTTATCGATTTGCTCAAGGCGATTGTGTCACTGGGTAGCTGTGATGTGCCAGAGACGCGTATTTGTGATCTGTTGTGGCCTGATGCTGAGGGCGATATGGCTAAGCAGAACTTTAAAACAACGTTGCACCGTTTGCGTAAGCAGGTGGGTCAGAACGCACTGATTGTAAAAGACGGTAAAGTATCGCTGAATAACAAGCTTGTCTGGGTTGATTGTTTGGGGTTTGAACAAAAGTTGTGTGAACTGGAAAATGAACATGATGGCGATGCACTTGCCAGGCAGGTAGAAGATGTTACTTCAGTCTATCGCGATGGCTATCTACCGATGGAGCATAGCCCCTGGGTTCTTGGGATGCAGGAACGTATTCGCACCCGTTTTCTGCATGCTGTGCAGACAGCAGCAAACAGGCTAATAAAGCTCGAAATGTGGAATGTCGCAAGTGACTGTTACAGGAAGGCCCTGGAAAACGATCCACTGGCTGAGCGATTCTATATCGGCCTGATGCGCTGTCATCACCAGCTTGGGCAGAAGGCGGAAGGGCTGGCAGTGTATCGCCGTTGCCAGGAGACATTGACTAACGAACTGCAAATTGCCCCCTCCATCGAAACCGAACAGTGGCACAAAACCCTGCGCCAAAGTTAGTGATATCTCAAGATCTGTAACCCATCTGTAACCTCTCCTGTTCTACTCTCTGCCCATGAGCGACCAGAGCTATATTGTCCGAATCTATCGCCGAAGCGGAAAACCCGAAGGCAAGGATGGCCTGGACGGTATCGTCGAGATACCGGAAAGCGGTCAGCGAGCCGCTTTCCACGATGCTCAGGGACTATGGTCCGTTCTTGCACAGAGTAAGCGTCCAGGGAGAAAAGGACGCAAGCAGGTAACAAGTTGAAGGGAGTTGTAATGAAACATCGGCACGAGATTACCTTGGCGTTGCTGTTGTCGTGGGGGCTCTCCGGCTGTCTGGTTAGTAGTAGTAGCAATCCCTCTCATGGCTGGAAGGTGGGTGACACGATGACCTTCCAGATCACAGAAACTATCAGCGTTGTGCCGACTATAACTTCGGCGACTTGGAGGGTAATGGACCATCGGAGAGTCTGATAGCACTTTCTGATGGTGCTCTAAATGCCGGGTATAGCGTTATAAATGGTGGCTGTAAGCCACTAAGTGAAGGTGTCGTTTATTCAACTTGCATGAATTATTGCATCAATCAAGATGTGTTTGTTGACTCAAGTACAACATGATCTCCTGAGCCTTGTTCAGGTGATAGTTATATATACAGTGCATTTGTGCTTTTTCCAGATAGAAAAAAAGGTAGTTATGCTGATGTAACAACGCCAATTGTAAGCCGTGACGAAGACGGCATAACGCTGTCCTTAGGCAGCTTTGTCGTGACAAAACATGTTATGAAAATGACCGGTGGTCGCTGTGCTCAACGGAAATACGCTATCACATCAATGATGTCTGCGTGGTGAAGGAGATTGAATAAATACCATCTACATCGACGATGATTAGTAAGGAACTGACTGCCTACAATTGCTGGTAGAAGATATTCATATTTTGCGTTGATGATTACAGGTATTGTCAAACATGACCTATGGAGTGTTATTCAATGATAAAGCAATATCCTAAACTGATCGTGCTGGCATATTTTGTATCAATAATGCCGAACACAGTTTGTGCCGATGAGGGTAATGTCTTTATTGACTATAAGGTTGAGATAGGGGCAAGAATATCTGATGAGAGAAGGGGAGTTTTTGTTGGAAAAGGTAGTTTTAATCCACTTTTTACATATGGTGAGCTGGAATTCAGAAAAACAAAGTATGGTGATCTTAAAGGACGGTTTGCCCTAATGCCGCCAGAACCAGGGAAGCCCGTTGCAAATCCTATGTTTAATTGGCACGAGAAAATCATAACCCCATTACTAAACGCACATGAGAGTGATTGGCCTCTATATGGGCTGGTGTATTTGTATGTGGGAAGAAAGCTGGTGATTCGATGTCATGTTGGGGGTGAATTAAAACTTGTATCTGCTAAGCAGAGTCTGTTCGGAACGGGCACACAGGAACTGCGTGCTGAGGGGAGATGCGCAGACCACAAAGGTGAATTGCTCAACATCTCCTTTGGCAATATGCAATAAATCCAACTAACGGATATGTATGTTATGAGAAAGATATTGATTGTTCTTCTGGTAGTTACGTTGGCTGGATGCGTGACATTTGATGAATCAGTAAGATTTCAACCTATTCAGTCTATAAACGGTGGTTACGCAGAATATCAGTTATATGAAGATGTCTGGCAAATTTACTACACCACAACTCCCGTATGGAGGCGTCTTGGTAAAGGAGAGGCTATTAAAACGGCAGTCCAATACCTTAATATGCATGCGTCGGTCATAACGTATGATACCGGATATGATTACTTTGTCCCGCTGAATAATTCACTTACATCTGAACGTGCGCTTGACGGCAATGTCGCTGCTGTCAATTCATATGGGTGGGGTGATGTCTGTTTCCTGACCATAAAAATGGGCAAAGGAAAGATGCCTAAGGGAGTGAATGCCATCAACGCAGCAAACTATATCAAATTTATGGCGCTAGTTCAGTAGAGGAGTGGTCGTGGTGGCGTAATGATGGATACAGTAAAGTGTCAAAATGATGTTTTAATTTAATGATAATTTTGGTGTTTCCTAGGTATGAAAGTAAATAGAGGACAATTACATGAAATTGCTTGTCGTATGCAGTGTTTGCTTGTCGTTTGTATCTGGCTGTGCAGCGCCGTTATTGCCTGACAAATGGGGGAGCACTGGAGAGGCATTTCCTGATGCAGAAAGCATGAAGCCGCCCAAAGATCTCAGGGATGCCTATGAGACGGCCCTATTTATGGCACCGTACGAGGACGTTTATCGTGCGGCACTGGTTTCCGTGTCTCAGGTACAGTTTAATGTGACATACGAGAGCCGCTCGAAAGGATATATTTTTGCAAAGCGTTTTGTAGCCAGCGCTCCTACAGTTGTAATGGAAACTATGGGGGGGTACGCCGAGAGGCGTTACTACTACGCTATTGAAGTAACGGAACTTGCAGCCAAAAAAACGCGTGTGAAAATTATGGCTAAAACTCAAGGGCAATGCCAAGGTATACATGGATTGCTTAATGCAATGTCACTTGGAATAAACGAAGTTGCTACAGATTCGAAGGAATTGTGCAGGCAATATTCAAGTATACATTGGGCGGCTGGATTTGATAATACATCCCAGGAACTCAATCAGTATATTACCTTTGTTCGCAATAACCTCATAGCAGCAGGTGTCTATTAGTGTGAGCGTTTACCTGGAACGTACTTCTCTCAAGTTAGTGCCAGTATTATTTGGCTTGGCGATTTGCTGGAATGCGGAGGCTGAGGTTGTAAGACAGTTGAGCATTCGTTCGCAGCCTGACGGCGCGGATGTCTATTTGTTGCGTGGTATTAAAGAGATTTATCTAGGTAAGACCCCTTTAAAATATAAGGCAACGTTCCACAGCAAAATGTCTGTTTTAAGGTTTGCGCTAAAGAAAAGCGGTCATGATACAGAAAAAATTGAGATTGGTGCGAATCAATCTGACATTTCTGTATCACTTGCAGGAAGGGATCTTGTTGCAAGCGAGAGGGAAATAAAGAAACCAGTGTTCAAACAAATGCATCGACGTTTTGGTTCGACTATTAAGGAGGTGCTTGCATCGGCACTAAGCGGAAATAAGGAATATGTTTTAAACATACCAATGCCTGCCAGGTTTAAGAGGTTAGGTGATGATGTTTACTTATGGATTCCACTAAGTATCGTCAAAGCACCAAAGAAAATGCATGAGATTGATGATGGTACGGCTAATGAATTCCTGCGTGATTTATGGTCCCAACTGGATAATGATATTGCTATGCCCTTAGGTGAGGTGTTTCGCTCAGAAAAGAAGGTGAATGGGATATTTTTTGATGTTGACTATTCGCATACGCAAAGAAAGTTTCAGGTGGGTGTTAAAACAGAAGCGTACACGGAAATGGAATGTCGAGGAGGCACGACGTCGAGGTATGACTCATGTGCAAGTCGGGCAACAGAGACTAGATATGTAGGTGGCATGAATCCGAGAATGGAAACCACCACGAAATGCGTGGGCGGCTATGTGTCTGTTTATGATTCCTGTGCTACAAAGGTGCCTGTTGTTCGAACGAAATTGGCGGCAGATCCATCTGTTGTGCTAGGTAGCGCGAATGCGCGTGCGCGATATTCAGTGTCGCGCAAGTTGTTTTCAGTAAAACGTTCTCCGGAACATCGTTATCCAATGGTGGACGTGCTATTGACTGATGCAAACGGTAAATCAATGGTTCGGCATGGTGATATGCCAGTAGCGTCTTCTGTTAGATAAATTCATAGAATGGTCTTTGTGGTGGTTCAATTGTTCATGGAATCGAGCTCTGAAAGCGTGGTGGCAGACATGAGCGCCTGCGCTAGGGCTGACCCTCCCTTCAAGTCTGTAACCGATCTGTAACCCCCTCTGCTCTATTGTTTGCCTATGAGCGAACAGAGCTACATCGTCCGAATTTATCGCCGCAATGGCAAAGACAAAGGCAATGATGGTCTGGACGGTATCGTCGAGATACCGGAGAGTGGCCAGCGAATGCCGTTTCACGATGCTCGTGGACTATGGACCATTCTTGCACAGAGCAAGCGTCCGGAAAGAAAAGGACGCAGGCAGGTAACAAGTTGAAGGGGGTTGTAATGAAATATCGGCACGAGATTATCTTGGTGTTGCTGCTGTCGTGGGGACTTTCCGGTTGCCTGGATAGTGGCAGCAGTAGCAGCTATTTATGCCCGGCCTGGCAGGTGGGTGATTCCATGACCTACCAGACAACAGAGACAGTCAGTGGTGTTCCAGCGGTCAGTTCCGCCACCTGGACAGTAACAGAACACACGGATACTACTGTTTCCTTGTCAGATGGGACGACATCAAGTGTTACGTATTCGATCTCCGGTGGAAACTATAGTCCGGCAACAGAAGATTACATTCTGTCTGTCGATTATGGCGTAGACGGTGTGATCGACTACAACGTTACTGATACATACAGTTCATCCACACCTTTCTGTGCGCCGCCTGCCTCTGGTCAAACCTATGAATACACAACATGGTTCCCAGGCCCATGGAGCGGGACGGGTGAGTATGTCAGCGCAACAATGACCGTCACCTCTAGGACAACCGAAACACTTTCACTTTCGTTGGGAAGTATCCCCGTAACCAAACTGGTGATGGCCAAAACCGGTGGCCGTGCCGATTCAACGCTCACCCGCTACATGGCAGAAAGCATCGGCGTGATGATGGAGGTGGAGGAGATCCCCTCCACCAGCACGACGATTACGAAAGAGTTGACCTCATACAGTTATCAATAAGGAGAGCGAAATGTTCAGGTATATAATGGCGTCACTAGTGGTTTTGCTGTTGGTAGCTTGCGCCTCTGCAGGGAGTAAGGTCGACAGAACCCATATCGGCGATATAAAGGATGGGAGGCAGAACAAGACAACGATTAAAGAGTGGTTTGGCGAGCCCTACACGATAACAGCCAATCTCACGGGTCATCCAAAGGGTTGCGTTGAACGTTGGACATTCGAATATGCAAAGGCACAGGGGTTTGGAACAGTTACCTATTCTGAGGTTCTGGTTGTCGATTTTGACAAGAAAGGTGCTGTGTGCGATCACGCTTTTTCGAAGTCGGGGACTGAATAGAACTGGATTACCGATATGTGTCGGAGCCACTTATACGACTCCGACACATGTGTGGTTAAAAACTCTGCTTATAACCTATTAGTAAGCCACCAATAGTAAGGTCGACTCCAGAATAACTATCATCATAGAAGAAATGATAATCGGCGGTAATGGCAGATTTCTGATTGAGCTGGTAATCGATGCCAACGCCGTAACCTAAATCGGTATCGCTATCGGAGTAACTTTCTGACAACCCAACACCATAACAACTGGCTGCGCCAGCAATTTTGATAGTGGCTGTTGTCTGGACCAGGCTGAGGTTGCCATGAAATTTAACCGAGGGTGATATAGGGACAGAGCCAACCAGCTGCGCGCCAATGAATTGATCGGTTGACACTTCCTCGCTGTCGCAACCATTTGCGCTTGTCCATTTGTCAGAAGCTATTCCCAGGCCGAGAATTCCTTCCACCGCAAAATTTGGCGATATCTCTTTGCCTACTTTGGCAAAGATATTCTGTGTAGTGAATGATTCTCCCGGAACTTCATTGTTCATCAAGCCGAAAGATGCAACAAAGTAGGTGCCATCCGCGGCATTCGCAGAGATCGTAGCCGTCATCAGTGCGAGCGGGATAATGGTTGCAAATAATTTGTTTCTTCCCATGTGTCTCTCCTTAAAGGGTAGTTTGGTAAAACGGTAACAGTATAGGACGGGAGGGGTTACAGATGGGTTACAAATAATCCATGTAACCTATATGTAACCCCTCCTGCGTTACTATTCGCCCATGAGTGAGCAGAGCTACATTGTCCGTATCTATCGCCGAAGTGGCGAACTTGAAAACAAGGATGGTCTGGACGGAATCGTCGAGATACCAGAAAGTGGCCGACGCGCCGCTTTTCACGATGCCCAGGGTTTATGGGACATTCTTTCGTGTAACGCTCTTCCAAAATTGAAGCGTAAACGCACGAGAAAGTGCCGCAATGAGTGCTGACAAGAAACCGTTGGGGGCTATGCGGCATTGTCGTAGAAGAAATCCTTAGAGTCGAAACTGCAAATGGATTAATGCAATAAAGAATATTCAGAGAAATTTGATGCACGCTTCAGCGTGCCTGTTCATTGTGGTGCTTGCTGGTTGTGGCGGTGGCAGTGGGAGTAGCGCTCCTGCGAGTGGTGGAGATTCTACGCCTCTGTCGGTACCTGGTGGCCTAACTGTGACAGCGGTATCATCTAGTTTAGTCAATGTCTCATGGAGCTCATCAACAGAGGATACAGGGATAGATGGCTACTATCTGTATAGGAACGGAACTCAGATAGTGACCCAGAATTCTCTGATCTTTGCCGATACGGGAAGAGCGCCTTCAACCCAATATTGCTACGAGGTATCAGCATACGATACAGCGCAAAACGTTTCTTCTTTGAGTCCATAACAGTGTGATACAACGTTAGCAAGTAGTGGTGATGCAGTTCCACGTATATCATGGCTACAGCGATTTCCTCAAACCAGATAAATCTCACCCTCGAACCTGACCGCCATCAGCACGATGCTCTACTTTCGTGGAAACGACGGTCTCAACGGTATTGAATTGTGGAAGAGCGACGGTACGGGAGCGTGAACAGTACAGGTCACCGAGCTGAATCCCGAGATTGCTAGTGGAGTGAGTCAGATTTTTTAAATGGTAGTGCCCCATCTCAGCTCTTCCCCTTTGAGGTGAGATGGGGTTGCCGTTACGGGTACTCCGAACTGATATTTACGCTATTTCAATGGTGGGTGTTCTGGTTCGAACCGTATGAAATGCTATAAACAATCTTTGGTGTTAGCAGTGCTTTTCTTACTCTATTGTCGGAGACGATTTCAGCAGAAAATCCCTAACGTGTACTAATGTACAGGCTGTTAAATGTATACCTTATCTGCACGGTGTTTATTGCAACTTGTATGGTGCTCGCTACGGCGCGAAATGGAAAGTCATTTTTCACGTTGTTCTCTGTGAACATGGTATTTGTAACCGGTTAGTAACCTCCCTTGTAATACCGTTATTCGTGAATGTTGTGACATTTTGTGTCTTCATTTGTTGTATGTCTCAGCATTACGGGCATCGGAGGTAAGCGATGTCACAGCATAATGGTTGCCATATATCAGTACGCATCGGCTGCTTATGCTGGATTGCATGCATGCAAATTTGAAATCGATAACGTATCTAAATACGGGAGACTCCAATGAAAAAAGTAATATCTATAGTTGCGCTTGTGTTGATGTC
>JBNKQR010000028.1:0-36403 GCA_050295975.1 Thiohalomonadaceae bacterium
GGCTAATCCTCCAACGGACTCCAGTGCTCGGCGGCGTCTACGGGACCCAAAACCGCTTCGTTAAACAACGGGGGGTTATGATGAGAATGACTTTTCACTGACTCTTCAAACAGGAAGTTGCAATGGATACGCTCTTTCACTACTGCTCTTCACGAACTTTTGCATCAATTATTTCAAACAAATCAATTTGGCTTTCTTCTTTGTCACTAGCAAATGACGCAATGGAGGGGCGGTTAGTGTCACAGATTTTTGAACGACTATTGTCTGAATCAGAGATCGATGCTGAACAAATGGAGCAAATACGCGAAGCCATAAAATTTACGGAAGAATTATTTGATGGGCTTGGTTTTTGTCTCTCAGAGAAACCAGACCTTCTTAGTCAGTGGCGTGGATATGCTGATGATGGACAGGGATTTTCAATTGGATTCTCTAAGGAGTATTTGGAAAAGTTGTGTAAAAAACTGACAGCGCAAGATCTATGGGTTTTTATGGCTAAGGTTCTTTATGAGCCTGAAGAGCATCAGAAGTCATTAGAGCCAACATATAAAGAAATACTAACTTTGGTGAAATCTAGTGGCCTAAAAAGACCGATGAAGAATAAACTTGTCCCATGGACTAAAGATGAGATGGAAACGCAGAATACTGCACATCTTGCCTCCATGAGAAAGCTTTTTGTTAACCTCACAAACACTATGAGTAGTAGATATATCCTGAAAAATAAGGCATTCCATGAGGAGGCTGAATGGCGGATAGTTTCTCACCTTGTTAGGGATCATGATGAAGCTAATGTATCATTCCGTGCCGTTGGTAATAGGTTGATCCCGTACCATGAAATTCAGTTGGGAACACTTGAGGGTAGTAGTATTACAGAGGTATATGTCGGGCCAAAAAATATCACACCAAATTTTGTGATAGAGAAAATGCTTAAGCAAAATGGATTCGTTGATGTGGTTGTGAAAAGATCTGCGGCAAGTTACAGGTAGGATGTCTTGTAGAAATGAAGCACTTAAATTGCCTTAATTCCTTCCTTTGTTAGCATCTTAATCAACCGAATCAACGGCAACCCAATTAGCGAGTTGGGATCGTCGCCTTCCAGTTTTTCAAACAGTGCAATCCCCAGTGCTTCCGATTTAAAACTGCCTGCGCAGTTATAGGGCTGTTCTGCCTTGAGATAGTTGTCGATCTGTTCGTCGGTGAGTTGGCGAAAGTGGACGTGGAACGGTTCGACGATGGTCTGTTCGTTTCCGGTTTCGCTATTGAACAAACAGAGGCCGGTGTAGAAGGTGATGCGTTTGCCTGAGGCGTTACGCAGTTGTTGTATGGCGTTTTCGTGGTTGCCCGGTTTGCCGAGGATCTCTTCGCCGTTTACCGCAACCTGATCGGAGCCGATGATCAAGCTGTTGGGATGACGTTCGGCGACGGCCTTTGCTTTTTCGCTGGCGAGTCTAGCAACCAGTTGTTCTGGTGTTTCGCCGTCGCGGCGCGATTCGTCGATATCCGGTGAGTCGGTGACGAATTGCAGGTGGAGTTTTTCCAGCAGGGCTTTGCGGAAGGGGGAGGTGGAGGCGAGGACCAGTGTGGGCATGGTGTTATCCGTTTTGGATTTCACCGCAAAGACGCAGAATACGTCTCTGCGGTGAATCAGATTTTATTCAATTTCAATCAACGCTTCGTCCGGGTTTACCCGATCGCCTTTTGCAACGTGGATCGCTTTAATGGTTCCGGCGATGGGTGCCTGGATCTCGGCTTCCATTTTCATCGCTTCGGTCACCAGCAGCGGAGCACCGGCTTCGACGGTCTGACCTTCTTCCACCAATACCTCGACCACGCTGGCAGGCATGGAGGTGGTGACGTGGCCCTGTTTGCTGGCACGTGGACGCTGGCTCTCTGAGGGTACAGGGCGCGAGCCACCGTTTTTGTCGTGTTCGGTGTAGAGCTCCTGCAGCACTTCGATGCCCACCTCTTCCGGTACACCGTCGACGGTGACGTAGAAGGGACGGCTGTGCTGGTCCTTGTGACCACTACCGGTGACTTTGATGTGGTAGGTGTCGCCGTGCAGGGTAACCTTGAACTCGGTCGGGGTACCTTCGATTTTGGCGTTTTCGGTCGGGATCGGTTCCAGCGACTCGGGTACCAATGTGCCGTCGGCGCGCTCCTGCAGGTATTCGCGACCCACTTCCGGGAACATGGCGTAAGTCAGAACATCCTCCTCGGTCTTCGCCAGTGCGCCAACTTCGGTGGTGAGGCGGTGCATTTCGTCTGGGAGCAGGTCGGCGGGACGCTGGTTGATTACGTCTTCGTTACCAATTGCCTTCTGGCGTACCAGAGCATTGATTTCCCCCGGTGCCTGACCGTAGCGACCCTGCAGGTAGAACTTCACCTCATTGGTAATGCTCTGGTAACGGGTACCGGTGATAACGTTGAGTACCGCCTGGGTGCCGACGATCTGTGAGGTGGGTGTTACCAGCGGCGGGTAGCCGAGGTCTTCGCGAACCCTTGGGATCTCTTCCAGTACTTCGTTGATACGCTTGAGTGCGCCCTGTTCACGGAGCTGGTTGGCGAGGTTGGAGATCATGCCGCCCGGTACCTGATTGAGCTGTACCCGGGTGTCTACACCGGTGTAGTCGCTCTCGAACTGGTGGTATTTCTTGCGCACGTCGTTGAAGTAGAAGCCGAGCTCTTGCAGCTTGCTCAAATCCAGGTCGGTGTCGTTATGGGTACCCTTGAAGGCAGCAACGATACTCTCGGTGGCCGGATGGCTGGTGCCGCCAGCAAAGGCTGAGATAGCTGTATCAAGGCCACTGCAGCCGTTTTCCACGGCCTTGAGGAAGCACATCTCGGAGAGTCCGGAGGTAGCGTGGCTGTGTAGGTGAAGTGGAATATTGACCGCCTGGCTGAGGGCACGGAACAGCTCCGCCGACGCATAGGGAGTGAGCAGGCCAGCCATATCCTTGACCACTACGCTGTCGCAGCCCATCTCTTCGAACTGCTTCGCCATGGTGACAAAGGTGTCGATGCTGTGGACCGGGCTGATGGTGTAGCTGATGGCGCCCTGGGCGTGCTTACCGGCAGCCTTGACCGCCTCGATGGAGGTTTCCAGGTTACGAATGTCGTTCAGCGCATCGAAGATACGGAAGACGTCGATGCCGTTGTCGCTGGCCTTCTGCACGAAGGCGCGTACCACGTCGTCGGAGTAGTGACGGTAGCCGAGCAGGTTCTGACCACGCAGCAGCATCTGCAGGCGGGTGTTGGGCAGGGCTTTACGCAATTGGCGCAGACGTTCCCACGGGTCCTCTTTGAGGAAGCGGATGCAGGCGTCAAAGGTGGCGCCGCCCCAGACTTCCAGCGACCAGTAGCCGATGGCATCCAGCTTTTCGCAGATGGGGAGCATGTCTTCAGTGCGCATACGGGTGGCGATCAGGGACTGGTGGCCATCGCGCAGTACAGTTTCTGTGATATTTACCTTCGGCATTGCTTGTTCCTTTACATTCCCATTGAGGCGGCTATTGCTGCACCGATAACGGCGGCCAGCTCGCTGGTAGAGCGACGCAAAGTATACTGCGTCAGTTCGGGGTGTTGATCGACAAAGCTGGTATCGAAGCGTCCCTGTCGGAATTCCTCGGATTTGAGGATCTCCTTGTAATACGGAATGGTGGTCTTGATCCCGTTGACGCTAATGTCATCCAGGGCGCGGGTGGCGCGGGCCAGTAACCCTTCCCAGGTGGGCGCCCAGACAATGAGCTTGGCGCACATGGAGTCGTAGTAGGGTGGGATCTCATAACCGGTATAGATCGCCCCGTCTGTACGTACGCCCGGTCCACCCGGTGCGTAGTAGCGAGTGATACGGCCAAAGCTGGGGAGGAAGCCGTTTTGCGGGTCCTCGGCGTTAATCCGGAACTCCATGGCGTAACCACGGGGGTGAATGTTGCGACTGGAGATGGAGAGCTGGTCGCCGGCAGCAACACGGATCTGCTCCTGCACGATATCCACACCGGTGGTCTCTTCGGTGATTGGGTGCTCCACCTGAAGACGGGTGTTCATCTCCATAAAGTAGACGGTGTCGTCGTGATCGAGCAGGAACTCCACGGTACCCGCGTTGACATAGCCCACAGCAGCAGCGGCCTTAACCGCCAGATTGCCGATGTGCTCGCGCTGTACCGGAGTGAGCTGCGGTGAGGGGGCAATCTCAATCAGTTTCTGGTGACGGCGCTGGATGGAGCAGTCGCGCTCGTTGAGGTGGATCACGTTGCCGTGGCTGTCGGCCAGGATCTGCACCTCAATGTGACGCGGGTTGTCGATGCATTTCTCCATAAATACTTCGGCGCTACCAAAGGCCTTGGTCGCTTCGGAGATAACCCGGTCATAGTTTTTGCGCAGTTCGGACTCATCGGCACAGCGGCGAATACCACGACCGCCACCACCGGAGGTGGCCTTGAGCATGATCGGATAACCGACCTTGGACGCAACCTTGAGCGCCTCATTGAGGTCTTTCAGGCTGCCATCACTGCCGGGGGTTACTGGGACTCCTGCGTCGATCATCGCCGAACGTGCAGCGGTCTTGTCGCCCATACGTCGGATCACGTCGGGTGAGGGACCGATGTAGCGTATACCGCGACGCAGGCAGATTGCCGCCAGTTCCGGGCTCTCCGAGAGGAAGCCGTAGCCGGGATGGAGGGCGTCACAGCCGGTGGCCACCGCCAGGTTCACCAGGCGGTGAGCGTTGAGGTAACCGGTAACGGTCTCCGGCCCGAGGCTGTAAGCCTCATCGGCCTTTTTGACGTGCAATCCATGCCGATCCGCCTCGGAGTAGACCGCGACAGCGCGAATCCCCATCTCGTGGCAGGCACGTACGATGCGCACTGCGATCTCGCCGCGATTGGCGATGAGAATCTTCTTAATCATTGACCTTGGCCTGTCTTGCTTTGAGGTGCGGGAATCCTGTTTTGATACCCGCGGTGAGTCGGTAGGGTGTGTAGTCAAAAGCCAAGCAGACCATTTGTCAAGATAAACCGATTTCTGACAAGGTTTCTGCGGAAACGAGAAAGATGACGGAACAGCCCGATTTCATTGAGATTTCTTTGACAGGGTGGGCACTCGCGGGTATGATTGCGCGCCTATGTCTGGGGAGCGTTTACCTGTACACATCGACCCAATCCGCATGGCGGATACTCGTCGTCTGTTGCAGGGGGAAGTCGCGTTGGCCGAAATGCCACGCCTCGTCGAAGCACTCCAGGATGGTGACGGCAACGTCTCGGTCTCCCTTGAGTTTGGTACCGATGAGGAGGGGATTCGATTCATGCGCGGTCAGGTACAGGCGGAGGTAACACTAATCTGCCAACGTTGCCTCGAACCGATGCGCCATCCAGTAGACAACGAATTTGCCCTGGGTCTGGTACGTAACGAGACTCAGGCTGAAGAACTGCCATCGCATTACGAGCCGCTGCTGCTCGATGGCACGCCGCTCTTTCTACGCGATGTGATTGAGGACGAAATACTCCTCGCTCTTCCCATCGTACCGCGTCATCCGCCACATGAGTGCGGGGCGCAACTGGAAAGTGGTGAGGCGGACACAGAACAGGATGGCGGTAAACGAGACAATCCGTTTGCCAGTCTGGCTGAATTGAAGACTGATCGAAAACATTGACCTGAGGTTTACAGCATGGCCGTACAGCAGAACAAAAAATCCCCCTCCAAGCGTGGAATGCGCCGTTCACACGACGCTCTGAAATCCGCCGCACTTTCTGTCGAGCCGACCACCGGTGAGACTCACCTGCGTCATCATGTCAGCGCCGATGGTTTCTATCGTGGCCGTAAGGTAGTTAACGTCAAGGGCGAATAATCCTTGCCGGATAGCGATATCGCACATCTACCGGCCCGTAACTCTGTGTTACGGGCCGGTATTTCGTTTGGGGAGCGTATATGAGCAATACCGTTATCGCCATTGACGCCATGAGTGGCGATCATGGTCCAGAGGTGACTGTGCCCGCATCATTGCGTGCCTTGAAGCAGCACTCCGATCTGTCGCTAATTCTGGTTGGCGATGAGGAGATGTTGCAGCAAGAAGTGCTGCGGCAGGGCGGCAAGCTCTCTGATCGACTAAGCATCCAGCACTCCACTCAGGTAGTTGCGATGGATGAGGCGCCCTCATCGGCACTGCGTGGGAAAAAAGATTCTTCCATGCGCGTTGCCATCAATCTGGTAAAGGATGGCACGGCCCAGGCATGTGTCAGCGCGGGTAACACCGGCGCATTGATGGCCACCAGCCGCTTCGTACTGAAAACCCTAGACGGTATCGACCGTCCTGCCATTATCTCCGCACTGCCAACCATCTCTGGTCATACCCACATGCTTGACCTGGGCGCGAACATCGACTCCTCTGCCGAGGTGCTCTATCAATTCGCCCTGATGGGGTCGGTGCTGACCAGCGAAATCGACAACAATCCCTCACCGACTATTGGTCTACTTAATATCGGTGAAGAGGAGATGAAGGGTAACGAGGTGATTAAGGTGGCTTCGCAGATGTTGAACGCAAGCAACCTTAACTACATCGGCTTTGTCGAAGGTGACGATATCTGGAAGGGCACCGCCGACGTGGTGGTGGCTGATGGCTTCCCCGGCAACATCGCGCTCAAATCGAGCGAAGGGATAGCCAAGATGATTAGCCACTTCATGAAGCAGGAATTCAAAAAGAACATCATTACTATGCTGGCCGGTCTGATCGCCATGCCGGTGCTACGTTCCTTGCGACGTCGCATCGATCCGCGCGAGTATAACGGCGCCAGTCTGGTCGGTCTGCGTGGTATTGTGATTAAGAGTCACGGTAGTGCCGACGCACACTCCTTTGCCACGGCAATCGGTGAAGCGGTGCTGGAAGTACGCAAGAATGTACCCGAAAAAATCCAACAACAACTGGGTGTATTAATGGAAGAGAGGCAGGCGGTTTGATCTATTCACGCATACTAGGTACCGGCGGCTATCTGCCGGAGAACATTGTGACCAATGCCGATCTGGAGAAGATGGTCGACACCACCGACGCCTGGATCACAGAGCGTACCGGGATCAAACAACGCCACATCGCCGTCGAGGGTCAGAATACCTGTGACCTGGCCGAGCAGGCCTCGCTGCGAGCCATTGAGATGGCGGGCATCGACAAGAACGACATCGATCTAATTGTCGTTGCCACCACCACCCCTGATCAGGTTTTCCCCAGCACCGCCTGTCTACTGCAGGATCGTCTCGGTATTCAAGGCGCGCCGGCTTTCGATATACAAGCGGTCTGCACCGGTTTTGTTTATGCCCTTAGCGTGGCTGACAAGTTTGTTAAGAGTGGCAGCCATAAAACGGCATTGGTGGTTGGTGCAGAGACCATGTCGCGAATCACCGACTGGACTGATCGCGGTACCTGTATCCTCTTCGGCGATGGTGCTGGCGCAGTAATCATTCAGGCCAGTAATGAGCCCGGTATTCTATCCACCCATATCCACGCAGATGGACAGTACAAGGACCTGCTTAAGGTCGATGCGGGAGTTTCCACAGACTTCAGCAAACTTAAGGACGGTACCGCGTTTATGCAGATGCGCGGCAACGAAGTCTTCAAGACTGCTGTGAATACTCTGGGACGTATCGTCGACGAGACTCTGGAAGCAAATAATCTACAAAAGAGTGACATCGACTGGCTGGTGCCGCATCAGGCCAATATCCGCATCATCAATGCCACGGCAAAAAAGCTGGGCATGTCATTAGATAACGTTGTCGTCACGGTAGACCGTCACGGCAATACCTCCGGCGCCTCGGTACCACTGGCCCTCGATGAGGCGGTACGCGATGGGCGCATCAAACGTGGTGATACGTTGCTACTGGAAGCCTTCGGTGGTGGTTTCACCTGGGGTTCAGCGCTAATCAAGTTTTGATAAAAATTAATCGCAAAAGTCGCAGAGAAAAGTAACTAACAAACTCTGCGTCTTTGCGGTGAGTGCTTTTATAAATTTTCGAAAGGGGAAAACACGTGTCACTCGCATTTGTATTTCCGGGACAGGGTTCCCAAGCCGTAGGCATGTTAGCCGAGTTAGCTGCCGCTGAAGCACAGGTCGAAGCAACCTTTGCTGAAGCCTCTGCAGCACTCGGTTACGACCTGTGGAAGATCGTTGCTGAAGGTCCTGCCGAAGAGCTGAATCAAACCCATATTACCCAGCCCGCCATGCTCAGTGCCGGAATCGCCGTGTGGCGTATCTGGCAGGAGAAGGGTGGCGCGACACCTGTGGTTATGGCTGGTCACAGCCTGGGTGAATACACCGCGCTGGTGGCTGCCGGTGCCATTGCCTTTGCCGATGCCGTATCGTTGGTCGCCGAGCGGGGCAAGCTGATGCAGGAGGCAGTCCCTGCTGGTACCGGTTCCATGGCGGCGATTCTCGGTCTGGATGATGCCAAGGTGGTTGATGTCTGTGCCCATGCCGAAGCCGGAGAAGTAGTTTCCGCGGTCAACTTTAACGCCAATGGCCAGGTAGTGATCGCCGGTCACGTCGCCGCGGTAGAACGTGCGGTGGAACTAGCAAAAGAGGCGGGTGCCAAGCGTGCGGTTATTCTGCCGGTGAGTGTTCCATCTCACTGTGCACTGATGAAACCTGCTGCTGATAAGCTGGCTGAGCGCCTGAGTGGCATGACTGTCAACGTGCCTCATATTCCCGTAATCAACAACGCTGATGTGAGCAAGGCGACTGACGCCGATGCCATTCGCGATGCCCTGGTTCGTCAGCTCTACAGCCCGGTACGCTGGGTTGAGACCATCGAGGCGATGGGGGCAGAGGGTGTCGATAAGCTGATTGAGTGCGGCCCTGGCAAGGTACTGGTCGGTCTAAACAAACGCATCATCAAAGAGATGGGTACCCAGGCTCTGTTTGATCCGGCTGGCTTCGACGCGGCTCTGGCGTAATCCATTACATATTTGAGGAGTAGAACCATGTCACTGCAGAATGAAGTTGCACTGGTTACCGGCGCCAGCCGGGGGATTGGTAAGGCATGTGCACTGGCGCTAGGCGCCGCGGGTGCCACCGTGATCGGTACCGCCACCTCCGATAGTGGCGCTGAGGCAATCACTGCCTATCTGAAGGAGAATGGCGTTACGGGTATGGGGTTCAAGCTGGACGTGACTGAGCAGGAAGAGGTCGCTCAGGTGCTGGATTCCATCGCTGAGAAGTTTGCTGCCCCGGGGATCCTGGTGAACAACGCAGGGATTACCCGCGACAACCTGCTGATGCGAATGAAGGACGAGGAGTGGGATGCGATTATGGAGACCAACCTCAAGTCTGTGTTCCGTATGTCCAAAGCCTGTATCCGCGCCATGAGCAAGGCACGCAAGGGCCGCATCATCAGCATCGCCTCTGTGGTGGGCTTGATGGGTAACGCTGGTCAGACTAACTATGCCGCTGCCAAGGCCGGTATCCTCGGTTTCACCAAGGCACTGGCACGTGAGGTTGGACCACGTGGTATTACTGTTAACGCTGTAGCACCTGGTTTCATCGACACCGATATGACCCGTGGTCTTTCGGACGAACAGAAGCAGATGCTGCTGGGGCAAATTCCCCTGGGGCGTCTGGGTGATCCCGACGAGATTGCGGCCGCTGTCGCATTCCTGGCATCTCCGCAGGCCGGTTACATCACCGGGGAGACCATTAGTGTCAACGGCGGGATGTATATGGGTTAAAAAACTTCTTCGGAAACAACGGGTTGTGGTATGATCTCAGCCTCTGTTGCCGATGGGGGCAATTTTCTAGCATCTGACAGCGGTTTTCACTACAATACCGCGGCAGAAAACAAAGATTTAATTATATTCTCTTGGGAGGGAACAACCGTCATGAGCAGTGTTGAAGAGCGCGTCAAGAAGATCGTGGTAGAGCAACTTGGTGTTAAGGAAGACGAAGTCACCAATGCAGCTTCCTTTGTCGATGACCTTGGCGCCGATTCGCTCGACACCGTGGAACTGGTAATGGCTCTGGAAGAAGAGTTTGAAACTGAGATCCCGGACGAAGAAGCGGAAAATATCACCACCGTTCAGCAGGCAATTGACTACGTCAATGCTCATCAGGGTTAACCGCTGATCGTATCTCTGGGGCCGCGACCACAATTGAGTGGGCGCGGCCTTTTGTTTGTCTGAAACTTGATGAAGGAAGAGGGGCATCCTTTGGCTAAGCGTCGTGTAGTAGTGACAGGTGTGGGTATGGTTTCACCCGTGGGTTTGAGTGTTAAGGAATCCTGGGAAAACATCCTCGCCGGTAAGAGCGGAATCGCTCCGATTACCCATTTCGATACCACTGGTTTTGCCACCACCTTTGGCGGCTCGGTGAAGAATTTTGACGTCACCAACTACCTGAGTGCGAAGGATGCCAAGAAGATGGATCCGTTCATCCACTACGGCGTCGTTGCCTCGATGGAAGCGATCAAAGATTCTGGCCTGGAAGTCACTGAAGCCAATGCCGAGCGAATCGGTGTGGCGGTAGGTTCAGGTATCGGCGGTCTGCCTGGTATCGAGAAAGGCCACGAAGCGTTCAGGAATGGCGGCCCACGCAAGATTTCGCCATTCTTTGTGCCGAGTAACATCATCAACATGATTTCTGGTCATGTCTCCATTATGTACGGCCTGAAAGGCCCGAACATTGCCATGGTGACTGCCTGTGCTACCGGTACTCACAGCATTGGTGACGCCTCGCGCCTGATTGAGTACGGCGATGCAGACGTAATGATTGCTGGCGGTGCTGAGATGGCCACCTCACCTACTGGGCTTGGTGGCTTCGCTGCGGCTCGTGCACTCTCCACCCGCAACGACGACCCGGCTACCGCCAGCCGTCCGTGGGATAAGGACCGTGACGGCTTTGTACTCAGTGACGGCGCTGGTGTGATGGTGCTGGAAGAGTATGAGCACGCCAAGGCGCGTGGCGCGAAGATCTACGCCGAGGTTGTCGGTTACGGAATGAGTGGTGACGCCTACCATATGACCCTGCCTGCTGCAGGCGGAGAAGGTGCAGGCCGTTGCATGAAGAACGCCATGCGCAACGGTGGTGTGAACCCGGATCAGATTAACTATATCAATGCCCACGGTACCTCTACCCCAGCGGGTGACAAGGCTGAGACTGATGCAGCCAAGGGCACCTTCGGTGATCATGCCTATAAGCTGGCGATGAGCTCCACCAAATCGATGACCGGACACCTTCTGGGTGCTGCGGGTGGTATCGAGGCGATTTTCACCGCTCTGGCTATCCATGAGCAGGTGGCGCCGCCAACCATCAATATCATCACACCGGACCCGGAGTGTGACCTCGACTACGTGCCGAACACCGCACGCGAGATGGAGATCAACTACGCACTCTCCAACTCCTTCGGCTTCGGTGGTACCAACGGCACCCTGGTGATGGCCAAATTGAAGTAAGCGAGATAACCGTGAATAACGACCGGGCCATGTGCCCGGTCTTTTTTTGTCACCACGACAGTAAAGTGCGAGATAATCAGCGCTAAAGTCGGCAGGTATATAAACAGGGCAGAGAGTGTGATCCTCATTAACGGACAACAGGGTAGCCAACTCGACATTACCGATCGTGGTTTGCACTACGGCGATGGCCTGTTCGAGACTATCGCTATACGTAGCGGCAAGCCGCAGTTGTGGTTGGCACACATGGATCGCCTGGCGGCGGGATGCAGACGCCTGGGGATCGTCGAGCTGGATCAGCAACTGCTGCTGAAAGAGGCCACGCAACTGTGCGCCGATAGCGACCGAGCGGTACTGAAGATCATCATCACGCGGGGTTCCGGAGGCCGTGGATACCGCGTCCCGCAAAAACCACAGCCGACACGTCTGTTGCTGAGCTACCCCTGGCCTGAATCCGCCGATGAAACATCGCCATATAACCTGCGTCTTTGCCAGACATTTCTCAGCTGCAATCCCGCGCTGGCTGGTATAAAGCACCTGAACCGACTGGAGCAGGTACTGGCGCGGAACGAGTGGGATGATGACGCCGTCGATGAGGGTGTGATGACCGATCAGCATGGCAATGTTATCGAGGGTATCGCCAGTAATCTCTTTGTGGTGCGTGGTGGTGAGCTGCTGACGCCTGATGTGAGTCGCTGTGGTGTTAGCGGCGTGATGCGGGCAAAGGTACTGGAGTTGTCTGCGGAACTGGGGATTACGTCATCAACCGGTACCATTCATCGTGATGAAATGGCCCAGATGGATGAGGTATTTATGACCAATGCCATTCTTGGAATTCGACCCGTCGCCCGCTTTGAAGAAGTGGCCTACGGTGATAATCCGGTTACCCAAAGACTGCAGATGGCGCTACAGCATGCAATGGAGGAGGGGGCGTGAAAGATAGGTTGTTTAAGTTAACGGGCCTCCTGGTACTGCTGGGCAGTTTCACCCTTGGCTGGGCCTGGATGAGTTACCAGTCGTTCGCTGACAGTCCGCTGCAGTTAAGTGACTCGGCACACTATTTCAACGTCGAGCAGGGCATGAGCGTTGGTCGGATTGCTACATCCTTACAGAAGCAGGGCTATATCGACAGCAGCCGTATGTTTCGCTGGATGGTGAAACTCAGCGGTGAGGCACAACGTATCCAGGCAGGGGAGTATCTGTTGAGTGAGGGAATGACCCCGGCCCAGCTATTGGAGAATATGGTTCAGGGAAAGGTGCGGCAGTTTTCGATCACCCTGATCGAGGGACGAAGCTTTCGTGAAATGATGCAGGTCATCAATGCCGATCCCAATCTGAAACATTACCTCAAGGGGCTGAGTGACAGCGAGATCATGGCGCGTATCGGCCATCCGGATGAGCATCCGGAAGGGCGGTTTCTACCAGAGACCTACCTTTTCCCCCGTGGCCTGAGCGATGTGGAGTTCCTGAAACGCGCCTACGCCGCTCTGAATGAGGTGCTGCAGAAGGAGTGGCAAGCGCGTGACGTCGGTTTGCCGCTTAAGACACCCTACGAGGCGTTGACCCTGGCATCCATTGTGGAGAAGGAGACCGGTCTGGAGAGTGAGCGACCCCAGATCGCGGGCGTATTTATTCGCCGTCTGGAGAAGCGAATGCGCTTACAGACAGATCCAACAGTCATCTACGGCCTGGGCCCAGACTTTGACGGTAATCTACGGCGCAGGGATTTGAGACAGGACGGTCCTTACAACAGCTATACCCGCAGGGGACTACCGCCGACGCCGATCGCGATGCCTGGCGCCGATGCGATCCGTGCAGTGATGCATCCAGATGATGGCGATACTCTCTATTTTGTTGCCAAGGGTGACGGTAGCCACCATTTTTCTGCCACGGTGGAGGAGCACAACAGGGCGGTGACCAAATACCAGCGGGGCGGTCGTAAGCGCAAAGGTTATACCTCTGCACCACCGCAGTAAGTAGTGGGATTATCTAACTGCCATAATTAGTAGCACGATAAAGCCTGCAACCAGGGCTAGGGGAATCAGGGCGCTTTTCCACTCTTCTGAGGAACCCTTTGGACTCTCCTTGACCATCCGCTTGGCGCTAGGCCAGATAAACAGCAGCATGGCACCAAGCAGCAGCGCCGAGCCTATCTTCATCCACATATCATCCATTGAATTTCACCCCAATATAGAAAACCCCGCCGAAGCGGGGTTTTTGTTTCAGTAACCTTCGATTTTAGTCACGGCCTGAGAGTGCGCCAAGCAGGTGCAGAAGGTTGATAAAGATATTGAAAATGTTCAGGTATAGTCCCACCGTCATCAGCAGATAGTTGCCATGAGGCTCATGAATCATGCGACTGGTGTCGTAGAGGATGAAGCCACTCATAAGCATGATGACTACAGCAGAAACGCCCAATGATAGTGCGGGAATGGCAAGAAAGATGTTTGCCAGCGCTGCAATCAGTACGACAACCATGCCGGTGATCAGGAACCCACCCATGAAGCTGAAGTTCTTACGGGTAGTTAGGGCATAACCGGAAAGGGTCAGGAAGATCACCCCGGTTCCACCCATGGCCATACCGATCAGTTCTGAGCCGTTGGAGAGAGCTAGGTACATGTTAAGGATCGGGCCGAGGGCGAACCCGAACAGACCAGTGATGGCGAAGACCACGCCAATACCAGCGCCAGAGTTGGCAGTACGCGGTAGTACAAAGAACGCCAGCAGCATAGCCACACCGATGCTAACCAGATAAGTCATTGGTCCCATGTTCATGGACATCGACAGGGCTGCTGTTACTGCACTGAACAGCAAGGTCATAGAAAGCAGGGTATAGGTGTTGCGGATCAGCTTGTTGGTAGCTAAAACCGACTCATTTGAACGGACTGAAGCCGTCTCATAACTGCTCATCGTGTACTCCTCATGTTGTCATTCCGAGCGTATAAATATCTGGCGCCAATATGGCATAAATTCAAGCCCCAGACTACAGGCCACGACCCGAATATCAAACTGGAAAAGGGGTATTAATTCCGGTATCCTTCGCACTTCGCGAAATCGGCCCATGGGTCTGTAAGCTGCACCATTGGACGGTTTCAGCGAAAAAAAGTTCATACAACTTGAATTTGGAGAGGTGGCTGAGTGGTCGACCATCTCGTCTGGAACGAGATGGGACATGCACAGCATGGCCCCGAAGGGGCGGAGCGCATGGACGCGCGGAGCAAAGCGACGGATACTGTCGCGTCATTGGTTAACCTTGATGACAAATGAGTATCGACAATCTGAATTTGGAGAGGTGGCTGAGTGGTCGAAAGCGACGGTCTTGAAAACCGTTGAAGGGTGACCTTCCGTGGGTTCGAATCCCACCCTCTCCGCCAAATAAAGCAAAGCGCCCCTTCATGGGGCGTTTTGTTTTGTGGTGGTTGGCATGTACGGGTTTGAACCGCATAATGACTACCATGATGAACAATAGGGTAAACATGCTAGTACAGTGGGTGGTGATAGGACTACTCAATCTTCTGCCGCTTTCAGTACACAGTGCTCCAACGTTTGCCCCGCCAACAGGTCCCTACATTAGTTTGCATGCTTTTCCTGGACTGGCGGAAATTCGTGCCATTTCTGTAAAAAAACCTTCAGTAAAAACCTCATTTAGTAAAAGGTTATCCACTTATCAAAGGCCGTCACACTTTAACCCGACTAATAGTAATAGTATTCCGGATCGAGGGCGCGTAGCGCTGCCCCCTTCAGGGGAGTCTGCGCAGGGTGGCTGGCATTGGTGATGGGATCATATTCTGGCTCAGGAGCACTGCGGTGAGTTCATATAAAAGCTTTTTCAATCCGACAAATGTGCTGGTTATTGCGGCGTTGTTGGCGCTGATTCTTTTTCGCCACTCTCTGTTCCCTGAGGCTTCCGAGTCCACCGAAGTTAAACAATTGATAGGCAAGATGGATGCGGTGATCGGTGATATGCAGAAAGTCGAGGCGGAACCTGCGCAAGCTCCTGTCGCGATAGATGAGATGAAAACTGAGCCAGCTGCACCGGCAGCCATTGAAAAGAGTGAAGATGAGAGCAATGCCAGCACAGCAGTTATTGCTGAACCAAACAAACCACAGGCGATCAATGAAGCAGATGCTAATATTGCCTTGAACCTTTGGCAAACAGCACGTCGTGCCGCCTGGGATGGCAATAGCGATGCGGCGATTGAAAACTACCGTACACTGATCAAATTGCAGCCCGAGAACTACGACGCTTACGGCGAGATGGGTAATGTGTTGCTGGAAAAAGGCGATAACGAGAGTGCGGTGGAAGCCTATTCACAGGCGGCATTGCTGTTATCCCAATCGGGCTATCCCCAGGCGGCCTGGCACGTTATGAATATTGTGGCAAAGATGGATCAGACAAAGGCAGACGAATTGCATCAAACCCTATATGGGATGCCATTTCCAGCAAATCAGTAACAACTAAAAATAGTTCGGGCTTGTTAACATCGGTAACATTCGCTGTAACAGGGTTGATTAAATCCTTGTTTCTTGTACAGTTGTGCAGGATTTTTTTGTAGTGAGGTTTTGCTTCGGCCGCTATGATCAATGTTCTGTTGGTAGATGATCATGACCTGGTAAGGACGGGCATCCGGCGATTACTGGATGATGTTACCGGTGTCAAAGTGATCGCGGAGGCAAATAGTGGTGAGCAGGCACTGGTGTCTGTTCGCGAGAAGCTTCCTGATGTGGTGCTGATGGATGTAAGCATGCCCGGCATCGGCGGTCTTGAAACCACACGAAAAATGAAGCAGTTTGCACCAGACCTTCCTGTCATTATCCTCTCTGTACACACGGATGATCCCTTTCCCAGCAGCATGCTGAAAGCAGGGGCATCAGGTTACCTGCATAAAAGCTGCGACATTGAAGAGATCGTTCATGCGATAAAAGATGTACATGGTGGTAAACGCTACATCTGCTCGGCTATCGCCCAAAACCTGGCGCTGGCACTTCTTCCTGGTCATGAGGCCTCCCCATTTGAATCGCTCTCTCAGCGTGAGATGCAGGTGATGCTAATGTTGGTTCAGGGAGATAAGGTGCAAAGTATCTCGGAACAACTTCACTTAAGTCCCAAAACGGTCAGCACCTATCGTTACCGTCTATTCGAAAAACTCAATGTTCGTAACGATGCCGATCTGACCCGTCTGGCCATGCGCCACGGTCTGCTGGATAACGGCTAATACGATCCACTCACTCTGCACTGTGTTACGCTGGAATTTGTCGGCATTGCCCATAATTTCAGTACCATGAATCAGGAAAACGCCCCACACTTTGACAGTAAGGCCTTTCTCAAGAGCCTGACCGGACTGCCCGGCGTCTATCGGATGCTGGATGCTGATGGCGCGGTGATCTATGTCGGCAAAGCCAAGAATCTCAAACGTCGTGTCTCCAGTTATTTCAGTCGTCAGGATAATAGTGCCAAGACGCGTGCCCTGGTTTCACAGATACGCGGCATTGAGGTTACGGTTACCCACACTGAAAACGAAGCGCTTATCCTTGAGAATATTCTGATTAAGGAACACAAGCCGCGCTACAACATTCTGTTGCGTGATGATAAAGGGTATCCCTATATCTATCTCTCTGACGAAACCTTTCCCAGACTCAGCTTCCATCGTGGGCGACGGGATAAACCAGGAAGATTTTTTGGTCCATTTCCCAGCGCATCGGCAGTGCGTGAAAGCCTAAATCTGTTACAGAAGCTTTTCCCGGTGCGCCAGTGTGAGGATAGTTTCTACCGCAGTCGCTCACGACCCTGTCTGCAATATCAGATAAAGCGCTGCAGTGCTCCTTGCGTCGGTTACGTCGACGCCCAGGAATACGCTGAGGATGTACGCCACGCTGTGATGTTTCTGGAGGGCAAGAACAACGCCATTATCGATGAGCTGGTGCGGCGTATGGAACAGGCATCGACAGAGCTGGAATTCGAGCTGGCGGCGCACTATCGGGACCAGATCGCCAATCTGCGCCGAGTGCAGGAGAAACAGTATGTTATGGGCAGTCGTAGTGGTGATCTGGATGTGATCGCGGCGGTAGCGCGCAACGGCATCGGTTGTGTTCAGGTCTTTTTTATCCGAAACGGAAGAAACCTGGGTAACAAGACCTGGTTTCCGCGCCACACCGCTGACAGTGACGAAGCAGAACTCCTGGCCGCATTTCTGCCCCAGTACTATTTAGGTGGTCGCTCCCAGGAGCGTCCGATCCCACCTGAGATTCTGGTCAATCAAACCATGCCAGAGAGAGAGTTGCTGGAAGGGGTGTTGAGCGACCAGGCGGGACGAAAGGTCGCCATTCACCACCGTCTTCGTGGAGAGAGAACGCGCTGGTTGCAGATGGCAGCTACTAACGCGGAGCAGGCATTGGCGAGTCACCTACTCAACAAGCTCAACATCATGAACCGCTTTGAGGCGCTTCAGGAGGGGCTACAACTGGACGACTTGCCCCAACGTATCGAATGCTTTGATATCAGCCACACCATGGGGGAGGCGACCGTCGCCTCCTGTGTGGTCTTTGATACCAACGGTGCATTGAAGAGTGATTACCGCCGCTACAATATTGAAGGGATTACCCCCGGTGATGACTATGCCGCCATGCACCAGGCACTCACCCGTCGCTTTAAGCGTCTCAAGGAGGGGGAGGGGAAGTATCCGGATATTCTGCTTATCGACGGTGGTAAGGGGCAGTTAAGTCAGGCCGAGCAGGTACTTGAGGAACTTCAGGTGATTGGGGTGATTTTAATCGGTGTGGCCAAAGGACCAACCCGCAAACCGGGTGTAGAGCAGCTATTATTGTCGGGTCAGGAGCAGCCCATTATACTGCCGCCTGATTCGCCGGCCCGGCACCTGATTCAGCAGGTACGGGATGAGGCTCACCGCTTCGCCATCAGCGGGCACCGCCAGCGCAGGGCCAAGGCCCGTCGCAGTTCAGCGCTGGAGGGAATCCCTGGACTGGGTCCAAAGCGCCGTCAGCAGCTTTTGCATCAGTTTGGTGGCCTGCAGGAGGTGGCACGGGCTGGGGTCGAGGATTTATGCTCTGTCAAAGGGATTAGCCGACAACTGGCGCAGGCTATATACGATGCCTTCCACGCCGAATAATTATTTAAGGTAACCAAGCAGCAATGAAATACAGTATTCCAAATCTCCTGACCCTGCTGCGAATTGCACTGATCCCGGTCTTCGTCGTCATCTTTTACCTGCCGCTGGAGAAGGCCAACATTATCACCACAGCTATTTTTGCCCTGGCCGGCTTTACTGACTGGCTGGACGGCTATCTGGCACGTCGCTGGGAAGAGACCTCGGCATTTGGCGCCTTTCTTGACCCAGTGGCCGATAAATTAATGGTCGCCGCTGCCCTTGTCTTGATTGTTGATACCAACCCGACTCCATACTCAGGAATTTGGCTAGCCTTTCCGGCTCTGGTCATCATAGGGCGGGAGATCACTATCTCCGCATTGCGGGAGTGGATGGCTGAACTCGGTTCTTCAGCGATGGTGGCAGTGAGCATGTTGGGTAAGGTTAAGACCTCAGCGCAGATGCTCGCGCTGGTGCTGCTACTGTATAAAACCCCTATCGGAACCTTCCCGACAGTAGAAGTCGGCCTGACGCTGCTCTACGTTGCTGCCGTGTTGACCCTCTGGTCGATGCTACTCTATTTAAGGGCTGCATGGCCGGTGATCAGCAGACCGTAAGATAAAGTGCGACAAGCGCTTGACATAAAGAGCCCACTCATTAAAATGTGCGCTTCTTGAGGCGGGAATAGCTCAGTTGGTAGAGCACAACCTTGCCAAGGTTGGGGTCGCGAGTTCGAGTCTCGTTTCCCGCTCCAAAATTCCAAAGACCTCGGTTCGGTACCCGACCGAGGTCTTTTTTCTTCAGGGTGCACTATGGCTAGGTGGCAGAGTGGCTATGCAGCGGATTGCAAATCCGTGTACCTCGGTTCGATTCCGGGCCTGGCCTCCAATTAATTACACCTTTTATCCCACATTTTTATCGTTACTACTGAAACATCGCTCTGTCTCGGTTAGAATCCACATTCGCAAAAATGCCCGGATGGCGAAATTGGTAGACGCAAGGGACTTAAAATCCCTCGGTGGCAACACCGTGCCGGTTCGACCCCGGCTCCGGGCACCAATCAATTTCAAAAACAAAAAAGGCTGCCAATGGCAGCCTTTTTTGTTTCATATGATATAGCGATCAATAACGAACTCGAAACTTATTGATTTCAGTTTTTCGTACAGGGTAAGTGACACTACCACCTTGTAACTGTATGACCAGATAGAGTCTTCCGTTCTTCACCTGTTCAAGTATGCCACGACGAACTTTGTTGCCAGGCAGGGTTACCTCAACCATTCGATCGATATGCTTCTCTGCACTATCAATATTTACAATATGGTATGAAATTCTCTTTGGAGCAGGTTTTGTCTCAGCCTGTTTTGTAGCGGTAGGTCGGGTTGATTCTTTTTGTCTTGCTTTTGCAGTTGAACTGTTCACTGCTGGAGATTTTGCCACTACTGCCGGTGAGTTTGCATCGAATAACTGATCGAGTTCGATACGGGTAGAGCCAATGCTCAATTTCAGACCAAGCAGTTCCGCTACCTCGAGTGGCTTGTAATAGGCGAGTTCCTCAGGTGAAATATTGTTCTGCGGTTTAACAGAAATATTAATGCGGCCACCTTCTAGCATGTGATTTCGGTAGGCGTTGGCGATTTTCTCTGGCAGTTTCAAACCAAGTGTATCAGCAAGTAGTTGGATGTGACGGTCAACATACTCCTCGACACTACTATCGTTTAACGAAGCACAATAACTGTTGCGCATTTTATAGAAGCCGGTGTCGTTAATACTCATATGTATGGGTGGTATCTTGCTTGTATCGGCCATGTTGCGCATTTCGCCGCTTGGCACCTTCATATCCATCGCCATATTAACGTCATAGACGCCACGGGTAACAGCGTCGATCTGTATTCCAAAGATTTCTCCGATCTTGTCGTAACTAAGATGAAAATTGAGATCGGCATTGATCCTTCGCATACCCATCAGGCGATAGTCGACCAATTGAAATCTTTCAATATCACCGCAACCGAGTGCATCAATATTGGAGAAGGGAACAGGGGGCTGGCCAGATTGCTCTGCGGCCTGTTCTGCCATCTGTTCCATCATGGAGATGAATTTCCCGTCGAGATTAACCTGAATATTTCTAAGGTTTATATCCATCTCATCTGGTAATGTTCCGTCCTGTATTGTCTTACTAGCAATCAGGAAAAAACCGGGCTGATCGGCATAGAGGCGGACCTGATCCATACGGAATTCATCTGCTGCCATCTGCGGCACAATCGAGATATTGTCAACGGTGATTTCATTGCCCAGCGGGGAGACAAAGAACGAGTCAAAGGTGATTTTGGCGAAGGGTGCGGAACCATCCGTAATACGCTGAAGCGTATTGTTGGTCTCATACCATAGATATCCATAGGCAAGACCATAGGCCAGAATTACAAAAAGAAGAAAATTTCTGAGAAAGCGCATGTAGTTCACCGTGTTGTTATATATATATAGTTCCCTGCCAACACGGTTATTTATACAACACTGGAGCACTTTCCACAAAGTGCGTTTTATTCGTCCTCTAAGTCCCGTCGCTCAACGGTCTCAGGATCAGCGGTGATCGGGCGATAGATTTCCAACCTGTCACCCTCCTTTAACTGCTGTTCAGCCTTGACCACTCGGCCAAAGATACCGAAACGGTTTTCCTCCAGATCAATCTCTGGGAACTGTTTTAACAAACCGGAAAGCTCAATTGCCTGTGCAGCACTAGTCTCCTCAGGTACATCAATGTGTATCCATTTTTGTATGCTGGCATCGGCATAGACCACTGAAACTTTCATTTCACTATTCTCCGCGAGAGGTGTCAGGCGCTTGCTGTTTCTGGCAGTGTGGTGGACGTCTCAACATGTCGTTGACGGCGCGCATCGATAATCCGTTTACCCGCCAGCAGAAATCCCATCATCAAAAATCCGCCTGGGGGCAGGGCCATCAGCAGGAAGCCACGATAGTCGGGGATAATGGTGAGTTCCATAAAGCGGAAGCCTTCACCTAACAGCAGTGAGGCATTGGCGAAAAGTGTCCCCGCACCGATGATTTCGCGGGTAGCGCCCAGGGCGACCAGAGCAATGATGAAGCCGACGCCCATGGCAAAGCCATCGACAATAGCGGCGCGCACTGGTTGGCGTGAGGCAAAGGATTCTGCACGCCCAAGCACTGCGCAGTTGGTCACGATAAGGGGAATAAACAGGCCGAGTACTTTGTGCAGTTCATGCAGCCAGGCATTCATCATCATATCTACCAGCGTCACGATAGCGGCAATTAGCAGCACAAACACTGCAATACGTACCTCCGGGGTGATAATGCCTCGAAACAGGGCTACCACCATATTGGAGAGTAGCAATACCACCAGTGAGGCCAGGCCGAGACCAAGGCCATTCGTGGCGGTGCCAGTGACTGCGAGTAGGGGACAGAGGGCCAGCATCTGGGCGAAGACCATGTTGTTGTCCCACAGTCCGTCACGCATGATGCGTCGATATTCTATGGCTGGGACGTCACTCATGACCATTCTCCTCTTCAGGTGTCATCGGTGGCAGCAATAACGTGCCACGGTAGCTCTCAAATTTTTGCAGGCCGCTATAAACTGACTTGACCACTGCCCTTGGGGTGATGGTGGCACCGGTAAACTGATCGAATTCACCGCCATCTTTCTTCACATGCCATTGGGTGGCGGTGGTGTTTTCAATCGAGTGACCGTTGAAAGAGAGGATCCAGTCTCCACGCTGTGCCTCAATCTTGTCACCCAGCCCTGGTGTCTCTGCGTGAGCTAGAACGCGTACACCAAGCACACTGCCATCGGATGCTACCCCCATGATGCTGGTGACTGGGCCTGCATATCCGATGGCCGAAACCTCGTAGGCGACCGCGCTGATCTTGCCGTCCTTATGGGCACGGTAGACCTTCAGCGGCATACCGTTTTCTCCTTCGCCAGCCAGCTCCACAACGTCGCTAAGCAGGTCATTGTCATGTAGAGCATCGGGTAACACCTGGCGCAACGATGCCTTTAGATCCTCTGCCTGACGCAGGGCGATATCGTCCTTAGTTTCCAGATCACCCAATACCAATGCGGCGCTAGCGAGGGTCGCCATGCCGCCGAGCAGCATGGCGTGATAAGCGGTGCGTTTACGGTAACTGGGTACAAGGACCCCTTTACCGACTTTCACATAACTCATTTATCACCTCCCTGCAGACGCGACAGGCGTGTTGCCATCTGCCCGTTCTGATAGTCGAGAGGGTTACCGTTGCGTTCACGACCATAGATACGTGGACGCAGGTAGTGATCAATAAGCGGGGTAGCTGAATTCATCAGTAGTACGGCAAAGGCTACCCCTTCCGGGAAACCGGCCCAGGTACGGATAACGTAAATCAGGGCGCCGCAGCCCATGGCATAGACGATCTGTCCACGAGGGGTGGAGGGTGAACCCACCGGATCGGTGGCAATAAAGAAAGCCCCCAGCATCAGACCGCCACTAACGAGGTGTACTCCGGCGTCGGCATAGCGGGCTGGATCGATAAGATGCATTACGGTTGCCAGACCGGCGACGGTGGCCAACATGGCAAAGGGGATCTGCCAGGTGATGATCTTACGAAGCATCAGCAACACGCCACCAGCAAGGATCAGCAGTGCCGAGGTCTCGCCCAGGCTGCCGCGCATCTGACCAACCGCCGCTTGCTTGAGCGAGTAGACGCCATTCAATGCCTCTGACAGTGGTATCTGCCGCCCGACCTCGGTCTTGATGTGACCCAGCAGGCTGGCACCACTAACTGCATCGATATTGGTCGCACCACCGAAGGTGATCGCCAGGCTGTCGAGAAAACCGGGCGCGCCCGTACTGAACAGTGGTTGTGGTGTAACCCAGGTCGTCATCTCCAGTGGGAAGGCGATGAGAAGGGCTACCCGTCCCAGCATCGCCGGGTTGAAGAGGTTCTGGCCGATACCACCGAAAACCTGTTTGCCCACGACCACGGCGAAGAGTGCACCGACCACGGCAATCCACCAGGGCGCCCAGGGGGGCAGGGTCATTGCCAGCAACCAGGCGGTAACCAGCGCCGAACCATCCTGCAGCGCGGGCATTATCGGTTTATTGGCAAGCCATAGGCCAAGCGCCTCTGCAGCCAGTGCGGTCCCGGTGGTGATTAGAAGAAGATTGAGCGCGGGCCAGCCGTAGAGCCAGACCCCGTAGAGACTGGCCGGTAGCATCGCCAGCCAGACGGTAAACATAATGCGACCGACACTAAGTGGGGCATGGGTATGCGGCGAAGGGGAGGGGATATAGTGGCTCATGATGCCTGCTCCTGTTGCTTCGCTGCGGCCTCGGCTTCGGCCTTTTTCTTTGCTGCCCGCTCAGCTTTACGTTTGGCCATTGCCTCACGTTTTGCCTGCGCTTCAAGTTCCAGACGTACCTGACGTGCCCTGGCCATCTCTCGGGTTAATTCCGCCTTCTGCTTATCCTTACTTAGTTGCGCCAGCTCGCCCTTGGCAAAGTTGAAATACTGAGTCAGGGGGATGGCGGCGGGGCAGACATAGCTACAGGTGCCGCAGGCGATACAGTCCATCAGGCCGTAATCGAGGGCGTCTTCTGCCTTGCCATTTCGTGCGCGTGCCGCCATCTCCAACGGCATCAATCCCAGTGGACAGGCATCGACACAGCGGCCGCAGCGGATGCAGGGCTGCTCTTCGGGTTGCAGGCGCATCTCCTCTTCGGCCAGGGCCAATACACCATTACTTCCCTTAACGATGGGTACCCCGAGATGGGGTAGAGAGGTTCCCATCATCGGTCCACCCAGGAGTTGCCGTTTGGCCTCCTTCTGCAAACCACCACAAAACTCCATCAACTCTTCGGCCAGGGTGCCAAGGGGAACTTCAAGGTTTGCCGGTTGGGTAACTGCACTACCACTGACAGTGACGATGCGCGATATTAGTGGGCGACCATGGCGGAGTGCCTGATGTACCGCATAGGCGGTGGCCACGTTATGCACCATCACGCCAATGTCAGCCCCCAGGCCACCGGCAGGAACCTCTAGTCCGGTGAGGGTCTGGATCATCTGTTTCTCAGAACCCATGGGATATCGGGTCGGAACCCCTACCACCTGAATTTCAGGGTAGGCGACGGCGGCTTCACGCAGTGCCTGTTGTGCATGGGGTTTGTTGTTCTCCACAGCGATCAGCGCGCGTGGAGAGTTGAGCGCCTTAAGCATCAGACGAATGCCATCAATGATCGGCTCGGGACGCTCCTGCATCAGGCGGTCGTCACAGGTTAGATAGGGCTCGCATTCGCCGCCGTTGATGATCAGGGTATGAATGGTTTTCTTGCTACCGAGATTGAGTTTAACCGCAGCAGGGAAAGCCGCACCGCCCATACCAACGATACCCGCATCGCCGACCTTCTGTGCGATCTCATCGGCGCTAAGTTTGAACGGGTCGATGGGAATAATTGTTTCGCTCCACTCATCCTTGCCATCACTTTCGATGATGATGCTCTTCACTGGCAGGCCTGAGGGATGCGGTGCGGTGCAGTCGTCTATGGCGATAACCACACCTGAGGTGGAAGCGTGCACAGGTGCGGAGACAGGAGCGGTCGCCCTGGCGAGCAGTTGTCCCTTCTTTACATGCTCACCCACCGCTACCACTGGTTCTGCCGGTGCACCGATGTGTTGCTGCAACGGCAGATAGACCTTCTTGGGTATTGGAAGTGGCGTAATCGGCAATTCGCGGGTTGTTTTCCGCTCTTCAGGATGAACACCGCCCTTGAACATAAACAGACGCATCGATAGCTCCTACGCTGCCCGCGCCATAAGGGGCAGTGCCGGTTTTGGCCAGCGCCACTCGGGCAGGGTGGGTTGAGGGATGAACAGTTCAAGGCACATGGTGGGGCAGACATCGACACATTTGCCGCAACCTGTGCAGGCAGCGTCGAGAACCACGTGGATCTGTTTCGGTGCACCGACGATGGCATCAGTGGGGCACTCGCGTGAACACTTCACGCAACCGATACAAAGCTCTTCATTTACGCGCGCCAGTTTGGCCGGACCATCTTCCATCGCAGAGGCGTCGAAACTGATACCCAGTTTTTCGGCCAGACTAACCGCTAGTGACTTACCTCCAGGTGGGCAAAGATTAACAGCGGCGGTGCCGTCGGCCAGTGATTGCGCTGCTGCAGGACAACCGGCAAGGCCACATTGGCCGCAGTTGGTGCCAGGAAGCATGGCGTTGATTTCATCGACCAATGGATCACTTTCAACTTTAAATTTCTTCGCCGCCATACCCAACAGAAAACCGAGGGTCAGGCCCAGAATAGTGAGTGCAGCAATTGCGGACATCGTTACCTCCCGAACTTATTTAACCGGCAAGCCGGAGAAACCCATGAAGGCCAGTGACAACAGACCGGCAGCGATAAAGGCGATAGGCGCACCAGCGAAGGCCACAGGAACACCTGCCAGCGCCAGCCGCTCGCGCATCCCGGCAAACAGCACCATCACCAGAGTGAAGCCGAGTGCAGAGCCGAGACCGTAGATAAGACTTTCGACAAAACCGTTGCCCTCCTGCACATTGAGGAGGGCCACACCGAGTACCGCACAGTTAGTGGTGATCAGTGGCAGGAAGATACCGAGCAGTTGGTAGAGCAGGGGACTGGTTTTGCGCACCACCATCTCGGTGAACTGCACCACCGCAGCAATAACCAGAATGAAGGCGAGGATGCGTAGGAACTGAATATCCAACGGCATCAGGACAAACTTTTCCAGCGCCCAGCTCGCCACCGAGGCGAGGGTGAGGACGAAGGTGGTAGCCAGGCCCATACCCATCGCGGTGTCGAGTTTATTGGAGACGCCCATGAAGGGGCAGAGACCGAGAAACTTTACCAACACCACATTGTTCACCAGGGCGGTGCCCAACAATAACAGCAGGTATTCGCTCATTCGTGTTCCTCTCGGTGTATACGTGATGCCTTTAGATGAGTGGGATTGCATCAAACGTGCCAGCGGACAATGGGACGGTAATGCACCAATAAAGGCGCGTTAAATGCGCGGTTTTACATACATTGCACAAACGTGGTGCGTAATTTGGGTTGTCAGTGCTTGTGCGGTGTCGCATCACAACAGCGGATTTGTAACAAAAACGACAAAGCCACTGCTTTGTAGCGCTGCAACGGCGCGGGATCGTTATCAGGCATACGTTTTGCAGGGACAATAGCAATGCAAAGCGCCGAAGGAGGCGCCAGATGTCCGAAGCGATCAAGAAACGTAGAAGTAGTGTCTCCATCCCGGCGCTGGAAAATGCCGTGGAGCAATCGCCGGTGGCGATCTCCATAACGGATCTCAGTGCAAACATTCTCTATACCAATAAGTGCTTTACCGATGTCACTGGCTATAGCCGTGAAGAGATCATTGGGCAAAACGAATCGGTACTCTCCTATAAATCGACACCAGATGAGATCTACAAGGAGCTATGGAAAGCGTTGGCTGAAAAGCAGCGCTGGAGCGGCGTACTGGTTAATCGGCGCAAAGATGGAAGCCGCTATCTGGCAGAAGTGATGATTACCCCGGTTCTAGATAGTAATGGTGAACCTACCCATTATCTGGGCATACACCGTGATATCACTGATGTGTTCGCACTGGAGCGCCAGGTAAGTAATCAAAAAGGTCTTATCGAATCGGTTGTTGATTCAGCCCCTTCGGCACTATCGGTACTAGATAGTAATATGAACGTACTGCTCGATAACCAGGCCTATAAAAAGCTGGCCGGTGATATGCGTGGAGAGGAACCGGCCACAGCGATGCTGGACGGTTTAGCAGCAAAAGATCCTGGCTTTGTTTCCATGCTCGAAGCACAACACTCCTTCCATGACCGTGAAGTCGCCTGCCATGTAGCCGACAAGGGTGGCCGTCGCTGGTTCTCATGTTCCGGTATCTGGTTCCGCGAACTGCCCGCATCAGCTGATGCCTTCTTCAGTGAAGAGAAGGTGCCTTATCTGCTTTTGGTTGCCCATGAGATAACGGACCTGAAACGGCAGCAGGAAGAGATCCGCAGTAACGCGATGCGTGCTCTGATGGCGGAGGACGGTTTGATGCAGGGGATGCGTGAAACCCTGACCGCTGCGGTATATCAACTGGAAACCCCATTCAACATGCTGAATGCGGCACTCGATATGTTGCAGCGTCGAGCAACCAAACATGACATGGATGACTCATTGGTCGCCGTGCTTAACGAAGTTCGTGAGCTGGGAATGAAAACCATTGAGAACCTTCACAGTGCGATTCCCGCAAGCGTCGACATCGAACCGGTATCACTCAACTTCAATCAACTGGTGCACGACGTGTTGGTAATAAGCACCAAGCGTCTGCTTGGGGCAGGCATTGTGGTGGACTGGCAACCTGCGCCAACGTTGCAGTACATCCTTGGTCATGAAGCCAAACTGCGAAATATGATCAAACTGCTACTGGATAATGCCATAGAGGCCATTATTGATAGCGACTCATCCTCGCGTGTCATTCGCATTACCACAGAGGATGAAGATGGCTGGATTAAATTTACGCTGTGCGACAGCGGTGACGGAATTTCAGATAGCCTGCGCATCAAGGTGTTCGAGCCATTCTTCTCAACAAAAAGTCCAGGCAAGGGAGAGCATGCGGGTATGGGGCTAACTCTGGCTCAGGAGATCGTCAATCAACATGCGGGCACGATCGAATTTGATAGCAACTACGAGGCAGGCTGCTGTATGCAGGTTCGTCTGCCATGTGAACACCAGTAACGGGGAACGGTAATGAGTATTTCCGATTTTAAACAGAGCAGCTGCGACCCCAAAGCGTGCCTTATCAATACCGAGCTGGAAACACTATATCGTGTCAGTCAGGTGCTGAATCGTTCGCTCAACCTGCATGAAACCCTGCAAGGTGTGTTGGAGCAACTGCATCAACTTGCGGACATGCAACGTGGCATGGTGACCCTGAAATCTCCTGACTCTGCGGAGCAGGGTGTGGTTGCGCTCTATGGTGTCGATCCAAAAGTGATAAGCAAGGTTCGTTATCGTGCAGGCGAAGGTCTTGTAGGTAATGTTCTCGCTACGGGTAACCGAATTATCTCAGAGTGTGTGGGCACCGAGCTCAACTTTCTTGATCGTCTGGGTATTTATGATGCGGGCCTTCCGTTTATCGGTGTGCCGATAAAAGTGGGCGAGCACGGTATTGTCGGTGTACTGGCTGCACAACCCCCTGGCGTTGCAATGGATGAATTGAATGAGCGCGCCCGTTTTATGGAGATGGTTGCCAATCTGATGGCGCAGAGTGTTCGACTCTCCTGGCAGGTAGCTGAAGAGAAACGTGATCTGGCCGACGAACGGGATCGTCTACGTCGCGCGGTACGCTCCAACTACGGCTTCGACAATATGGTAGGTCGCACGCCATCAATGCGCCGTATCTTTGAACAGGTGCGGCAGGTAGCGAAATGGAACACCACCGTGCTTATTCGCGGTGAATCAGGTACCGGTAAAGAGTTGATCGCCAATGCGATCCACTACAACTCACCACGAGCCAACGGAAGCTTCATCAAACTCAACTGTGCGGCGCTACCAGACAATCTGCTTGAGTCAGAACTGTTTGGGCATGAGAAGGGGGCCTTCACTGGTGCTTCGGCACAGCGTAAAGGACGTTTTGAACAGGCCGATGGCGGTACGATTTTTCTCGATGAGATCGGTGAAATCTCGCCCACCTTCCAGGCAAAACTCCTGCGTGTGTTACAGGAAGGGGAGTTTGAGCGTATCGGTAGCAACAAAACACTGAAGGTCGATGTGCGCATTATCGCGGCTACCAATAAGGATCTGGAGTCTGAGGTTGAGCAGGGGGTTTTCCGTGAAGACCTCTACTATCGTCTCAACGTCATGCCGATCCAGAATCCACCACTACGTGAGCGCAAGGAAGATATTCCAGAACTGGCCAATTTCCTGATCCAGAAGATCGCCAAGCAGCAGGGGCGTGAACTAACCATTACCGAAAGTGCTCTGCGCCTGCTAATGCGTCATAGCTGGCCGGGGAACGTGCGCGAACTGGAAAATACCCTGGAGCGTGCCGCGATCATGAGCGGTGAGGATGGCAACATCGATCGTGATGCCATCGCCCTCAGTGGTATCGATGAGAGCGCACCACAGTCTCCGCAGCGTAATGAGCCTATGCCAGAGACGGATCTGGATGATCCGGATATGGATGAGCGGGAGCGTGTGATTGCTGCGCTGGAACAGGCGGGTTGGGTTCAGGCCAAGGCGGCTCGCTTGCTCAATATGACCCCACGCCAGATAGCCTATCGAATCCAGACGCTTAATATCAAGGTGCGTCGAATCTAACCTGTCCAACGGATGCCCTGGAGCCAGGGCATCCGAGGATACAGCACATTTTGTCGTTCTCCCCTTGTCGTGTTTACCACAAAGCAACCTGCATGAAACGCTAACCTGTTGATGTAATTGGATAATTAAAACGGGCACGACCTTTGCTGAGGTATAAGAAAGAAACAATGGGAGGAGTGTTATGGATCTCAAGGTTGTGGATACATCAGCAGGAGAAGCGGCACAGAAAGGATGCGCCGCATCGAGTTGTGGCGGTAGCAACGATCAGCTCAGCCACCTGCCTGAGGAGATTCGGCAGAAGGTTCACAACCATCCCTGTTATTCAGAACAGGCGCACCACTACTTTGCCCGTATGCATGTGGCGGTGGCCCCGGCCTGCAACATTCAATGTAACTACTGCAATCGTAAATATGACTGCGCCAACGAATCCCGCCCTGGTGTGGTCAGTGAACTGCTTACTCCCGATCAGGCAGTAAAGAAGACCCTCGCTGTTGCCGCAAACATTCCACAGATGACCGTACTCGGCATCGCTGGCCCGGGTGACCCGTTGGCACAACCAGAACGTACACTGGAAACCTTCCGTCAGCTCTCTGAGAAAGCCCCGGACATCAAACTCTGTGTCTCTACCAACGGCCTTAATCTGCCCAACGTGGTGGATCAGATCTGCGAGCACAACATCGATCACGTCACCATCACCATCAACTGTGTCGACCCGGAAGTGGGTGCCAAGATCTATCCCTGGATCTTCTGGAACAACCGTCGCATTCGCGGTGTAAAGGCCGCCGAGATTCTGATCGCGCAACAGCAGAAGGGGCTGGAGATGCTGGTCGAGCGTGGTGTGCTGGTAAAAGTGAATTCAGTAATGATTCCCGGCGTCAATGACGAACATCTGAAAGAGGTGAGCCGTATCGTTAAGGCCAAGGGTGCCTTCCTGCACAATGTGATGCCGCTGATTGCTGAAGAAGAGCATGGGACATACTACGGCATTATGGGACAACGCAGCCCTGACGCCAAAGAGCTGCAGGCACTGCAAGACTCCTGTGCCGGTGATATGAATATGATGCGCCACTGCCGTCAGTGCCGTGCCGATGCGGTTGGCCTGCTGGGTGAAGATCGCGGTGCGGAGTTCACCCTGGACAAGATCGAAACCATGGAGATCGATTATGACGCGGCCATGGTCAAGCGCGCTGCTGTGCATGCTGCAATCGAACAGGAACTGAATGCTAAGCAGAGTGGTGCGGAAGTAACCGTCTCTATCGACTCCCTGCGCAAGAAAACGAAAACCGGCCGCCCGGTATTGATGGCTATCGCCACTAAGGGCGGCGGCATTATCAACCAGCACTTTGGTCATGCGACTGAGTTTCTGGTCTATGAGGCTTCAGATGATGGCGTACGTTTTATCGGTCATCGTCGTGCCGACCAGTACTGCGTCGGACAGGATACCTGTAACGAGGATGAAACCACCCTTGATCGCGTTATCGCTGCACTTGAAGGTTGCGAAGTGATGCTCAGTGCACGTATCGGTTTACCACCCTATGAGGCACTGGAGGCCGCGGGTATTCAGCCGATTAGTGAATATGCCATGGAAGAGATCGAGGAATCGGTGACCAGGGTCTACCAGGAGATGCTGGAGAGCGGCAAGCTCGACAACATCACCGACAACGGCGCCAGTGTGGCGTAACGAGGGTAACGAAGATGGCACTTAAAATTGTCGAATCCTGCGTAAACTGTTTTGCCTGTCTGGAGGTGTGTCCCAGCGAGGCGATCTTCGAGGCCAAGCCCCATTTCATGATCGATGCGAAGAAGTGTAGCGAGTGTGAGGGTGACTTTGCCGATGCCCAGTGCGCCAGCATCTGTCCTATTGAAGAGGCGATTCTTGCCGCTGACGGGACGCCGCTCAATCCGCTTGGTTCGCTGACAGCTATTCCAGTTGAGCGACTGAAACAGTATGCCCAACAATACTCTGTGTGAGGTGAAAAAATGGCTATTCTGAGATTTCTAACAAAACTAAGTTCCCGCTCCAGCAACAAAAGTCATTTTCCAGACCGCATCTGGTCACGACACAGTGCACTGCTTATTGCAGCGAGTAGTGTGGCGAAACAGAACAGCAGGGTATGAGCGAAATCCTCTTCTACGAAAAGCCTGGCTGCATCAACAACACGAAACAGAAAACGTTGTTGCAGAAGGCAGGCTATAGCGTTGATGCACGCAGCCTGCTCACTGAGCCCTGGACACGTGAACAGTTGGCTCCATACTTTACCGGGCTGCCGGTAGCGCAGTGGTTTAACCGCAGCGCACCGAGGATCACCAGCGGCGAGATTGTACCGGAGTTGGTCGATGAGGAGTCTGCCTGGAAACTCCTTTTGCAGGAGCCGCTTTTGATTCGCCGTCCGCTGATACAAATTGGGGAACATTATCTGGTCGGTTTTGAAGAAGAGCGAGTGAATCAACTACTGGCACTCAATTTTTCCGAGCAGGAGAAGGGTGAACTTGAACGTTGCCCACGCACACTCGGCCACTCATGTGATGAGGTGGAGGCATAACATGCAAACTTCAGAGAATGCCGCAATGCAAAACTCCTTACCGGACAGAGAAAGCGTATATCGTGAACTTTGTGAGCGCAGTAATGGCAGCGAACTGGCCGATCTGGTTGCGCGCATGCTGGCCTCGCAGGTTTCTGGCATGGGCGACATGCCGCAGCGTCTTGGTCTATCACGCCATCAGTTTGCCAAGCTACTGCAACAACTCTACTGCCTCGACGACAGTAGTAGCTTCGACCAGTATGGATCTGAACTTGATCTGAGTCGCAGCCCTGAACACGAAGACCTTCGTAACCTCTACCTGGAGCACACTGCGCCGGGCATATCGCTGCAAACAGCAGAATGGGTTGCCGATATCCTGGTGGCTGGCTGTATGGGCGGCGATCACCTGTGGCAGGACATGGGCTTCTGGTCGCGCAAAGACCTGAGCGCCATTATTCGTTTCGCTTTTGCGCCACTGGCCGACAAAAATACGCAGGATATGAAGTGGAAGAAGTTTTTCTACAAACAGCTCTGTGTACGGGAAGGGGTTTACGCCTGTCGGGCACCTTCATGTCAGGTATGTGTCGATTATGCAAATTGCTTTGGCCCAGAGTAGTACATTGCCATAACCAGTTCGACGTTGAATAATGTCCCTGTTTCCATCCATACGGTAATCAGGGATGCTTAGATTCAAAATTGTTGTATTGCACCTGGCTCTTGTACCTGTATCGCTCTTTGCAGAAGAGATCACCTTTACAAATCCGCAGTATGTCGCCATTAGCAATCTGCCAAATGGCTATGGCAATACGCCAATTAGCACAGAAGAACCGTTTGTTTCCCGTGACGGCCGTTTTCTCTTCTTTAATACCGGCGACAAGGAAAATCATAAAGATCTCCATTTTGCTGAGTGGAAATCGAATCATTGGCAATACCGCGGCGAGGTCGATGACAAAGTAAATACGGATAAGGAAGTGGAAGGAAATCCGACCATGGATGCCGACTACAACTTTCTCTACATCGACTCCTCTACCAAAACCATGGTGCGTAAGTCGCATTTCTATCCCATTACCGGAAAGCTTGGTGCACTACGTGATGAGAAGGGTGTACCTGAGCGGGAAGTTAAACCGTTTAAGCGATTTGTCGGCAACATGGGGGTTGAAGTAAGTGCCGGTGGTGACACCCTCTACTTCTCCCGCGCTACCTGGCAAATGATCGGATTAAGTCTGGGACCATTTGAAGACTCGGAGATCCTCTTTTCTCAACGAAAAGAGGGGAAGTATCTCTATGATGAAGCGGAGGCGAAAAGGGTAATGCAGTACATCAATACCCCTGATCTGGAGTATGCGGCCTCCATCTCCGCCGATGGTCTGGAACTTTTTTTCACTCGTCTACCGCTGGCCGATCTAAAAAAAGGGATCGTCCACTCGCAAATTATGACCGCCAGACGCAGTAACCTGATGGAAGCATTTGGTAGACCGCAGCCTATTGCAGCAATTGGAAGTGATGATTTTGTTGAAGGTCCAAGCATTACCCCTGATGGCAGAGAGCTCTACTACCACAAGCGTGTGGGTGAGAAATTTCGACTCTATAAGGTAACTCGTAGTCAATGAGTGATATTGAACAGCGCGCCATTGCAGCCTATCTGGGACTCGCCGTCGGCGATGCCCTTGGTGCCACTGTTGAGTTTATGACTCCGCGGGAGATCCAGCACGCCTACGGCACTCATAAAGAGATCATTGGTGGAGGCTGGCTACGTCTGAAGCCGGGCATGGTCACAGACGATACCACCATGAGTCTGGCTCTGGGTGATGCAATACTGGAAGCGCAGGGAGTGGATGCAGAGACCATCGGTCGCCATTTTGATCAATGGATGCGTAACAAGCCGATAGATATCGGTAACACTGTACGTCGTGGCATTCTGCACTTTCGCAATAAGGGTGAAACCTGCGTGCCAGTCAATGAGTACGATGGCGGTAACGGCGCCTGCATGCGTGTGTTACCTATTGCCATCGCTACTCTGGGGCTGGATGAGGCGACAGTACGTGCCGCAGTAGAGACCCAATCCCATATCACTCACAACAATCCGCTCTCCGATGCTGGGACCTGGTGTGTAGTGCGTATGGTACAAATGGCACTTCAGGGCGCAACGATGTCTGAACTGCGCCAGGGTCCGGTTGAGGAGTTACTACAGGCTTATCCCGAGTTTGTCTTTCGCCGTAAACACCCCAGTGAAAATCCCAGCGGCTTCATTGTGCATACCCTGCGCGTTGTTTTCAGTGCCATCTTTGATACCGATAACTTCGAGGATTGTCTGGTCGATACAGTCAACCGGGGAGGGGATGCGGACACCACTGGAGCGATCGCCGGGATGGTCGTCGGCGCGCTATATGGGCTGGGTGCAATCCCTGATCGTTGGCTGAAAAAACTGACGGGAAATACAGTGGAGCGCTGTCAGGAACAGGCCATTTCGTTACTGAGGCTCAATCACCCTCATTGAACCACATGTTGTCCGCCATGGGTTAGGGCAGTAGACTTGCCGCCTCATGTCAACGCTTCTCAAAACCAAGATACCGTTCCAGGAACCAGATCGTCTGTTCGCCTCACTGGCTGAACAACCGTGGGCGATCTGGCTCGATAGTGGCTGCGGTGCCATGCAGGGCCGTTACGACATTATGGTGGCTGAACCCTCAACCACCCTGATGACCGGTAGCGACGGCATGACGGTAATAGGGCAGGAGCCGAGTAACGCTGACCCCTTTTCCCTGATATGTGAGCAGTTGGCGCAACGCTCCCCAGCACTGCCTTCAGGTATTCCCTTTGCCGGTGGAGCCATGGGGTATTTCGGATACGACCTCTGTCGTTTCATTGAAAAGCTGCCGACCACTGCGGTGGACGATACGGATCTGCCCTGGATGGCAGTCGGCATCTACGACTGGGCATTGATCTCTGATCGCCAGGAAAAGCAGTGCTGGCTGGTATCGAATCGCATCAGCGATGAAAACGATCCTCGCTGGCAACAGTTAATAGCCCGCTTCAACTCAACCGAGGCAACCACAATATATACCCCACTCAAGGCATCAGCTGCCATCACCTCCAATATGTCGCGTGACGATTACACCGCAGCCTTTAATAAGGTGCAGAACTATCTGGAGGAGGGCGACTGTTACCAGATAAATCTGGCGCAGCGCTTCAATGTGCCGGTGGAGGGGGATGTCTGGAGTGGCTATCTGCGTATGCGTGAACTGGGGGGCGGCCCCTTCTCTGCATGGATGAATCTTCCGGGTATGCAAGTGCTGAGCACCTCACCAGAGCGTTTTCTCAAGTTGGAGAGTGACAGAGTAGAGACAAAACCGATTAAGGGTACTCGCCGCAGACTGAGTGATCTGCAGGAAGACAAAAAACTGGCCGAAGCATTGCAGAGTAGTGATAAGGATCGGGCAGAGAACTTGATGATTGTTGATCTGCTGCGTAATGACCTTGGAAAGAGTTGTCGCATCGGTTCAATTAAGGTGCCAGAGCTTTTCGCTCTTGAGAGTCATGCCACGGTACATCATCTGGTGAGCACAGTAGTCGGCAAGTTAGATGATGACAAAGATGCACTGGCTCTATTAAAAGGCTGCTTTCCCGGCGGGTCGATCACTGGCGCACCGAAACTGCGTGCGATGGAGATCATCGAAGAACTGGAGCCACACCGACGTGGTATCTACTGCGGTGCCATCGGTTACATCGGTTTTGACGGCAACATGGATTTGAATATTGCTATTCGCACCGCCGTACATAAAGATGGCCTGCTCTACTACTCAGCGGGTGGTGGGATTGTGCGCGATTCAGACTGTGAACAGGAGTATCAGGAGAGCCTGGATAAAGCAGCGGTGTTTCTCGCCTGCTTTAAAAATAGCATGTCTAGTTAGTGACCGTAGCGGACATTGCTGTTTAGATCACGTGGCGACTGCTAATCACCCAAGAGCAGACGTCTAACGTTTAGGGTAAGGGGCCGTAGCGAAGCGG
>JBNKQR010000029.1:0-36331 GCA_050295975.1 Thiohalomonadaceae bacterium
CATGGCCTTGAAAGGACAGAAGCCCAGGGCCGAGGATAGCAGGAGACCGATGCCAGTGCTGGTGCTCACCGCGTGCCAAATATCTGGGATGGGTGCAGCAAAGCCAGCCAGCATAAGGAGGACTCCAGCGGTGATGCGAATCTTGCGCTCTGATGGACCGATGTTCTCAAACATAGTGAATAACCCCTTGATAATTATGTTTTTTAATTGTGTGGTGCATCAAAACTCTACTAAAACAGTATGGAATGTGCAAGCCTGTTTTAGCTCCGGGAATTAGCAGGGCCCAGAGGGCTGATATGGACAGATTTACACATAAATGCTGGGTGATTTCTGCCGTTCACTCGGTGTGCATTGAAATGTTTTTGAGGATTCCTGTTGCTAGTATGGGGTATCGGTTCTGCGTGCCAGTTACGCGTTAATTTAAGGTGTATGCGATGGATGCGTTAAAGGTCTTTGGACATAAGGTGATTGTCTGGCTTGAGATTCTGGGCTTGCTTGTAATTGCTATTGCAACGGTAATCGCTGTCGGCAGTGAGCTGACTACCATGTTTAAGGCGGGTGTCGTCACCCTGGCCGATTTGCTGATGCTGTTCATCTACCTTGAAGTCCTGGCGATGGTTGCCATTTATCTGGATTCTGGGAAGTTGCCGGTACGCATTCCTCTCTATATCGCTATTGTTGCTCTGGCGCGATATATGATTCTTGATATCAAAAATCTCGACACTATCCATTTGCTGAGCATTTCTGGTGCGGCACTGATTATCGCTATTACTGTTTTGGTCATTCGTTACGGCCACAATAAGCTTCCCTACGAAGATTGATTGAGCTGTCAGTATCTACGCTGAGCCCGTAGCGGCATCACTTGCTGTTCGGGTCCATTGCACCTGGTTTCTGTATGGGCTCTATACTTCACAGAGAGCTGTCGTCTGGAGTTCAACGTGGAATCACTCTTACTCTCCATAAATCCGCAGGACCCCATCTGGATTGCTATTGCCTTCGTATTTGGTCTGGCGGTGAGATTGATTGGGCTGCCGCCGTTGGTCGGATTTCTTATCGCCGGTTTTGTGCTCCACGCCATGGGCGTCGAGAGGGGGGAGTTTCTACAGGAGATTGCCGATCTTGGTGTGACGCTGCTTCTGTTTACGATTGGTCTCAAACTCAAATTCAGTTCCCTGGCTCGTGCAGAGGTGTGGGGCGTCGCGACCATCCACATGGCTGCGGTGACCTTGCTATTTACTCTGGTCGTTCTACTTCTGGCCCATCTAGGTCTACCCCTGTTCAGTCGTGTCGATATAACCACGGCGGTGTTGATCGGCTTTGCACTCTCTTTCTCCAGTACGGTATTCGCGGTCAAGGTGCTAGAGGCCCTGGGTGCGAGTGCTTCACGTCACGGCAATGTCTCCATCGGTGTACTGATTGTGCAGGATATCGCCGCGGTTGCCTTTATTGCGATTTCCGCCAGTAAAATCCCCTCGGTTTGGGCGTTCTCTCTGTTGTTGCTGATCCCCTTACGGCATCTCCTGCAGCGGGTGCTGAATTATACGGGGCACGGTGAGCTGCTGGTGCTCTACGGGATTGTGCTGGCACTGGGCGGTGCAGATCTGTTCGAGGTGGTTGGGATGAAGGCAGACCTCGGGGCACTGGTGTTCGGTATGTTACTTACCGGCCACCCTAAATCGGACGAGTTGGCCAAGGACCTGCTGAGTTTCAAGGATATCTTTCTGGTGGGCTTCTTTCTCAGTGTCGGAATGTCGGCGATGCCGGGCTGGGCTGAGCTTATGGCGGCGCTACTGTTGCTCATTGTGTTGCCAGTAAAAGTGGCGCTCTATTTTGGTCTATTCAGTCTGTTCAAACTGCGCGCCCGTCCGGCATGGCAATCCTCCCTTACTCTCGCCAATTACAGTGAGTTTGGTCTTATCGTTGGGACCATGGCTGCGGCGGCGGGCTGGTTACCAGCGGAGTGGCTGGCGGTGTTTGCCATTTCTCTGGCGATTTCGTTCTCCCTCTCCGCCCCCTTAGCAACTGCAGGGGATACGATCTATTTAAGGTGGCGGGAGAGGATCAAGGCCTTCGAGAGGCATAGTCGACTCGCCGACGATAAGGATCTGGAAGCGGAGAATGTTGAGGTGGTTGTGATTGGTATGGGGCGACTCGGTGTCCCTGCCTATGATGCCTTTGCCGAGATATTTCCCGGTCGAGTTATGGGGGTTGATCTTGATGAGCAGAATATTCGCAAACATCAGGAAAAAGGACGTTTTGTAATAAAGGCCGATGGCACCAACCCGGATCTATGGTCGCAGGCGCACGGTCTGCCGCAACGGTTGAAGTGGGCCGTGTTATCACTGCCGAACCATCGTGCAAATATGTTGGCTGCCAAGCGACTGCTGGAGAACGATGCGAAGTGCCGTATCGCTGCCACCACAAAGTATCCAGACCAGGCCGATGAGCTAAAGGCGCATGGGGTTGAGCTGGTTTTTAATATCTATTCTGAGGCGGGCAAGGGATTCGCAGATGATCTGCGCAAGCGTTTCGATAAAGAGGTGGCTGAGTAAATTCCTTGCTGTGAAGCACTCCAGGTTAATTAGAGGGCCAGATTCGATAATCATCGACTCCGGCCCTTTTCTTATATCTGTTTACGCGCCGCCGGGTTCGCCGGTGAACTGCACCAGCAGGTCTTCGTCGGTGACGATGGTCTGGCAGGCGAGGCGGAAGGTGGGTGGCAGGTCCTTCACGTTGGCGCGCTCCTCTTCATGCTCTGAGAGCTTGCCGATGGATTTGAGGACGTTACGCTCCTTGTCGGTCAGCATCACGCCTTTGACCCGCTCACCGTCCAGGTGGGTGATTTTCACCATGCATGATCCGCACTCGCCGTCCTCGCATTCGAACGGGATCTTAATGTTGTTTTCTTTAGCGACCGCCAGCAGGGTGTCGCGCTTTCCAGCCACGGCGGTGACCTTTTTGTTCTTCCCCATAATGGGGGACGAGAAGTAGATAGTAGCCATATTGATCTCCGATAGTTCAGGTGTGTTTCAATGGAGTGCAATTTGGGTGCCATTGCTAACTCATTGAAATCGCTAGATCAAATGATCGATTTGACTGTGTGGTATCTTACATTTGCTGCAACTTTACTTGTTTATGTCGTGATCACCGGACACGGACGGAGCGCTCTCTGAATGGATAAGGCATAAGGAATTAGGATTATGGATAAGTTTCTGCAAGCAGCAATTGATGAAGCAAAGAAGGGTGCTACCGAAGGCGGAATTCCCATCGGTTCGGTGCTGGTGATCGATGGTCAGATTGTTGGCCGTGGTCATAACCGTCGTGTGCAGCAGGGGAGTGCCGTGTTGCATGCGGAGATGGATTGCCTGGAGAACGCTGGTCGTCTTAGCGCAGCCGATTATCGTCGTGCCACTCTCTATTCGACTCTGTCACCCTGTGATATGTGCAGTGGTGCTGTTCTGCTTTACGGTATTCCAAGAGTAGTCGTCGGTGAGAATCAGACATTTATTGGGCCGGAGGAGTATGTGCGCTCTCGGGGAGTTGAGGTTGAAGTGATGGATGACCCGGAATGTAAGACGTTGATGACGCAATTTATTTCTGCCAATCCCGAACTCTGGAATGAGGATATCGGTGAGTAGTGGTTACTGAAACTGTTTGTTTTTTGACCAGTGGCGGTGGTAGATTCAAAGCATAGATTTTTGGCAGATATTTCGCATTCGAGTGTTCTCACCATTTTGAATAACACATGTTGGGGTTTTTAATAAGCTAGACAATCACGGGCACAGCTGGATAGGCCGGATAAATATAATTCAATGACGTGTACTGAAACAGGGAGGTATCAAGTATGCAGATCGATGGTCACCACACAGGCACTTATGTCGCCGCCCGCGCAGCCGGGTTTTCTCATGATGAAGCCGCCAAAATAGCTTACGCCGCACAATATGTGGACGACGCGACCAATACCGGTAGTATCTGCTTTAAGAACAGCGAATACATGTATTTTCGTATCGCTAGTGCCCATCGCATGATCGATTATCAAAACCTGATTGAAGTAGCCAATCATCTGGTGTGGATACCGTTTCACTTTCTGCCGGGTAACGGTGGGCTGCCTGCCGGACAGAATCCCCTCGATGGTGAAGTGGAAAAACTGATATGTCGTCCGGATAGCCATGTGGCGCGAGATATGTTGCGCGCCAGTTTTGCCGACCACGATAAAGCAAGAGGATTACATCGGCTGGGGATTTCCATGCATGTCTACGCAGACACCTTTGCCCATCAGGGGTTCATGGGCGCCATGCACAAGGCCAATGAGGTTAGCCATTTACACAGTGACAATCCCGGCGCAGACAAGCAGCTCCAGGATGCACCGATAGTCACACTTCTCAAGAAGGCGCTGAAGAATATCAAGGACATGCTCAACTTTATTCGCGGCGGTGTGAAATGGCTGCTGGCAGCAGCGATGGTCATGCTCAGGGAGCGGAAGTGGCCAGGTGAATATCTGAACGAAATTAGTAAAGCAGAGCCTTTAGGGCATGTCACTGCGTTGGCATATCCCGACCTCCCTTATCTTATCTGGCACTACAAGTGCTACAACGGCAACATCATAGACCGCGACAATCCCACCGATTATCTCACCGCAATCGATATGATGACCCGTGCTATGCGTGCATGGCGGGCAGGTGACGGCACCATGACACTGGAACAACATGATGGATTAAGTGATGCGGACCGGAAAGTTGTTGATGAACTTCTACGCGGATTAAATGATCCAGAGGGTGAGGTGCGCCACAAGCATTGGTTGCAGGCGATCAAAACTGGCCGTTTCAGTTTTGGCCCTGTCGATCTTGCTTATGTCGCTAAAGGGAATGGTAGCTGGAAACATCAGTCGCTAGGTACCGAGCAGGAGCAGGATTACGGCATCGAACAGTATCCCTACTCACCGGCTTTTCTCAGTAGTGACTGGAAGCTATTTCACGACGCAGCGCAGGTACATCGCAGTGCTGTGGTGCATGATGTTTTGCCACGATATGGGATCTGTGCGGCATGATGGTTTGATTGTTTACCCTCATGCTCCTGCCACACCGTTGTCAGGAACTGCTGGCTATAGTCTTATCTGGCTTATGAATACGCTTAAGATTTTAGCTGTTTTTCATACGCAGAGGAGTATTCCTTTTGTGCAATTTCCAGAATAGGGAGAAAAATAATGTTAAAGCGTTCTGCGATTGCAGTGGTGATAATTTTTCTGGTTTGGTCTGGCATGGACTTTTTGATCCATGGTGTGCTGTTACAATCCATCTATGAAGCCACAGCCAATCTATGGCGGCCGATGGAACAGATGAGTCAGTTGCTGATGAATTCTGTTTCGGTGGCGAGTGCCATCGGCTTTGTCGCGATCTACGCGCTGTTGGTGACAAAAAAATCACTCTCCAGCGGGATAAAGCTGGGAGTATTGTATGGCTTGGCTGTGGCGATTCCCATGGGCTTTGGTTCCTATAGCTATATGCCGATTCCCATAGAGCTCGCCTGGGGTTGGTTCCTTGGAGGTCTGACAAAGATGGTTGTGGCAGGTGCCATCGTTGGGGCAGTGGTGAAGTCTTGAGGGAATAGTAGAATTCAGGCCAGACAGGCGGTTAAACGTCCTGTCTGGCCATTCTTTTTTGTGGGTAGGTGTATCCTTCGCCTCCTCAACACCGTCTAAGCAGGGGTAACACTCAATGCCGGCCTTTCCGGCCTAACCCTGAAGACGGAGAACAGTGATGACCCAACTTTCCCCACGTGAACGTGAACTGGTTGCCCTTGGTGCGGCAGTGGCTTCAAACTGCATTCCTTGTGTTGAGTACCATATCCCCAAAGCCCGTGAGGCGGGGCTGGCCGATGCTGAGTTGACTGAGGTGCTATCGATAGCGGACACGGTTCGTCAGGTACCTGCTGACAAGGTGTTGGCAGTGGCACATACACTGGTGTCAGGCGTTCCTGCGAAAGATACGGGCAGCGCCTGTGCCAGCATAAGTGGTCAGGAAGAAAAGAAGGGGGCGTGCTGCTGAAGCCGCCAAGTGGTAGCAATCCTGGGGTGACAATGAAATCTGATGAGAATGTTGATGAGGCGCTCGCTCAGCTAGCTGAACCGGTGTTCCTATATCTGCGCCGTTACTGTGGTGACGAGCACCTGGCACAGGATCTTGCGCAGGAAACATTGATGCGTGTTGCACGTGCGCTGCCGGGATTCGATGGCCGTTCGTCGCTCAAGACCTGGGCTATTACCATCGCCACCCGGGTTGCTGCCGACCACTACCGTGCTGTTGTGAGGAAGGTGCCCGAGGTCAATCTGGAAGACTATGAAGCGTTACCTGTCGATGAGACATCACTGGATCAACAAATTGTCGTTGATGAGATGAACGCCTGTATTCGGCAGGTGATCGATACCTTACCGGAAGAGTACCGTGCCGCGTTGGTGTTGCGAGATATGGAAGGACTGGCAGTGAAGGAGGTCGCAGAGGTACTCGACTGTTCCCTGGCGAATGCCAAAATCCGTATTCATAGAGCGCGTAAACGCTTGCAGGATGCGTTGAATAATCAATGCAGCTTCTATAGCGACCAGGAAAATGTTTTCCGTTGTGAGAGAAAATAGCGCTAAATGATCGGTTTGACCCGGTTGTGACCCCGCTCACTATCGTACCTCCCGCGATACGGCAACATAAGTCGTTGTCTTATCGCATATATGGAGGTGGGGAATGCTAGGCGCGTTGTTGACGTTTTTTTTCTTTATTGCACTGGGTATAGGCTGGCGTTTTGCCAAACCCGATGGCATTAGTGCCGATACCCTGCAAAAGCAGATCGTCGCCCTGGTGCTCTGGGTACTGTTGCCACTGGTGGTCTTTCTCGCGGTCCACGATCTCCCTCTGAACAAAGCAGCGCTGCAGATCCTGCTTTATGTTCTGGCAACTACCGTGATTGCCCTGGGTATTGCCTGGTTCTGGTTGTCGAAGCTAACGCTTCATTCCAAGGTGAAAGGTGCCTATCTTATTGCTGCCGTGTTCGGCAATGTCCTGTTCATCGGGGTGCCGCTGAGTAAGTTGATGTTTTCCGACTGGACCATGCGTGTTGCGATTGAGTATATGCTGATCGCCAACGTGCTCCTGTTGTTTACTGCAGGCACCATTATGGCGAAGAGCTTTCCCGATAACGGCAAACTTGCTCTGGGAAAAACGGCAGCCGCAGTTATGAAAGACTACAAGGTCTGGTTAAAGGAGCCGGTTGTATGGGCCGCGCTGCTTGGTCTGGTACTCAATCTTGCCGGTGCAACACTACCTGCATGGGTCAAGCCGATTGAATCGATGCTCTATGGTGCGATGTTGCCGCTGCTGTTATTGGCTGTAGGGTTGTCGTTGAGATGGGATACGAGCTGGAATAGTCAGTTGCAGGGGGTGATTCCAGTAGTCGTTGTGCAATTGATACTTGTACCATTGCTGATGTGGGGAATGGTGAATCTGTTTGGTTCCGCTGGGTTAAAAACCACGACGGCACTCATGCTGGATAGTATGTTGCCCGCCACACTGTTTGGTTTTGTGATCTGTGCGCGGCAAAAGCTGGATAGTCATGCCTATGCCATGGCCTTCGCGGTGACTTCCGTACTGGCGCTGATTACGGTGCCAATTTGGTACAAAATCCTTCTCTAAACAAAAAAGCCCCCATCTGGGGGCTTTTTTTATTGAGCGCAAAGGTCGTCAATATTCCGCGTCGTGATAGACGTTCTGCACATCGTCCACGTCGTCGAGCATGTCGAGAAACTTTTCCATCGTCTCAACATCGTCGCCACTAATTGGGGTGGAACCCTTGGGCACAAACTGGATCTCGTCCACCTCAAAATCGATCTCACCAAAGGCGTTTAGCAGTGCCTGCTTGGCCTTGCCATATTCGGTGTTGGGGATAAAGACAGTAAGCTTGCCGTCTTCGTTTTCAATGTCACTGACATCGACGTCCTCGTTCAATAGTGCTTCCAGCACCTCTTCTTCATCACCACTGAATACCAGAATCGCGGCGTGATCGAACATGTGGCTAACGGTGCCTGGGGTGCCGAGCTTGGCCTTGGCCTTGTTGAAGCAGGTGCGTACATCACCGATGGTGCGATTGGGGTTATCGGTGAGGCAGTCGACGATCATCATGCAGCCGCCAGGACCGAAGCCTTCGTAGCGTGCCGGGGAGTAGTCTTCACCACCACCGCCCTTGGCCTTCTCCAGCGCCTTGTCGATCACGTGGGCAGGAACCTGGTCTTTTTTTGCTCGCTCGATCAGACCACGCAGTGCCAGATTGCCGCTGGGGTCGGTACCGCCGGACTTGGCGCAGACGTAAATCTCACGGCCATACTTGCTGTAGACCTTGGTTTTGGCGGCGGCCGTTTTGGCCATGGATACTTTGCGGTTCTGATAGGCTCTGCCCATTGCGCTCTCTCTCCGAATCGTAATCTGCGGCGAATTATAAGGGGAAAAGGGCCTGCCGGGTATGCTTTCGTCAGGTTGCTGCGTATTCGAGAGGCGGTGATGCTATCATGCCCCCTCATATCTTATACCGGTGAAACGCCATGAAACTGTTAGTTCGCAACCTCTCCCGCAAGACGACGCAGGAAGAACTGGTCGAGTTGTTCCAGGCCTACGGCAGTGTTCAATCCTGCAATCTGGTGATGGATGCCAAGACCGGTGTGTCGAAAGGCTTCGGTTTTGTGGAGATGCCCTCACCGGGCGAGGCCAAGGCGGCGATGAAAAATCTTAATGCGACGGATGTGGGCGGTAGCCTGATTCGGGTGAAAAAGGCTGAGGATATGCCGGGCCGTTTTCCTGAAAAAGCGTAAATAATCCCATGCCCGCTCAGCTATCGCTGCGGTTGACAGTCGAGGCGCGGCAGTTAAGATAATTCCTTCCTCTCACCGGACCTGAGCCTCACATGACAGCCCTGATTGAAGTCGAAAATCTGCTCAAGGATTATCAGGGCGTGCGCGCGGTGGATGGCGTGAGTTTCAAGATCGAGCGCGGTACCTGTTTCGGTCTGTTGGGCCCCAACGGTGCAGGCAAGACCACTACGGTAGAGATGCTCGAAGGGATAAAGGACCCCACCACCGGTACGATTCGCTACAAGGGCGAACCCCTTGATGCCACCTTCCGCCATGAGGCGGGCATTATGTTCCAGTCCACCGCGTTGCAGGAGTTCATCACCGTGCGCGAGACGCTGGAGATGTTCCAGCGCTTCTATCCCAAAAGTGTCCCCATCGATGAGTTGATTAGCTCCTGTGCCCTGGAGTCGTTTCTCGACCGTGACACCCGCAAACTCTCCGGCGGCCAACGCCAGCGACTGCTGCTGGCCATCGCCCTGATCAATGACCCGGAGGTGGTGTTCCTCGACGAACCGACCACCGGCCTCGACCCGCAGGCGCGGCGCAACCTGTGGGAGCTGGTGCGCAACATCAAGGCGCGTGGCAAGACCGTGTTGCTGACAACCCACTACATGGAAGAGGCCTATGAGCTGTGTGATGAGATCATCATCATGGATCGTGGCAGCATCATCGCCCAGGGCTCCCCTGACGCACTGCTGGCCGCCCATTTCAGCGACGTGGTGCTGCAACTGCCGCGAGAGGAATTTACCGAGGCTGCGGCGGCCCTGCCGCTGACAGTACTCGAGTGCGGTGACAGCATTGAGATACTCACCAGCGAGGTTAACGACACCGTGCGCAAGCTGCTCGACGCCGGGGTCTCCCTGGATCGTTTACGTATCCGTTCCCGTACCCTTGATGACCTGTTCCTGCAACTGACCGGCAAGGAGATCCGCTCATGAAGCTGCAACGTCTGCTGGCAGTCTTTCTGGCGCGGAATAAGGAGTTCCTGCGAGACCGGGCGGCAATGGGCTGGAACCTGCTCTTTCCGGTGCTGATCGTCAGCGGCTTTGCCTTCGCTTTCTCTGGTGAACCGGCACCGATGTACAAGGTGGGGGTCTACGGTGAGAACTCGAACAGCGGTTTCTTCGCCACCGACTACATACAGTTTATCGAGATGCCTGAGCTTCATTCGGGGATCACAAAGGTGGAGCGCCACCAGATCGATCTGCTGCTCGATAGCGGCACGCGGCGCTACTGGATCAACGACAGCTCCCCCCGCGGCTACATGCTGGAGCAGATGCTGCACGGCACTCCCCAGGCGGACTTCAGCAAGCAGGTGGTGAGTGGGCGGGAGATCCGCTACGTGGACTGGCTGATCCCCGGTCTCATCGGCATGAACATCATGTTCAGTGCCCTCTATGGGGTCGGCTATGTCATCGTTCGCTACCGCAAAAACGGTGTGCTCAAGCGACTCAAGGCGACACCGCTCTCTGCCATCGAATTTCTCACCGCCCAGGTCTTTTCGCGCCTCTGGTTGATCCTGGCGGTGGCGATGGTGGTCTTCTTCGGTACCAACTTCTTCGTCGATTTTGCCATGTACGGCTCCTACCTCACCCTGTTTCTGGTCTTTGCTGTCGGCGCCTTCACCATGATCAGCATGGGGTTAGTGATTGCCGCACGTATCGCCAGTGAGGAGTTTGCTGAGGGGATGCTGAATATGATCAGCTGGCCGATGATGTTCCTCTCCGGGGTCTGGTTTTCGCTGGAGGGGACCAATCCTGTGGTGCAGCAGCTTGCCGGGATATTTCCTCTGACCCACATGATCGATGCTGCCCGCGCGGTGATGTTCGACGGTGCCACCCTGGCAGGGGTCGCGCCGGAACTGCTGATCCTGGCGATAATGAGCGCGGTATTCCTCACTATTGGTGCGTTGCTGTTCCGCTGGGAGTAGTGAGCTCTATTGCGGTAGTTTTAATAACCTCAGGTTTTGTGATAGTTTTTGTCAATCATGGCGGGTAGGGATTCCCGGCCAGTCACGCTATTCAGGAAGGAGGGCGAATTAGTTATTTCAGGCTATCGGGGGGCATTTGGCGCGTATCAACTGGTATGGTTTGACGGCTATTGCCGCCGCCGTGAAACCTCTCTCGGCTCATCGCATATGCCTTTCCACGGCACTGTTTGGACTCGCGGCACTTCTCTGGCTTGGCACCGCCCAGGCGCAACCCTCTTCTCTCGAAGAGCTGCTACAACGCAGTTATCTTGATGACTACCTCAGCAATGTGGTGTTCGGCTATCGCATCGTTACCGAGACAGAGAAATATGGCACCCGCTATCGTGGCAACCACCTGCGTTGTACCAACTGTCATCTCGATGCTGGGCGCAAGGCCGACGCCATCCCCCTGAACATCGCCGGTATGTACCCCAAGTGGCGCAGCAAGAATGGTCAGCGCAACGGGATTGGTATGCGTATTCGAGAATGTTTTGTCTATAGCCTCGACGGCATCATGCCGCCGGAGGATTCACCCGAAGTGTTGGCTATTGCCGCCTACATCAATTACCTATCCCATGGCGAAGTAATTGGCGAGGCACCAGCAGGGCGCGGTGTACCAACCCTGCCCGATACCGGCTTTGATCCGAATCCGGCCGATGGCAAGGCGATTTATGCCGCTCAATGCGCTTCTTGTCATGGGGAGAACGGAGAAGGGGTATCGGTGATGCCGCCCCTGTGGGGGATGCACTCCTACAACCGCGGTGCCGGGATGGCCGATCTGAACCGGGCCGCCGGATTTATCTGGGCCAATATGCCTATGGGCCGGGAGCGTACTCTGACTCATCAGCAGGCCAAAGATGTAGCCGCCTACATCAATATGCAGATCCGTCCGGGTGACCCGCGCAACAGTAAGCTGCTGAAGCTGTTTGAGAAAGTCTCCGGGCTGTTTCATTGAAGGGGTGGTGGATGCAAAAGCCCGCCATTTTCACCGAGACACTGCCCTGGAAACCCGGTACGTTTGATCGGGAAAGTCTCAATATCGAACTCCTCGGTGCCCTTGCCGGGGCGATGCTGGTAATCCCCCAGGGGATCACCTTTGCTTACCTTGCGGGCCTACCACCCGAGTACGGTATTTACACCTCGATCTTCGTAACTCTCTTTGCCAGTCTGTTTGGTTCAAGCTCTATGTTGGGTGGGCCGAATACCGCGGTGGCGATTTTAATCGGTGTGGCGGTTGCACCTTACGCCGGACGCGGTAGCCCGCTCTATATCGATTATGTGCTGCTGCTCAGTTTTATGGTGGGGCTGGTTCAACTGCTGATCTGGCTGCTGCGTGGCGGCAAGTATTTTCAATACCTCAGTCCAGCCGCGGTGACCGGTATCACGGTTGGGGTCGGAGTGATCCTGATCTTCTCATCCCTCGATGGTATGTTCGGTCTCTCCCGATTCACTACTACCTTCTTTTATCAGAAGCTCTACATACTTTTTACCGAAAGTCGCACCCTGATCAATCCCTACTCATTGACTGTCGGTGTTCTCACTGTAATCAGTGGTCTTATTGCCCGGCACTATACTGCCCGTTATGCCATCCTCATCGCCATGGGCGTGGGCTATCTGGCTGGTATGTTGATCATGTGGCGCTACACCCAGGTGGTAACGGAGATCGAGCTACTGGGGAATGTGGTGGTGCAACTACTGCCACTCACCTATCCGAAAATGGATCTGGAATACCTGCTGGTGGGGTTGGCCATGTTGCCCAATGCGCTGGCGATTTCCCTTATCGGGCTGGCGCAATCGATGGTGATCGTGAAACACCTGCGCACCACTACCGATCAGCCGATCAACATCGATAAAGAGGTTTATGCCCAGGGTATATCCAATCTGCTGGCGCCGTTCTTCTCCAGCTTCGCCGGTTCTGGCAGTTTCAATCGTACGGCAATCAACCAGGCCATCGGGGTCAAGACACCGTTGGCAGGGAGCCTTTCATCCCTCATCGTACTTACCCTGATGGCTACATTGGGATCACTACTGAGTCATCTGCCGATGGCCGTTATCTCCGGTACCTTGATGTTGGTGGGGATTGGTATGATCAAGTGGCGTGAAATTGTCCGTCTGATCCCCTGGAAAGGGGAACTTGCCGTCTTTTCCGTGACCCTGTTTAGTATTCTTTTTCTCGGTCTGCAGGCGGGACTGGTGGTGGCACTGCTCTTCTCCGTAGTGATGTTTCTGGTGGCTGCATCGAAGCTGAAGATCGAACTGTCACCGGTAGAGGGTGCCTTCCGTATTCGTGTCGAGGGTCATCTGTTCTACGCCTCAATTGATCAACTGAGCGAACCGTTAAAAGCACATCGCGAAGAGAATGTGGTGCTGGATCTGAGTATGGTTACCTACCTCGATCTCTCTGCTACAGAGGCGATTGTGCGCGAGCTGCGCCACCGTAATACGGTGAAAACCTCACTGCGTATTATCCTTAAATCACAGAAACTGCTCGACCATCTGGAGCTCCATCTGCGCGACATGCCGGTACAGTTCATCCGTGATCGACGAGGTAGTAAAGAAGATCGCCGCCCGGAGTCGAATAATTTACCTGTACAGTGAGCGAATAGTGATTCCGCTGGATTTCCCTTCGCCATGGCGTATGCTGAAGCGACATTACATAACCATAGCGATATAACAATGGAAGGTATTAGCGATATTCGAATCAGTGGCATCGATCAAACACGTCCGCCATTGATCCGGAAAGAACCGTACATCAATCTCTATTTCAAGCTCAATCACAAGGCACCGGCAAAGTGGTGCGACGATTTTAATGACCTCTTTTCCCGAGGCAGCTACCCGGTCAAGATCGAACCTGCAGATGGATTATTCATCGAAACCTGGGTGCGCAAGCCGGAAGAGATCGAACCGGTGCTAAAAACACTCAAGGAAGCGGTCAAGGTTGCCAGTAATACCTATGTCCTGCGGGTTGAGGCTGAGGCACTTGCAGCCGCAGAGAAGGGAGCCAATCCTGGTGATGAAGGTGAACAGGGGCGGTTGAACCGGATTATTGCCGGGCTGGATTTCAGTGATTGAGAACACGCAGGCGACTAGGTATGGAAGAAGGAGATGGAGCTATGAAGTTGATGATTTTACCGTTATCGCCGAGCAGTATTATGCGTAGCATCACGGATGCCCGAGTGTATGTCGCTGCACTTACTTGTGTAGTGTTATTCACCTTCTTTTTTACAGTCCCCGCGTTTGCTGGTGAGGCGGGTTGGAGTCAGTACACTGCGGTTACTGAACTGACACCCACTGACCAGCAGCGATATGAATTCAGATTAAGCCTTTTGAAAAATCCAGCTGGTTGTAAGAGCCCGGATACCTTCTATCAGGATTACGATTCAGTAGGTTCCGACAGGATGTATAGGCTTTTGTTGCAGGCGCTGATCAATGAAAAGAAAGTGCGTGTACATGTTACGGGCCGTTGCGAGTTGAATGGTTATGCCGAAATATCGGCGGTGAGTATGGTGCGGTGATTATCGGGCAATAAACCCAAATGTTGGCAAACGGTGCCAATAAGTCTAAATTGTGAAAGTGTGACGGTTTTAACACTTTTGCGAGGTGGGCGATGAGAGTGACCTTGATGTTGTTACTGCTACTGCCACAGCTGGCGGTTGCGGGTAATGCCGATGTGGTCAACGTAGCTATTGAAGCCCGGGGTGTACGCCTATACAAACTGGAAGTCACTGTTGCGCACAAGGATCAGGGTTGGGATCACTATGTGGACATGTGGGAAATAGTGGCACCGGATGGAACAGTGCTGGGAAAACGGTCTATCTTTACCCCCCATGATGGGGAGACATCATTCTCCACCATTCTGGTTGGAGTAAAGATCCCCGAGGGGGTCAAGGAAGTGACGATTCGTGCCCACGATCTGGTCCATGAATACAAGGGCAAAGCGGTGACAGTCGCTGTGCCGCGATAGGGAAGCGGTTTTGCATGGAGTCGACATGAGCGAAAAAGAACAGGCATCAGAAAGCAATGACGCCGAACTGTTCGATGATAAGTCGGAGCAGGTGTTTGATGAGAGTGATGATGGACTGGATGCCCTGCTGGACGAGATCGGTAGCGAATCTGAGCCACTAGAGGAAAACCTTGATGTTTTACCGGAGTCAGACGATTCCGATGATTTCGGTGATCTGATTTCCCTGCCAGAAGTGGATGATGAGCTGGATCTCGCCGTCGGAGATGGTGGCGACCCGGTTGCTGAAGAGGCTGAGACGGTTCTGACTGAAGAAGAAGCGGTCGACGAACTCCTGGCTGAAGAGGAGCCGGTTGAGGAGTTGCAGATAGAATCTGAGGAGGCCGAAGCCGAGTCCACGGAGAGACCTATGAATAGCGATCCACTTGCCGAAGTCGCGGCGATTGCCGCCGAACGAAATGCTGAAGTGGCAAAAAAAACGAGTGTCATGGGTGGTATGGCGGTGCAGCTGGCACTGGCCGGTGTGGCCATTCTGGCCCTGATTGCAGCGATCTTTGCCAGTTGGCAGGCATTTAGTAGCGCCTCTCGTGTGGAAGAACTGACTGTGACGATCCAGGCCCTGCAGCAACGAGAGCCTGTTGCTACAACCTCGCCATCAGCTGATGAGGGTGCAGTTCGAGCCGATCTGGATAAAGTGATGGCCCATGTCAATGAGATGGCCGCAACGCTGGATGGATCTTTAGTGGAACTGCGGGATAAAAACGAAACTGCACTGGCTGCCATGCAGGAGCGTCTGGATAAACTGGAAAAGGTAAAAACCACCTCCCCCGTTGCCGCGGTTAAACCTGTGGTGGAAAAGGCAGCGGCAACCACACCGCCGCCTGCCGCAGTGGGTGGCTGGTCGGTGAATCTGATCTCCCTGAGTAATGATAAGGATGCGGAGCAAGAGCTGCAGCGCCTGCGAAATCTAGGGATTCGTGCCGAACAACAGCGGGTAGAGCAGGATGGACGGGTCTGGTTCCGTCTGCGGGTGCCGGGCTTCACCAGCCGTGATGGCGCCATGGCCTATGTCAAAACAGTGGAAGATAAGGCCGGGGTGACGAACGCCTGGGTCGGGAAAAACTAGAAGTGGTCTCAAAATGGTCTCTGTGCCCAGATCCGGTATCGCCAAGTGTGTGGCCGAGAGGGGCGAAGTTATTCCCAGTTGATGGTGCAGTCCAGATGCCGCCAGACTCGATGCATGCCGCTTAATCCCTCATTCAGCATGATCTCCAGCGGTATTCCCTTGAGAAACCGGTTGCGCTGTTTCAGCCAGAAACCTGGCATGTTGTAGTTGAGGGAAAATACCAGATGTAGTGCATCCTGAATACCCAACACGTGGCGGGCGTGTTCCAGCAGGTCGTCATTTTCCGGGAAGGGTTCACCGTTACGGTAACGGCTGAGGTGTCGAGATTTGAGTTTGTCCGGTGAGCCGAGCAGCTTGAGTTGATCTTCCGGTGCCAGGCGCCACTCCTCAAGGATATCCATTGTCAGCTGTGCCAGACGAGAGCGATCCGCTTCGTTGAGTGTGGTGGTCACAGATACTTCCCTCTGGTTTAATCGCTGCACATCTCTTCAAATATGGGGATGAATAGTCCTGATTAAAGGTAGAAAAATGCAGGAATTGGCAGAACAAAAGCAGTTTGACGATTTTGTGCGTGAGCATGCGGGGGCGGCACTCTGGTTTTCAGGCGAAGACTGCAATGTCTGCCACGTGTTGTTGCCCAGGGTGAGTGAGTTGCTGGCACAGGAGTTTCCGCTGGTAATGCTGGCGCGTGTGGATTGTGCCCGTTCTTCGTCACTGGCCGCGGAACAGGGCGTGTTCAGCGTTCCGACCCTGCTGCTCTATTTTGATGGCCAGGAGACACAGCGTTTGGTGCGCAATTTCAGTATTGGTCAGGTACGCGAGGCGTTGGCTCGACCCTATCAACTTCTCTTTGAATAAACGCTTGACAGTATAGTGCTGCTGACGGAATTATAGGGACCATGATGATCACGATTACTTCACCTGTGAAAAAGCTTATGTGTGTCGCATTCTGGCGACCGGTCGCTGGTGTGCGTGCCTTGGAGGATCATCGAAAAGCCTGATTTATTAGCTTTAAAAACGATTTCACTACAAAGGCCGCAGACCGGAAAAGTCTGCGGCCTTTTTGTTTTTTACTACACGAGCGGAGAAGGGAGATGTCGGTACCGGATGCCTATCTAGGTATCATTCTTATTTGGGCCACAACGCCTCTGGCGATCAAGTGGAGCGGTGAAAACGGTGGGTTTTTGCTGGGGGTCGCCCTGCGCATGACTATCGGCTATCTCGCCTGTCTGCTGCTGATATGGCTCGGTCGAGTCGAGTTCCCATGGAATGCCGAGGCGCGCCGCTCCTATCTCATTGCCGGGATGGGGATGTTTACCGCCATGTTGGCGGTCTATTGGGGTGCCCAGTACATCCCTTCTGGGTTGGTGTCGGTGATCTACGGCCTCTCCCCGATTCTGATCGGTCTGTTTGCCTTCTACTGGCTGGAGGAGCGCAATATCACCTTTGGCAAGCTGTTCGGCATTCTGTTGTCGCTGGCTGGGCTGGCGTTGATCTTCATCCCGCACGATAGCGTGGAAGAGATCGCACCTCAGGGTGTGATTGCCGTGCTGATTTCGGTAACGGTTCACTCCCTCAGTGCGGTGTGGGTCAAGCGGGTCGGACTACATTTGCACCCACTGGCGATCAATGGCGGCTCGCTGAGCGTGGCAGTGCCGCTCTATCTACTGTTGTGGTTGCTGTTCGATGGCAGCATGCCGCAAGGGCTGAGTGAGCGGAGCCTGTGGGCGATCCTCTATCTGGCGCTGTTTGGCACCGTGATCGGTTTTAACCTCTATTTCTATGTGTTGAAGCGGGTCTCAGCGGCAGCGGTGGGACTGGTGACACTGGTTACTCCGGTACTGGCCCTGTTTATCGGTCAGGGGCTGAATGGAGAAACCATCGAGCCGCAGGTGTGGCTGGGTACCGCAGCTATCCTCTCAGGGCTGGTGATCTACCAGCTCGGCGGGCGGATTCTGCGCTTGTTGAGGGTAGTCGCTTAGTAATCAGAAACGGAGGCCGTCGAGCCACTCACCGACGGCCTCCACCAATGCCTCGTTGTGCCCACCGAAGTAGTGATCTGCACCGTTGATGATGTGTTGTGCCGATTGGGGGTTACCTGCCTGGACGAGCATCGCCTTACGTTCTGGTGCCATCTTCAATACTGCCGGGTATTCGTGGCTGCCGTAGACATCAAGCAGCGGGACTTTCATCTGTGTCAGGGGGAAGGGTTTGCGCATCGGCTGTTTGTAGTCGGTGGCACCCATGCCGATTCCCACATAGGCATCGATGCTGCCGTCGCCTACCTTATCGATCCAGTTCATCGCCATGTGCGCACCACAGCTATGGGCGATGAGGACAATGTGTTTGATTCCTTGCTCACTTAGATAGCGGATGGCCGCTTCGATACGCGGGTATGACTCGGGCAGGATCGGCACATAGTCGTAGTACTTTGCCTCCTTGCCCAGTACGGGCATCTGCAGTGACAGGGTATCCCAGCCACGCTTGGTGAGGCCGACCCGCAGGGGTTGAACCACATTTTCAACGTTCGGATGCAGGCCCCGTCCGTGGAGGATGATCGCCGCGCCCTTCTTCTCATCGGCCTCACTCTGCATGTGGATAGCGAGGAAGTCGTGTCCGGCAGCGCGAAGCATCATCGGTTCACCGTCGAAGATGGCGTCGACGATCTGGTCGTGGATACGCTGTTCGCGCTCCAGATCAGAGGCAAAGCTAGTAGAGCTGGTGCCCAGCAGACACAAAAGGAACAGGTGAAATAGTATGTGGTATTTCATAGGGGGAGTCCTTTTCAATATTATTATCCCGGAACTCTACCCGATGTAGGTAGTGACGAAAAGAGCGGCAGAGGCGCGCAAAAAAGGGGCCATAAGGCCCCTTTGATGTGTACTGCATCAGTACTTACTGCATCGGCTGAGTGATGGTGAAGGCACCACGAACCATACCCGGTTTATAACCACGGGCCATATCCTGCGGATAGAGTGCATCCAGCTTGGTGGCGATCTTGGGATCGATTTTTTCACCATGACATTTGAGGCAGGGAGCTTTATCCATAGGTGGCATAACAATCGCTTTCATAAAGCGGAAGGCCTTCTTGCCGTTCTCCTCGACCACTTCGTAGTAGGTGCCCGCTTTCTTACCCTTGGCAACACGGCTCTCGAATTTTTCCAGCACCTTGCGTTCCCACTCATCTGGGGCGTTATCAGGATTACGGGTCTTGAGACTGGTACGGCCAACCTTCCAGCCGTGTTTTTCCGATTGCTCCTTAGCGATAGCTGGGGCTACGGTATTGCAGACCTCAATGGCCTTGACTGGGCCTCCTGTTTTCATTGCCTTGCCCAATTCGCCTTTAAGCTGGCCAAAGAACTGTTTTACTACCGCTTTGCTTTCCTTGGCACGTTTCTTCGCATCTGCTTGATCCGCGGTGGCGATGCCAAAGGGCAGTGCGCAGAGCAGGATAAGGGTCGTGATTCGTTTCATTGCATAGTCTCCAGGGGGATGGGTAAATATCGGGTGTATTTATATAGCCAGTACCCTCTCGTCACAAGTCCACACTGTCGATAATGAGATGTGGTCATAACTCGCTTCATCATGTCCGTCGTCGAGCTGTCTCGAAAGGTAAGGCCTGATCCGCTCGTCGGATTTTGTGAACCGGTTTGTTCATTACCGGGTCACACCGTGGGTATACCGCCTTATATGGGGTGGAACGGATGCAGTCGGCATGGATTCTCGTTATCATGCACAGATAGAGCATTGGACCATCGTCCCGTGAATGACCGACAAGAGGATGAAGTATGAAACAACACGCCATTGGGTTATTGCTGCTTGCAACCCTCTCTACTACCGCGGTAGCTGACAATGTTGACATTGACCTACGAAACAAGGCATTTCGTGGCAGCTACTCCATGAATGTCTCCGGCAAGAGCGGCCTGAGCACCGAGTTTGGTGTACTGACCAACGAAGATACCGAGCAGTTGAACGACACCATGTACTACGTCGGTCTGCTGGTAAGCGGTGAGAACTGGAGTAAATCCGGTACCTTCAATATCAGTCTGGGTGGCAAAGCATTCTATACTTCACCGTCTGACTGGCACAGGGATTTGAGCGCTATTGCCTTTGGTGGTGATATTCGTTTCTCGCCGGTCCACCGTCTAGGTATTGGTGGCTCCTTCTACTACGCACCGGAGATCACCTCCTTCATGGATTGCAAGAAGTACACCGAGAGCAATGTACGGGTGGATTACCAGGTGCTGCCACAGGCTTTTGTCTATGCCAACTACCGCAATATTGAAATGGATGTGGAGTACTCCGGCGGCACTTCTACTGGTGTTGAAGTCGATAAGGGCCTTAGTATCGGTATGAAGCTGCTGTTCTGAGTCTCTTCTCTATCCGGAATCAAAAAAAAACCGGTAGCCGTAACAGCTACCGGTTTTTTTACGCCGCGGGATGCGACGTCTTTTAGGCGGTAAGTGCCGCCTCGAGCTCTGCAAAGGACTTTGCTGCTCCAGTTGATTCAATAGTGACACCCAACTGACGTCCAATTTGGGTGGTGGAGAAGAGGCCACGGACCACCTGATTCTTGTTCTCATCAAGGTCGACCACCATGGCGTGCTGCCGAGCCTCGCTCTTCAGGGTATCTACGATATCGCCGACAGTGGCGTTTTCCACATCGACCATGTAGAGCACCTCTATCTGATCGGACGTGGTCATGATGTCTCGCACTTCAATGTCAGAGCGTTTGCCACCTACCTCCTGCAGATATTTTACCGGGCGCTGTCCCAGCAGGTCATTGGCGGTGATAACGCCAAGGATGCTATTTGCCTGGTCGGTAACCAGCAGCAGGCGTACACCGCTGGCAATCATGCGCTGCTCCGTCTCATCAAGCGAAGCAAACGGGGTCATGGTAATGGCGGCGACCTTGGTGAAATCGGTCATAACGTCGATGGCAGGACTATCTGCGGTTACCTTTTCCGGCAGGTGCTGCGGAGGGCTGGCATAGCTGGTACCGGGTAAGAGGGTATGGTGCGGTAATGCTGAGTAGGGCATACGAGAATTCCTCCATCGTTATTTAGTGCATCGATTCAGCGACGCATGGTTAAGAAATAATGCATACCTGAGTCGTTTGCAATGGTTTTTTCGCTGAATCTCTTTGCGCCCCCATTAGAACTCTCAATGTGAGTAGTTGGTTATAAAGTGATTCTATGACAGCGGGTGCTATCGGGGCAGAATAAAACAGGGGGACCGAAGTCCCCCTGTATTCAGACTGGTGTCAGCAACTTAGTTGTTAACGAAGTCTTTCAGTTTCTTCAGCGGACGAACCTTAACCACGGTGCTGGCCGGTTTGGCCTTGAACATGGTCTCTTCGCCGGTGAACGGGTTAATGCCTTTACGCGCCTTGCGGGCAGGCTTCTTCACGGTGGTGATTTTCAGCAGGCCGGGCAGGTTGAAAGTACCAGCACCACGCTTGCGGATGTGACCGTCGATAAGGGCTTCCAGTTCAGCGAAGACAGCAACAACGTCTTTACGGGCAACATTGGTGTTCTCAGCAATCGTGGCAAACAGGGCTGATTTGCTCATCGGCTCCTTGATTGCAGTGATTTTCTTGGCAGCCGCCTTCGGGGCTGCTTTCTTGCTAACGGCTTTCTTCTTTACAGCAGGTTTTTTCTTCGCAGCAGCTTTTTTCTTTGCAACCATCTTGTTCTCTCCTCAACAGTGGACATTTAGGCGTTGTTAAATTCAGCTAACCGCGCAGATTTTCCATCGCGTTTGAAAAAAAAACAAGTGACCAATGGTGAAATGTGCGCTTTTCTTTGCAGAAAACAGGCTTTTTTTTTATTCGGGCCATAACTGGCCTACATTTGGGCTAGCAGAGCAGGGTGTTTTTCATATTTTTCCCAATCGATCCTGGTGGTGGTGCGGAAAATATAGTGGTGGTGATAGCATGTGCAGGATGGCAAATGTTCCCTATTGAAGAGGATGAGCTGTGATTCACGAATTCAGGGTAGCCACCCGAGGCAAGGGGTTGTATGAAATCACCAGCGAGGTTACCAACTGTCTGGCACAGTCCGGGATCGATGAAGGGCTCTGTACCGTGTTTGTTCAGCATACTTCGGCTAGCCTCTGTATTCAGGAGAATGCCGACCCCTCTGCCCGTCGTGATCTTGAGGGGTGGCTGGATCGTCTCGTGGCAGAAGATGATCCACACTTTACTCATACCCAGGAGGGGCCGGACGACATGCCCTCGCATATCAAAAATGCGCTGACGGCCACTTCACTTGGAATTCCGGTGGTGCGGGGTCGACTCGCCCTGGGCACCTGGCAGGGAATCTATCTGTGGGAGCATCGTGCCTCTGCACAACAACGGCATCTCGTTGTTCACCTGGGCGGATGATCGGAGCTCGCGATGTATGAGGTGATAGGTCAGGCGGCGCTATTGATCCTGTTAGGTGTGCTGTGGCGCGTGACCACCCCACAGGGGCTGAATGCCGATACCCTGCGCAACAGTCTGACGACGCTGGTCTATGTGCTGTTGTTACCGGCGCTAGTGCTACTTGTGCTGTGGCGTGCTGAGCTAACGCTGGATGCGGTAAAGGTGGCTGTTCTGGCCATGCTGGGGATTGGCTTCGGTATGGGCAGTGCGTGGCTCTGGTTTCGACTACAACGTCCTGCAGCACCCGCACTCGGTGCGTTGTTGCTTGCAGCGGCATTTCCCAATGCGACCTATATGGGTCTGCCGGTACTGGAGGCATCACTGGGGCCATGGGCACGTGCAATTGCCATCCAGTATGATCTCTTCGCCTGCACTCCGTTGTTACTCAGTGTGGGGGTTATGCTGGCACAGCACTATGGCGGAAGTGGCGATGGCGTTCATCCGTTGCGGAATTTGATGCGGGTTCCGCCTTTGTGGGCCGCACTTCTTGGTGTCAGCCTCAATCTATTCGAGGTGCCTCTGCCGTCGATCCCTGCCAGTGTGATGGAGATGTTGGCAGCGGGTGTGGTGCCGCTAATGCTTTTCTCTCTTGGATTGGGTCTTCGCTGGGGGGATGGCTGGATGCGACGGCTGTCGCTGGTCGCACCGGTAGTGGTGATCCAGCTTTTGCTGACGCCGCTGCTCGTCTGGGGGGCTGGAGGCGCACTTGGACTTTTTGGTGAGGTGCGTACTGCAGTGGTTCTGGAGGCGGCGATGCCGAGTATGGTGTTGGGCATCGTGCTCTGTGATCGCTACAGGCTGGACAGTTCGTTGTATGCAATGGTCGTTACCGTCAGTACGGCCTTAAGTATTTTCACCCTGCCGATGTGGTTCAACCTGGCATCATCATGATGTATTTGATGAAGAGTGTGCTTTTCTGGTCTATCGTTGTGCTGGAAACGAGTGGTTAGTCTGCGGTTGGCTAGAAAAACGACTTCTATGGATAAGGTATGCAGCTATCGTTTTTCAGTGATAGGATTATGCGAGAAATCAGATAGATGGAGATGAAATTGAGAGGCACCGGAAAGTATCTGCTTCTGCTGGCCCTGTTTTATGCGGGCAGCGCATTATCCGAAACCCTGTACGTGAACGACTATCTCCGCGTGGGTATTCGTGCAGCCCCCAACTCCTCTGATATCCCGGTTGCAGTAGTGACCACAGGGGATGCACTGGAGGTGCTTGAAGAGCAGGAGGGTTACCTTCGTGTGCGTGCCGAAAGTGGGGTCGAGGGGTGGGTGAGCAAGTCCTATGTCAGCAACGAAATGCCGGCCCGACTGTTGCTGGATAAATCACAAAAGGAAGCGACGCGCCTGCGTGAAGAGGCGAAAACGCTAACCAAGCAACTGGCAGAAAAAACGCAGTACAGTGAAGAGGTTGATAAAAAGGTTGCCGAATTATTGGACGAAAACGGCAAGCTGCATCAGCAGGTGAGTCAGTATTACAGTGCCAATGCCCGTAGCAACAAGAGCTATACCTGGTTCTACCAGTTCATCGGGATTGCCGCGTTATTTGTTCTGGGGCTCTATTTGGGCGTGCGCTGGGAGCGTCGACGCGTTGCCGAGCGTTTAGGTGGCCTCGAACTTTAAACCGAGCGCGCTTATTGAGGGGCGAAGCGGCTGGAAGCATAGCTGCCGCTTGAGCTGAGCATACCGCGATAGAGTTCCTCCAGATTTTCCACCACCGAGTATTTCACCGTGTCGCGGGCCAGTAGGCCTTCAGACCACTGTTTCAACTTTGGCAGGTTTTCCAAAAGTCCCATCGGTGACCACTGTTCCAGCATCGCCAAGCGCATGAAGATCGGCGCGAAGGCGGCATCCACCAGGGCAAACTCCTCGCCGTTAAACAGCGGTCCTTTCACCTGCTGTTCCAGTTGTGCCAGCTTGCTGCGCAACTCCTGCTCCGCTTTTTCGCTATCTTCCTTTTCCTTGCACATCAGCATGTTGAACTGGGCCATGATCAGGGTCGAGGCAAACTCAATCCAGGCACGGTTCTGAGCCTTGCGCAGCGGGTCAGCCGGGTGCAGTGAGGGTGGGTTGACCTCGTCCAGGTACTCCATGATCACCGCTGATTCAAACAGCACCTCATCACCGACCTTCAGTACCGGTACCTTGCCCAAAGGTGAAATTTCCTTAAACCAGTCAGGCGGATTTTTCAGATCGATGTAGGTTATGTCGTAATCGACCTTCTTTTCATTCAGCACGATGATCGAACGCTGGACGAAGGGGCAAAGTTTGAAGCTAATCAGTTCCGGTTTCATGGTTTCTCCTTGGACGGTGCAGTCCATTGAGGGTGGCGTCAGGCGACTGAAAAATCAACCCGGCGGCCAGGTGAAGTGGCGTCCCGCAAGCAGGTGTAGATGGATGTGGTAGACGGTCTGGCCTGCATCCTGGTTGCAGTTCATTGCCAGACGATAGCCGTTTTCGGCAAAGCCTAGCTCTTTTGCCAGACGCGAAGCGGTGAGCATGAGCTTGCCGATGAGCGCCTGGTTTTTCTCACTGAATTCGTTGGCGGTAGCGATGTGCTGTTTCGGGATGATCAGAATGTGAGTCGGTGCCACCGGGTTGATGTCACGAAAGGCCAGCACCTCATCATCCTGGTAGACGATATCGGCGGGCAGAGTGCCCGCGATAATTTTGCAAAAAATACAGTCCGTCATTGCATATAGCCTTTTCGAGTAGCTCTCAAAATGAGGGCTCGTGCCCGGAGGCAAGGCGCAAAGCCTGCGAGGAGCGCAGTTTACACATCAGTAAATGAGCACCGGAGCAGGCTTTGCAACGCAGGATCAGGGTGCGAGAACCGTTTTGAGTTAGTGGCGGAAGTGGCGCATACCCGTAAACACCATCGCCATACCATGTTCATCGGCAGCGGCAATGACTTCCTCATCCCGCATCGAACCGCCCGGCTGGATCACCGCAGCAATACCCGCTTGTGCGGCGTTGTCGATACCATCGCGGAAGGGGAAGAAGGCGTCAGAGGCCATTACTGAGCCCTCTACGGTGAGTCCTGCATGTTCCGCCTTGATCGCAGCGATGCGCGCCGAGTTGACGCGGCTCATCTGTCCTGCGCCGACACCGATGGTCATGTGCTCTTTACCGTAGACGATGGCATTGGATTTGACGTACTTGGCTACGCGCCAGGCAAACAGCAGGTCTTCCATCTCTGTCGGGGTGGGCTGACGTTTACTCACCACCTTGATCTCGTTGTGCAGCGCAAGATCGGCATCCTGTACCAGCAGACCGTTGGTGACCTTTTTGAAATCGAGACGCTTACCCGGTTCAACTGGCCACTGGCCGCACTCGAGCAGGCGCACGTTCTTCTTCTCAGCCACCACATCGATCGCTTCCTGAGAGACTTTCGGAGCGATGATCACTTCAACGAACTGACGCTCGACGATGGTGCGGGCGGTGTGGCCGTCCAGTTCCTGGTTAAAGGCGATAATCCCGCCGAACGCCGACTCCGGATCGGTGCTGTAGGCGCGGTCATAGGCGGTGACCAGATCCGGGTCGATAGCGACACCACAGGGGTTGGCGTGTTTGACGATGACGCAAGCAGGGCCTTCATTGAACTGTTTGACGCACTCCAGCGCTGCATCGGTGTCGGCGATGTTGTTATAGGAGAGTTCCTTACCCTGCAGTTGGCGGGCAGTGGCCACGCTGGCTTCGGCCAGGTTGTCGCCAATGTAGAAGGCGGCCTGTTGATGCGGGTTCTCGCCGTAGCGCATCTCCTGTGCCTTCTGGTATTGAAAATTGATGGTACGGGGGAAACCCTCTGGCTTGCCATTTTCGACAATGGTACCGAAATAGTTGGCGATGGCACCGTCGTAGGCGGCGGTGTGCTCATAGGCTTTAACCGCCATGGAGAAACGGGTGGCGTCGATAACCGCGCCGCCATTCTGTTTCATCTCGTCCAGGACCACGACATAGTCGGCAGGATTAGTGACGATGGTGACATAGGCGTGGTTCTTGGCTGAGGAGCGGACCATGGCCGGACCGCCAATGTCGATATTCTCGATGGCATCTTCCAGTGTACAGCCGGGTTTGGCGATGGTCTCACGGAAGGGGTAGAGGTTGACGCAGACCAGGTCGATGCCGCCGATCCCATGCTCTTGCATAACACTATCGTCAATACCGCGACGGCCAAGGATACCGCCGTGAATCTTTGGGTGCAGGGTTTTGACTCGCCCATCCATCATCTCCGGAAAGCCGGTATAGTCCGAGACCTCGATTACCGGGATGCCCTTCTCCGCCAGCAGTTTGGCGGTGCCGCCGGTGGAGAGCAACTCCACACCCTGATCGGCCAGGGCCTGTGCAAATTCCACGATGCCGGTTTTGTCTGAGACGCTGATGAGCGCGCGTTGGATTTTAGTCATGTTTCATCCTCGTGAGAAAAGCGAAACCACGAAGTTCACGAAGTGCGCGAAGGAAGATAATTTAGTGTAAACGAGACACTACGAATTCATCCTCTCGTGTTCTCTGTGTCCTTCGTGGTGAAAGTCAGTTTTCCAGATTGTACTGCTTGAGTTTTTTGCGCAGGGTACCGCGGTTGATGCCGAGGATCTCGGCGGCGCGGGTCTGGTTACCGGCGGCGTGCTGGATTACTTTTTCCAGCAGTGGTTTTTCCACTTCGCCCAGCATGAGTTGATAGAGATTGCCCGGTTCATGGCCTTCCAGATCGGCAAAGTACTTGTCTAAAGCTTTACGCACACAGCCGTTGAGGGGGCGGGCTTTCGGTTCTTTCACGCAGCAATCTCCCGATTTTCAATCTGTTCCGCAAAGAAGTGCTCGACCATGGCGAGTTGCTTCTCAATATCATCGGTGCGGTTCACGGCCTGGCGGAAGGTGTTACCGTGTCGCAGTCCCTTGCTGTACCAGCAAATATGTTTGCGAGCCATCAGCACGCCGGTGTGTTCACCGTAGAAAGCATAAAGATTTCGTAGGTGGCCGGTGAGGATGTCACGCACCTCTTCCAGCTCCGGCTCCGGCAGCAGTTCGCCATGCTCAAGATAGTGACCGATCTCGCGGAAGATCCAGGGGCGGCCCTGAGCGGCGCGGCCAATCATGATGGCGTCGACCCCGGTGGCCTGCAATACCTCCTTGGCCTTAGCCGGAGAGTTGATATCTCCATTGGCAATTACCGGAATCTGGATTGCGGCTTTGATCGCGGCGATAGTCTCGTACTCTGCTTCGCCACGGTAGAGATCGGCGCGGGTGCGGCCATGTACTGCCAGCGCCTGAATCCCGGCGGCTTCGGCAATTTTTCCGATGGAAATGCCGTTGCGGTTGTCCCGGTCCCAGCCGGTACGGATCTTCAGGGTGACAGGAATCTCCGGTACTGCCTTGACCACGGCTTCAAGGATCTGGCTTACCAGCGCCTCGTCACGCAACAGGGCGGAGCCGGCCTGGACATTACAGACCTTTTTTGCCGGGCAACCCATGTTGATGTCGATGATCTGCGCGCCGTTGTCGACGTTAAAGCGGGCAGCATCGGCCATCATCTGTGGGTCGGCGCCCATGATCTGAACGGAACGGGGTTCGGTTTCGCCGCTGTGATCGGCGCGGCGGCGGGTTTTTTCACTACCCCAGAGCAGGGAGTTGGAGGCCACCATTTCCGATACGGCCATACCCGCACCCATTTCGCGGCATAGCTGACGGAAGGGGCGGTCGGTGATGCCGGCCATGGGAGCCAGTATCAGATTATTTTTTAGTTGGTATGATCCGATGCGCATGTGCGTGGGCATAGGCTTGTTTCCAGGGGCCGGTGATCATACCGGCTTCGTCTTTGGCTATAAAGGGCCGTTTGTCAGTAAAAGTCGAATTTGAAGCCAACCGCATTGTTACCCGGGTCAGCAACCTCCAGCATCATGGCGACTTCCACATTTGGGGTGAAACCCATCTCGGCAATATCTCCAGCCAGATATTCTTCAGGGCGAAATGTGCGCTTCGCAACCACCTTTTGTTGCAGGTCACTCATGGTGATCTCCACGATTGGATAGGGCTGCACATAGTTAGCGCGGTTAATCAGGGTGGCGGTGATCAACAGGCTGTTCTGGTAGCGCGGGTGCGACTGCATCATGTTGTCGACCAGTTCGATCTTTTTCAGGTCGCGCTGTGGTGGCTGCGGACATGAGGTTATCTGGCACAGGGTGTCGAGCAAGGGGCGCAGGCTCTCATTTTCCTGTAACGGTATGCGGTGACTATAGGCGTACTGCATCGCCAGGGCAGAGATCAGCATTAAATTGCTGATCATAAAGGTCAGGGTTCTCATGGTGGCCCGTACCGGACGCGCTTCCAGTTGAGGGGGCAGGGAATAATTGCTCTCTCTTGTCTTCTTTTTCTCCTGTGGTGGGGCTTCTTTGGTGGAGGCCTTTTTATCCTCACCTGCCGGGGCTTCAGCCTTTTCAGCAGGAGCTGCAGGAGCTGCAGGAGCTGCAGGAGCTACAGGAGCTGTCTCTTCCAGGGTTATCGCTTCATCGACTTCCTTTTCAGCAAACAGCTGGAACAGATCATCATTAAGTTCGTCCGCAACCGAATCAGGCGGATTGTCGTTGGGCGATTGTTCTTTCTGAGTTTTGGCCGCTACCTCAGGTTTGGTTACCTGAGCTGACGGGGAGGCCGGGGCCTTTTTCGGTGTTTCTGGTTTGGTTGCCGGGGTGGGCGTCAGGTCAAACCAGCCATCGTCATCGGATTTTGTTGCTGCTGGAGGCTCTTTACTGATGGGCTGCTTGAGCACAGGGGCCGGCTTTTTGTGTGTGGGTTGTTCTGTAGCTGGTTTGGTGGTTGTCGTTTTGGCCTGTTGCTTCGCCTGTGGTTTGGCGGCCTGCGTTTTATTCTGTGGAACAGTCTGTGGCTTTGCTGCGCTCGGTTTGGACGATGCTGAGGGCGCCGTAGGCTTGGTTGTCGCCGGGGAGCTATCAGAGACGTAGCTGTGTTCTGCGGCGTTAAAGATAGTTTGGCAACGACTACAGCGAACCTTGCCTCGTGCTGCGCGAAGCTGTTCTGGCTTGACGTTAAAGACGGTCTTGCATGCTGGACACTGGGTATACATTGATGCCTGAAGCCTGTATTACGTGGTCACACCTGATTTCCATTCAGGGAGCAGAGAACGTTAGCCTATTTTTTGTCAGGTTCCAAGTTGTTTGGTGTACATGGGGGATTGTTCTTTTTTCGTCACCTCAGAATGTGACCTGCACGATAGTTAGAGGGGGGACAGGTCGACTCTGATGAAAATTGGCCGTTATACTGGCTCCAATCTTGAGAACCTGGAGTGATTACGGGATGAAATGGAATACTGCAATGGCCGCAATAGCAGCGGCATGGGTCTCCACCGCTGCAAATGCCGGTCTAACCACACCGGAGATTAGCGGTCTGGTTGATATGCAGGCGGTCAGTAGCGAAGAATTCACTGGTGGCAAAACGCTAGATATGACCCTTGCAAGGGTCGAGTTAAACATCGACGCGACCATGCAGCAGGTAATGTCTGCCCATCTTGGTTTTCTCTATGAAGAGGACAAAACCGATTTCGGACTCGATGAGGGGACAATCACTCTTGGTCCTAGCGGCGGAAAAAGCTTTATCTTCGGCAAGATGTACCTGCCATTCGGTCGCTACGATAGTTTCATGGTGTCTGACCCGCAAACCCGGGTTATAGGCGAAACCACTGAGACAGTATTGATGCTCGAGGCGGACAATGCTGCAGGTTACGGCTCACTCTACCTCTTTAATGGCGACTCTAACGAATCCTCTGTAGTGGCAGCTGGCAACGATGACACGATTTCTGGTGGAATTAGCCTGGGCCGCCGTGAGGGTCAGCAATACGATCTTGGTGTTAGCTATATTACTAATATCGCCGATTCAAACATCCTGCAGGAATTAGGTACTGGGGCCACCGTTGGCGAAGTGGCCAGCAGCGTGCCCGGCGCTACTATCCATCTCATCATTCGTTCCGCTACCACCACCTTCATGGCTGAGCAGGTGATGGCGTTGGAGAAATTCAGTAATGGTGATCTGGGTGGTGCTGTGACCAACGAAGAGCAGCCAGTGGTGACCAACATCGAACTGGGATTTGTGCGCAATGGTGGTTCAGTACTGGCCTTCGGTTACCAGACAACCGAAAAGGCGCAGTTCATCGGACTGCCAAAGAGTGTCACCTCGCTGGTGATGCGCAAGGAGGTAACCCGCGGTGCCAGTATGGCACTGGAGTATGCGCAGCAGGAGGATTATGGGGTGAGTGATGGGGGGACGGGCAAGACTGTCGAGGTGATCACCCTGCAGGTTGCAATGGAGTTCTAGAAATAATTCTCTGAAAAAGGCCGTCATTGTGACGGTTTTTTTATACCGGATGTTTTCTGCCTTCCAGTCTTGTCCAACCGTCATGCTCTACTGCAGGCTGCATTTCGAACCATGGTGTATAGGCAGCGGAAACCTCGGCAGCCTGCTCCGGCAGGATACCAGAGAGCACGATATGGCCAGCGGCTGAGACGAGCTCAGCAAGTCGTGGTGCCAGCTCGATTAGGGGGCCAGCGAGGATATTGGCCAGTAGCAGTTGTGCCGGTTGCTGCGGTGTCTCTTTTGGCAGGTAACAGGTGATGGCTGGCAGGACGTTATTGCGCCTTGCATTTTCCATTGTCGCCAGTAGTGCCTGGGGGTCGTTGTCAACGCCGATTACGTTTTCCGAACCAAGCAGGGCCGCAGCGATGGCCAGGATGCCTGAACCACAGCCGTAATCGATCACGCTTTGCCACGCCACCTCATGGGCGTCCAGCCACTCTAGACAGAGCCGGGTGGTGGGGTGGGTGCCGGTGCCGAAGGCCAGACCCGGATCGAGAAGGATATTTACCGCATCGGCTTCAGGTGGCTCACTCCAGCTGGGCACGATCCAGAGACGCTCACCGAACTGCATCGGCTTGAAGTCGTCCATCCAGGCCCGTTCCCAGGCCTTATCCTCCAGTATCTCACTACGATACTCAGGTAGTTCCCCTGGCCACTGACTCATTAGTTGTTGCACAATCGCATCCGCACTGCAGGATGCATCGAACAGCCCGACCACGTTGGTCAGTTGCCACAGGGGGGTCGTTCCAGGTGGAGGCTCATAGAGTGGCTGGTCCGCTGCGTCTTGCATCGTTACCGCTGCAGCGTCGGCATCGCTCAGCAGGTCGGCCAATTTTTCGGCATCGTCCTTAGTGGAATAGAAGGTGAGTTGTAGCCAGGGCATAAATCGTTTCCGGTTGGTGTTGCGTGGTCGCAGTGTAGCATTTTGCCCTGTTTTCAGCGCAGGAGGCTAGCCAGGAGTAGTAATGGGTAAACGACAGTTTTGTGATCCAGGGCAGATACCGATGCGTGAGGGCAGGAGAGAATACCTCAGTTTTGTGTGTGTTCTGTGGTGAGTTGCTCACCATATTATTCCCTCAGAGAAACGCTTAGTTTGTCTAACCATTGACCAGTCAAAAGGAAAGTAATTATGAAACAGTACGCAATGATTCTTGCCGCCACAGCGGTTTTGGCTTTTTCCGGCGCAGCCAGCGCTGCTAACAGCATGCAGGCAGGTAGCATGGCGCTGAATGTCAGTGTTTTTGATGGTACATCTGCTGCTGTACAATCCAGCGTGGTAAATGGTGCTGCGGATGATCTGTACATTGTGCAGGGGAAATATTTCCTGGAAAAGAATCTGGCGATTCTGGCCGGTGTTGGCATTGGTATTAAGGGTGGCGATGCCAACGGTACTGATTTCGGTTTCAAGGCTGGTGCCCGCAAGTATTTGAAGACCTCTGATTTTGCTCCGTTCTTTGGTGGTTATTTCCAGTACTCATCAACCAATGACTCAAACTACAAAATCACGCAGATCATGGCTGAATTCGGCGCCGAGTATTTCTTTGCCAAGCAGTTCAGCATTGAAGGGGCTGCACGAGCCGGTTATATGTCTGGTGAAGACTCTACCGGCGTGACAACCGAAAAAGCAACCAACGTTGGTACTGCAAGTGCAGGAGTCAGCTTTAACTTCTACTTCTAAGCCTGAAGTTGTGGTGAAAAAAAACCGGCCAATGGCCGGTTTTTTTTGTGCCCGGAATCGGCGGTTTTAGATGCCGAGTTTCTTTTCCAGATAGTGGATGTTAGTACCACCTGCCTGGAAAGCTGCATCGTCAACCAGACGACGGTGTAGCGGGATGTTGGTCTTGATACCATCGATAATGGTCTCATCCAGTGCGGTACGCATCCGTGCAAGTGCGGTTTCACGGGTAGCGCCGTGGGTGATCAACTTACCGATCATTGAGTCGTAGTAGGGTGGTACGGTGTAGCCGCCATAGATGTGTGAATCGACCCGTACCCCAGGACCACCCGGCATGTGGACTCGTTCGATCTTGCCCGGAGAGGGCATGAAGTTGTCCGGGTTTTCGGCATTGATACGGCACTCAATGGCGTGACCGTTGATCTTAATGTCGTCCTGCGTGTAGCCGAGTTTTTCACCAGCGGCGATCAGGATCTGCTCGCGCACGATGTCGACTCCGGTGATCATCTCGGTGACCGGATGCTCTACCTGAACGCGGGTGTTCATTTCGATGAAATAGAACTCGCCATCTTCATAGAGGAATTCAAAGGTACCGGCGCCACGATAGCCGATCTCGACGCAGGCATCGGCACAACGGCGACCAATTTGCTGGCGCAGCTCTTCGCTGATACCCGGCGCAGGGGCCTCTTCGATCACCTTCTGGTGACGACGCTGCATAGAACAGTCGCGCTCACCCAGATGGATCGCGTTTCCGTGGGTGTCGGCCAGTACCTGGATCTCCACGTGGCGTGGGTTCTCAAGATACTTCTCCATGTAGACCATGTCGTTGCCGAAGGCGGTGCCCGCTTCATTCTTGGTCAGGGAGATGGCACCCAGCAGATTAGCTTCGGAGTGAACCACGCGCATACCACGTCCGCCACCACCGCCAGCCGCTTTGATGATGACCGGGTAGCCGATTTCACGAGCAATGCGCAGGTTGGTATCTCCATCATCGTCCAGTGGTCCACCGGAACCAGGCACGGTGGGGACACCAGCCATCTTCATCGACTCGATGGCGGAGACCTTGTCGCCCATCAGGCGGATGGTTTCGGGACGTGGGCCAATGAAGGCAAAGCCACTCTCTTCTACACGCTCTGCAAAATCGGCGTTTTCCGAGAGGAAACCGTAGCCAGGATGGATGGCCATGGCGTCGGTAACCTCGGCGGCGCTGATCAGAGCCGGTACATTGAGGTAGCTTTCCGTCGATGAGGCCGGACCAATGCAGACCGATTCGTCGGCGAGTCGAACATGTTTCAGATCGCGGTCAGCAGTAGAGTGAACTGCGACGGTCTTGATCCCCAGCTCACGACAGGCGCGCAGGATACGCAGGGCGATCTCGCCCCGGTTAGCGATAACTATCTTGTCAATCATGGCAGTATTTTTTTATCCAGGGTTGCATCATTCGATGATGAACAGGGGCTGACCGTATTCCACCGGCTGACCATTTTCAGCCAGGATGGCTTTAACCACGCCTGATTTGTCGGCCTCGATCTGATTCATGATCTTCATCGCCTCGATGATGCAGAGGGTATCGCCAGAATTGACACTCTGTCCCACTTCGACGAAGACCTTGGCGCTGGGTGAGGGTGAGCGGTAGAAGGTACCAACGATGGGTGAGGTTACCTGATGCCCACTTGGCAGAGCTGGCTCGCTGCTTTCAGCGGGTGCAGCGGCAGCAGCTGGAGCTGCTGCGACAGGAGCGGCGGCAACCGGAGCAGCCTGCATCATTGCCGGGGCGATCTGGCTGCTGCGGCTGATGCGTACCGATTCCTCACCTTCGTGGATCTCGATCTCGGCGATACCGGATTCCTCCAGCAGCTCAATCAGTTTTTTTACTTTACGTATGTCCATAGTGCTCGAACCTGTTAGTTGTTATGTCTGTTATACGGATAGACGACGCAGAACCGCCGTCAGTGCCAGTTCGTAACCCTGGGCACCTAGGCCGCTGATTACGCCGCTGGCGATATCTGAGAAATAGGAGTGACGCCGGAACTCTTCACGTGCGTGGACGTTGGAGAGGTGTACTTCAATAAAGGGGATGGCAACACCGGCCAGGGCGTCACGTACTGCGACACTGGTATGGGTGAAGGCCGCCGGGTTGATAATGATCCAGGCAACCTTGTCACTGGCAGCGCGGTGGATGCGCTCGACCAGCTCGTGTTCGGCATTGCTCTGGAAGGTGTCTAGCTGGTGACCAGCAGTTTCGGCCTGTTCGGTAAGGCGTTGGTTAATCTGCTCCAAATTGTCAGTACCGTAGTGGCCCGGCTCTCGACTCCCAAGGAGATTGAGATTCGGCCCGTTAAGTACCAGCAGTTTGGCCATATTTCCGTCCCGCCCTTCAGTTTTTGCGTAGTTACGCAAATTTACCGAGTGTTTATTACTTTTCCCCGCACGTTAGCTGTTATTTTTACCGCGGGGCCCCCAAGAAGGACGCCATTTTGCACCATGGTTGGGCGATTGTCTACAACTAAAGAATTAGACGTCATTTCCCCGAAGATAATTGCAAGTTCCGTCCTGTTCGAGGTGTGACATAGATCACATTCGGTCTCAAAGCAGGTTTACAAGCACCTTTTCTGCATCCTCCCGGGTGAATTCGGAGCGGTGGGTCGCAACCACCCGTCCTTGACGGTCGAGTATAACCGTAAAGGGCAGGGTTCCTATTTTGTTGCCGTAATTTTTGGCCAGGGCAATGCCCTTATCCTCGGCGATCAGGATCGGGTAGTTGATCCCCATGGTGTCGGCGAAGGTCTGTGCGTTCTTCTGGGTATCGATAGTGATGCCAACGATAGTGAAGCCCTTGTCGGCATACTCTTCCTGTAGTTCGACAAAGGCGGGGGTCTCTTTGATGCATGGAGGGCACCAGGGGGCCCAGAAATTGAGCATCACCACCTGACCCTGCCACTGTTTCAGGCTGCGTTCTTCGCCGTCCAGATTGGGAAAGTTGAAATCGATTGCCGTCATTTCAGTGCTCGTTGCAGCCGGTGTGGAAGATGGCGACTCGCCGCAACCGCTGAGCAGGGTAGCGAGAAGTAAAACGGGTAGTATTCGAGGCATGTTCATTGTCCCAGTGCTCGATTGATATGGGAGGCAAACTCATCGGCTTCCATGAACCCGACTACCCGGTGGGCGGGAAGCTCTTTGCCGCTGGCGCTGTAGAAAATGATCCCGGGGGGGCCGATAAGGCCAAAGCGTTTCAGGAGCGCCTGGTCCGCATCGTTATTGTCAGTGACATCGGCCTGTAGTGACACACTGTTGGCCAGTGCTGCCAGTACCTGTGGGTCTGAGAAGGTGTACTTCTCGAACTCCTTGCAGGAGACGCACCAGTCAGCATAGAAGTCGAGCATCACGCTCTTGCCCTGAGCGGCAGCGGCGGCAACTTCACTATCCAGTTGCTCGACCGTAGCGACCTTCTTGAATGCCAGGTGAGCCGGTTTGGTGACGGTACCGCCACCCAGATTGAGCCCCTTGAGGGGTTGCAGCGGATCGGTGTTGCCCGCAGCCAGGCCGATCAGCATCAGCGCCCCCTGCAACAACATGACCAGGCCAATCATCTTCCACAGTTTACTCCAGCCACTGGCACCTTCCTTAATAGACTCCAGCGCCCCCATGTAGATGGCTGAGCCGATGATCAACAGTGCCCACAACAGCATGGTGATCTCGGCGGGCAGGATCCGTTCCAGCATCCACACAGCCACGCCCAGCAACAGGACACCGAAGACCGCCTTGACCGCATCCATCCAGCCACCAGCACGGGGCAGGAATTTTCCCCCGGCTGTGCCGATGGCCACCAATGGCAGGCCCATACCCATGGAGAGGGCGAATAGTGCCAGGCCACCCAGCCACGGGTCACCGGTCTGGCCGATATAGATCAGGGCACCCATCAACGG
>JBNKQR010000030.1:0-35288 GCA_050295975.1 Thiohalomonadaceae bacterium
GCACCTGCAACAAAATGTTGAACACATCGGGATGGGCCTTCTCCACCTCGTCCATCAGGATCACCGAGTAGGGTTTGCGCCGCACTGTCTCGGTGAGATACCCCCCCTCTTCGTAACCGACATAGCCGGGAGGTGCGCCTATCAAGCGTGCCACCGAGTGCTTTTCCATAAACTCCGACATGTCGATGCGCACCATCGCCTCTTCGGTATCAAAGAGGAACGAGGCCAGCGCCTTACACAGCTCGGTCTTGCCCACCCCGGTAGGCCCGAGAAAGAGGAAAGAACCGTTGGGCCGGTTTGGATCCGAGAGCCCAGCACGGGAACGACGGATGGCATCAGCCACCGCGCGAATGGCTTCATCCTGACCGATCACCCGTTTGTGTAACTCATCCTCCATGCGCAGCAACTTATCGCGCTCGCCTTCGAGCATCTTGGAGACCGGGATCCCGGTCCATTTGGAGACCACTTCGGCGATCTCCTCGTCCGATACTTTATTGCGCAGCAGATGGGTCTCCTGCTGCTCCGCTGCCTCGGCCATTTGCAGTGATTTTTCCAGATCGGGGATACGGCCATATTGCAGCTCTGACATACGACCTAAATCACCAGCGCGACGCGCGGTCTCCAGTTCCTGGCGAGCGCGATCCAGCTCCTCCTTCACATGCTGGCTATCCTGCAGCGCTGCTTTCTCCGCTTTCCATACGGTTTCCAGCTCGCCATATTCACTTTCCAGACGAGCAATTTCGTCCTTCAACTGATCAAGCCGTTTCTTCGACGCTTCATCGGCCTCCTTGGCCAGTGCCTCGCGCTCGATCTTCAACTGAATCAGGCGGCGATCGAGGCGATCCATATCCTCCGGCTTGGAGTCGATCTCCATACGAATCCGAGAGGCCGCCTCGTCGACCAGATCGATCGCTTTGTCCGGCAGCTGGCGGTCACTGATATAGCGGTGCGACAACGTTGCCGCGGCGACAATGGCCGGGTCGGTGATCTGCACCCCGTGGTGCACCTCGTATTTCTCTTTCAGGCCACGCAGGATGGCGATGGTGTCTTCCACGCTCGGCTCATCCACCTGCACCTTCTGGAAACGCCGCTCCAGTGCGGCATCTTTTTCGATGTACTGCCTATATTCATCCAGGGTGGTGGCGCCGATGCAGTGCAGTTCGCCACGGGCCAGGGCAGGCTTGAGCATATTGCCTGCATCCATCGAGCCCTCGGCCTTACCGGCACCGACCATGGTGTGTATCTCATCAATGAAGAGGATGATCTGCCCTTCCTGTTTGGAGAGGTCATTGAGCACCGCCTTGAGTCGCTCCTCAAACTCACCGCGGAATTTGGCTCCGGCGATCAGTGAGCCCATGTCCAGTGACAGCAGGCGCTTGCCCTTGAGTCCTTCGGGCACCTCACCGTTGATGATGCGCTGCGCCAACCCTTCGACGATGGCGGTCTTGCCCACGCCGGGTTCACCGATCAACACCGGGTTGTTTTTGGTACGGCGCTGCAGCACCTGTACCGCACGACGGATCTCGTCATCACGGCCGATCACCGGATCGAGCTTGCCCTGCTCGGCACGCTCGGTAAGGTCTACGGTGTACTTCTCCAGCGCCTGACGCTGCTCCTCCGCATTGGGGTCATCCACCTTCTGCCCGCCACGCATGGCGTCGATGGCCTGCTCCAGCGCCGCCTTGTTGGCACCGCTGTTGCGCAGCATCTCACCTAACTGGCTCTTGTCATCTACCGCTGCCAGCACGAACAGCTCGCTGGAGATGTAGGCATCCTTACGCTGCTGTGCCAGCTTGTCAGTCAGGTTGAGTAATTTGGCTGCATCATTGGAGACATGCACCTCACCACCCGCCCCTTCAATCGAAGGCATACGGTCCAGCGCCTCGCCCAGTTGCGAGCGTAGGGCGTTGACGTTCACCCCTGCCTGAGAAAGCAGTTGTCTGACAGAACTGCCCTCCTGATCCAGCAGGGCGGTCATCAGATGGGCAGGTTCAATAAACTGGTGATCCCGCCCCAGCGCCAGGCTTTGAGCATCGGCCAGCGCCATCTGGAAACGGGTAGTCAGTTTGTCCATTCGCATCGGGTTTAACCCTCCAAAAAATCAATGGTTAATCAATTACTGACTAGAATATGGCCGGGCCACGGCAAATCAAGCACAGTTGGCAGGGTTATCGCACTATTCCATGATATTGCCTAACCCTAGCAACAAATCGCCGCATGTTAAGTCTGTTTTAATGCGCCACAGCCATAGTGAGCCCACTTAAACCGGGTTATTCTGTCCCGGTCCAACCACCATGGGTACTGAACAATGCGCTTGCTACTGGTAGAAGACGACCCGCTGATAGGTGATGGCATCCGTGCCGGGCTGCAACAGGAAGACTACAGCGTGGACTGGTTCACCGAGGCACGCACCGCCGAAATGGCGCTGCAGAGTGAGCAGTACGACCTGATGATTCTGGATCTTGGCCTGCCGGACAAATCTGGGCTGGAGATCCTCAAGCGCCTTCGCTCCCAGGGCTCAGCACTGCCGGTGCTGATCCTCACCGCCCGTGATGCGATCAACGATAGGGTTGCTGGACTCGATACCGGCGCCGATGACTATATGCTCAAACCCTTCGACCTTGACGAACTCTCCGCCCGCCTACGCGCCCTGCTACGTCGCAGCAGCGGTCGCGCCAGCAGCGAGATCATCCATGGCGAGATCACCCTCGACCCGGCGGCACACAGTGTCAGCAAGGACGGTACCACCATCGACATATCACCCCGCGAGTATGCTGTTCTGCATCTGCTCCTCAGCAACACCGGCAAGGTGATGTCGCGCAGCCGCCTGGAGGAGGGACTCTACTCCTGGGATGGCGAGGTGGAAAGCAACGCCATCGAGGTCTACGTCCACCACCTGCGCAAGAAGCTGGGTGCCGAACTGATCCGCACCATCCGTGGCGTCGGCTACATCATCGATCCCGTATGAGAAGTTCGCTCCGCCGCCGTCTGCTGATAACTCTGCTGTCGATCACCGCGGTGATCTGGCTCTTCAGCGCCTGGATGAATTACCGTGATACCCGCCACGAGATCGGTGAGCTGTTCGATGCGCAGATGGCACAGACTGCACGTACCCTGCTCTCAGTGGCTGGACACGAACTGGATGAACTGACAGATACCCGCCGTTTCATTGGTCAGACCCACATCCACTTCAGCGGTGACAGTCGCTTCACCTCAGCGGGCCATGAGTACGAACACAAAATGGGGTATCAGATGTGGCAGATACCGGAAAATACCCTGATGATGCGCTCATTCAACGCCCCGGAAGCCCCACTCAACACCCTGAAAAATGGCTATAGCACCGAAACCATTGATGGCGAAAAGTGGCGTGTCTTCTCCCTGCTCGATCCCGAGACGGGTTTTATGGTGAAGATCGGCGAAGCACTGGCAATCCGTGACGAACTCACCGACACCGTGGCCCTGCGCATCGGTCTGCCGTTACTGTTCCTGCTGCCGGTTATGGCGCTGTTGATCCTGCTTGGGATCAACCGCACCCTGCGACCACTCAGAAACCTTGCCCATAACGTCTCCAGCCGCTCACCAAGCAGCCTGGATGCCGTTGATGACCGTGACGCCCCCTGCGAAATAACACCACTGGTTGACGCCCTCAACCGCCTCTTTCTGCGTCTCTCCCGTGCCTTCGAAAGCGAGCGTCGCTTCACCGCCGATGCGGCCCATGAACTTCGTACCCCGCTGGCAGCGCTGAAGATCCAGGCACAGGTTGCCAAGCGCAGTAACAACGACGACGACCGCAATCAGGCCCTGAACAAACTACTGGAGGGGGTGGAGCGTGCTACCCGTCTGGTGGAACAACTCCTGACCATGGCACGGGTCGATCCAGAAGGCAGCACCGCACTGCACAGCGAGATACGCCTGGATCAACTTTGCCAGGAGATACTCGCCAACATCGCTAATCAGGCGATAGTCAAAGGGATCGAACTGGAACTCGATGTGGATGGGGTTACCGTCCTCACCGGACTGCAGGAGAGCCTGGAGATCCTTCTGCGCAACCTGCTCGACAACGCCATCCGCTACACCCCTCGCGGCGGTCGAATCAGCGTGCGTCTGACCCAGTGCGGTGATGGCAGCATCGAGCTCCATGTAGGTGACAGCGGCCCCGGTATTCCAGAGAGTGAGCGCAGTCGCATCTTCGATCGCTTCTATCGCCTCGCCGGACAAAACACCGAAGGCAGCGGCCTCGGCCTATCCATTGTCCAGCGCATCGCTGAACTCAACCGCGCCGAGGTCAAGCTTAGCGAATCGGAATGGGGTGGACTTGAGGTAACGGTTCACTTCAAGCGACAGTGATACCCGGCCAAAAAAGGGCGCCTACGGGCGCCCTTTTCATTTTCGACATCGGCCAACCCTTTATGGTGCTAGCCGCTGCTCCAACTGTCGCAGGCAATCCCGTGGATGCTCCTCCACACACTGTAATACAGGCCGATTGGTGAGATGGGCATGGGCACGCAGCAGCACCGGTAGGAATATCCCCCCTTGGGCACGGACACCTTCAATACGCACAGGATAGATGGGGCAACCTGCCAGTTGCGCCAGGCGCACCGCGCCCGCTTTGAGATGGCGCGGTGGGTCACTGTCGAGATGGATACCTCCATGGGGGAAAAGCGCCACCACGTCACCCCCTTTCAGCGCCTTAAGCGCCTCACGGAATGCTTTTTCGGGTCTACCGCTACGGTCGACTGGAATACAGCCGACAGCGCGAAACAGCCACTCAAAGCCGAAGCGATGATACTGCTCGCTGGCGATGAGAAAACGCAGCTTACGTCGGCTTGCCGCGAACATCAGGATCGGATCAAGGCCGGAGATGTGATTGGAAACCAGGATCGCCGGACCTCTCTCCGGCAGTTCGATCATCTCGTGGTTGAGGCGGTGGTAATGACGGCAGAAGAGGCGGTTAAAACCGTCAAGCCGATTCATCCAGCCATGGCCCCAATTGATGAGGCAGGCGCGGCCCGAGGCACGCCAGATCCCAATCACCCCTAGCAGAAAGATTCCAGCGACAATCCAGGGTAGAAGGGGGAGCCACTCTCCGGCGGCATTCTGCAGTGACATTATTTGTCCTGGTAGACCTTGCGCCGGAACAGGTCGTTACGCCGACTTACCAGGCGGTCGAGGAACAGCATGCCATCGAGGTGATCGCACTCGTGCTGCACCGCCCGTGCCTCGTAGCCTTCGCACTCGTATTCGTGCTTTTCACCGTGGGCATCGAAGGCACTGAATTTGATCCGCTCGGCGCGGATCACGTTGCCGGTGTAGTCCGGCACCGACATGCAGCCCTCACGGCCCACCTTCATTCCATCCCATTCGGTGATCTCGGGATTGATCAGCACCATGAAGCCGTGGTTCGGCACCGGTTTGCGCGTGGCTGAGCAGTCGACCAGGGCGATACGTTGAAAACGGCCCACCTGGGGCGCGGCAATACCCACCCCGCCGGGCCCTGCGCGCATGGTCTCTTCCAGATCAGCGAGGAAGGCACGTAGCTCGTCGTCGAAAAGTTCTACCGGCAGCGACTCCTGCTTCAGTCGCTCGTCCGGGTAGGTGAGGATATCCAGTAACGCCATCTCCTCTCCCTACCCGATCATGGTATCGATGGTTTCCAGCTTGGCCTCGATCCCCTTCTCCGCCACCACATCGAGCGCCGCTTGTAGCGACTCAACCCCCTCGGCGGCGTGACCTTCGATCTGCATGATGTAGATCGGCTTCGCTTCAGTACCAGCAACGCTGGTATCCATATCGAGGATATGCAGCCCGGCCTCGGCCAGGGCACCGGTGATGCGGGCAACGATCCCGGCCTTGTCGGCACCGTAGACGGTGATGCGCACGTCTGGCTCCAGGTGCTGATGTAGCCCTGCGTCGATGTGATCCACATGCAGGTGCAGTGAGAGTGATTCAGCCACCGGCGCAACCATGTCGTGCAGCCCCTTCACATTGCCGTCGAACTCCACCATCAGCATGATAGTGAAGGTTCCGCCGAGACGGATCATCGACGCCTCACCCAGGTTGCAACCGCCATCAAACAGGGCAGCACTGAGGTGGGCCACGATACCCGGCCGGTCCTTGCCCACCACGGTCAACATATACCAGTGTTTCATTGTCATTCCTCGATTGTCGTTCATTCCAGCCAGATCAGGCTGGCCATGCGTCCGGTTACTCCATCGCGCCGGTAGGAGTAGAAACGCTGTGCATCACTAAAGGTACAGAATCCACCGCCATAAATCCCGCTAACACCGGCTGAGGCTAACCTCTTTCGCGCCAGGGCGTAGATATCGGCCAGCCAACGTCCGTGGGGCGAGGGTTTGAAGGCTTCGCCCGCGGCTGAATCGACGGCAAGAAAGGCCTCACGCACCTCGTCACCCACTTCAAAGACATCCGGGCCGATAGCCGGACCCAGCCAGGCAAGGATTTCGCCCCCCGCATTCATTTCAGAGATAGTTCTTTCGATCACCCCGTTCAAGAGGCCGCGCCAGCCCGCATGCAGTGCAGCCACATGCTCTCCCGCAGTGCCACAGAGTAGCACCGGCAGGCAGTCGGCGGTGAGCACCGCGCAGACCACACCCGGCTTATCGGTATGGGAGGCATCCGCCTCACAACCCACCTGACTGGCAGCCGCATCCACCGCTGCGGTACCGTGGACCTGACTCAGCCAGCACGGCTCGGCCGGCAGGTGTAAACCCTCACTGACCCGGCGTCTGTTCTCCACTACCGCGGCGGGATCGTCACCCACATGATCACCCAGATTGAGGCTGTCAAAAGGGGGCAGACTGACACCACCCTCACGAGTAGTCACCGCAGCGTGGACATTATCCGGCGCGGGCCAGTCGGGATGAATGAACTGCGTGACCATTTTAACCCGCTAAGTCCATATCCTGGCGCAGCACAGCCAACAGTTGTTGCATGTCTTCGGGGATTGCTGCCGTCCACTCCATATATTCACCACTCGAAGGATGGATCAGGCCCAGGCGAGAGGCGTGCAACGCCTGACGATGAAAATGACGCAACACCTGTTCCAGTTCTGGCGAACAGGCGGGAGGAATACGCAGTCGCCCGCCATAGACCGGGTCGCCGACCAGCGGATTGTGCCGATGGGCCATATGCACCCGAATCTGGTGGGTACGACCAGTCTCCAGCTGCACCTTGATATAGCTGTGGGCACGGAAACGTTCGCTCAGCCGATAGTGGGTTACCGCCGGTTTGCCGTTGCGCACCACCGCCATACGCTTGCGATCCACCGGATGCCTGCCAATGGGCTCATCGACGGTGCCACCGCCAGTGAGGACACCATTGATCACCGCATCGTACTCACGGGTAAATTCCCGCGCCTGCAACTGCTCCACCAGCGCGGTCTGTGCCTCCAGGGTGCGGGCAATCACCAGCAGGCCGGTGGTCTCCTTATCCAGGCGGTGCACAATGCCGGCACGGGGAACAGCGGCAATAGCCGGGTCGTGGTGCAGCAGTGCATTGAGCAGTGTACCCTGCCAGTTACCCGCGGCCGGATGGACCACCAGCCCCGCAGGTTTGTTGATCACGATGAGGGCGTCGTCCTGGTAGACGATATTCAGCGGGATCGGCTCGGGGGCAAAGGTGCTCTCTGCTTCGAGCGTCACGTCGAGTTCGATCGACTCCCCGCCGAGCAGTTTATCCTTTGAACGCAGTACCTTGCCGTCCACCAATACACTGCCCTGTTTCACCCACTGTTGCAGGCGAGAGCGTGAGAAATCGGGAAATAGCTCGGCCAACGCCTGATCGAGTCGCGCCCCGGTCAGCTCCAATGGAACCTCGGCCTGTAACTTTCGTCGTAACGAATCGACGGAATTGTGCTCGCTTTGATTTATTCCGGAGGGTGCCATGGGTATACTTGTCGCCTGCCTGTCCTTAAAAGTAATGGATACTATGCGCTTTACTAAAATACTGTCTATCGTTTCCCTGCTCCTGCTACTCGCTGCCTGCTCCAGCATGCCCGAAGATCAAACCGCAAACTGGACTGTGGAGGACTTCTACAAAACTGCCAAGCAGGCCCTCGACAACGAAGACTACATGGGTGCAGCCAACTACTATACCCAGCTTGAGGCCCGTTATCCTTATGGAGTTTATGCGCAGCAGGCGCAGCTCGACATCATCTTCGCCTACCACAAGGGCAATGAGCCAGCCTCTGCCGTGGCTGCGGCGGACCGCTTCATCAAACTTCACCCGCGCCACCCCAACGTAGATTACGCCTACTACATGCGCGGCCTCGTCACCTATGACCAGAACCCCAGCCTATTCGCCGGACTCTTCCCTAAGGATCCGTCCAAGCGCGATCCGGCCAGCATCCGTGAGTCGTTCAACTACTTTAAGGAGCTGGTCACCCGCTATCCCGCCAGCCAGTACACCAAAGACGCGATAGCGCGGATGAAGGTCCTGCGCAACTACCTGGCCAAGCATGAGTTGCAGGTGGCCGACTACTACATGCAGCGAGGTAGCTACCTGGCCGCCGCCAACCGTGCCAAGTACGTACTGGAGAACTACCAGCGTTCCGAATCGGTACCCGGTGCGCTAGCGATGCAGGTAAAGGCCTACCGTTTGATGAAGATGCCCGACCTTGCCAAAGACGCCCTGCGCGTGCTGAAGAAGAATTACCCCGACTATCCCGGCATGGCCGATCTGCAAAAAGAGACCAAACCGGCACCAGTCACACCCTGACGGAGGTTCGTATGTGGGATTTCTTTGCCACGGTGCGTCATCGCCATTCGATACGCAAATACCGTACAGAGCTACCGGTGGAGCAGGAGAAACTGCACGCTATTCTGGAGATGGCCTGTGCCGCCCCTTCTGCGGGTGACCTGCAGTCCTATCACATCACGGTGGTCAGCGATGCGGAGCAACGCAAGCGGCTGAGTGAGATCGCCGAAAACCAGACCTTTATCGCCGAAGCCCCTGTGGCACTGCTATTCAGCAGCGACCCACAACGAGCGGGAAAGAAATATGGTGAACGTGGTGAATGCCTCTATGCGGTACAGGACGCCACCATCGCCGCCGCCTACGCCCAGCTTGCTGCGGTAGCCGCCGGACTGGGCTCCACCTGGGTCGGCTATTTCGACGGCGAGCAGATCAAGAAAGAGTTAAAACTGGCGGCGGGCCTGGAGCCAATCGCGATCCTCAGCATCGGCTACCCGGCGGAACTACCGGAAGACACTCCCCGGCGGCAGATGGATCAGATAGTCACCCACCTTTAAGAGGTATCAGGTGACAGGTTGCAGGTTGCAGGTTGCAGGTTGCAGGAAAACAACTCGACCCCTTCCCTGTCACCTGTAGCCTGCAACCTGTTACCTTCTTTTAAATCGCGGTTGGGCCTTCCTCGCCGGTACGTATGCGGACCACACGCTCTACCTCGGTGACGAAAATCTTGCCATCACCGATCTTGCCGGTACGGGCCACTTTGGTGATCGCCTCAATACACTGCTCCACCATCCCCGCTTCAACCACCAGCTCAATCTTCACCTTGGGCAGGAAATCGACCACATATTCCGCACCACGATAGAGTTCGGTATGGCCCTTCTGTCGGCCAAAACCCTTCACCTCGGTAGCGGTCATGCCTGCTACACCGATCTCGGAGAGTGCCTCACGCACATCGTCCAGCTTGAAGGGTTTGATGATCGCTTCAACCTTTTTCATCTTCTTTTCCTTTGCTGTTACTAGTCGTCGGAACCTGTCCCTAATTCTACACAGGTTAAGCCAAAGTGTTACACCCTGCCGAAGCCAGAGGTGATGGGATAACGTCGGTCACGGCCAAAGGCGCGGCGGGTGATGCGCACGCCAGGGGCCGCCTGACGGCGTTTGTACTCATTGATGTCCACCAGACGTATCACCTTGCGTACTACGGCCTCGTCGTAACCGGCGGTGACGATCTCCTCGCGGCAGAAGTCACGCTCCACGTACAACTCCAGGATCGCATCCAGCACTTCATAGTCGGGCAGACTGTCGCTATCCTGCTGATCTGCCGCCAGTTCCGCCGAGGGGGGGCGGGTGATCACCCGCTCGGGAATCACCGGAGACAAGCTGTTGCGATAGCGAGCCAGACGGAACACCAGGGTCTTGGGCACATCCTTGAGGGCATCGAAGCCGCCCGCCATATCACCGTAAAGGGTTGCGTAACCGACCGCCATTTCACTCTTGTTACCGGTGGTCAGTACCATCTTGCCCTTCTTGTTGGAGATAGCCATCAACAGAATTCCACGACAGCGTGCCTGAATATTCTCCTCGGTGGCGTCCACTTCACGCCCAGCAAACTCATCTTTGAGACTCTCAAGGAAGACATTGAAGGCTGGCTCGATGGGGATTACACGGTAATCGACACCCAGGGTCTCCGCCTCGGCTTTGGCATCATCCAGACTCATATCGGCGGTATAGCGCGACGGCATCATCACTGCCTCAACCCGCTCTGCACCGATAGCATCCACCGCAATGGCCAGGGCGAGAGCGGAGTCGATACCGCCGGAAAGGCCGAGCACCACGCCAGGGAAGCCGTTCTTCTCGATGTAGTCGCGCACTCCCAGCACCAGTGCCTTATAGACACTGGCCTCAACACTGAGCGGTGCAACTATCTCCGCAGCAATCGGAGTGAGCTTATCGCCGTCGATCTGAAATTCACTGAGGAACAGTCCCTCTTCGAAGGCAGGGACCCGCTGTACCACACGAGCCTGGCTATCCATGACGAAGGAGCCGCCATCGAACACCAGTTCATCCTGACCGCCAAGCAGATTGACATAGAGCACCGGCACGCCGCCCTCGGCGATACGGGCACGTACTGTCTCTTCGCGCTCTTCGCCCTTATTGATATGGAACGGGGAGGCGTTGATATTAATGATGAAGTGCGCCCCGGCGGCACAGGCCTGGGCCACCGAACCGGGCTGCCAGATGTCCTCGCAGATGGTCAGTCCTACCGGTACACCCTTGATCTTCACCACGCAGGGCTCTGTACCAGAGGCGAAGTAGCGCTTCTCATCGAAGACGCTGTAGTTGGGAAGGTGCTGCTTATGGTAAGTGGCGACAACCTTGCCATCGCGCAGTAGCGAGGCAGCGTTGTAGAGACCACCGGTCGCGGCGTGGGGATGGCCAAGAATGATCTCGATACCGTGCACCTTTTGCGCGATCCCCTCCAGTGCAGCCAGGGTGCGGGTCAGCAGGCGCGGACGCAGCAGCAGGTCCTCCGGTGGATAACCGGTGAGGGTCAACTCGGGGAAGACCACCAGATCGGCCTTGAGCTCATCGCGGGCCTGCTCTGCGGTAGCGATCACCTTCGCGGCATTGCCCTCAATGTCGCCCACCAGCAGGTTGAGCTGGGCCATAGCGATGCGCAGTGTCGACATGGCGCGATGGGGCTCTGTTACTAGCCGGCCGCGAGCACTTCGGCCATGCGCGCACCCATCTCTGCCGGGGAGCGCACCACCGAGACACCGGCCTTCTCCAGCGCCGCAAATTTTTCATCTGCGGTGCCCTTGCCGCCAGCGATAATCGCCCCGGCATGGCCCATGCGCTTGCCCGGAGGCGCGGTCACGCCGGCGATGTAGGAGACTACCGGCTTGCTGATGTGACGGGCGATAAACTCCGCCGCCTCCTCTTCTGCGGTGCCGCCGATCTCGCCGACCATGATGATGCCCTCGGTCTGCGGGTCGCGTTCGAACAGGCAGAGACAGTCGATGAAGCTGAGGCCGTGGATCGGGTCACCGCCGATTCCGACGCAGGTGGACTGCCCCAGTCCGGCCTGTGTGGTCTGGTGCACCGCCTCGTAGGTGAGGGTGCCGGAGCGGGAGACGATACCGATCTTGCCCTTCTGATGAATGGCACCGGGCATGATGCCGATCTTGCACTCACCGGGGCTGATCACGCCGGGGCAGTTGGGGCCGATAAGGCGCACATCGCTGCCCCTGAGGGCCGCCTTGACCCGCAGCATGTCCATCACCGGAATCCCCTCGGTGATGCAGACAATGGTATCGATACCGGCATCGGCTGCCTCAAGGATCGCATCGGCAGCAAAAGGGGCCGGTACGTAGATCATGGTGGCGTCGGCGTCGGTCTCACGCACCGCGTCGTGCACGGTGTTGAATACCGGACGGTCCAGATGGCTGCTACCGCCCTTGCCGGGGGTGACGCCGCCGACCAGATTAGTGCCGTAGGCGAGCGCCTGTTCCGAGTGGAAGGTGCCCTGCTTGCCGGTGAAACCCTGACAGATGACCCTGGTGTCACGATCGATAAGGATGCTCATTTTGCACCTCCCGCTGCCGCAACTACCAATTTAGCCGCCTCGGTCAGACTCTCGCTGGCCTGGATCGCCAAACCGCTCTCCTGCAACATTTTGCGCCCCTGTTCTACGTTGGTGCCTTCAAGGCGAACCACCACCGGTACACTGGCGTCGACCTCCTTCACTGCTGCGATGATGCCCTCGGCGATCAGGTCACAGCGCACAATGCCACCGAAGATGTTGACCAGGATCGCCTTCACCTTGTTATCAGAAAGAATCAGTTTGAACGCCTCGGCCACCCGTGCGGCGGTGGTACCGCCACCCACGTCGAGGAAGTTGGCCGGTTCACCGCCGCTGAGTTTGATCAGGTCCATCGTCGCCATCGCCAGACCGGCACCGTTGACCATGCAGCCGATGTTGCCGTCGAGGCGGACGTAGTTCAGGTCATGCTGGCGCGCCTGGCACTCACGCTCATCCTCCTGGGAGGGGTCACGCAGCTTGGCCATCTCCGGCTGACGGTAGAGGGCGTTTTCATCCAGGTTAACCTTGCCATCAAGGGCGATGAGATTGCCCGCGCCGGTCACCACCAGCGGGTTGATCTCCACCAGGGAGGCGTCGCGCTCGGTGAAAAGACGATAGAGCCCATTCATAATCGCGCCGAGTTCCTTCACCTGTGTTCCTTCCAGCCCGAGGGCAAAGGCGAGTTGGCGGGTCTGGTAGGCCTGCAGACCAACTACGGGGTCGACCGCCACGGAGTGGATCTTCTCCGGGGTCTTCGCTGCCACCTCTTCGATATCCATCCCCCCTTCGCTGGAGGCCATGAACACCACGCGCTTGCGACCACGATCCACCACTACGCTGAGATAGAGCTCGCGGGCAATGTCACCCACCTCTTCGATCAGCAGCTGGTTGATCGGTTGGCCCTCGGTACCACTCTGGTGGGTGACCAGACGGCTACCCAGCAGGCGATCTGCCTCACTGCGCAGCTCAGCAACAGAACCGACCAGTTTGACGCCGCCTGCCTTGCCACGGCCACCCGCGTGCACCTGAGCCTTGACCACCCATCGATCGCCACCCAGCGCCTGGGCGGCATGTTCTGCTTCTGCGGGGGAGGAAGCGACCTGTCCCTGGGGTACCGGTACCCCGTATTGGGCAAAGACACCCTTTGCCTGGTACTCATGGAGATTCATCGTTCACCCTGAATAGCTTGGAAATCGTCAAAAAAAGGTCGCCTATTGTGAAACAAAGCGCGGCGCGGCGCAAAAGCTGAATGATTGGCCGATATCACGGTCAGTCGATACAATGCTGAGATGTCATTCCTTATAGGCGCTCCATGAACCTGATCCGACTCATCGTTATCGGCCTGATCATCTGGCTGCTCTATCGCATGTTCCAGCGAACACTGCGAAAACCCAAGGTCCAGCGTCGTGAGCCACCTCGTGGTATTAGCCGCGACATGGTCAAGTGCGCCCACTGCGGCATCCACATCCCCGCCGATGAGGCCCTGTGCAAAGACGATCTCTGCTACTGCAGCAGCGAACATCGGGACGCCGGGCCTCAGCGGGAAGGTGACTGAGATTGGTCAACGCCGTCCCCACATCACTGCTGGATAGAGATGACGAGGCCCACACCTGGCGTCCGCTGCGCTTCTTTAACTTTTCCCGCTTTGCCCTGGCGGCACTGTTTGTACTGCTCTTCAATCTGGATCAGTTGCCAGCGCAGTTGGGGCAGAAAGAGCCGCTCCTCTTCTATACCACCAGCCTGCTCTATCTGGCCTTCAGCCTGGCCGCCTTCTATCCGTTGTTGATCCAGAGACCCAAATTCCAGCTACAGATCAACCTGCATATCATTGCTGACATCATTTTCATTAACATGCTCATGCATACGAGTGGTGGGGTTTCCAGCGGCCTGGGGATGCTGCTGGTCATCAGTATCGCCAACGGCAGTATGTTGACCACCGGGCGCACCCCCGGCCTCTACGCGGCCCTCGCCACCATCGCACTACTGATACAACAGGTCCACAGCGCCTTAGGTGATCGGCCTGAAGATGTGAACTACAGCATGGCTGGTCTACTTGGTGTCACTCTGTTCGTCACCGCTCTGGTGGCCCAGTTGCTGGCGCGACGGGCGCGAACCAGCGAAGCCCTGGCACAGCGCCGTGGCGCAGATCTGGCCAACATGGCGCAACTAACCGGCTACATCATTCAACAGATGCAGACTGGCGTAATGGTCGTCGACAAGGAGGAGCGGGTGCGATTGATGAACAGCTCTGCCTCCCACCTCATCGACACGCCGATGATGGCGACGGAGACCCCGCTGGGCCACTACTCAGGGGAGCTTCTTACCCTGCTTCGTGGGTGGAGGAGGGATCCGGCTAATGCCTCACACACCCTGCACATTGCCGGCAACCCAAGGGAATTGCTGGCCCAGTTTATGAACATCGGCCAGCGGCGCAATGAAGGCACCCTGCTCTTTCTGGAAGACGCGGAGACAGCCACCCGTCAGGCGCAGCAGTTGAAACTGGCGGCGTTGGGTCGCCTCACCGCCAGCATCGCCCATGAGATCCGTAATCCCTTGAGTGCTATCAGCCATGCCGGAGCACTACTGGGAGAGTCACCAGACCTCGCTGACGAGGATACCCGACTGACCGAAATCATCCACGAGCAGTCGCTGCGAATAAACACCATTATCGAGAACGTCCTGCAACTGGGGAAAAAGGATGTGCGACAGGACGAAGATTTCCTACTAAAACCGTGGCTGGAGAAATTCATTTCCGAATTTCAGCAATCCCAGCCGCGTGCATCAGGTGCGATGCGCTTCGAAGTAGAGCCTGAGGATCTTATGATCCGCTTTGATCAAAACCACCTGCGCCAACTGCTCACAAACCTCTGCCTCAATGGCCTGCGTCACGCCGAGTCCTCCCGGGCGGCAATGAAACTGCGACTGTTTGCCGGAATGATCGGTGAAGGACACGGCTATCTGGATGTGGTCGACGCAGGACCTGGTGTCGATGAAACCAGTCGCGCCCACATTTTCGAGCCGTTCTACACCACCGAACACAAGGGAACCGGCCTTGGGCTCTACCTCGCACGAGAGCTGGCGGTCAGCAATCAGGCGCAGCTACGTTATGAGCCCACCGCCACTCAGGAAAGTCGTTTCCGACTACTATTCCGCACAGGTATGCTATGACCATGACCAGCCAAACTAGCCAACAAAAACGCACAGTGCTGATCGTCGACGATGAGCCGGATATTCTTGAGCTACTCAGCCTGACCCTATCCCGTATGGGGGTCGAGAGCCGCTGTGCGGAGAATGTGCAACAGGCCACGGAGCTTTTGCGTAACAACCAGTTCGACCTCTGTCTTACCGATATGCGTCTGCCGGATGGTAACGGCATCGAACTGATCCGTCACATGCAGGAACACTACCCAACTATCCCTGTTGCGATGATCACTGCCCACGGCAACATGGACTCCGCCATCGAAGCACTCAAGGCGGGCGCCTTCGACTTCCTTAGCAAGCCGGTTGAACTACAACTTCTGCGGGAACTGATCACCAGCGCGCTGCGCCTGACAGAAGAGGAGCGGGTATGCCCACCACAGCCGGGTACCCTACAACTGCTGGGACGATCCAATGCCATTGAACATATCCGCAAGACCATCGCTAAACTGGCTCGAAGCCAGGCCCCGGTATACATCAGTGGCGAGTCAGGTACCGGTAAGGAACTGGTGGCACGCCTGATCCACCTTCAGGGCCCCCGTGCTGAGGCGCCCTTTATTGCCGTTAACTGCGGTGCGATCCCGGCAGACCTGATGGAAAGCGAGCTGTTTGGTCACAAAAAGGGCAGCTTCACCGGCGCTTACAGCGACAAGGACGGTCTGTTTCAGGCCGCCAATGGTGGCACCCTGTTCCTCGACGAGGTCGCTGATCTTCCACTGGAGATGCAGGTCAAACTACTCAGAGCCATTCAGGAGAAGGCGGTACGCCCAGTCGGTGGGCAGAAAGAGCTGCATACCGACGTGCGTATTCTCAGCGCTACCAACAAAGGGTTGGACACTGCGGTAAAAGAGGGGGTATTCCGAGAGGACCTCTTCTATCGCCTCAATGTCATTGAACTGCCCATGCCACCGTTGCGCGACCGGTCTGAAGACATTCCATTGCTGGTAGAACACTTCACCCGCCACCTCTCACAGGAAATGGGTATGGCCCAGCCGAAACTGAGCGATACGGCAATGCAGACACTGGCCAAACACCCTTTCCCGGGGAATGTACGGGAACTAGAGAATATCCTTGAACGAGCCATGACCCTCTGCGAGGGCAATACCATTCAACCGGAGGACCTCCGACTCACAGCGGCAAAAGCCACAAAAGATGCAGGGAAAAATGTAGAATCCATAGGCCTTGATGCCTATATGGAGAGTATTGAGCGTGATCTGATCACCACCGCACTGGAAAAGTGTCACCACAATAAGACCGCCGCCGCCAAACAGCTTGGCATCTCCTTCCGTGCGCTGCGTTACCGGCTTAAAAAACTCGGCATGGAATAGTACTTTCGGTTATTTCCCCCGAATACCACCCGTTCAATCTTGACGGATGTCAGTAAAATCGGTGACGATATCTAGAGAACTGCTGACCAGGAAGGTCACTTGGGTGACAAAAATTGTCACTTTGTTCCACTGCCCCATAGGCAATATTTTGAATATTTAGCTCGAAGGCTGGCTACCACTGACTCAAGGTGGTCGCTGGCGCTTGGCACGTAATCTGCTATAGATATAGCTGACTATTCCACCCGGCGGAAATGGGTCCCGCCAGGAAAACCGATAAACCAAACCCAGTATGGAGAGAGCCGAAATGAAAAAAATGCAACAGGGTTTTACCCTAATCGAATTGATGATCGTGGTCGCTATTGTGGGCATTCTTGCAGCAATCGCCATCCCGGCGTACCAAGATTACACTACCCGCGCCAAGATCACTGAGGGACTTGGCATGGCAGCCGCTGCTAAAGCATCTGTCTCAGAGTACCGTATTTCTACAGCTACTTGGCCAAACAATAACACCAGTGCTGGCATTACCTCACCGAACTCACAATATGTGACCGGAGTTGCTGTCGTAAACAAAACTATAACCGTAAGCTTCAAGGCTGCGGCAGGTGTAGGAGCTGGATCAACCATTATCTTCGTTGGCTCAGCTGGGGGTGGCACCATCAATTGGACCTGTACAGCTGGTGACGTGCAGTCTAAGTTCCGTCCTGCCAACTGCCGATAATTTCTCCGCATACCACACCCACCCTCCTCCCTCTAAAGCGAGGAGGGTGTATCCTTTACATGTCCGATATTCCAAATAAAGCATGGGACGATGAAAGTGGCACCCAAATCAATAGTTCTGCCTGTCATTTTCTTTTCCATACTCGTATTTTCCTCAGCTATCTACTGGCCGGCCTTATCTGGCCCGTTTCTTCTTGATGACTTTGTTCACTTACCTCGTTTAAACGTAACAAACGACAACATTGATACCATTTCAGAGGTAATGAGATTTACCTTCTCAGGACCAAGTGCGACAAGACGCCCACTCAGCTTCTTCACACTGCTTCTCAATGACAATGCTTGGCCTTCTAACCCCTTTGGCTTTAAGTACACAAACCTGCTCATTCATCTCCTGAATGGTGTACTGGTATTCATACTGATTCGTCAGCTTACATCAATTTTTTCCGGGCTTCCCAAAACTAGCTCTCTAGACAAGGTTAATATTGTTGCCTTACTAACAATGCTAATGTGGCTAATTCACCCTGTGAATATTTCGGCATCCATGTTGGTTATTCAGCGGATGACATTGCTGATGGCGATGTTTAATCTGATCGGTCTAATCATTTACCTGAATGGTCGTATCAGCGTACAAGAACAGCCACGCCGTGGGTACCTGCTAATGTCCGTTGGTGTCGCCATTTTCGGCATACTCGGCGCGCTGTGTAAGGAAACATCTATCATGATGGTGACATACATCATCATTTTAGAGTCCACCTTGTTTAGCTCAATAAAGCTATACAAACCACGGAATTGGAAGTACTGGTTTAGTCTATTTGTCATACTTCCATTATTGCTAGTGCCTCTGTATTACGTAAAAGAGATTGATTATATGAATCAACTCTATCTCAAGAGAAACTTTGATATGCCTGAGCGTCTAATGACTGAGGCCAGAGTTCTTTTGACTTATCTCCGAGTTATTTTCTTTCCTACGCTTTCAGGGACGGGGCCATACCATGACGATTTCACTGTATCGCACAGCTTATTCAACCCGATAACAACTTTATTCAGCGTTGGCGCAATCTTCTTTGCAATTGTATTTAGCATCAGAAATCGTAAACGATATCCACTTATTTCATTTGCAATTCTTTGGTTCTTCTTGGCTCATTCCCTGGAATCAACAGCTCTACCGCTTGAGTTGTATTTTGAACACCGTAATTATCTTCCTATGCTGGGTATTGTATTCGCAGTCAGCTACTGGGTCATATTTAACAACAATAAAAAACTGAAAAATATTGTTACCATATCAATGGCATTGTTCCTTTGTCTTGAATCAGGCATTAGTTTTGCTTCCAGTCGAGTGTGGGGGAGTGACAGCCTTATTTCGACCGTATGGGCATATGAACATCCCGCATCCTTACGGGCGCAATTTGATGCCATTCGACACTGGCTAACTGTCGGTGATACTGAAAAAGCATCTAATCACTTCAGGATTTCACACGAAAACAATCCCAACGTAGCAGGTATATATCTGTACGAACTAATTGTTAATAAGTGCAGCCCACTAACTGTTCCAGGTACAACTACCGACTACCGCAAACTCGATACGCTAATACCCACTGCAGATTTTGAGCATGCAAGCCTGACCAGTTTACGTGTCATGCTGGATAAATATAAAAAGGGAAAATGCACAATTGAACTTGACGCGATTCTTCACCTAACAAATTTATATTTACAAAATCCAAAGTACCAACAAATAGCACATGTCCGCTCGGTACTTTATGAAATTGAAGCTGACATATATCTCCATAAAAAAGAGTTGTCTAACACTATAAATGCACTGGATCATGCGTACGCTGCAATGCACAGATATGACATTGCGCTAATGCAATCATACTACCTAATGACAGCAGGCTTATATCAAGACGCTTTGCACTATATAACCGTTGCTAGAACAGGAAAACCACATAACTTATATGCCAGACTATGGAAAAAACAGGAGATTGATGATCTGGAGCGTGCGATAGAACTTGCTCTCATGAAAACAGGTAGCGTTAATGAAAACAATCGCACGTCTACAGACGTCCGACGCTAACACTTGCTTATTACGGATAGGTCATCCAAGAGGAGCGTGCATCAATGAGTAGTAAAATTAGTGTCATTCTACCTGCAAAGAATGAAGCAAAAAGCCTTGAAATACTTATCCCGAAGTTAATAGAGCTTAATCAATGTGATGAAGTAATTATCGTCAACGATGGTTCAAGTGATAATACAAAAGAGATTTGTCAGAAATTTCCTGTTCGGATTGTAAATCACCCATACTCAATGGGGAATGGCGCCGCCATTAAAACAGGTGCTCGTCATGCGCGAGGAGATATTTTTGTATTCATGGATGCGGATGGGCAACATCAACCCCATGAAATACAACAATTGCTTGAACGGCTTAATGAAGGATTTGACATGGCTGTTGGTGCGCGCAGTAAATCATCACAAGCCAGCAAATGGCGATTATTAGCAAATGGATTTTACAACCGCCTATCTAGCAACATGGTAAATCAAAAAGTCCTTGATTTAACATCAGGGTTTCGGGCAGTACGTAGTGACAAGTTCAGAGAATTCATCCATTTGCTGCCCAATGGTTTTTCATATCCAACAACAATAACCATGGCATTCTTTCGTGCCGGTTACTCAGTTAGCTATGTCCCAATAATGGCCAAGCAACGCATAGGAAATAGCCACATAAAGCCGTTTCAAGATGGCGTCCGTTTCTTGCTGATAATTTTCAAGATTGGAACTTTATATTCTCCACTAAAAATTTTCCTGCCTATCAGTTTGGTATTTTTCTCTATCGCAACCTTCTACTCAGCGCATACCCTTTTACAGGGAAGATTCACAAATATGAGCGCCCTACTTTTTAGCATGTCTATACTTATCTTCCTTATAGGTCTTATATCCGAACAAATAACCAGCTTAATGTATAGCGCCCAAAAAAAATAATTACAGATTCTTTCCATGACAAACTCACATAACATTAAGCAGCCAGTACTTATAGTCTCGACAGGGCGCACTGGGACAAAAGCAATCGCGACGTATTTTGACCGCCTTTATGAAAGCGTTACAGCGTATCACGAGCCCAAACCATCACGTAGATTTCGCATTATTTCAAATTTGTACCTTTGTAATAAGATTTCAACTGAAACCTCAGCTAAAGTTATTTCACATTCAAGAAGAAGAATACTGAGCAACATCAGTACACCATACTATATTGAATCAAACCCTTTCATGTATGGTTGCCTTGATGGGCTAAAGCTTATATTTCCATCAATAAAAATTATTCATATAACACGAGATCCGAGAACCTATATACCATCTCACATAAATCATGGATTTTATACCGGCATCAAGGGATTAGCCGGAAGACACTTTCCATACTGGGCACTAAAGCCAGATAACTATCAACCACTATCTGGATTACGCTGGCACAATATGAACAAGCTCGAGCGTTTGGCATGGATATGGAATACGGTAAACACAGAAATAGGTCGCAGAAAAGAAGTATTCAAGGAAAACTACCTTCATTTACGCTTTGAGGACATTTTCTCAGATAAGGCAGATGGACTTAACAAAATGGCAGAGTGGCTTGGTCTACCTACAAATGCGGAATCATTAACCAAACAATCATCAATAAAAATCAATCAAAGTAGAGCTCAAATCTTTTCTGCAACCGAAAAAAATCGGTATATGCTTGATGAAGCAATCAGGAAATTTTGCCATCCAACAACTACACAATATGGCTATAATACACATCCCCACCAGTAGACTGGGTAATGATAATGCTGTCAGACATATTCGAATCGTACACAGGTAGAAAATCCTCATCCAAATATAATGAAAATTAAAAGCTATATTTCAATTATATTCACCCTGCTTCTCTTTGCAGGGATTTATTCTTTCTTTCCCGATTCAAGAACACTACCTTCACCACACAAAATAAATACAATTTATCTGATCGCAGCATTTCTACTATTTATTCTTAATTACATCCTGCGCACTATTCGCATTAAGATGCTGTTCAGTGGGCAAAACACGACGCAATTACAGCTTTTCGGAATCACATGCTTATATGGCGCAGTAAACTATTTCATGCCCGCACGTAGTGGCGAACTTGTCTACCTACTACTTACTAAGCAGCACCTAAAAACAAGAATTCATGAGTCCAGTGCACATTTACTTGCTTTACGGCTGTATGATGCGTTGGTCATCAATCTTTCACTGCCTTTTATACTTTACTATTTCGGCGGCCAAATATCACAGACGCTTTACTATGCCATGGCTATCACTATGCTCGTAATAAACATGGTCGCTTTACTAGTCGTCAATTATGCATTAAGGGCTCCAGATTACGGACAACCAACTAGCGACTCAAAAAATATTTCACTTTTATCAAAAATAAAATCTTTTCTATACTTAGTAAGATTATCATTAGCTAAAGCACTTGACCCAAAAAAGCAGATATACTACTTAGTTCTCTCAATTGGCATATGGCTTTCTATTTATTCCATGTTTAAGCTTATTGCATATGCGTTGTCATATCCTGCTGACATTTTCCTAATGGCAACAATTTCCTGTTTGCTTTTTGTTTTCTCACTTATTCCACTTCAGGGAGTAGCTAATTTCGGTCCACATGAAGCAGCCTGGACCCTTGGATATTCCCTCATTGGAACAAGCTCAAGTACAGCTTTATTAATCTCACTACATACACACTACATACTATTGATATTTACTTCTTTATTGGCTGCAATTGGATTCCTGTCGTTAAAACTTCATAAAGCAAACAGGTGACCTAATATGAAGCGTCCAGAACTTCCGCGCAACAGATCAATTAAAAGAATATATTTATACATCTACAACATTTTTTCTAAACCATTCTTGCCTGTACTAAAATATAGCTACATTGCCTTTTTGCCAATTATTTTGATAACTCGCTTAATCGCATCAATTTACCTTGTTGCCAGAAACGAGTACCTCAAGTCACATCTTTCCCATTGCGGTAAGGGTGTTCACTTGAATGGTCATATTTCAATACGTAATCCACGTAATTTATCTCTGGGCAATAACGTACATATCAATAACAATGCACTAATTAATTGTTACGCTCCCGTTTCTATAGGAGACCATACTCATATTTCGTACAACTTTACTCTGTATAGCGGCAATCACAACTACAGCGGAAAACGTTTACCGTATGATGAAGACATCATTCAGAAACCTGTCAATATTGGAAATAATGTGTGGGTTGGAGTAAACGTATCCATAATACCGGGCGTATCAATAGGCGATGGAGCAATTATTGGCATGGGAACTACGGTAACGTCAGATGTCCCTCCCCTCGCAATTGTGGGTTGCGCACCAATGCGTATACTTAAGTACAGGGATGGTGATGACTATGAGAATCTGAAACAAAATGCGAAGTATGGTGGCGTCGCAGGTTTTGAGTACCTGGAGTAACTGGTGCCGACGAGAGGGATCGAACCTCCGGCCTACTGATTACGAATCAGTTGCTCTACCAACTGAGCTACGTCGGCCTTATTTCTTTACTGTAAAATATAATTCACGGGCGACTATGTTATTTAGTTTATCTGAACATATTCAAAGCAGATCACCGCTCCATTTTCAGAGTTGTTCAAATACCGTTTCATATTCATTCAAATGGCAATTTAAATAATGTACTCATACGTTTCTTAACTAATCATCAAATGATATCGATTCCATACGCTTCATTACCTGAGTGCACGACAGAAGCAACAAATTCTACTCAATTAAGTAAAAACACCACAATAATATAAGCAATCCATGATGTTGCGATATTTAGCTCTCATTTTTATCGTATATTCACCCTCTCTACAATAAGTAACTAAGAGCTGATGCGATGGACGCAGCAGGCTATAACATAAAATTCATATTAAATTCATGGACTTACTCATTACTATCACCGACAATTACTGCGGTTCTGTAAATTTTTTCTCTTCAGTTCAAAATCTTGCTTAGAACCTCCATCGGACATTAAATACTCGATTAAAGAGACGCATTATGAACTCCAGTCTGGGATAGTGTTAATGGTCGTCGAAGGCCACTCATCCGCCGAAAACAGCCAATTATCGTACCCACCTAGACACACCCACTAATCACTTATATATGGTAAGTATGAAATACGATACAGGATTCTCGCTGGTAGAGCTGCTGGTCACTATGGCGCTTGTTGCAATCATTATGTTTGCTGCTGCACCACCTATGGCTGACATGATGAAAAACAACCGACTGGTCGGCCATACCACCACCTTTGTCAGATCACTTAATGTTGCTCGTAGTGAAGCCGTCAATCGAGCAACGAATGTCGTTCTTTGTCCAAGCACTGACGGTACAGGTTGCGATGTGGTTGGCTGGGAATCAGGCTGGATAATCTATGTTGATGGCGATAGCGATGGAGCCTATGGTGGGGCTCCAGACGACACCATCATACACGTAGAGGCCGCACTCTCTGGGACAACCACTATAACTGCCCGAGCAGCAACAACTTATGCAACTAACATTATCTACACCCCAAGAGGTTTTACTACCTCAGCCGGTGAACTTATTGTCTGCGATGATCGCGACGATTTAGCTTTTTCCAAGGCTATCGCAGTTAGCGGCACAGGAAGGCCGCAATCCATGCTAAATAATCAACTGGCCGTCCCATTTGGCACATGCGGTGGTGCATAACAATGAGAAATATATACACACATCAAACTGGCTTCTCATTAATTGAGATCATGATTGCAGTGGTCGTTCTGTCAGTAGGTCTGCTCGGCCTGGCTGGAATGCAATTCGGCGGCTTGCGTAGTGTCAGCGACTCCACCACATATACCAAGGCCTCTATGGCCGTGGCAGAAATGGCGGAGCGTTTACACTCGAATCCGGTCGCCGTGGCAAACAATGCCTTTGCCAGTGTGAGTTCAGACGCAGGTGCTGGCGCTACAACAACCATCAATTGCGCTGCGGTGCCTAATCCATACTGCAGCAGTTACTACGACACAGCTACACCAGCAACCGTTGCTGCAGCCAGTTGCTCACCGGATGAATTAGCCGCTTTTGACATTAATACCTGGTTTTGTGGCGAAATCACTATTGCAGATGGCTCTAACCGCACCAACTCACTTGCCAACTCTTTAAACAATGTCACGGCTGCCATTACATGCGCAGCACCATGCAGTATCGGATCAGTACATGAAATTACTCTTGCTTGGGATGAACGTACTCAACAAGAAGGTGGAGCAACTGTAAGAAGAACCATTGGCTTGACGGTGCAACCATGAAACATACTACACATCACATGAAACATGACCTGTTGCGTGGTTTTACCATCGTCGAGGTCATGGTTGCCCTGGTAATTACTTCTATATTGCTACTCGGTGTAATCAATATTTTCGTAGCAAGCAAAACTACCTACACCCTGCAAAACGGTGTTGCTCGCCTTCAGGAAAACGCCCGGTATGCAATCCAGGTTATGACACGCAGCATTCAGATGGCCGGTTACAACACTAACTCCGTTCTCGCCGCTCCATTTACGGCGGCAGGCTCCACCGACGGAGGTGGCAACGCCAGCGATACGATTAGAGTGAGTTATGCAGCGGCCACTGACTGCCTGAATACGGATACCGCTGGCACTGGTGGCATTGCCACTGATGTTTTCACTGTGGATGCAACCCCCTCTTTAACCTGTAACGGAACAGCGATTGTTGACGGCGTTCAGAACTTGCAGGTTCTATACGGTGTGGATACTACAGGGGGGTTGAGTGGTGGCCCGGATGGTATTGCAGACAGCTATGTTCCTGCAGGTAGTGTACCTACCTGGGGCAACAGCAGCCTCACGGGTGGCATTACCAGTGTGCGCATCGCACTTCTGATTAACACTGCTGATAACGTGAATACCGCTACAGATGGCAATACCTACAATTTGCTGGATGCTCCAGCACTGGGCCCCTTTGCTGACCAAATGGTACGGCGCATATACACACAGACCATATTGCTGAGGAATTATACCAATGCCAGATAAAAGACCTCATCTGTACGAGCGCAAAATCTGTGCACACATCCCTCATGCACAGAAAGGAAGTGCACTGCTATTCAGTATGATTTTTTTGGTGCTCCTTACTGTACTTGGGATCTCAGCCATGGGCACCTCTAAAATGGAACTCCGTATGGCGCACAACTACCAGCTTGATAATGATGGATTTAACTTTACGGAATCTGCCGTGAACACGATCCTCTATTGGGCAAAAAGAAACGGCCCAAATTATGACCCGGCTGTAGATATTATCGATAATGTTGTTGGCGGAGGCGTCGCCCCAGCAACCGTCCTTGATGCAGGCGTACTTGATCCGCAAGACCGCTTGAAAGGCGCGAATCCGTCGAGCAACGTCACGGTTGCCTTTCTTCGTCCATTACAACACTGTCCAGGCGGTGGTTCTTGTAACGAGTACACAATCACGGTCACTACGACTATTCCTGGCACGGCCGTTAACGAGACACATACTCAAATTGTTCGCGTTGCTGTTGCTCCATATTAAAACCAGGTGCAACACGGATGACGAAACAACACAACAGTATTGCTGAGGTGAAGAATGAACACTTACACTCGAATGATTAAATCTCTGTCACTTTTGTCCGCACTTGTTCTCGGTGCTAGCATGCCGGCGCTTGTGCACGCTGATGACACTGAAATCTATACCGGTGGCACAGCAACCACAACACCACCCAACGTGGTGTTCATCATCGACACCTCAGGTAGTATGGGCTCCTCCTATGGTGGGCTAATCTCACTTGCAGAGAAGGGCGCCTATGATCCAGCTGTAACCTATGTGGGCTATTGTGACAGCAATAAGGTCTACTGGGGGAACGGAACAGACGCTCCTCCAGACTGTAGAACAAACAGCAGATACGACCTGGACAAAGCCTCCTTCACCTGTGGCTCTGCAGCCAGTAGTTTTGCCAGCACAGGGATGTTCACTGACAAGTATGCACGTCTATCTGGAACCTGGAGAACCCTTGACAGTACCGACCAAACATCTCAGGTAGACTGCGAAACCGATGCTGACCAGACCATCATCTGGTCAACCACGGGAACATCCGCAACCTTCTATGATGCCAACTATGTCAACTGGTACTGGCGAGACCGCTTAAATATCGTAATGGAGGTGTTCCGTGATCTTATGGATAGCCTGGTGGCCAACAACACCACCATGAATCTTGCATTGATGCAATTCAACCATGAAAATGGTGGCCATTTTGTTATGCCTATGACGGCATTGGACGCCACATCTAAAACCGCTTTCAAAAATGCCGTGTATGCTTTAAGGCCAGACCTCTGGACACCACTATCAGAAACCTTGTATGAGGCCTATCTCTTCTATAATGGTAAAGCGGTCGACTGGGGCTCGTCGCTGAATGTTTCTGGCGTGGATGATGGCTCAGGTAATTACGTAAGCCCGGTTAATTTCCAGTGTCAGAAGAACTTTGTCATCCTGTTGTCGGATGGTGATGCCAGCAGTAATGATACTGATTCAGATAGTGACATCAAGGGGTTATCCAACTTTAGCGCCTACACCGGCTCCTCAAGTTGCAGCGGCAACTGCCTTGATGAACTTGCAGATTATATGAACGCTGCCGACTGCAGTACGACCAAGCTTGGAACACAAAACATCATCACCCACACAGTCGGCTTCAAAACGGACCCGCAGTTGCTGAAGGATGCTGCCGCAAAAGGCGGTGGCTCATACAGTTCAGCAAGTACCGCATCCAGTCTAACCACATCCCTTTCCGATATCTTTAGTGATGTTCTGGCTATAAACTCAACATTTACAGCCCCGGCAGTATCGGTAAATGCCTATAAGCGCTCGTACCACAACGAAGAGCTCTACTTCGCTGTATTTATCCCCGATGAAAACAGTAAACCGCTCTGGCCAGGTAACATTAAACGATACAAATCCTCTGGAGCGGATATTCTGGATCAAAATGATGATCCTGCCGTCGACCCAAATACGGGCTTCACCTACGCCACTTCAAGAAGCTACTGGTCAACAGTCGATGACGGAGCCGTGGTCGCCCTAGGTGGGGCAGCCAGTATGCTTCCCGATCCACCAACTAGCCGGAACACGTATACCTACATTGGTACAACTAGCATTACTAGCCCGGTTAACTTGAGTAGTCATCCTTTGAGTGAATCCAATACCAACATCACCGCAACAGTGCTTGGTGACGGTACATTGAACACAACAGAGGTGTCAGACCGGCTAAAATGGGCTCGAGGTGTCGACATCAATGATGTTGATGGTGATGGGAACAAAACTGAAGCGCGCCGCCAAATGGGCGATCCACTACACGCGCGTCCGGTTCTTATCACTTATAGTGGTACGGAATTAGCCCCTGACATTACCCTATTTGCCGCTACAAACGAAGGTTATCTTCACGCCATTGATACCGATGATGGCACAGAACTTTTCGCCTTCATGCCACAAGAGTTATTACCAAACATTGATCTTAACTTTGTCAATTCACCCGCAACTGTCCCTGATCACCCCTACGGTCTGGATGGCCCGTTAACCTATTGGCATAACGATGATGATGGCGATGGACTGGTTTACGACGCTGGCAGTGCCACTGTAGATACAGGAGAACATGTTTATCTTTATCAGGGCATGCGTCGTGGTGGCAGAACCTACTATTCACTAGATGTAACGGATCGTGCCAACCCGAAACTACGCTGGCAAATTAATGGTGGTACCGGTAGCTTTACCGAGTTAGGACAAACATGGTCAGCAATGAAGCATGCCAAGATCAAAGTTAATAATATTGATAAAGAGGTTTTGATATTTGGTGGTGGATACGACATTACGCAGGACGGTAATAGCACCGCAACAAATGACACAGTGGGCCGTGCTATCTATATCGTTGATGCAACAACGGGCAGTAAGATTTGGCAAGCTGGGCCAGTCGGCTCTTCAGCTAATCTCCAACTGACCAAAATGACCAACAGCATTCCTGCTGACATCACTATCATGGATATTAATAGCGATGGCTATACGGATCGCATGTATGTGGGCGATATGCGCGGTCAGATTTGGCGCTTTGACATAGATAATGATGGTAATACTGGTTCATCGAATCTTGTCACAGGCGATGTGATTGCTGAATTAGGTGGGGCAACTACAGCAGATAATAGACGCTTCTACTATGCGCCAGATGTGTCGTTTTCACTTGATAGCACTCATCTCTATCTGGCAATTGGTTCAGGCTATCGCTCCCATCCAACTGACAAAGTCATCCACGATGCGTTTTTCGTCATACGTGATAGATATGTAGACACGTTACCTGTCGATGGAAGCGGTAACGTTTATTACAACTATGTGGACAGTAACAACAATAATCTTGCAGATTCATCAGATGCAAAGATCTCCATGAGTAATCTTTATGATGCTACATCCCAGATACTCGGCAATACAAGCTCTACACCTTCCGACATTAGTACCGCTCGGGCTGCACTTAATGCTGCAGAGGGATGGTATTTCTGGCTCAACGAACCCAGCGATAGTAGTTTTGTTGGTGAGAAGGTGACCGCCGAATCTACATCCCTAATGGGTACCGTCTTTTTCAGTACCTTTACCCCAATCCAGACTGTGTCATCTACATGTGCTCCAAGCCAGGGCCGTGGACTGCTCTATCACGTCAATCTATTGGATGGCAGTGCCGCAACCAATTCCGACGGTTCTCAAACTGACGGCACTGACACATACACTCGCGGAGATAGAGTTGCGACTCAAATCTTGGGCGGTGGTCTACCTCCAAGACCGACCGGGATTTATCAGGAGGACGGAACGATATCAATGTTTACTGGTATGACAGGAACAGGTACGAACTTCACTATGACTCCATACAAAGTCAGGTGGCGTGATGGACCCTAATATGGCAGAGTTGAACTTCCTTGAACGGAGTTCAGCCGTATTCACCAGTGGCAAGGACGCCACTTTTGGAAACTTTTTGATAGTGGGAGTGTGATACGTGAAAAAAACTTGTGCCGGATTTAGCCTTATTGAGGTAGTTATCGTAATGCTCATCATCGGCATTCTTGCTGCTGCCGCTTTTTCTGGCTATCAGTCTCAGATGACTAAGACTCGCCGCAACACGGCTATGACAACTCTGATGCAGTATGCAAGTAGCATGGAGAGTTTCAATATAGCAAACAACACCTATGTGGGTGCTGTAGCTTTCCCGATTACAATCGATCTATATACATACTCAAACGTTGTCGCACCCACTGCAACCACCTATACCATTGCGGCCACCCCTGTTGCAGGCTCGTCACAGGATGGCGATGGGGTAATCCAGCTAACACAGACCGGTGCGAAATGGTTTGACCAGGATAACGACGGTGCTGTAGATGCAGGTGAGAGTGATTGGAAAGCTAACTAAACAGCTACTCTTTGGTATACAATTACTGCAATGACTTAGGCAACGGGAAGATCACCTCTTCCCGTTGCCCTTTTCCTTCTTCTACCAACTCCACTCCCCATCCCTGCAGTCTTTCGATCACTGCCTTAACCAGGATCTCCGGGGCGGAAGCACCGGCACTGATACCAACCTTCTCTACACCATCAAACCACGCCTTAACTAAATCATCGGCATTGTCGATGAGGTAGGCCGGTTTACCCAGCCGGCTGGCCAGTTCGCGCAGGCGGTTGGAATTGGAGCTATTCGGTGAACCGACTACCAGTACCAGGTCGCAGCTCTCTGCCAGTTGGCGTACCGCGTCCTGGCGGTTCTGGGTGGCATAACAGATGTCGTCTTTCTTTGGCCCGACGATGTTGGGAAAGTGTTGCCTGAGGGCATCGATGATCTCACGTGCATCATCCATGGAGAGAGTGGTTTGCGTGACATAGGCAAGTTGATCGGGATTCTTCACATTCAACGTTGCCACGTCATCTCTGTTTTCTACCAGATAGATCTCACCACCCGCCGAGCTGTCGTACTGACCCATGGTGCCCTCGACTTCCGGATGACCTGCGTGGCCGATAAGGATCACCTCATGACCGTCGCGGGCGTGACGCGTCACCTCCAGGTGAACCTTGGTGACCAACGGACAGGTAGCGTCATAGACCTTGAGTCCACGCTGTTCCGCCTCACGGCGTACCGCCTGAGAGACACCGTGGGCGCTAAATATTAGCGTGGCACCATCTGGTACCTCGCTCAGCTCCTCGACGAACACTGCACCCTTCTGCCGCAGGCAGTCGACCACGTAGCGATTGTGTACGACCTCGTGACGAACATAGATGGGGGCACCGAACAGTTCCAGCGCACGGTCGACAATGGCGATGGCGCGATCAACACCGGCACAGAAACCACGGGGATTGGCGAGTTGAACCTGCATGGGTTTAATTTTCTACCGTGAGGATTTCGACTTCAAAGTCGAGCCGATGACCGGAAAAGGGGTGATTGAAATCGACCATGACTTCATCACTATCGACCTCGATGATCATCCCCGGAAGTTCACCGCCACCCTCCATGCTAAACCCGATCACCATCCCCTCCTCCAGCTCCATCTCCGGATCAAAATCACTAAGCGGCATGCGATGGATATTGGCGGTGTCTTTATAGCCAAAGGCATGATCCGGTTCGACCACGATGGTTTCATGATCGCCCGTATTCAAACCCAACAAGTACTGCTCCAGGCCCGGCGAGAGGGTGCCATCACCCATGGCAAAGGCGATAGGCTCATTATCCTCCCAGGTGGAGTCAGCCACGGTGCCGTCCTCCAGAATGATGCGGTAGTGCATCACCACCTTGCTCTGTGAATTGATGGTACTCATGCTTGCTCACCACGCAAACTATCGATGATCAACATTACCACGCCAACAAAGATGGCAGAGTCCGCCACATTAAAAGCGGGCCAGTGCCACTTATCGTAGTAAACATCGACAAAGTCGATGACATACCCGAGATAGAGCCGGTCGATTAAATTTCCAATGGCGCCACCCAGTACCAGGGCCAGGGCCGCCGCCAGCCAGCGCTGGGTAGAGGTTAGTTTGCGTAACCAGAGCACCAGTACGGTACTGACGACCAGCGCGATAACGGCAAACAACCAGCGCTGCCAACCGCCCGCACTATCGAGAAAACTGAACGCCGCACCGGTGTTATGCATTAACGTAAGATTGAATGACGGCAACAGAGGGACCGGCCGGCCATAGATAAGATCACTACTGGCCCACAGTTTGGTCAGTTGATCGAGCACGATCACCAACACACTCAACCAGAGCCATTTCAATCGGCGGTTACTACCGACAAGGTACTCTTCTAGTGGTGACATCGTCGACGGGACTCAGGCAAAGCGACGGCTTTCGCCATCACCATCCACGTTCTCGACACAACGTCCGCACAGCTCAGGATGGTCGGCATGACTCCCCACATCCTCGCGATAGTGCCAACAGCGGCTGCATTTTTGATGGGCGCTGGCGGCAACGGCAACCCAAATCTCATCACCGCTCTCCAGGGTGTAGTGCATCGCCTCGGCGGGTGGCTCATTCACCACCTTTTCGATGGTGGCCGTGGAGGTGATCATCACGAAGCGCAACTCATCTTCCAGTTTCGCCAGACGCTGATAAATTTCACTGCCACAGTAGAGGGTCACTTCGGCCTGCAGGTTGGCACCGATCTCACCCGCGTTACGCAGACGTTCGAGTTCGACATTGACCTTGTCGCGTACCTCCATCACCTGCAGCCAGTAATCGAATCCCATTGCGCCCTGCTGCTGCGCCGGAAATTCGTACCAGCTGGAGAGGAAGACCGACTCACCGTGCTCACCGGGCAGCGCCTGCCAGATCTCTTCGGCGGTGAAGCTGAGGATCGGCGCCAACCAGCGGCACATCGCTTCGGCGATATGGTAGATCGCGCTCTGTGCCGAACGGCGCGCCAGGGAATCTTCCTGGGTGGTGTACTGACGATCCTTGATCACATCCAGATAAAACGACCCCATATCCACCGAACAGAAGTTGTGTACCTTCTGGTAGATCTGATGGAACTCGTAGTTCTCGTAGGCGGGCAGCAGTTCGTCCTGTAACTGTTTCGCCCGCGCTACCGCCCAGGCATCCAGTGCCAGCAACTCATTCGGCGCGACCAGATTTTTCACCGGGTCGAAACCGGCCATGTTAGCCAGCAGGAATCGGGCAGTGTTACGAATGCGGCGATAGGCGTCGGCGGTTCGCTTCAGCACCTCGTCCGAATAGGTCATCTCGTAACGGTAATCGGTGGAGGCGATCCAGAGGCGCAGGATATCGGCACCAAGATTTCCCGCCACCTTGGTCGGCTCTACCCCGTTGCCCTGGGACTTGGACATCTTGTAGCCCTTGGCATCCACGGTGAAACCGTGAGTAAGGACTGACTTATAGGGTGCCTTGCCGGTCATCGCCACGGCGCTCAGCAGGGAGGACTGGAACCAGCCGCGGTGTTGATCGGAACCTTCCAGATAGAGATCCGCCGGACGATGCAGACCGTCGCGTCGCTCCAGCACCGCCTGATGGGTGACACCCGAGTCGAACCAGACATCCAGGGTATCTGGCACCTTGTCGTAATCCTTCGCCTCTGCACCCAACAACTCGGCAGGGTCGAGGTTAAACCAGGCATCAATGCCCTTCTCTTCTACTCGCTGTGCCACCTGCTCGATAAGCTCGGCGCTCTTCGGATGCAACTCGCCGCTCACCTTATGCGTGAACAGGGCGATGGGCACACCCCATGTGCGCTGACGTGAGATACACCAGTCGGGACGACCTTGCACCATGCCTTCGATGCGCGCCTGACCCCAGTCGGGGATCCAACCATTCTCTTTACCGATAACTTTGATCTCTTCCATCGCAGCGGCACGCAGACCATTTTGATCCATGGAGATGAACCACTGTGGCGTTGCACGGAAGATGATCGGAGTGTGGTGTCGCCAGCAGTGAGGGTAACTGTGCTTTAACGCCTCCACATGCAGCAACTTACCGCGCTCCTTGAGCACCTCCAGCACCGCATCGTTGGCCTTGAATACATGCTGCCCTTCAAACAGTTCGGTACCGGGCAGGAACTTGCCGTCGCCGCCGACCGGGTTGTCCACCTTAAGGCCGTAACGCTGACCGACCACGAAGTCCTCCTGACCGTGACCAGGAGCGGTGTGTACTGCACCGGTACCCGCTTCGAGGGTAACGTGTTCGCCGAGGATGATCGGCACCTCGCGTTTGTAGAACGGGTGCTGCAGTTTCAGCCCTTCCAGATCAGCGCCACTGGCATAGGCGATAACGCGATACTCTTCGACGGCATAACGGGCCATCGCATCTTTGACCAGCCCCTCCGCCAGCAACAACCGCTCAGGGCCGTGCTCGCCGTTGCACTGCACCAGCGCATATTCCAGATCGGCGTTGAGTGCCACCGCCTGGTTGGCGGGCAGAGTCCACGGGGTAGTTGTCCAGATCACCGCAGAGATCGGCCCTTCACCGGGATGGTCCTGATCCTTGCGTACTCGACTCAGCAGTGCCTCGTCATCCAGCACCTCGAAGCGAACGTCGATGGCGGGAGACTTTTTGTCTTCGTACTCCACCTCGGCCTCGGCCAATGCAGAGCCGCAATCGGTACACCAGTGCACCGGCTTGGAGCCCTTGTGCAGGTGACCCTTTTCAATGATCTGCCCAAGGCTGCGAATGATGTCGGCCTCGAACTGAAAATTCATGGTGAGATAGGGATTGTCCCAGTCACCCAACACCAGCATCCGTTTGAAACCTTCACGCTGGGCGTCCACCTGTTTCGCCGCATAGTCGCGGCAGGCATCACGGAATTTGTCGGCGGGAACCTTCACCCCTGCCTTGCCCAGCTTCTTCTCCACCTGCAGCTCAATGGGCAGGCCGTGACAATCCCAGCCCGGCACATAGGGGGCATCAAAACCGCTCAGGGTTTTGGACTTAACGATAATATCCTTGAGCACCTTGTTGACCGCGTGGCCCAGGTGGATCTCGCCGTTGGCATAGGGCGGACCATCGTGAAGGATAAATTTCTGCTTCCCCTCACCCGCTGCGCGCAGCTTGCCGTAGAGATCCATCTCCTGCCATTGCTTGAGGAGCTCCGGCTCCCGCTTGGCCAGATTGCCACGCATCGGGAAGTCGGTCTCTGGCAGATTCAAGGTGTCTTTGTAATCACTCACTAGTTGGTACCTTATAAAAAGACAGATTTACCGCAGTTGCGGCCATTTACTTTATTTGCGTCCTGAGGCTGAAGTAGTTTCGCGCCGACTCTGCATCGAGCAGAATTTGCGCCTTCAACGCATCAAAGGATTCGAAGCGCCGCTCCTCACGGATACGGTGCAGAAAATCCACGAATACATATTCACCATAAATATCAGCAGCAAAATCGAACAGGTGCACTTCGAGCAAGGAGCGCGTGCCATCCACCGTGGGGCGAGTTCCTACATTGGCCACTCCGGGCACCGGTTCACCTTCGATGCCAAACATCTCCACCGCGAACACCCCATCCACCGGGGTCTCCTTGCGATGCAAAAATATATTTGCGGTAGGAAAGCCGATAGTACGTCCCAGCTTATTACCGTGGGCCACCCGGCCGCACATGCGGTAGGGCCGCCCCAACAATTGCTCGGCCAGCGCGAGATCACCTGCGTGCAATGCCTCACGGATACGGGTGCTGCTCACCCGACTGCCGCCGATCTC